>JARRKU010000013.1:9366-114027 GCA_037387725.1 Desulfobacteraceae bacterium
AAGCCGGACCACAATGCATATGAACTTGGCGTCGGATCTGCCAATACTGCATGCCAATCTTCAGAATCTGGAGCAGGTGGTCCTGAATCTGATCATTAACGCACTGGAGTCAATCGACCATGACCATGGAAAGGTGCACATTACGACCCGATTTAATGAGAGAGACAAAGATATCATCATTGAAGTAAGCGATAATGGGCGTGGTGTAAATCCTAAAGTCGCCGAGAAGATCTTCGATCCATTTGTCACAGACCGACAGGCCTCAGGAGGCACCGGGCTTGGCCTTTCCGTGACGTATAATCTCGTAAAAGCGCACGACGGAGATATCACGTTTAAAACGCTACCGGGACAGGGAACCACATTTTTCATCACTTTGCCCATTGGTCCAAGACAAAAGCCATATAAAATCATGGTGGTGGATGATGATGCCGATTTCAGAGAGATGATTTTACGCGCCATGGCCAGAACCGAAAATTGTGTGGTTGAAGATTACGCCAACGGGGCGGAGGCGTTGATTCGCATGGGAAGTCATCCACCGGACTTGCTGGTGCTGGATATGTTCATGCCGGAAATGGATGGTTTGGGGGTGTGCCGGGCCATTAAAAACGAGTTAGGCCTTGATTTGATGAAGGTGATCATCGTAACCGGATTTCCGGATCATCCCAATTTATACGAAGCGACGCGCATGGGATTTGGTCAAATACTGACCAAGCCACTGATCATGGATGAGTTTATCCAAATCGTAAAAGAAAATTTGAATGGAAAATCAACCGAATAATTCTCCCATTCTCATCGTTGACGATGATGAGGGGCTGCTGTTCAGCATACGCGCTGCACTATTAAGCGCCGGGCTGCCGGATCCCACCATGGTCTCGGACAGTCGACAGGTTTTGGATTTGGTGCGTAAAAACAATTACCATCTGGCGCTATTGGACCTGATTATGCCGCATCTGGATGGGATGGAGGTATTAAAGCAGATCAAGCAACGGTCTCCAGCGACGGAATGCATTATTCTCACTGCAGTGGATGATGTGGGGACTGCCGTTCAGGCCATTCGGTTTGGCGCCTACGACTATCTCGTAAAACCGTTGCAGGTCAAACGGACCACCCTTGCCGTTCAACATGCATTGGAGCGGTATCAGCTAAAGCAGGGCATGGCGTTGTTCGAACGGCCGCAGTCCTTCTCTGACTTGAAGCATCCCGAAGCGTTTAAGCAGATGGTGGCAGAAGATGAAAGCATGGCTTTGGTTTTCCATCAGGCCGAGACATGTGCGCATAGTGATTATAATGTAATGATTACAGGAGAGACCGGTGTCGGCAAAGGGATGCTGGCCCGTATTCTACATGATCTGAGTTTGCGGTCCAAAGGACCCTTTGTGGTTGTGAATATGCCGACCTTTAGCCAAAATCTTTTTGAAAATGATTTTTTCGGACATGCCAGGGGGGCCTATACCGGAGCTGTCTCCGACAGAAAGGGATTTTTTGAAACAGCACAGGGCGGGACTCTTTTCCTGGATGAAATAACGGAGTTGGCTTATCCTATTCAGGGAAAACTGCTGCAGGTCATAGAAGAAAAAGAGTTCTACAGGTTGGGAAGTACCGAAAAGGTCAATGTGGATCTGAGAATCATGTCCGCATCAAATCGAGATTTGGAAAAGATTGTTAGAGCGGGCGATTTTCGGGGCGACCTTTATTTCAGATTGAATGAGTACCACATCCATATTCCCCCGTTGCGGCGGCGCCCGAAAGATATTATGCCGCTGGCCTATTATTTTTTGCGGAAGCATGCCCGACTCAACAATAAGGATATTCAAGAAATTTCGCCGTCGTTAGCAGATATGCTGATAAAATATGACTTTCCGGGGAATGTACGTGAACTGGAGCACATCGTTGCATCCGCGCTTTTGGTGGAACAAACCACAGCGCTGCGCTTGGCCTCGATCCAAAATATCGGAATGCAGACACAGGAAACGGCACCTTTTGATCGGAAGACCTTTCCCAGGCTCGCGGATGTTCAAAGACAGCATATTGAAAAGGCCCTTGAAATCACAAATGGTAATCGAACCCATGCGGCAAAGCTTCTGGGTATCGGCTTGAGAACCCTCCAGCGCAAGCTAAAAACCTACGATTCCAATCCAGAATAGCGACAAAATGGCGTTGGGATACGTCAAAATGACGTACTTTATAAGATGTGTAAATTCAGGGGCTATGCATTAATATTCCCTTTTCGCTATGTCAAATTGACGCGGATCGTGATCGCCTTTACGGAAATGGAAAATTCCACGCTCTTAACATTCTGTAATATAAGGGAAAATAAATAGGAAAATCCAGATTTTCGGCACAAAAAGTGCTTCTTCTATAGATGCCATTCAACATCGGCAATGGATTCAAGCGCTACTGAAAACGACCTTTAATAAATGGATTGCAATAGTTTGACCTGTGGGAGTTCGGCTTCAATTTGAAAAAATGGATGGGTGTGAAGCATGGGTGCGCTTTTTAAAAATTGGCAGCCCCTCCCACAGGCAAATTATTCTTGCCGCCAACAGAAATTTCCTCCCTTCGCAAACCAATCGCCTTTTTGACTGAAAGCCTCTGAAAATTAGACGCCCCCCAATTCGCTCCTTACCTAAATGGTCACGATAAGTGAATCGTTGCACCTTCATCGCTAAGTTGTTATGATCTTGCTTCGTGATGGGCCACCTGCGAAGGGACGCTATGGGCCTGAAGAGGTGAATATCGCAGTACCGCCGATGGCCCGGGGTATTTCCGGTTTGCCGTTGGCAGCCACGGGAGTACGGTTGCCAGGGTGGTTTCGAACTGCCCGGAGTATTCGAAAATTGCGCGTTAGCATATCGATTTAGTCGATCTGAATTGATTTTTACGCTGCCAAGGGCAGGTGTGATGATGAAGGCGGAGGCCATATAAAAGATGGGTTTTTCGGAAGCGATTTTCAAAGTTGTGGACGTACGAAAGTGCCCCTACTACAAAAAAGGCGATGAATTCAAAATTTCCGGAAATGCCTTGTTGTTGGAGCACAATAAGGGAAGCAAGTTTATCTCTACGGCCATCATTGATCTTCCTTTTCAGAGGCGAGAATGCAGAACACTGGTTGCCGATCTGACCAGAGTTTTGGTCGAGCATGAAAGGGTCGACCGCATCCCGGACCGGGTGATCTCTTGCGGACAGTGTAACGGTGCCATCAAGGTTGAGCATAAGAAAGGCTCGTCCATCGCATTGGCGGAGGATATTCGGGAACACAGTACGGATGTGCATACCATTGCCGCATTGTTGAGTAATTTTTCGATTTTCAGAACCTTAAACGAAAATAACCTCAAAGATTTGGTTTCCATGCTCAGGTTGAGAAAGCATGTGCCAAACGACGTTATTATCCGTAAAGGCGATCCGGGAAAAAATCTTTATATTATTCTATCCGGGCAAGTTGATGTGGTTGATCAGGATGGGATCAGTATCACCAAATTGCGCAATGGCGAAGTGTTCGGGGAAATGAGCCTGATTAGCGGGGACCCGGTCGGCGCCACCATAAAGGTATTGGAACCGACGACGCTTCTTTACATACGCGGGCAGGATTTTTTAAAGGTACTCAACCGTTTTCCGTCTCTGCAGATGTATTTCGCACGCCTGTTATCCAGGCGATTGACTCAATCCAATATTCTAATATCTAAGGAATTCTCATCGGGTATGACGGGGACGCTGTCACAAATGCCTCCGGTGGAGCTGTTTCAGACACTCAATTACAACCAGAAAACCGGGGTGCTAAAACTTAATCTCCAAAAAGGACCCGCTTCATTGTCCTTTAGGGGAGGCAGCATTATCAGCGCGCAATACGGTGAAGAGATTGGAAAATCCGCCTTCTTCTCAATTCTGGGTGAGAAGGAGGGGAGATTTCATTTTGCACCTGGTCTCGATAAAGACGATATGGGACTGCCGGAATTGGGTATGTTTATGGAATTGCTCATGGAGGGGCTTCGAAAATTGGACGAGGTGGGCAGTTCCACGTGACAGATCAAAAAGGTAAAATAAAACAGATAATTACATACAAACCCTCAATCGCCGGAATTACCGCTGGCCATCGTCCATATCAAGCGTAACCCTTTTAAAGCACTTCGCTCATATCCCACCGCTGAACATTTCGCTTGAATTGGCTTCGCCCCTAAAGCGCTGCTTTTTCAGGGGCATCTGAAGATGATTCCCATGGACCGATATTCTCTAAATGCGGAGGATTATTTTGATTTTAGCCTTGACTTTATCGTTTGGCTTGCTGTTATATATCATTAGATTTTTTAGACAAAATCAATAAATGCGTGCCTAATGCGATGGGTGCTTCCCAGATCTTCAGACCGATGGCCCTCATTTGGTTGCAGCGCAGCAAGTGCGGCGTGTCTTGTTCCATCGACCTGAGGAAGGGATTGCAGGTCGCTCTCCCATTGGGCGACTTACGATCGCATCGACCGCAAGATAGCGGTGACCCGGCATTGCATACAGCAGAAGATCTGGGATTGAACTGAGGCTGGGATAGCGGCTGGATGTCACACAACAGATATTGGCCTGAGCGGCTACGGAATAGAATGAAACGGCATTTGAAAGCAAAAAGCACCCGCCTAGTTTTAAATAAGCAACGTTCTAAATTCTTATCGACTCGGTATGTTGGGAGGGCCTTATTTTCCGGATTGCCCCGGCTTTGTAGCCAAAATGGGGCAGCTCAACATTCTCTTTGTTGCCTGTTGGCGATTGGGGGGTTAAAGTTACGGGCAGCGTTTGCCGATACAGTACCTAATGTGGAGGGTTGGTTTTCTCACTAATTGTAATGGTAACTTGAGTACCGATGATTGCGCCGCGCAAATTAATGTTTGCAAGGTAATATCGGGAGTTTGAAGATGATTCTGTTCTGTGAAGAATGCGGCACGCGAAACGATATTGACCAAAAGCAAATTACCGGCAATACGTACAATTTTTCCTGCCAAGTTTGCCGTGAGGCATTAGTGGTTTCGCTCGTCGACAAATCCAAAGGCAAGACCGTCCAGGCCGCTTTAGAAAGCCAAGGGGCGTCACCGGATGACCATAGTGTAGATCCACTGAAGGTGTTGGTGGTGGATGATTCGAGAATCATAAGGCGGGTACTGTGCGATATTATCAATTCCGATGAGAGCAAAACCGTTGTCGGTGAAGCTGCGCACGGTAAAGAGGCGCTTGAAAAATTGAGAGAGTGCAAACCGGATGTGATCACGTTGGATATTAACATGCCCGTCATGGATGGATTGACCACATTGAAACATATCATGATCGGCAATCCGACGCCCACCGTAATGATCAGTGCGCTAACCCAGGAGGGGGCATCCGAGACCTTTGATTCTCTAAAATATGGCGCCATCGATTTCCTCCCCAAACCTAGTCAGGTCAGGGGGGGAGATTTAAAATCTCAACAAGAAGAAATCTTAAGGAAGATTGACCTGGTTGCCCAGGTGCAGATCGAGTCCGTCCGCTATCTTAGAAGGGCTTCAAAAGAGAAAACGCCGGACAATGGGGCAGAAGAAATCAACGCGTGTCAATGTGTACTCGTATTAGGCGCTTCCGAGGGAGGATATGGGGCATTGCTGAATGTTATTCCCCGATTGCGCAAAGAGCTGCCCGCTGCATATGTCGCTGTCATGCAACAGGCACCGAACCATCTGGATGCATTCGCACGTTATTTAAATGACTGCAGTAAAATCAATGTTCAACGTGCTGTGGACGGCACGATGCTGCAAGGCGGTACGTGTTATATTTTAGCTTCGACTGAACAGCTTTCCCTCGAGCAAGATCAAAACAATTTGAAATTAAAGGTTGTCACAACGGTCTCGGGATCCAACGGTAATGGCACCATTGACGGCATCATGGCCGAGGCGGCGCGGCTTCTGCATGAAAACGCCGCGGGCGTTATCCTTACCGGTAAATGTGATGATGGTCTCCAGGGGTTGGGAGAAATCATCAATAACGGCGGTTCAGCCTTTATTCAGGATCCCCGAAGCTGCCTGTTCAAAGAAACGCCTATGGCGGCTGCGAATATGTATGATGTTGAATTTTTGGTCAGCGACAAACAGTTGGCCGGTGCGATTACAGCCTACGTGAAATCTCACACTCGCTAAAGGAGAAGAATATATGGAAGATGCCATTGCCAAGGTAGCACCGAATACAGACTCGGCGGAAGATCTTCTGCAGATGGTCGGTTTTGGCGTTGCAGAGGAACTTTTCGGCGTCGATATTTTAATGGTCCAGGAAATTATCAAGGACATCACGATTACCCCCATACCGGATTCTCCTGATTTTATCGAAGGTGTTGTTAACCTGCGCGGCAATATCATCCCGATTATAGACCTGAGAAAACGATTGAAGCTGTCCGAGAAAAAATCCGTTGAGCAAGAAGCTGTCTGGATCATTATTTTAAACATCGGCGATCGCGTGACAGGATTCGTGGTCGATTTTGTAACCCGTGTGGTTAAAGTTCCGGCCAACAGTATCAAACCTGCACCGGATATGGTGGTCTCCGGACTGAAGAGCGACTACATCCGCGGCGTCTGCAAACAGGAAAATAAGCTGATGGCCATTCTTGACTTCAACAAGATCCTGTTGGTCGACGAATTTAAAAAAGTCAGCGCAATGAGAAAACAAAAGGCGATCACACAGTGAGCGCCTGTAAAAGGCGGCATCGCAAATCCGTGTTCAGTATCCATAAGTTTGGGTGGGCACTGTCTTTTTTCAAGTTGTGGGCCGTAAATAATCCTTCATAGGTGAGCTTGTATGGGAAAGAGAATACTGATTGTAGATGATTCTTCAATCATGCGGAAGATGATCAGGAAAACGCTTGAAGGTGGAAAGCATCAAGTCGTCGGCGAAGCCAAGAACGGCATAGATGCCGTTGAAAAGTATAAAGACCTGAATCCGGACCTGGTTACGATGGATATAACCATGCGTGAGATGGATGGATTTGCAGCAGCCAAAGAGATCCTTGCATACGATAAAAACGCCCAGATTATATTCCTATCCAATCTGGATGAAGATAAATATAGCGAAGATGCAAAAAGGCTTGGGGCCAGAGGCTATGTGAATAAGCATAATGCCAAGGAGATCATCGACTTGATTAACAGTGGGGCCTAAGCCGAAGCGCGACACTGCTCCGGGACGGTTAGTGCGCTTTCATAAACCGTATAGGCAAGACACCAGCGCACTTCAAACCCAACAACATGGCGTGGCGTGCGATGCCACTAGAAGGAGAGCATCATGAGTGACAAATCGCTGCTTCAAGATTTTATCACCGAGACCGGCGAGCATCTTGAAGAGACGGAGCGCAATCTACTGCGATTGGAGCAGCAACCGGATGATGCTGATACGTTAAACAGGATATTTAGATCGATTCATACGATCAAAGGTTCGTCCGAGTATCTGGGATTGTCGCGGGTGGCCGAGCTATCGCACACACTGGAGAGTCTTTTGGAGTTGATGCGCCGGGGCGAGCGTCGCGTAAGCAGCGGTGTGATCGATCTGTTGATGGGCTGCAATGATCGCATTGGCGTTTTGGTGGAGGAGCTTGACCAACACGAAGAAGAGCGGTCCGCCATTGAAGATTTGGTAACGCGTTTGAAGGAGGCCAGCGAGGAGCAGGAGCCGGCAGCGGAGGAGTCCGCAGCAGTGGAGGCCGAAGGTTACGACGAGGACGAGTATGACGAAGAGTTGTTTGGGATCTTTGTCGAACAGCTTAAAGACGGCTTGTCCGGACTGGCCCGGGATGCTGAACAATTAAGCAGTGCAGATGATGGTGCAGCGATACTGGAGACCAGCTCGGATCGGCTGGGAACGCTGCGATCGTCATCGAACTACATGGGCTACGACGAGCTGAAAGGGTTGTATGAAAAGTGGAGCCAGTCGGTCGACGAAGCGATTGCATCGTTAAAAGCAGGTGATACGGTGGACTTGGCGGCATTTGCCAGCCAGACCATGGTGGCCAATATTGAGCGTGCAATGGCGCTGTTCCCCAAGGTATCATTTGATCCGATTATTGGGCACCGTGAACCGGGACCGTCAGGGGCTGTCGATGAGCCGCAGGCCGAAGCACCCGAGTCTGAGGAAGGTCAGGCAGGCGATACGCCGGAGGCCGGCGGTCAGGCTGCCGGGCCGGATGAACCGGAGGTATTCGAAGCGCCCGAGCCGGAACAAACTCCGGTTGACGAAGCTTTGGAAGCCGACGGTATGGCTGTCGGGCAAGCTGACCCGGCAGCGCACGAGGCAGCCGATGTGCCCCAGGTTGAAGCGCCCGAGCCGGGGGAAATTCCGGAAAGCGCAACCGCGGATGCCGATCAGGGGCTGCTTCAAGATTTTATCGCCGAGACTGGCGAGCATCTTGAAGAGACGGAGGGCAACCTGCTGCGATTGGAGCAGCAACCGGATGATGTGGATACATTAAATGACATTTTCCGATCGGTCCACACCATCAAAGGATCGTCCGAGTATTTGGGGATGGTCAGAATCGCTAAACTGGCCCATGAGCTTGAGAGTCTGCTGGATCTTTTGCGACGGAAGGAGCGCAGCGTCGATAACGTTGTAATCGACCTTCTGATGGGGTGTAACGATCGCATCGGTGCATTGGTCAGCGAACTAGAACAAAATAAGGCAGAGGAATCGGACATTGATGACTTATTGACCCGGCTGGATGCGTTGATCGTCGATAGCGACGATGCATCCAAAGGAGCGGAAGTCGTCGAAAAGCTCGTCATTGAAGATGAGACCGGCGCAATCTACGGCGAGGAATACGACCACGAGTTGTTTTCGATATTTTTGGAGCAGTTGAACACAGGACTCAAAGCCCTGAATGATGAATCGGATCAATTGCGTGACGGAGAATCGTTACAAGAAAGTTTAATGCGCTGCAAGGCGCAACTGAGCAGGCTGCATGCTTCCGCCAATTACATGGAGTATGACGAACTCAGGGATGTGTATGAACGATGGCTTCAGATAATCGATGAGACGATAGATGCCCATGTTTCGGGAGAAGCGGTTGATATCGATACGTTTGGAACCGAGGTCATGTCGGCGAATATCAAGAAGGCGAAAAGCTTTTTCAGCAATTTGCGTTCCGTATCAGATGCAGTTGATGACCCGTCCGAACCGGTGGCAGACACGCCAACCGATACGGATGATTTTACCAAGGCGCTCGGAATGGAGCTGAAACCGAATTTCGACTCCATCACCTTGGACGATATTACGGATAGCGGCGCACCAATCGAACTCGAGCCCCTAGAGTTGATGGATGACGATGACATGCTTCTGGATCAATTGGCCAGCGCGTTTGATTCTCGTCTGGGCTTCTCGAGCGATACGGTTAAGCAGTATTTTCATGAGGAGATAGAGAACAACTTGTTCTCGGAAAACAACGCCGAATCCGCTTCATCGGCAGATGATAGTAAAGATGCTGTAACGGACCGCGATACGGACGAAACATTAATGGATATGGATGATGTTGAATCCATGTTATTTTCAGGCTCAGGGAAGAAAGCGCCACTCGAAGATGATATCCAACTGCCTGAACAGAGGCCTGCTGCTCCGGTTAGGCGGCCGAAGCGTATGCCCCTGCAGCGTGCCGAATCGGCCGAACCACAGAAGCGATACAGTATCGGTCGCAGACAGTCCGATAAGTTCCGCGATCGCATGCTGAAGCAGAGCATTCGGGTGGATTCAACGAAAATCGATGCTTTGATGAACCAAGTGGGTGAATTGGTCGTGAGTCGATCCGGCTTTCATCAGTTGTTTGCTGAAATGCGTGAACTGCAAACGATGCTCAAACAGTCCCGAAAATTGGATGGCCGGGAGATGCAAGTGTTCAAGGCCATTACCAATCGGATCAACGAGGCAACCGCAAGCCTGGGGCGTGTGACATCGGAGCTTCAGGAAAATGTGATGAAAGTCCGTATGCTTCCGATTGCCCAACTTTTCAGCCGCTACCCGCGTGTTGTGCATGATCTGGTGCGGACGACCGACAAAAAGGTCAATTTGGAAATTTATGGTGAGGACACCGAATTGGATAAAAAAGTGATCGAGCAACTGGCCGATCCATTGATTCACATCATCCGCAATGCCGTGGATCACGGTATCGAAGATACTGATGAGCGAAAACAAAAAGGAAAAGATGAGACCGGTACTATCCGAATGGAGGCTTACCCGGAAAGCAACTATGTTGTCATCGAGATCAGCGACGACGGGCGAGGTATTGACACCGCACAGATCAGGAATCGCGCCCTTGAAAAGGAGTTGATTACCTCTGAAGAAGCCACCGAACTCAGAGATGAGGAGCTTCTAACCTTCATCATGCGTCCGGGATTTTCAACAGCGGCGGAGGTCACCCATACATCCGGCCGGGGCGTCGGCATGGACGTGGTCAAAGAAAATATCGAGAAAATCAACGGCACCATCGATATTTACAGCTCAGCAGGCACCGGAGCGCGGTTTCGCATCAAGATCCCGTTGACGTTGGCCATCATACCCGCCCTGCTGGTCCGGGTAGCGGATGAGATTTTCACCATTCCTCTTTCAACGGTTGATGAGACCCTACGGGTACCCAATGACGAGATTTCATCCATTGAAGGTGTTGAAGTTTACTATTTACGCGAAAATGCGGTTCCCCTCATTCGTTTGCACGAGGTGTTTCGAATGGGAGACAGGGACGCTGTCCGCAGCCAACAGGACTTGTTTGTCGTAATCATCAACACCGGTACGAAACAAGTCGGCTTTGTAGTGGACGAACTCAAGGGGCGGCAGGAGGTGGTCATCAAGCCGCTTGAAGATTATCTACAGGAGAAGAGCGGTTTTTCCGGTGCCACCGTTTTGGGTGATGGCAGCATCTCCTTGATCTTAGATGTATTTGAATTGGTTCAAATCTCTTTGAATCAGCACACCTCCAAGACAAAAGCGATCGTATCCTAACTTCGGGTGGAATTCGGCAACGTGATGTAAAAGGCGGAGAGCACAATTGACATGACCGATCATTCAAATGACAGCGCTCAGAAGCAGGACAATGGCGGCTTTGCAGGTACATTGCGCAATATCCAGATTACCGATATCATTCAAATGTGCTGCCTTGCCGGAGCGAGTCTCTCTATCCGCGTTACCCAGGACAATGATCAGGGAACCATCTATATTGAGGATGGCAATATTGTTCACGCTGAGTGCGGGACCCATGCGGGGATCAAAGCATTTTTCACGATTCTGGGCTGGCCGAGTGGGCAGTTTGAAACCATGGAGGCCCCGCCAACCGCCAATCCGACCATAAAAGAGCCGTGTCAATTTTTGCTGATGGAGGCCGCTCGGCAAGCCGATGAAAGGGCGCTTGATAAAGCGGCGAGCAAAGCCGAAGAGGAGGAACTGGCTTTACCGGAGGCAGAGTCCTTAAGGGTGCTGATTGTTGATGATTCCCCCATCATGTCAAAGATTCTGACCAGCATGTTGACGGCGGATCCATCCATCGATGTGGTTGGAACGGCAAAAAATGGTGAAGATGCCCTCGAAAAAATGAAGCGCCTGTCACCGGATTTGATCACCTTGGATGTCAACATGCCCGTCATGGACGGCAGTACGGCATTAAAGCACATTATGATCAGCAGCCCGTGCCCGGTGATTATCATGAGCAATTTGCTGCCATCATCATATGATACATTGCTTTCATTTCTTAACCTCGGCGCTGTCGATTTCATGAGCAAACCGGTAAAAAGCAGCAACATTGTACAACAACAGCAAAAGATTGTTGATCGGGTACACAAGGCGGCAAAGGCCAACATGAAGCAATTTCAATTGATGAGATGCCCAAAGCTCAATCCATCTAAGTTTATCCAGGTGGAAAACCAGCTGCCATGTGAAAATCTGTTGATCGTCAATTCAGGGGCCGGCGGATATTTAGAGATGGTCAATCTGCTCACCGCACTGCCGAACGCCACCGATACAGGCGTTCTTTCCCTTCAATCCGTTCCACCGCCATTTGCACCGACCCTGTGCTCCTATCTGAATGCGCGCAGTCGATTTGAGATCATTCCACTGCAGGATAAAATGATTCTAAAATCGGGGCGCTGCTGCATCGGTACCAGTGGAGAGCACCTGTGGTTTGGAATCGATGAGGGACGACTGATGTTGCGTTCCGGAAAAGGAGACATCGAAGAAGATAAGAAGGACCGGGTTGATAGGGTCCTGGCCAACACCGCGGAGATTTTCCAGGGCCGTATGGTTGTGATGCTGCTTTCCGGTGGTAGTGTGGGGAGTATGGATGGCCTTAAGGCAGTAAAAGCGGCCGGTGGAAAGATCTACGCGCCTGAACCGGATCATTGCATTTTGCCGCATAGTTTTATGCCGGCCATTGAAGAAGGTTTGATTACCGAACTCTACAATCCGGATAAGGTCGCAGAGATATTAATCCGTTGTTGCTTATAGCGACGCGGCGGGGGAATCCCGGATTGCCTGGCAATAACCTGTTGAAGAATGGACGAAATGTTACCATGAATGACCCAATTAAAGC
This sequence comes from Desulfobacteraceae bacterium, assembly GCA_037387725.1. GTDB lineage: Bacteria > Desulfobacterota > Desulfobacteria > Desulfobacterales > Desulfosarcinaceae > JARRKU01. The sequence goes on from JARRKU010000013.1 coordinate 21,914, forward strand.
ATTAATCGTTGATGACGCCTTGTTCATGCGCAAGGCCATCATGGAGATTCTGGAATCCGATTCAAATCTGCAAATCGTTGGAACCGCCCAGGATGGATTGGATGGACTCAATAAAATTAAAGAGTTGAAGCCGGATGTGGTGACATTGGATATTGATATGCCCCGGATGGATGGGCTGGCGGCTATTCGCCATATCATGATTGAATCGCCGGTGCCGGTGGTGGTGCTGAGCTCACTGTTCAGTGACGGTGGCGTAACCTTCGAAGCGCTTCGTCTTGGAGTCGTGGATTTTGTCCCCAAACCCAGCGGTGCCATATCAGAAGATATGGATAAAAGCCGGCATCAGATCGTAGATCGTGTCAAAATCGCCAGCAATGTGAATTTCAGCAATATTCGGCGGGTCCGCATTCAACCGGAGAAATATCATTCAGACAAGAAGGGAAAGGATCGTCGCCCTCCGTTAGAATATCTGGTGGCTTTGGGTACGAGTTTGAGCGGACCCAATACGGTGATTCGGTTGATGTCCCGTCTATCCTCCGATTTGCCGGCTGCCGTTGTTGTCGTACAGGAAATCGCGCCGCAGATATTGTCCGCGTTCGTTGATAAATTTAATGAACATGCGCCATGGGAGATCCGGACAGCCGAGGACGGACAAGTCATTGAGCAGGGGGTCTGCTACGTCTGCTCCAACGAAAAGGCCTTGCGGATTGAACGCAATGAAGAGGGGCAGCCCTGCATGTCGGTGGGCGAGCCTGCGGAGCAACCGCTCAACGAGCTTTTCAGAACCGCAGCGGAAATATTCGACAAGAAAACCATTGGCGTCATGCTGACCGGGGTGGGGGATGACGGTGCGGAAGGATTTGCCGCCATAAGGGATGGCGGCGGCGTAACCATTGCACAAGATATGCAGTGCTGCGTTTACCCTAATTTAACACAAAACGCCATTGAGATGGGAACAGTCACCACCATCGCTGATGAAACCCAGCTGCCGAAAGCGATTGAAAACGGCATCGCCTAACACTTCCGAGAGGGTATATTCATGGTAATTGTTTGCCCAAGTTGTCAGACACGATATGATGTGGACGACAATAAAATCGACGAACAGAGCTTTAGCGCGCGTTGTACAAAATGCCAGCAAGTCTTCCAGGCGTACAAACCCGTGCGGGTTGAGGAAATCAAGTTCAATGACCTCAGCGCTGCTCGCAAACGATGTGATCATGAGAATGTCATCGCCGTAAGCAATCAAAAAGGGGGGGTCGCCAAGACATCCACCTGCCTGAACCTGGGATTGTCCATGGCACTCCATGAAAAGCGGGTTCTGTTGATCGATTTTGACGTACAGGCGAATCTCACCATCTCCCTCGGATACAAAGAGAAAACTTCTTTTTACGATGCGCTCAACGGGGATGCGGATGCTGTCATGAAAATGGCCATCGAGACGAAGTATCCGAATTTATGGTTGTTTCCATCAAACAAGAGTATGGTTCTGCTCAATAAGAAATACTTCGGTGAACCCAATTTTGAGTTTATCCTCAAGGACCGGTTGCTTCCCATCATAGATCGATTTGATTACATTCTCATCGACACGCCGCCATCCATAGAATTTTTCACGCTCAACGCTCTTACGGCTGCGCAAAAAGTTGTTATTCCAAGTCAATGCGATTATCTATCGACCCACGGCATAGACCAAATTCTAAAACTGATCGAATTGATCAAAGCCAAGACCAATCCTTTCCTCGACGCCCGTATTCTGATCACCATGTTCGATAAGGAGAGCACCGCCTCGAAAATGATCTACACCAAATTGAAGCAACTTTATCCTGGATTGACATACGAGACCCTTATCGAACTGGATCCGCGAATTAGAGAGGCTCAGATCATGAGCATGCCCGTGCTCCAATACAATAAGGAGAGCAGGGCAGGGCGGCAATATCTCAACCTTGCTAAAGAAATTATTGATATTTAATGCAACGGTGAGATCGCTTAGCGGCACCGGAAGAACTTTCACGAGCATTAAGAGAGGCCAATGGGCGCCAAATCACGCTATTCGCTTCAGCGCACCATGATCATCTATTTCCTGCTGATTGGGTTCGCTTCGGTTTTGGTGGGGATCGAATTTCTAGCGGATTTTCATGGCGGCGCCCTGAAGGATGAAATCTGGGAGACCATCAACCGTGCAGGCGACCAGCCCATCGATCAGAAGGAGATATTTGCTCCCATCGATCGAATGCGAAGCAAGGCGATCCTGATGGTGGGCATCATAATGGTGGTGATGCTGATCGTATTGACCATGTTTATCAAACATATCACCGAGCCGCTTCAGCATATGATTGGATTATCAGAGAAAATATCGGCGGGTGATTTGAGTCAAACCATCCGCATCGATGCGGATAATGAGCTGGCGCAGTTGGGTCACGTCATCAATGAAATGGCGAGCAATCTTCAGGAGATCATTTTGCTGTCTCAGGGTTTGTGCGATAACGGCGATCATCACATCGACAATGCACTGCAACAACTGGATCTGAAATCTCTCGATGCATATCAGCTGGACGGCGTTCGGCAATCCATTCATCGGATGAAATTGGAACTGGACACGCTACGCGAATTTGTCGCTTGTTTTAAATTCTATTCAGTAGATCGTCATGATGTTGGATAGTTGGTTTGCATTGCCAGCTGGCATCCTCATCGCGTCAGTGGTATCGACGGTCGGCATTGGGGGTGGAATTCTGTGGATGCCCTTTCTTATTTTCATGTTTAATCTGAAACCTGATACAGCGGTGGTGACGTCTCTCATCATTCAATGCGCCGGAATGGGATCGGGTACCGTGGCTTTTTTGCAACAGCGACAGATCGACCTGCGCCTCATGCTTTTTTTGCTGGCTTTAACCATTCCAGGGATTGCCGTGGGTGCCATGATGACGCGAATCCTGTCTCCACTCTACCTCGAACTGATATTGGGCGTATTGACGCTTTCAACGGCGTTGATATTCGTGTCCGCCAATCAGCGCTATGAAGACGACGGCCGTACTCGTGCAGATATAAGGTCCGCCAGGCGCTATGGATGGATTTTCAGCTCGATGGCTGTCGCAAGCGGGATGCTCAGCATCAGTATCGGTGAGCTGCTTGTACCTGTGATGCGCAGCCGGCTCTCGCTAAAAATGGGCGTTGCCATCGCCACCAGCATCGCCACTATTTTTGGCGTTTGCGTGTTGGGCGCTGTTTTTCATTTGTCCATGGGGGGAAGGGCCGATACGGCGACATTGATCTGGGCGATCCCAGGCGTCATTATCGGCGGTCAGGTTGGCCCTCGCATCGCTGGAGTCATAAACGATAGAATTTTAAAAGAAATCTTCATATTCTTGCTGACGTTGATCGGTATCCATTTAATTTACAACTCATATTAATACTTATGGCGCCCATACCCGAAAATCAGACCCATCAAGATGAGCATAGCAAACGCCGTTATTGGATCGGCAGCATCGCCTTTATGCTGATCTTGATGATTTGGGATTTTATTGCCCGTTTCAGCGGCTGGAGTTCCCATATCTTTCCGGATCCTATTACCGTGGTATCGAGCCTTTATGAGTTGCTGATGAACGGCACGCTGATTCGGCATACCGTGGCTAGCCTATTCCGTGTTACCGCCGGTTTCTATCTGGCCATTATTTTGGGGATCCCCCTTGGCATTTTGCTTGGCCGTCTGCAGTTTGCCCGTTGGTTGATCAACCCGGTGATTCAATTCCTTCGTCCCATATCCCCTTTGGCATGGATTCCGCTGGCCATGCTGTGGTTCGGTATTGGCGATCAGCCGGCGATTTTTCTTATATTTCTGTCCAGCTTCTTTCCATTGGCGGTTTCCACCACCATTGCGGTCAATCATATCAATCCAACCTATCTGCAGGTTGCGGCGAACTTTAATTTCACCCGTTTCGAGACGCTGATGAAGGTGATCTTTCCGGCTATCATGCCTGAAGTGATCACCGCTTTGCGCATTACGGTGACCATTGCTTGGCTGGTGGTGGTGGCTGCTGAGATGATTGCCGTGCAGTCAGGGCTGGGGTACCTGATACTGGATGCGCGTAATGCGCTGCGAATGGACTATGTCATGGATGGCATGATCATCATTGGCATTATCGGCCTGATACTGGATGGATTGATGAAAAGATTAGGGCAGATTGAATCGGCCCAGTGGGGAAGTTCGGCCCGGTAAAGGATCCCATGGGAATCATCAAGATAGAAAATTTGACCAAAGTCTTCATGAACCGGAGAACCAAACCCCGCAGCATTTATGATCCCAATGAACATTCAGGGGATGCTGTATTGGTGCTCAAGGATATAAACCTGGAGGTGGAGGATGGCGAAATGGTTTGCATTCTCGGGCCGTCCGGCTGTGGCAAATCCACGATGCTGAGAATTATTGCCGGATTTGATGAACCCACCCACGGAAGGGTTCTGCACGGGGGGAAAACCATTAAGGAGTCATCGACGGAATCCATTTTTGTCTTTCAGCATAGCGGCTTGTTCCCGTGGATGACCGTTGCGGAAAATGTTGGATTGGGGTTGCGACGGCTAAAAAATAAGGAAGAAAAAGAAGCGCGAATAAACGAATATCTTGAAATGGTGGAACTGGAGGATTTCGATACCTACTATCCCCATCAGCTTTCGGGCGGAATGCAGCGCCGTGTGGAACTCGCTCGCGCTTTGGCGGTGAATCCCGAGATGTTGATCATGGATGAACCATTCAGCGGACTTGACTTCCTAACCCATATGAAGATGCGGGAGGAAGTTGTGAATATGCATGAATTCATTCGGAAAACCACATTGGTCGTCACCCACGATATCGACGATGCCCTGATTATGGGGGATCGCATCGTGGTCATGAGCGGTCGCCCTTCGTCCATCAAATTGATGCATAAACTCGATTTCCCCAGGCCTCGCGATTTTGAACGCGATGCGGATTTAAGCCGATTGCGCAGCGAGATATTCCTGATGCTGGGGGTACCCTATGCTGTTTAATTGGTTTCAAACCGGTCATCGTCGGATCTCATACCCGGTAAAGATCGTTTTTCTGGCCATGGTCTGGCTGGTCATCATCGGCTTGCTTCACCGGTATTTGAACATGGAATCGGACAATCGCAAAACCATTACCATGGGGTATATGCCGGTGATCACCAACCTGGCGGCCCCTTTGCTCGATTATGCCAGCGCGAAGACGAAAGCGAAGGTGAGGTTCAAGGCGTTAAAATTTGCTTCTTTTGCAGAGATGGCCGAAGCGCTGCGAAATAATGAAATTCAAGCTGCGTTTATTATTGCGCCGCTCGCCATCGTATTGCGGCAACAGGGTGAAGATGTCAAAGTTGTATCCATCGGAAATCGGCATGAAAGTACCTTGGTGGTTCAAAAGGCGATTGGCGCAACGTCCCTTACGAATTTGATCGGAAAGACCATTGCCGTTCCCATGCGGTATTCGGGCCACAACCTTGGTCTTTTGAGAGCCATTTCCGAAGCCGGATTGACAGGGCAGATCGACATCGTCGAGATGAATCCGCCGGACATGGCGTCCGCCTTGAGTTCAGGGGCATTGGATGCCTATTTCGTCGGTGAACCGTTTGCCGCACAAACGCTGAAATCAGGCACCGCCGACCTGCTTTTCTATGCAGAAAAGATCTGGCCGGGTTTCATTTGCAACCTCATTTTGGTACGGCAACAGCTCATCCAACAAGATGAAGAAACTGTCCGTTACCTGGTGGACGGCGCCGTTCGTTCTGGTTTATGGGCGCAGCGCAATCTCTCTCAGGCGGCAGTGATTGCCAGCCAGTATTGGGGGCAGCCTGTCGACTTGGTAGAATATGCGTTGAATACTCCCAAAGGGCGAATCGTATTCGATCAGTATACGCCGGTCCGGGAGGAGTTGCAGCAGATGGCCGATTTAATGCTGCGGTATAACTTAACAACGTCGGCAGACATCGACGGGTTGATTGAGGATCGGTTTGCCCGCCAAGCCAATACCTCGGGAATCAGTGATGTGGCGTCTATTTTGAGGGAGTGAGCAGAAGGGATTTATCGTCTCGCTTCGAATCCAAACGCTGTTTTCAGTGTCAGATTTAGCGCAACGAACTAGATGACCTCTCCTCCGGTCTAAATCTGCTCATTGGATACTGAATGACCATAGCGCAATGAGAAATTGTCATCAAGCCCTGCGCATTTCATCCAATTCTTTTTGCAGCGCTTCCAATTGGAATTTAAGATCCTTAACTTCAGACTTGAGTCGCGCTTCCACGGCGCTCATGGCCTGTTCGAATTTATCGCGATCCACATATCCACCTTCGCTTTCCGCCATGGGTATCGAACGCGCCGGCGCTCCACGCTGGAGTTCTACCTGTTCCTTGAGCTTTTTAAAAGCGGCGATTTCCTTTGCGACGATCCCTTTTCGGGTCTCCTCTTCCAGATGCAGGCTGCCTGTAAGCTTTTCCAGACTGGCAAATACCGACATAACACGTTTGATCGCATCCGGATGGGATTGCGCTTGTCGCCGCCGAATGTAGCGGCTGACAGCCTTTAGCATACGCAAGAGGGTATGGGACAGACGATCGTTTTTATACTGGGGTAGAAGGGTGTCTGTTTCATCAATCAAATCTGTCAGGCACGACTCTGTAATCTCCCAATCTATGGACAGCACCATGGATTTCAATTTTTCCAATGATGCGGGTTCAGCTCCGGCGGGACCCGACGTTTCATCTGCTGAGAAGAAATCGTCGAGCTGATTTTCAATGTCATTGGCCAGATTCTCTTTTGATGAATTATCCAATTCCGACCTCCTCTATACCAGTTGATCCTGTAGTGAGACTATCGTATTTGAGATGGCTTTTTTGGCAGTGGTGATGACGTTGTCCCCTTTAACGGCGCTTGCTTCAAATACGGGTGCTTTTAGCTCTGAATTCAGGTCATCGTTCATGGTATCGATGTCCAACAGGGGGACGCCATTTTCAGCCAGATCGCGTTTGTTGTACTGCAGTACAATTGGGAAGCTATTATATATATCAATATTGTAAAACGCCAGGTTCTCTTCCAGATTCTTTAGTGCGGCGATATTTTTCTCGCGCATCACCTCCATTGAATCTGCCACAAAAACCACGCCATCCACGCCTTTAAGAACAAGTTTACGTGTAGCATTGTACTTAACTTGCCCGGGGACCGTATAAAGCTGTGTCTTGATTTTATAACCGTGAATCTGTCCTAGCTCAAAAGGCAAAAAATCGAAAAAGAGGGTTCGATCCCCATGGGTTTTGATACTGACCATGTCGGACAAGATACGATGACGAATTTTTCCAAATATATACTCCAAGTTAGTGGTCTTTCCGCCCCGGCCGGGACCCACATATACAATTTTAATTTGAACTTCTTTTTTGCGAATATGAATAACCGCCACGAAGGCTTCCTCGTTTTAATGGGCTATGGGTGACCATGGGCCTGATGCGGTGAAAACAATCGGTCGCTAAATCTTTTTTGTCTTTTCGAAGATCGTACTGATCTTCCCGATGGATTCATCCACTTTTAGACGCAGATAGCCCAATGAGACATCATTCCCGAAGATGGTGACCAGTAAAAAATCGTCCATCACCTTGCTAAAATGAATATTCTCATTCTTTCCCTTATGGAAAAGCAAAGCGAAGTCATCTTCTCCTATAATGGCCGCCATGGCGCAAACAGCACCGAAATTGCCAGCAGCAAGAGCAGCTAAAGAATAAACATCATGCCCCACCTGGCCATTGTCTAAATTGGCAATGATGTTACCGGCCATATCAATGAGAATGACGCACTTTAGCCCCAAGTCCATTAAGTCCTTTTGCAAGACCTCTTCAATGCCATCCAACTGTTCTTGATCAAGTATATAGGACAACGCTCTTCCTCCTTTGGAAATCAGTTAGTGTTTCCAAGGGGGTAAGGCCAACTCTCCCGCATTTGCTTACCCTTTCTACATGAACAACCAACTGGAATAAGATTAATAAATCTGTGTGGGGCAGTTTATCGATCCACCCTTCTCCACTTAGATAATCCGTGCATGACCTTAAACTTGCCGAAAAGAAAATCCTTTTAGTTCAATGGAGTATAGAGAATTGCGGCTAACGTGTCAAATAAAAAGAGATTATTGGGGAAATGATCGAATTTCGCCTGTATCTCCGCTGGCACTTTTCGGTGTGACATCACCTCAAGATTTGGTGGATTTTAACTCATTTTCAGAGCTAACGCCAGAGGTTTGTAAACCTCCGCCTGTGGTGTAGCCGTTGACTTGGTAACAATTGATGCGTTATAAACTAGATCGTTACCCCGTAGATTAAAACTGCCGATACGCATGCCTGTGGCGCTGAAATGGTGAAGGAGTTCTCATTAATGGCACAGACCACCGATCAGATAGAAAAACACACCATTGTTTCCAGGCTCTCAGTTTCGATTTATAAAATGGACGAGGAAAGTCTGTTAAGGATATTGAAATTATTAGAAAATAATGAAGAACCATACAGCGGTTTGCACCCTTTGCTTGAAAAATCCAGCGACCCGATCATCCAGCGCCAGATGATCATCGCAAGATTATTTATTTTGATCCAGCAACTGGACAAAGATGCCCTGTTGCAACGGCTTCGGCCGTTTCAACACCCCGATTTCAGATGGATCCGGGAGTATCCAAGGCTTTCATGCTACCTGATGGTCGATTTTGCTACAGGAGGAAAAGCCTATCGTAGTTGCATCCGAGATATCAGTGCCAACGGCGTGTTCATCGAGACAACAGATTCATTTGAATCCGGTCAGGAACTATCCCTTTGTTTTACTTTGTCCGAATCCAACGAGATGCTGCCGTTTAAAATTAATGGAAAAGTTGCCCGCATCTATTCGGATGGCATCGGCGTCCAGTATGAAAATGTCACCGATTATCAGCGGGATATCATCAGCGCGCTATTGAACAAAATCGAGTAATTCAAAAATAACTTCTCCTGATTTTGCGCGAACGCCTTACCTAAAAAGACAACCGGCCGGAAAATCGGCGCCTTTGCGTCAATCTCGGCGGAGGAGGCGATAAACCATCCGCCCTGTATCTCTGCGGGCCGGGCTATCAGGTGACAGTGTACAAAGAGGCTTCATTTTGGATAGCATATTATCAATCTGCGGATCGTAATCGATGGACCCCAAATTTTCAACCCGAATGGCAAGATACTTTTCAGCCACCAGTGCGATGATGCGTCCGGCATTGTGATCGCGTTTATCTTTGGCATTGTTCGTGACAACCCACGGCCGGATCGATTGGACTGCGTGATGAAGCTGACGGGCAACCTTGGGGTTATAGGTCTGATCTACGCTCTTGAAAAGATCCTGTATGGTACGCAATTGGTGCTCATTTTTCGGATCCATGGCCGTTTTAACCAGGCGGTTCAATGTCGATTGCTGGCTGGCTTTGCGGCTGAGCTTGCGGTAAATGGCATTGCGAATAAAGCCATAGGCATTTTGTATGGATATCGGTTGGGGCGTCACAACGACAATGGGATAGTCGGCGATCAGAAAAAAATCCAGGACATTGTAGGATGTACCGGCTCCCAGGTCCAATATGACATGATCGGCCGGCAACTGGGTAAGATTTTGTACGATTTTATGCTTCTGGGCATATTGCGGATTGGCCAATGAAAGGATTTCGCTGGCGCCGCAGATCAGGCGCAGATTGTTGACAGCGGTTTGAATGCAGATCTCCTCCATGGAGCTGTATTTTCGGGTCACAAAATCGTTGAGGGTGCGAACCGGTGTCTTTATGCCCATCATCGTATGGAGATTTGCACCACCCAGATCCGCATCGATCAAAATGGTTCTCTGGTTCAATTTGGCCAGTTCCGCTGCAATGAGAATACTCACCAGACTTTTGCCCACACCGCCTTTTCCGCCACCGATCGCCCATATTTTGGGTGAATTGGGTTTGTACTGATCGTTCACGCGACACCTTCCATTTTCCGTCTCAAGCGTTATCCGGTTTAACCAGAGAATCCCATAAGCTCCATAGCAGATTTTGCTCTCCCACGCTTCCTGAACAATACTCGGTGAGCAGCTCACGATCGGTGGCATCCATTGAATCGAAGCGAATGCCGATGAGCATGGACGCTTCGTCTTCCTTATCCTGATGTCGTTGCCAGACAATTTTTCCGGTCAGGTTTACTGTTGCGACCTCATTGAGCAGGTCCAGCGTTAGCTGAACCGGTCTCCCTTTACCAATTTCTTCCGCTGAGGCCTGGACCATAGCGCCCAAATCAACGCAAACCCCACCCAAGGAGAGATCGACAGCGATACCGGTAAGAAATATTTGAGAACCGCCGCCCCCTTCGGAAGGGAGTGAAATTTCCACTTTTGTGGGCACGCCAAAGCGCACAGATCGTCGGACCGTCTGCCAAGCGCGGTCACATTTGTCGATATTTTCCGGTTTATAAATATTGCGCAGTAACGTCTCGATGTTTGGATATTTCCGGCACGCGTCATATAGCACCGGTTTGGCTATTTTCACCAATTCCACATCGTTTACAGCAACAACATCCGTATAAGAGGCGGTGGGTTTATCTAGTGGGAAAATGTTGCCGATAATGTCGTTGGGGCCCAATAGCATCGGTTCCGTCTCCAACCCCGCCTTGGATGCCTCATACTGGCAATCTGAGGAGATGGTTTCCGCCAGGGTTCCGCTCACAACAAAGTAGATGTCGTTGGCCGGTTCGTCTACGCAAGCTAGTTTTTGGCCGGTTGATAATTTCACACGAACCAGCCGCAGCATGAGGGTGACCAATTCACCATAAGTCATGTGGGACCAGAATCTTTGAAGTGGCGTTCGTTGCGCCCCTTTTTGACTCAGTCGCTTATGAAAATGCTGACCTTCATCATGATCTGGTTTTCGAATACTCCATTGTAGGATTTTAGCGACGATGGCCTGCAAGTTCATCTCCTGATCGATGAATAGCATGCTCGCCTTATGGAAGGCTCCCTGCGCTTCGTCCAATAGACTTTTGGCCAATAATAGATCGGCATATTTGCGTTGGAGCTGTGGATCTTCGGGGTAGATATTCAAGATCTCCTTGAATTCTTCTACCGAGTCGACAGCAAGCGTACCTTCCAGAACGCGCTGCATGATGCTGTACTGGTGTTCATCGTTCAGGTTCATTGAGATTTTCATTTTACAGCGGTTCTCCTGTGCGGATAGAGTTGATGAGCGTATTGATGCGTTGATTGAGGATTTCACTTTTCTGATAGGTCAGTCGAACCGTCTCATAAAGCGGCTTAATCTGTCGATCGAGGGTTAAGAACATCTGGGTAAGGGTGGCCAGCCGTTCGCTGAGGGTTGCAATTTGTCGATGCAGGCCGGCTACATCATGGGATGATTCTTCTGCGTCGCGCTCATTTTGGAATTCGCTGATCATTTGTTCCAGATCATGCTTCTCTTCCTCCGACAAACCGAAGTCGAGCTCAAAGTTCAGTCGATCAGCCATCGCCCTGGTCTCCGGTTTTACGCCTTATCATAGCGTTCAAACTGCTCTTGGATGCGCGCGTTGAGATCATCTATCTTTTCATCCTGTTGCCGCAAAAATTCGCTGGCACTGAGTTTGGATTTAACTTTTGAAAACCGATGCCGTGCAAACAGCATCATCAGCAAAAGGCACAAAATGCCGATGGTGATCACCACCAGACCGATAACAAGGAAAAATTGGAGTCGAAAGGCCGTTTGGCGGTTGTATTGTTTGAGGGGCACCGTGCTATCTTTCTTCGGATCAGATGGGCGCAATTTCGGCGATTCTGTCCTGGCTGCTTCCGAAGGGGGGGCAGCAGAGGGAGGAGGTTGGGTCCCTTCTTCTGATTGCAGGGTAGGTTGCTCATTTGGCAGCACCGGTTCGGTAGCGCCTGGTTCCGATATGTTCAAGGGAACACTCTTTTCCACCGGAACTTGTGATCGCGCCTCAGTCGGGGGGGACTCGGCGGCCGTCAAAGTTTTTTTAGAAGCCGAGGCCGATGGCGTCAACACGGGAAAAATATCCACGGCAACACGGGGAGGATTACCCAAAGAGAAAGTTTCAAATCGATAATGGGGATAATCCACTCTCAAAATTGTGGAAAGATGGCCGTCGTGATGCCAAAATTGGATGGTTTTGATGTGGCGACTCCGTTCCACTGGTATTTTGCGGACGAGATTCACTTCGGTGTGGTCAAAGGCGACCGCTAATTGGCCCTCCGGCCGAATTTCTATTCGGGGATGTGCAGATGGCGTATCGACCTCAAATACGACCCGGGTAAAATCGTCATATTCTCCGATGCGCACGTCGAGGAGCTGACCGGCGGTGGCGGGAAGGGTGCAGATAATTGTAATAATCTCAGCAAGCAATAGCAGCAAAAGAGTTCTGTATCCGCATCTGTGTAAAATCGGCATCAATGGGCTGCTTTTTGACAACGTCCGCTCCGGTGCAGGGTGTCCGTGATGGATACGGGGTAATTTGCCGCATGTCGGGTCGACGATCAAAATATCCATAAAAAGCGAAAATTGTCAAGATGATGGGGTGCTGGCCGGCAATTCTGACTGAACACGATTCAGCAAGAAAAAAATATCGACCCCGAGCTTTCGAAAGAGGTCCATGGGACACATCGGGTTCGCGAATAATGATCTTGCAGATAAACGGTATCCTGGACCGGCTGCTATTATTGACATTCCGTTAGAATTGCTGGGTCCTGGCTTCGCTGGGGAGCACACCGGCCAGAATTGGAATGCATCATTGGACGATGATGCCTGGCGCAACCAGATCACAATCTACGACATAACCGCCTGGACGATGAAACCTTCCGCTTCCAATGCTTTTTGTATTGGAAGGGTTTTACAGGGGGACAAACGAAAATAATAGGTGCGATTGCGGGTTTCCTGGGCGGTCATCGCCACATTGATAATATCCCCTCCCTTGTCGTGAATAATTTGAATGGCGCGGTTCAGATCTCCCGGGGTGTCGCCTATGGTGACATCGATTCTGGAACTGCTGGACAAAAGGCCCATCATATCAATAAACGCGTGCAGGATATCCGAATCCGTAATAATGCCCACAAGGCGATCCTGTTGGGTGACAGGCAGCCCGCTTATTTTATGCTTGTATATCAGTTGGGCGGCAATTTCGATGTCATCGTCGGGTGCTACCGTCAAAGGATTTTTAATCATCATGTCCGGCAGCGAAAAATCACCCAGCATAGAGGGAATCAACGCCTGTTTCAGATCCGCAAGGGTCAGGAGCCCCAGTAATCTTCTCTGGCCGTCGACCACTGGCAAATGGCGAATGGAATTGAGTTTCATCAATTCGATAGCCTTCTGGACAGTGGATTGAATGGTCACCGTAATGGGTTGCGAAACCATGAGGGATTTTATTTTCATCAAGCAGCCCTTTCTCAATGTGTTGGGCGGATGAAAACTAGATTAGCACCACGGGGAACGGGGAAACAAGTTGTTTTTGGTTGGTTGCCGGTCTGGCGCGATCAGCCAAAAGCTGCGCTATCTTGTACCCCGGCTTTTCCGCAGGGCAGGAAGATGGCAAAGAATCGACCTGATCCTCATCAAGGCTTTTTGGAGGGCTTATACTGGCAGAGCGGTTCCTCGGCCATGTAGTTGCCCGTAGCCTCATAAGCTCTGGCACGGCAGCCGCCACAGACCCTTCGATATTCACAATAGCCGCATTTGTCTTCCAATGCACCGAAATCCCTGAGCTTCTTGAAGTGGTCCGAGTTTTTCCAGATCTCGCTAAAAGAGGTCTTGGTGACATCGCCGCAATTGAGATCCAGAAAACCACATGGCTGAACAATGCCACGGTGGGAGATAAAACAAAATCCTGTTCCGGCAAGACATCCGCGGGTCACCGCGTCAAGGCCGTGGGATTCAAAGGTGACGGTTTCACCGTCTTCCCGAGCCCTCTGGCGCAGAATGCGATAATAGTGGGGGGCGCAGGTCGCTTTCAGTTGAAGGGAGGTCTTGTCGCGTTGATCATAAAACCAATTGAGGGTTTTTTCATACTCTTTGGCATTGATTTCCTGATCCACTATGTATTTTCCCCGGCCCGTGGGCACCAGCAGGAATATATGGTGGGCCACTGCTCCCAGTGACTCAGCCAGAGAAAGGATTTTGGGAATTTGGTCCAAATTGGTCTTTGTGATGGTCGTATTGATTTGAAACTCTATGCCCGCATCTTTGGCATTTTGTATGCCTTGCAGTGCGCCGGCATAGGCCCCTTCGACGCCGCGGAAGGTGTCATGACTTGCCGCTGTCGACCCGTCCAGGCTTACGCTGATGCGCTGGATTCCCGATGTCGCCATTTTCTTGGCCATCTCTTGATCCACCAGCGTTCCGTTGGGGGCCATGACCATGCGCATGCCCTTGTCGTGTCCATATTTGGCGATATCGAAGATGTCGTCGCGCAACAGCGGTTCACCGCCGGTCAGGATGATAATCGGTTTGGCCACCTCTGCAATCTGATCCAACAAAGCAAATGCGGCTTGGGTATCCAACTCGCCTTCATAAGGACCGCATGTGGCCGCCGCACGGCAGTGCACGCAATTCAAGTTGCAATTACGGGTGGTTTCCCACGCCACAAGTCGCAAGGCAGGGATGCCGTCCTTTTCGTCTCCGTGTCCGGTCATTTTTGACTGATGAGGGGGGGTAGGGTGATGCATGATCTCTCAATCTCTGTAATTAAAGTAAAAATTATATAAATCAGTTTAACCTATTACTATCTTTAAAATTGCCTTTCGATACAACTATAGTTGTAATGGCGCTATTGATTACGAATTGCGTAAATACTTTGCCGCATCGACGGCGAAATAAGTCAGTATCATATCGGCGCCGGCGCGTTTGATGGCGGTCAGCGTTTCCATCATAACACTGCGACCGTCAAGCCATCCCAACTGCTCGGCGGCTTTGATCATGGAATATTCACCACTGACATTATAGGCGGCTACGGGAAGGTCAAACTCGTCCCGGATCCGGCAAATCACATCCAAATAGGCCAGTGCCGGCTTGACCATCACCACATCGGCCCCTTCTTCCACATCCATGGAGACCTCCCTTATGGCCTCCTGGACATTGGAAGCATCCATTTGATAGGTACGTCGGTCGCCGAATTCAGGTGCTGAATCGGCCGCCTCCCGAAAGGGACCATAATAGGCGGAACTGTATTTGGCGGCATAAGACATGATGGGGATGTGGCTGAGATTTTCTTCATCGAGGGCCGATCGGATTTCGGCAACACGTCCGTCCATCATATCGGATGGCGCCACCATGTCGGCACCGGCCTTGGCGTGGGAAACTGCCATTCGCGCCAGCAGGTCGAGGGTGGCGTCGTTGTCGATGCGCGCCCCTTCAACAATGCCGCAATGGCCGTGATCCGTATAAGCGCAGAGACATACATCGGTGAGGACCGCCAGTTCCGGTATCTCGTTTTTGATGGCTTGAACGGCCCGCTGCACGATGCCGTCGCCGGCATAGGCCTGGGTTGCCAGCGGATCTTTGGCATCCGGCACACCGAATACAATCACTGCCGGGACGCCTAATTGATGCGCTTCCCGGGCCGCCGCGACCAGATGGTCGATGGAGAGTTGAAAGACACCCGGCATGGAGGTGATGGGATTTTTCACGTCCTTGCCATTGACGACGAAAAGGGGCAGGATCAGATTATCTACACTGAGTCGCGTTTCACGCACCATGCGACGAAATGCTTCGCTTTGCCGCATACGGCGGGGACGGTAATCGGGAAATAGCATGAGGTCTCCTATTTGCTAGATGGTTTGAGCGATTTCTTCGTCTGTCAAATAGCAGGCCGGATCAGGTGCCCAGACATCGTCGCTAATCGCCTCTGCGCGTACTCGGAAGTTGCCGCCACAGACGTCCAGCCAGCGGCAGTCGGCACAACGGCCCTGTACGTAATTCTTCTTTTCTTTCAATTGCAGCAGCAACGGGTCTTCCGGCTGGGTCCAAATCTTTGAAAATGGACGCTGTCGCACGTTTCCGAAACTATGGTGCCGCCAGAACTGATCGGCGTAGACACTGCCATCCCAACTCACACAACCGATGCCGCGGCCGGAGTTATTGCCTTCGTTCATTTCCAGCAGTTCGAGGACTTCCTTGGCCCGCTCGGGATCTTCTTTGAGCATTCGCATATAAAGATAGGGGCCGTCGGCATGGTTGTCTACCGTCAGGACTTCTTTAGGTTTGCCTTTGTCATGCAATTCTTTGGTACGGTCAATAATCAGATCGACGGCTGCTCGCGTCTCATCGTGGGTTAAATCATCTTTGACCAATTCGCTGCCGCGGCCGGCATAGACCAGGTGATAAAAGCAGACCCGGGGGATGTCCATCTCTTCCAATAGGTCAAAAATGCCTGGAATCTCTTTGACATTGCGTTTGTTGATGGTAAACCGCAGCCCGACCTTGATCCCGGCATCCTGGCAATTGCGAATCCCCTTCATTGCCTTGGAAAAAGCGCCCTTAACGCCGCGAAAATGATCGTTTACCGGTTCCAGTCCATCCAGGCTGATGCCGACATAAGAGAGGCCGATCTGCTTTAAGGTTTGTGCTGTCGACTTGGAGATCAGTGTTCCATTGGTGGAAATAACCGCTCGCATCCCTTTTTCAACGGCGTAGGCGGCCAGTTCGGGAAGATCTTTGCGGACCAGCGGTTCGCCACCGGAGAACAGCAGTACCGGCACCCCGTAATCGGCCAGATCGTCGATCATCCGGCGCCCCTCGGCTGTGCTCAATTCGTCGCTGGTGGAGTCATCCGTGGCGTGAGCGTAACAGTGAACACACTTCAGGTTGCAGGCGCGGGTAACATTCCATACCACCACCGGGCGCTTGTCCTTGGAAAATTGCAGCAGATGGCTGGGCAGATTCGCTGAATGTCTTCCATATCGCAGCGCATCCGATGGTTCGACCGTACCGCAGTAGAGTTTGGATATGCCAATCATTGGGTTCGTATTCCTTTCGTAATCATGGCGAGCCTCGCCGGGATTGGAGATTATGAATTGAAGTCTTTCTGCTTGAGCAATTGAGCAATGAAAGCCTCTGGGGCGTCAATGGCTTGGCGTGTAATGAAAAAGCGGTTGCGTCCGGTTTTTTCATGAACCAATTTGAGGCCCAGCAACAGATCGTCACATAGCTTTTTATAGACGGCATCGATATCCACCGGGTGCTCCAACCATTGACCGATGATATAATCGATCGTCTCGTCCTCCAGCACGATATTGATACCATTATTCTTTAAGAAATTCATCTCAATGGATTTGGTCTGTTCATAGAGGTAGGCCAGATTGCTGATAACACCTTCTATGTCCACTGTATGGCTGCAATAATAGGATGCGATGAGCTGGATACGCTCCGGTGACAAAGGAAGTCCGTATTTATCTGATAGATGGTGCTTGTTGGAGTGGATATAGTCCGCAACCCATTTAAATTCGTTCTCGCCGACGGTGGTGAATACCTTTTTCATCTCCGGATCTTCCGGTGATGCGTCCAGTCTTTCCATCCATTTTTTCGGATCGGTCAGCAGATCCACCGTGACCGCCAGGCGGCGCACTTTGGTGGATGGCAGCCGTTTTTCAAAATCGAGAAGCGCGCTTTCCACTGCGCTGACCAGTCCGCGGGCACCGGTGTTTTCATTAAAGGCGCTGTGCGCCATCCATTTGAGGGCATCTTCATCGAATTTGATCTGAATGCCATAGGAGGCAAAGTCAAGCTTTTTGCCCAATACGATAGGGTTGTTGGGGTTCATTAAAATCGCATGCAAGTCCTCTTCGTAGAGGCGTTCAAATATGGCCCGCACCGGTAGGCGCCCCACAAATTCAGACTCGAAACCGAACTGGATAAGATCTTCGGATTTGACGTGGTTGAGCGTCTGGGACTCGTCGTCGAGTTTATTGAAGGTGGCCCCGAATCCAATGGATTGTTTGGACATCCGTTTCTGGATGATTTTATCGAGGCCGTTGAAGGCGCCGCTCATGATAAAGAGAATATGTTTTGTATTAATGGTGGAATTGTCGCGTTCGCCGGTTTTTCGAAAGCGTTCGATCTCCTGCAACATGGAGATCGGATCATGGGGAACCTTCAGATCCACGTCCGTCTCTTCCATGGGCTTGAGCAGCGCACGCTGGACACCGGTGCGCGACACGTCTGCACCGATCAAATTGTTGGAGGATGCGATTTTATCGATCTCATCAATGTAGATGATGCCGTACTGTGCGCGGTCAATGTCACCATCCGCTTCGCGGACCAGATCCCGAACCAGATCCTCCACATCACCGCCCACATAGCCCGTCTCACTGAATTTGGTCGCGTCCCCTTTGACAAAGGGCACGCCGATCTTATGGGCAATGAGGCGGATCAAATAGGTTTTACCCACACCGGTGGGACCCAGCATTAAAATGTTGTTTTTAATGCTGCCCACCATATCGCCAATATTCACGCTTGACGACTGGCGATGTCGGATACGGTTGAAGTGGGTGCAGATTTTAGTGGCAAGAATGGCTTTTGCCCTGTCTTGTTTGATCAGGTATTGATCAAGGTATGCAATCAGCTCTTCCGGCTTGAGATCGAAGCTGATTTCGACATTTTTCGTGACAGGCGGCTCAACGGTGTCGTCCAGCTCGTGTTGGGGCATTGAAATTGGAGTGGCCAGCTTGACGGAACCGCCGAACTTTTTTGATAAAAACTCACCTAACTCTTTTTCTATCTCTTTGGGATTGGGTATTTTCTCGTTGCGATCTGTCATAACGCCATCACTATAATCACCTTGCCAGATGTTTGCAAGCTCGCCTGAGGCGGGCCTTACCGGACAAATTGGACCATGGGGCTTGATGCTTGACTCAAAGAAAACGCCTGAAATGGCTTTGATGGAACTGGGAGCTCGTCTGGCGCGCCCGGCAGGGATCGAACCTGCGACACCCGGCTCCGGAAACCGGTGCTCTATCCACTGAGCTACGGGCGCGAAACGTTGTCACCCTTATTGGAAATCGAAGAGCAAGTCAAGCGGGACAACGAATTGAAATATCGAATATCGAGGCCGAACCGCAGAATATCGATCTTAAGTGTTTTATCAATTAACAATGGCAGAGCGCAGCGATTCCATACTTCAGTATTCGACATTCTATGTTCAATATTCTGCAGTTCCGGTCACCCCCAAGCTTCTCAGTGCTGTCTTGGCTTCCCCCACCACATAGAGAGAACCGGCCACGCAGATCACATCGTCATCATTGCTTTTTTTCAGCGTCTGTTTTACAGCGGCCCCCACATCGGGAATAATCTCCACGTCACTGGCAAATTTTTTTGCAATATTGGCAAGTTTTCCTGCAGGAACAGCCCGGTCGATTACCGGTTGCGTGATGACGATTCGATGGCATGGAGCGATCAGATCTTTAAGAATCGGTTCGCATGCTTTGTCATCGAGTACCCCGATAACCAAGGTAATCTTTTTCTGTTCGAACCGCGCTTTTATGTACTGCGATAACTTCCTTGCTGCCATCAAATTGTGGGCACCGTCCAATATGACCAGGGGGCGCTTGGAGACGATTTCGAGTCGTCCGGGCCAGCGGGTGCCCTCCAAACCGTTGCGGATCTCCTTTTCCGACAGATCGGCCATCCCCATTCCTGTCAATGTCTCGCAGGCGGCCAACACCAAAGCGGCATTTTCGATCTGGTGGGCGCCTTTGAGTCCCAATCCAAGATGGCGCCATACATTCTTGATGCTGTAGTATGAGAACTTGTCATCTTCCTGCCGCCGGCAGCGAAAATCACGGCCTTTCAGATATACGGGGGCATCAAGCTGCTTGGCGCGTTCCAAGACCACCTTCCGTGCCGATGGTTGGACCACTCCCGTCACCAGCGGGATGCCGTCCTTGATGATGCCGGCTTTTTCACCGGCGATGGCATCCAGGGTGTTGCCCAAATACGCCTTGTGCTCCACAGAGATGTTGGTGATGAGGGTCAATACGGGGCTTACGGCGTTGGTGGCATCCAGCCGGCCGCCCATGCCGGTCTCGATGACAGCCCACTCCACTGCCTCCTGTGAAAAGACATGCAAGGCCATTGCGGTGGTAAACTCAAAAAAGGTGAGTTCACGTCCCACACGTGGCGTTGCGCAGACCCTTTTATAGGCCGAGACCACCGCCGGATCACTGATGGGGGCATTGTTGATGCAGATTCTTTCGTTGAAGCGCTCCAGGTGTGGAGATGTGTATCGCCCTACGCGATAGCCAGCCTCATGGAATATGGTGGAAAGCATCGCGGCTACAGAACCCTTCCCATTGGTGCCTGCGATGTGGATGATCCGATAATGGTTTTGCGGATGGCCTAGGTCCGCCAGGACAGCATTAATGGCATCGAGTCCCAGCTTTATGCCGAAACGTCGCAATTTAAACATGGCGGACAGGGATTTCTCGTACTTTGATTTGGGCAAGGCATCCTCCCACAACTTTGGATCGTGAGACGGTTACATCATGGTACGCAAAAACCCGGCGCCCAATTGGAAGGGGCCGGGTTCAGCGGACGTACTTTATCGGCAATATTCTATCGGTATCGTTTACGACGGGCTGCTGCGATACGCTGACGACGCAATGCTTCACGCTGTTTGCGTCGGCGGTATTCGCTTGGTTTTTCATAGCTTTTTTTGAGCTTGAGACGTTTAAACAGGCCATCGTTCTGGATCTTTTTCTTTAAAATCCGCATGGCCTTTTCAAGATCGTTGTCTTGAACTCTCACCGTAATTTCCTTCAACCTGACTCGCCCCCTTCGTTCCATCCACGGTTTATATTACCGAATCAGATGGTTATTCGATTAATCCTGTGACGGATGAACAAAGCTATATATAGGGATATTCATCCCATTGCAACCCATAATTGATCAAAGTTCCAAATGGGATGCACAGTACTAATAGGTTGACATAATACCATCTTTCAGTAATAGTGAAAACCTTTTTCATTCAAAGACAATTGGTTGTTCAGCCATTAAACCGAATATAGATAAGAGGAGGAGGAAACATGCGTCTGATTTTACTCGGCGGGCCGGGTGCAGGTAAGGGAACCCAAGCCAACTACATCAAAGAGAAGTATCAGATTCCACAAATTTCGACCGGCGATATGCTGCGTGCTGCTGTAAAAGCAGGTACGGATCTGGGAATGAAAGCAAAAGAGTATATGGACTCGGGCGGATTGGTACCCGACGAGGTAATCATCGGCTTGGTGAAGGAACGGATTGAAGAAGCCGATTGCGCCAAAGGGTTTCTTTTCGACGGATTTCCCCGCACCATCCCCCAAGCGGATGCAATGAAGGAAGCCGGTGTGGCCATCGATGCAGTTGTCGAGATCGATGTCCCCGATCAAGAGATCATCAAAAGAATGAGCGGGCGTCGCGCCCATCTGGCCAGTGGACGTACTTATCATATTATCTACAACCCGCCCAAGATCGAAGGAAAAGACGACGTCACCGGCGAACCCCTGGTGCAGCGTGATGACGACAAAGAAGAGGTCGTCAAAAAACGCCTGGATGTTTACCACGCACAAACTGAGCCTCTTGTGGAATATTACAAAAAATGGGCGGCAACCGGAGCGGCGGGTGCCCCCAAACACATTCGTATTGAAGGGGTTGGAAAAGTCGAAGAGATTCGCGACCAGATCTATTCACAATTGGATCAGATCGGATAGTCGAACCCAAAAAGGTATCCCTACAAGCGCCCTTTTACGTGAAAGCGTAAATGGGCGTTTATTTAATAAGTAGCAATAAAGTTGACTCCGGAACAGGCATCCATTATCGATCCGACATCCCGCATCGATCTTCCAGGTACTTGGTTACCCACTTTATGGCTTGGTCACGATTACCCAGGACACCCGCCACTTGCAGCTCTTTTATGGATTTGAGGATCTTTCCAAGAAATGGGGAAGGGGGGATGCCGAAGATCTTCATGAGATCATGACCGTTGATCAAGGATATGCTCATTTCATTCAAAACCGATTCAAAATAGTGCTCCATCAGTTCCAGGTAGAAAACGATGCCGTCTTGATGGAAGCCCCTGCCTTGAGCGCCCTTTCCCGCATCGTCTGCAACTGCATGGATCAGGATATAAGGCGTCATGGCCGAACAGAGACGGAAAAACCGGCCCAGCGCTTTGGGGTGCAAGCCGGCCCTGTCTTGGGCTAAAAACAAGAAAAGGGGACGCTGGTGGTGTCGGATGATCGATTCAATGCGATTCAAGTGGCGGTTGGGGATCCGCAACCGTTGGCCGATAGATCTCGCAAGAACCGCACCGCCCTCAGCATGACCGAAAAAATGAACCGTTCCGTTTGATCTGACGCCGCGAGACGCCGGCTTGCCGAGGTCGTGAAACAGCAGGGCGGTTTTGATCATGACCTGGTCGCATGACGGCAATTGGGTTGCCCATTCAATCGCGGATGGTGAGACCAAACATTGCGGATCCGCCAGCAGTTCTTCCAAAGCCTGATAGGCTTGGAGGGTATGGGTGAATACATCCGTGTTGTGGTGTCGATTCTGGCTGCAGCTCATTAGCGGGCGCAGTTCGGGGATGAGATGGAGCAATAGGTGTGATTCGGCCATAAGTCTTATTGTGGGCAAGCTGTTGGGGCAAACCAGGATCAACTCCAATTCGGCCCAAATGCGCTCGCCTGCGACCATCCGTATAGCGTCGGCCTGGCCAGCGATGGCCCGCAGCGTTCCGGGGGCGATCTGGAACGCCATCGCAGCGGCCATGCGAAATGCCCGGACCAAACGTGCCGGGTCATTGGAAAAGGCATCAGGCGATACCATTTTGATGCGTCCCTTTCGAAGGTCCGCCATTCCGCCCAAAGGGTCGATGATCTTCCCGGAAGTGAGGTCAAAGGCGATCGCATTGATCGTAAAATCTCGGGCTAAAAGGTCGCTGTGAATGTCGTCCCCTTTGATGGCTGTCACATCGATGGACAGATCCTCAGAGACGACGCGATGCACATTGAACCTGTCTTTACCCAGGGTGATCACTTTGCCGTCAAGTCTTGTGGCCAGCAATCGGGCAAAACGGAAGGGTGATCTGGGTACGACCACATCCAAATCAAGCGGTTGGACTTTACGGACCATGTCCCGTACCGATCCGCCCACGAGATAGGCGTGGGGCAAGCCATCAAAGATGCGGTTTTTAAAGGGAAGTTGCATCAATGCCCTGCGAATGGTTGTTTGGGCGCCACGTTGAATGAAACCATTACCATTGCCGTGTTTGCCCTGTTGGTAGGCATAACATTATACCTGCGGTCATGCCAATGGGACATTCTCGATCACCCCTATTAAATTGAGCAAAAATGCTTGACAGCCCATATACCTTGATATAAGCAATGCGAAGATATGGAACCCGCCCTACTGGAGAGAATTCAAAGACTATTTTCTCCGTAAAATTAACCAGCTTCAAATTCCTCCATTGTTATCAAATGTTCCATTATCACCGGAAGGGCGAAACACCCAATACGATGGCATTTTCGGACTGATGATAGCGGTGCGGTTAGGGAGTACCCCTTTGTGTTGTATTGGAAAAGAATGCACGATATGAAGTATGAATCCAAGTGCATAAAACAGGAACGGAGTGAAGCCGTTCTTGGCTAAATAGATTTTGAATTAGGTAACGGAGAAAGCTGCATGAATGTTTCTGAATTAAAAAGCAAAAAGATCAATGAGTTAACTCAGTTGGCCAAAAAGTTGGATATCGAGGGATACGCCGGCATGCGCAAGCAGGAGCTGATCTTCTCACTATTGCAGGCCCAGATCGAGAAAAATGGTTTGATTTACGGTGAAGGGACACTCGAGATCCTGCCCGACGGTTTCGGATTCCTGCGTGCCCCCAGCTATAACTATCTGCCCGGTCCAGACGATATCTATGTTTCACCCTCCCAGATTCGGCGTTTCAACCTGCGGACCGGTGATACGGTTTCCGGCCAAATTCGGCAACCCAAGGAATCGGAGCGCTACTTTGCCTTGTTGAAGGTGGAGGCCATCAACTATGAGGATCCGGAAGCCGCTCGAGACAAAATCCTGTTTGACAATCTGACCCCGCTCTACCCCGATGAAAAAACCAATCTTGAGGTGGCGTCCGACAATTACTCCGCGCGGATAATGGACCTGCTCACGCCCATCGGGTTCGGACAACGCGGTTTGATCGTCTCGCCGCCGCGATCGGGCAAGACCATGTTATTGCAGAACATTGCCAATTGCATCGTTAAAAATCATAATGATATCATCCTCTTTGTTCTGCTGATCGACGAGCGTCCCGAAGAGGTGACCGATATGGAGCGGTCGGTGAAGGGGGAGGTGATCAGCTCGACCTTCGACGAACCGGCCGAGCGGCACGTCCAGGTGGCTGAAATGGTAATCGAAAAGGCCAAGCGATTGGTAGAGCACAAGAAGAATGTCGTCATTCTCCTGGACAGCATCACACGACTGGCCCGGGCCTACAACTCAGTGATGCCGCCATCCGGTAAGATATTAAGCGGAGGCGTGGACTCCAATGCGTTGCAGCGGCCAAAACGATTTTTTGGTGCCGCACGAAACATCGAAGAGGGCGGGAGCCTGACCATCATCGCCACGGCGCTGATCGATACCGGAAGCCGCATGGATGAGGTGATTTTTGAGGAGTTTAAGGGAACCGGCAATCTGGAAATCCAACTTGACCGCCGCTTGGCCGATAAACGCATATTCCCGGCCATCGACATCAAGAAATCCGGAACCCGAAAAGAGGAACTGTTGCTCGACGAAGCCACTCTGAATCGGGTTTGGATTATCAGAAAGCTGCTGGCGTCCCTCAACCCGGTCGATGCTTTGGAATTTTTGCTTGATAAAATGCAGGGAACGGAAGATAATAAAGACTTTCTGCAATCGATGAATGCATAATATGTTTAGGGGGTTGAAATTACAATGAAAACGGATATTCATCCTAATTACGAACAAACGACCATAAAGTGTGCCTGCGGTCACACAATAGAGGTGGGATCCACCAAAAAAGATATCAGCGTGGAAATTTGTTCGCAGTGTCATCCTTTTTTTACCGGAAAACAAAAACTGGTGGATACCGCCGGCCGTATCGAACGCTTTCGCAAAAAATACGAGAAGTTTCAGAAAAAATAGGTTTTCCATACCGTGCGCCGACGTTGTCGGCCCGTCTCAAGCTGTCAGACCGGACTGGTCGACAGCTTGATGCTTTTCAAGGGAAGATCCTGCTTCCTCTGAAGGCGCAACAGACACTCAGCGCGGATCTGAACAACAGGACGGCTCCGAATCATGTTTAACAAACTCAATGGCGTTGAAGAAAGATTCGGGCAGCTTGAATCGCTGCTCAGTGATCCTGACGTGTTGCAAGATCGGGACGCCTACCAGAAATATGCCCGTGAACATGCTGAACTGGCGGACATCGTGGCCGCATACCGGGAGTACAAGGGGATCGATCGGGAACTCAATGAGAGCCTGGAATTACTCAAGGATAATGATCCGGAGATGAAAAGCCTGGCCAAAGAGGAGGTTGACCGACTGAGCGATGAGAAGGAGCAATTGGAAGTTAGGCTCAAACAATTGCTTATCCCCAGGGACCCCATGGACGCCAAAAATGTATTATTGGAGATTCGCGCCGGAACAGGCGGGGACGAAGCCGGTCTTTTTGCCAACGACCTTTATAAAATGTATCATCGCTATGCCGAGAGTCGAAACTGGAAAATCGAGGTCATGGATCACCATGCCACAGGCGTTGGCGGATTGAAAGAGATCGTGGCCCTTGTCAAAGGCAAAGGGGTCTACAGCCGGCTCAAATATGAGAGCGGCACCCATCGTGTCCAGCGGGTTCCGGTGACGGAAACCCAGGGCAGAATTCATACATCAGCGGTAACCGTGGCCGTGCTGCCTGAAGCGGAAGATGTGGAAGTCCAGATCGATCCCGGTGAATTGCGTATCGACGTGTTCCGATCCACGGGGCCGGGAGGGCAATCGGTCAATACCACAGATTCCGCTGTTCGCATTACCCATCTGCCGACAGGGCTCGTCGTGAGCTGCCAAGATGAAAAATCTCAGCATAAGAACAAAGCCAAGGCGTTAAAAGTCCTGAGATCCCGGCTGCTGGACCAGATGATTAAAGAACAGAATGCCAAACGATCCCAAGAGCGCAAAAGTCAGGTGGGCAGCGGAGATCGCAGCGAACGAATTCGGACCTACAACTTTCCACAAGGGCGTGTGACCGATCACCGCATCGGATTGACCTTGTACAAACTCGATACCGTCCTACAGGGAGAGGTCGATGAGATCATCGACGCCCTTGCCACCCACTATCAGAGCCAAGCCCTTCAAAATGTCCAATGATGAACGACCGGTAGACCCACCTTGGACCATACTGCGGGCCCTTCAATGGACATTTTGAAGGGCTTGGCTCTGATAGTGGGTGGCAAGGGCGTCGATGATCTCGTCGACCTCTCCCTGCAAGACCGAGGCCGCATCCAGCGGCGCGTTCGACGGGAGCCGGTGGCCTATATCCTCGGCACCAAAGAGTTCTGGTCCCTCGAGTTTAAAGTGACGCCTGATGTGCTGATACCGCGGCCCGAAACCGAGGGCCTCGTGGCGTCGGCGCTGCAGCTTTTCCCAAACGATGAGCCTTTGCACATCTTGGAACTAGGTGTTGGTTCGGGGATTCTCACGATTGCATTGGCAAAAGAGAGAAAACAATGGCGATTCTGGGGAACGGACCTGTCTGATAGAGCCATTGCGGTCGCAAAGTCGAACGCCACTACCCACCAGGTTGAAGATCGCATACAATGGTGGGTCGGACGATGGTTTGCCGGTATGAAAGGGAGATATGAAAAAGGGTTCGACCTGATTGTTTCCAATCCGCCCTATATCGCCGAGAAGGACATGTCCACATTGGCGCCAGAAGTGAGCCAATACGAGCCCCGCATCGCTCTGTACGGCGGACCGGATGGTCTGGAGAGTGCCTCTCATATCCTTCATACGGCACCGTCATATCTGAAACCGGGCGGATGGCTGTTGCTTGAGATCGGATATGATCAAGGGACTGCGGTGAAAAAACTGGCACAGAACCGCTGTGCTTTCGATCAGATTCTGGTGGAAAAGGATTTGGCGGGACTGGATCGGATCGCTTGTTTTAGGAAGTCATCCTGAGGAGAATGCCCTATTCTATTGAATAAAAAGAGGGCGATAATATGTTTCATTGCTGAGCTTGTTCCAAAAAGGTATTGCGGATTGACCAGCGATTTGTTACGTAAACCCGATTTAAATCCACACGTCTATGGACTCGGCCCCCGGTGCTCTCGAAACAGAGAGTCGGCGTCGAGGTTGAAATAGGCGTCGACAAGAACCAAAAGCGAGGAGCGTTCAATGTCATACGTTACCATGAAAGAATTGTTGGAAGCCGGCGTCCATTTCGGACACCAAACCAAACGTTGGAACCCGAAAATGAAGCCTTATATTTTTGGGGCAAGAAACGGCATTTACATCGTCGATTTGCAAAAGACGGTGCGCATGTTCAAGACGGCGTATAACTTTGTTGTCGACACCGTTGCCCGCGGCAAGTCGGTGCTATTTGTCGGCACCAAAAAACAGGCCCGCGAATCCATATATGAAGAGGCCAACCGCTGTGAGATGTTCTATGTCCACAATCGCTGGTTGGGGGGCATGCTGACCAACTTCCAGACCATCAAAAAGAGTATCGATCGACTGAATTACTTGAACACCATCGAGAATGACGGATCCATCGAACTGTTCCCCAAAAAGGAACGGTTGAAACTGGGTAAAGAGCGGGTCAAACTGGATGCCACCCTGGGCGGAATTCGAAATATGGGAAAGCTGCCTGGTGCCATTTTCGTCATAGATCCCAAGAATGAAGCAATTGCCATCCGCGAGGGCCGAAGACTTGGTATACCCATCGTGGCCATAGTGGATACCAATTGCGATCCGGACGAAGTGGACTATATTATTCCGGGAAATGATGACGCCATTCGCGCCATCCGATTGATTTCATCCCGGATTGCAGAAGCTTGTCTAGAGGGCCAGAAGCAATTCGAAGAGCGTAAACAGGCAGAAGCCGATAAAGACGTTGAAGAACCGACGGAACTCGAATCTGCTGCCAAAACGCTGAAACCCGGAGAACGCAAGGTGATTTCGGACGGCTCGGAAGGTCCCATCGTAGAAATTATTCGCAAGACAGGAGAGGAAGAGGCAGAAGCCACAGAAGATACCGTTGGCGAGGCGCCTGAGCCTACCGCCGGCCAGACAGGAGAATAAATAAAAATGGCAGATATAAGCGCAGCAATGGTTAAAGAGCTCCGGGAAAAAACCGGGGCCGGGATCATGGATTGTAAAGAAGCATTGACAGAGTGCGACGGCGATATGGAAAAAGCGGTCGACTTTCTGCGTAAAAAAGGCCTGGCGACGGCAGCAAAACGGGCCGGACGCGCCACGTCGGAAGGCACAATTCAGTCTTACATCCACATGGGTGGTAAAATCGGTGTTATGGTGGAGGTCGATTGTGAAACAGATTTCGTTGCGAAAACAGATGACTTCGTAACGTTCGCCAAGAATCTGGCCATGCACATCGCAGCATCCAGCCCAGTGGGGATTACACCAGAAGATGTTCCCGAACAGATCATCAACCGGGAGCGTGAGATTTACAGGGACCAAGCCCTTGAGATGGGTAAGCCCGAACAGATGGTGGATAAAATTGTAGACGGCAAGCTGAATAAATTTTACAAAGAAAGCTGCCTGATGAACCAGCCATATGTGAAAGATCCCGATAAAACCGTCTCCGACTACCTGAACGAGATCATCGCCAAGACCGGAGAAAAGATCACCATCAAGCGGTTTTGCCGCTTTCAGGTAGGAGCCGAATAGGTTTGAATAAACCAGCCTACAAACGTGTCCTGCTGAAACTCAGCGGAGAAGCCCTGATGGGGGATCAAAACTTCGGCATTAGTTCGGAGATGCTGAAGTATGTTGCCGACGAAGTATTATCCATTGTAGAACTGGGAGTGGAAATCGCTATAGTGGTCGGCGGCGGCAATATTTTTCGAGGCGTAAAAGCGACCTCGTTCGGGATGGAGCGCACCGCCGCCGATCATATGGGGATGTTGGCCACCGTGATGAACAGCCTGGCGCTGCAGGATGCATTGGAGAAAAAGGGGATGCAGACGCGTGTTCAAACGGCCATTTCCATGCATGAAGTGGCCGAGCCCTATATCCTTCGGCGGGCCGTTCGTCATCTAGAAAAAGGACGGGTGGTGATTTTCGCCGCCGGAACAGGCAATCCCTATTTCACAACCGATACAGCAGCGGTGCTGCGGGCACAAGAAGTACATGCGCAAGTGCTGCTAAAAGCGACCAAAGTGGACGGGCTTTTCGAAGCTGATCCGATGGAAAATCCCGATGCCGCTTTCATTGCCTCGACCTCCTACATGAAGGTACTGGAAAAGCAGTTAAAAGTAATGGACATGACCGCTATCTCACTGGCCATGGACAATAACTTGCCGTTGATCGTCTTTAGCCTGAAGAAACCGAACAATATTTTCAAGGCGATTTGTGGTGAACGTATCGGGACGATTATCGCCAATTGACCGTCACCGGTGGATAATGACCCTTTCCCTGAAGAGGTGATATCGATGATCGAAGAAACCTTCCAAGAGACGCGCGAGCGCATGGGCAAAACCATAACGGCCTTGGAGAATGAACTCAAACGCATTCGCACCGGTCGGGCTTCCACTTCTCTGCTAGACGGCATTAAATTGGATTATTATGGTACGCTGACGCCTTTGAATCAGACGGCCACCGTGGCCGTCCCGGAAAGCCGTTTGATTACCATACAGCCCTGGGATGCGACCATTATTAAAGATATCGAAAAGGCTATTTTGAAATCAGACCTTGGCTTGACCCCATCCAATGACGGCAAGCTGATTCGTATCGCCATTCCCCCCTTGTCCGAAGAGCGTCGCAAAGAGTTGGTTAAGCAAGTCCATAAAAGCTGCGAAGAACATAAAGTGGCGGTGCGCAATATTCGAAGGGACACCAACGAATTGATCAAGGGTTTTAAAAAGGACGGCGATATCTCGGAAGACGACGCTTTCAAGGCCCAGGATCAGGTGCAAAAAATCACCGACGGGTTTATCGAAAAGATTGACGAGGTCTATAAAGCCAAAGAGTCT
The DNA here is from genome assembly GCA_037387725.1 of Desulfobacteraceae bacterium. GTDB lineage: Bacteria > Desulfobacterota > Desulfobacteria > Desulfobacterales > Desulfosarcinaceae > JARRKU01. The sequence goes on from JARRKU010000013.1 coordinate 52,154, forward strand.
GAGATCCTTGAATTCTGATGTGATTGAAGTCAAACTCGATGCGGCCCGACTGCCACGCCATGTGGCCATCATCATGGACGGTAATGGCCGCTGGGCAAAAAAACGTCTTCTCAATCGTGTGAAAGGGCACGAAAAAGGCGTGGAAACAGTTCGCGCCATCGTCCGCGCTTGCCGCGAGTTCGAAATTCCCTATCTTACCTTATATGCGTTTTCCACAGAGAATTGGCAGCGTCCTCAAAACGAAATCAAAGCGTTGATGGCGCTCTTAAAATCATTTTTAAAAAAAGAGCTGCCTGAATTGATATCACAGCAGATCCGGCTTAAGGCCATCGGTCAGATTTATCGCCTCCCTGAGGCGGTTCGGCAGATCTTGAAGGAGGCCATTGATGAGACCTCAACCAATGAGAAAATGACGCTCAATCTGGCATTGAGTTATGGCGGCCGCACGGAAATCACCGATATGGTAAAGGCCATTGGCCGAAAGGTGACCAGTGGAGAATTAAATCCGGAAGGGATCGACGAGGAGATCGTGGCCCAACACCTCTATACGCACGACATTCCGGATCCCGATATGATGATACGGACCAGCGGCGAGATGCGAATCAGTAACTTTTTGCTGTGGCAATTGGCCTATGCAGAGATCTTTGTTACTGACACGCTATGGCCGGACTTTTCCCGAGACGAATTTTTAGAATTGTTGGGACAATACCAAAGGCGGGATCGTCGATTTGGTAAAGTAAAGCCTTGAAAAATTTGTAGGTTTCTATGTTTTGGAAACGCTGGATTACAGCGCTGGTCATCATACCACCGTTGATATTTATGATTTTGAAGGCCGGCTTGGTTCTGTTCGCCGCCGTCATTACCGCGACAGCAGTGCTCTGTTTGTGGGAGTACTTCCGAATCGCATTTGCGGGGCATGATCCGCCGGTACCCACCGCCTTCCGCTGCTGGGGGTATCTGACTGGAGCGGCTGTTATTGCGGCTGCATCATTCCAACACTACGCTTTTGTGTTGATGGCACTGGCACTTAACTTTTTCGGTGCGGCCTTGCTGTCGATCCCACGGTTCAAAATCAATCAAGATGCGCCAGTGGTCGCGGTGAAACAGACCTTCGGCATTCTCTATATTCCCCTATCACTTGCCTTCATCGTCATGTTGAGAGCATCTGAAAACGGCTCCTATTGGGTGTTATTTCTCATGTGGGTGGTGGCTTGGGGGGATACCGGTGCATTGTATGCCGGATCCCTGCTCGGACGTCACAAGCTGTGCCCGGCGGTCAGTCCCAAAAAGACCATTGAGGGGGCTATCGGAGGGCTAACCAGCAACCTGGTATTTGCCTGGATATTTAAGATTTTGATTTTTGACGATATAAATGGATTGACCTGTACGGTTTTTGCCTTGCTTGTGGGGGTGATCGGACAAATCGGTGACCTGTTTGAGTCCGAATTCAAACGGGCGGCCGGTGTCAAAGATTCCGGAACTTTGCTGCCCGGGCACGGCGGCTTTCTTGATCGCCTGGATGCATTGATCCTGGCGGCTCCCGCAGCCTATCTGCTTAAGGAATACCTGCTACCATGAAATCATTGGCGTTGCTTGGATCGACAGGTTCCATCGGAACGAGCACCCTGAATATCGTGGGACAGTTTCCGGATCGTTTCAACATCAAGACATTGACGGCAAAACACAACGTCAAACTGCTGGCTGAACAGATTCATCTCTTTCAACCTGAAATGGTTGCCGTTTTTGATGAGCAATCTGCAAAGGGCCTCCGATCGCTGCTGCCAAAATCCCACAAGGTCACCATCATGCACGGAACCGAAGGATATGCCGCTGCTGCGGCCTGGCCGGATGTGGATACGACCATCGGTGCCATGGTGGGAGCGGCAGGATTGGAACCGGTGTTGGAGGCCATAGCCGCCGGAAAGCAGATCGCGCTGGCCAACAAGGAGACCCTTGTGATGGCCGGTGCCCTGGTGACCACTGCCGTAAAGGACAAGGGAATAGCGCTGCTGCCCATAGACAGCGAACACAGCGCCATATTTCAATGCCTTCAAGGCCACCGGGACGGGGACCTAGAAAAAATTTTACTGACTGCTTCCGGCGGACCATTCTTGAATTTACCATCCTCTGCGTTTGATGGGATAACGCCGGATCAGGCCTTAAAGCACCCCAATTGGGAGATGGGGGCCAAGATTACCATCGATTCAGCCACTTTAATGAACAAAGGGCTGGAGGTTATTGAAGCAAAATGGCTGTTCGACTTGAATGTTGAACAAATAGAGGTTATTGTCCACCCTCAAAGTATCATTCATTCCATGGTCGCTTATTGTGACGGTTCGATTCTGGCCCAGATGGGTGTTCCGGATATGCGACAAGCCATCACCTATGCCCTATCTTATCCGGAGCGGTTGCCCCTTAAGCAGCCGCTGCCAGATCTGTCGGCAATAGGCCGGCTGACGTTTCAGGACCCCGATCTGTCGAGATTCCCGTGTTTGGGGCTCGCATTCGATGCTTGCCGTGAAGGCGGTACCATGCCAGCGGTACTCAACGCCGCCAATGAGGTCGCCGTTGAGGCCTTCCTGTCGAATAAGATTCGGTTTACGAGTATCCCAAAGGTCATTGACGCCACTATGAACATGCATAACTTAATTCAGAATCCGGATCTGGAGACCATTCTATGTGCGGACGCATGGGCCCGACAGGCGGCAGGCAGCCTTGTCGAGGCTCAAGACGGAGCCGGTTGAAACCAGACAGCACTTAACCCCATTTTCGGGATAGAGGATTGATATGAACACGGTTCTCTTATTCATTGTCGTACTAGGACCATTGATTTTTTTCCATGAATTGGGTCACTTTATCGTGGCGCGACTCTTCGGCGTTGGCGTTGAAAAATTCTCTCTGGGTTTTGGACCCCGCCTTTTCGGCAAGAAGATCGGACGCACGGACTATCGCCTTTCCCTTATTCCGTTGGGCGGATATGTCAAAATGGTCGGTGACGAACCTGACACCGACTTACCACCGGAAGACCTGCCGTATTCGTTCACCCATAAGCACGTCTTCAAAAGAAGCCTGATCGTATTTGCCGGTCCCTTTTTCAACGCAGTTCTGGCGTTGGCGATCTTCTGCTCGATTTTATATTTTAACGGGATCGACACCATCATTCCGGTCATCCGCAAAATCGATGCAAACAGTCCTGCTGAGCAGGCCGGACTTCAACTCGGCGACCGGATTGCCGCCATCGACGGAACTCCGGTAGCGTCGTGGCGCGATATCAATGCCATCCTCGATGAGAGCACCGGCGAGTCGAAGGCATTGGATATTGTCCGGGATGAGACACCATTGCAGATTGCGCTGAAACCCAAGAGGGCCGTTTATACCAATTTGTATGGGGACGAAGTCCCCTATTATGAATTCGGTATCTCGGGGGTTGCAGAACCGCTGGCCATAGTGGGCATCGTTATGGAAAAAATGCCGGCAGCTCTTGCTGGCATGAAAAAAGGTGATCGAATCGTAGCCATCGATGGGCATCCTGTCGCGTACTGGAAAGAGATGCAGGAAATTGTCACCGAGTCGGAAGGAAAAACCTTACGCTTTAAGGTGATGCGGCAGGCAGAAACGCTGGAGATCGATATCACCCCTGAATTGGTGAAAGATCGCAACCTGATAGGGATCAGCTCAAAAAATTATCGTATCGGTATCCAATTGCCCGACCTGGTACCCGACAAAGATAAAATGACCATCAAGCTCACCATGGGAGCGTCGCTGGGGTCGGGGGGCCCATTCGCATTGCTCAGATGGCGCAACAATCCGCCCAGATGGGGATGGCTCAATTATTCTACTTTGTGGCGGCCATCAGCCTGCAACTGGCGATCTTGAATTTGCTGCCCATACCCGTGTTGGATGGCGGGCACTTGCTTTTTTATTGCATAGAGGCGATAAAGCGTGGACCCCTCAGTGTGCGCGCAAGGGAAACGGCCCAACAAATCGGCCTTTTTCTTTTACTATTGCTGATGGTATTCGTTTTGTATAATGATATCGAATTTACCTGGTTCAACTGACCCAATGATCCCGGCACAATGGCCGACAGAGCCGATGAGACCGCAGCCTTTGGAAGGATCGTCGCAACCATCAATCCATAGAAGATCGCCATGCCAAGTCGAATTGAAATCACGCTAAAACCGGAATTAAAGGATGCAGAAGGGCAGGGGTTGAGAAACAAAGCCCGTGATTATTTTGGTATCGAAACCGATGATATTCGATCAGTGCATATCATTACCATTGACGCCGATTTGACCCCGGAGCAACTGCAGAAGAGTCAGGATGGCATTTTTACCAATCCAGTAACCCAGATTTCTTCCCTCGACCCATTGCCCCTGCCGTTTGACTGGATTATCTGGGTCGGCTTCCGGCCGGGTGTTCGGGACAATGCAGGCGCCACCGCCGTCGAGGCGATGGAGGATCTGTTGGAGATCAGTTTCGGCGAGGACCAAGGGGTTTACACATCCAGACGGTACTGCGTAAGGGGCAAAGACCTCACCCGATTCCATGCGGAAAAGATTGCCAATGAGCTTCTGGCCAACGACATCATTCAGCAATGGAAAGTATACGATGGGGAAAGTTGGGATGTACGCGAGGGGGTAGGATACATCCTGCCCAAAGTCCGCCTGAATCACACCCCCACCGTGACGGTCATCCCCATCGATAGCGATGAGAGCCTTAGGCGAATCAGTGATGAGCGTAACCTGGCCCTTAACCCTAATGATATTCCGACCATACGGAGATATTTTCTTGATCCCGATGTACGAGCGGCACGGGCTGCTGCGGGCCTTTCGGACCCCACCGATGTCGAGCTGGAATATATCTCCCAGGCACGAAGCGACCATTGCAACCATAACACCTTCCAAGGGCTGTTTCGTTACGTGGACGATAGCGCCGGTGAGAAGGTCACCATAGACAGTCTTTTCCAAACCTGCATCAAGGCGCCAACCCTGCAGCTGAAAGAGAAGAAAAAGTGGGTGAGATCGGTATTGTGGGACAATGCTGGTGTGGGCCGCTTCGATGACCACCACAACTATGTTATAACGGGTGAAACCCACAATTCACCCTCCAATATGGAGGCCTACGGCGGTGCCATCACTGGGATCGTGGGGATCTATCGCGATCCCATGGGCACGGGCAAGGGCTCCAAACTCATCATGGGAAGCTATGGCTTCTGTGTGGGGCCGCGGGAATACAAAGGGGAACTTCAACCCCGGCTCCATCCGCGGAGACTGTTGGACGGCATCATCGAGGGGGTTAGGGACGGCGGCAATAAAAGCGGTATACCGACGCCCTTCGGGCAGGTGTTGTTTCACCCCGGGTATATGGGTAAATGTTTGGTCTACGTCACCGCCCTGGGGATCATGCCGGCCACTATCAATGACGAACCGGCGGAAGAAAAGACGATTCTTCCCGGAGACCTGGTGGTAATGTGCGGCGGCCGGGTAGGAAAAGACGGCATTCACGGCGTGACCGCTTCATCAGAGACCTTTTCCGATGATACGCCGGCTGGGCATGTTCAGATCGGCGACCCATACACCCAGAAGAAGATGCATGACTTCTTGCTTGAGGCACGAGACGAGGGTCTCATCCGTTTCATTACCGATAACGGTGGTGGTGGACTCTCTTCTTCTGTAGGGGAGACGGCGCGTTTTTCCAACGGCTGTGCGATCGATTTGGAAAAAGTGCCATTGAAGTATGCCGGACTGGATCAGTGGGAAATTTGGGTATCCGAGTCTCAGGAACGGATGACCGTCGCCATTGCGCCGGAGCATGAAACCCGCTTCTTCGAGCTTTCGGCCAAACACGCTGTGGAAAGCACGGTGATCGGAAAATATACCGATACGGGCAAGCTGGATATTAAATACGATGGCCAGACGTGTGCCTATGTCGACCTTGATCTGTTGACCGCCGGATTTCCCCAATGGGAATTTGATGCCGTGTGGCGCTCGCCTGAGGACAGGGGGCTCATCGAGCCGGTCATCGGGCCGCCCGGCCATCACGATGCCGTGTTGCTTGATCTTCTCTCCCGCCCCAATATCTGCGCCAAGACCTGGATAAGCCGACAATATGATCATGAAGTGCAAGGCACCAGCGTCATCAAACCATTGATCGGAGTGGACCGCGACGTTCCTTCGGATGCAGCCGTGATCCGTCCTGTGTTGGACTCCGACAAAGGGCTTGCTTTTTCCCAGGCAATGCTACCGTTCTACTCACGGATCGATGCGTATCATATGACCTCCAGTACCATCGACGAGGCGGTTCGCCGCATCATTGCCGTGGGGGGTGATCCTGACCATCTGGGTGGGGTGGATAACTTCTGCTGGCCGACCATCGAGTTTGACCGCATTTCCAATCCGGACGGTCCTTTCAAAGCGGCCCAGCTGGTCCGTTCCTGCCGTGCAGTCCGGGATATGTGCCTGGCCTATGAAATTCCGCTACTCTCTGGAAAAGACAGCATGTATGTGGATGGTCATCTGCCGGGACGACATGGCATCACGCACAAGATATCCGCTCTGGAAAGCCTGCAGTTTTCGGCTACCAGCGTCCTGGACGATGTGCATCGATGCGTCACCATGGACCCCAAAATGGCCGGTGACTTGATCTATATCGTCGGATGGACGCGCAATGAATTGGGGGGGTCGGAGTACTATGATTTCCTGGGGTATACAGGGTGTAATGTACCGCAAGTAAATCCTGATGAGTTCATAGCGCTTTATCGCGCAATGGCCGGCGCCATCCAAAAAGGGCTGACAGCATCGGTGCACGGTATTTACAGGGGCGGGCTTGGGGTCCATCTGGCATTGAAAGCCGTGGCCGGTGGGTTGGGCCTGGAGGTGGATTTGTCTGGTGTGCCCAAGGACAGGACCTTGAGGGACGATCAAATCCTGTATTCTGAATCCGCCGGAAGGTTCATCGTGACCCTTGATCCCAAGAACCGGAAAGCTTTCGAAAGCACCCTCGGCGAAATGCCGGTCGCCATGGTTGGAAAAGTGACGGCGGAGCCGTGCCTGGTTATTCGTGGCGTGGACGGCAATGGGATTGTAGACTTAACCCTGTCCTCCTTGAAAAAGGCGTGGCAACAACCCTTTGGGGATCTGATATGAGCAGCGTGAAAGCCCTCGTTCTGGCCGGTTACGGCCTCAACTGTGACGTCGAAACCCAATATGCATTCGAATTGGCCGGCGCCAATCCTCAGCGGGTCCATATTAATGCCTTGATTGACCGGTCGGTACCGCTGGATGATTTTCAGGTAATGGCTTTTATCGGTGGGTTCAGCTGGGGGGACGATCACGGTGCCGGCGTCGTGCAGGCTGTGCGGATGAAAACCCGAATTGGCGAGGCCCTTTTAAATTTTGTGGACCGCGGAAACCTGGTCATCGGTATCTGCAATGGATTCCAATGCCTCGTCAACCTGGGGCTGCTGCCAGGAAATGGAAGCGACTACACGCGGCGATCCGTGGCGCTGACCTATAACGATTGCGGGAACTTTCGGGACCAATGGGTCCGTCTGAAAATAAACAAACATTCACCGTGTGTCTTCACCAGGGGTTTGGAAGATATGGAGCTGCCTGTCCGACACGGTGAGGGCAAGTTTTTCACAACAGATGATATCCTTGGGACACTGGTTGAAAATCAACAGATCGCTGTGCAATATGCATTGCCGGATGGACAACTCGCCAGGGGAGCTTTCCCGGCCAATCCCAATGGCTCGATTATGGACACCGCCGGTATTTGCGATCCCACCGGACGGGTCTTCGGTCTCATGCCGCACCCGGAAGGCTATAACCATTGGACCAACCACCCTGAATGGACCCGTACCCGCGAGCTTGCCAAGCGGGGCACCCAAAAAGCACCTGGTGGTATGCCCCCCGGTATTCAGATCTTCAAGAATGCGGTGGATTATTTCCAATAAGCCGTGATATGCAAAAAGTTGTGTTCTGGACGTTGCTTTACAGACAGATGCCGGCTGATTGACACGTAACATGCTTTCCACTATAGTATCTGTTGTGAAATTCTCTTGTTATCAGCTGGTTACATTTCATTATTCCCATATTGGATCATAATGCGCGGGGGAAGAAGGGGAGTCCCCCTTATCGACCGGCATTCATGCTGTTTTAAGGCTATACTTCTTATGGACAAAGACACCCCCTCATTGGATCGCAGCAATCGAGCAAGATCTGATCTACCAGGTCATTCTACACCCAGTTCCCAAATGGAAACGGATCAGCATAGACCGCTGTATAGGCCCAATGCTCCCTCTAGACACTGGAAGGTCCTATTGGGGGAGCTGGTTCATCTGATCGGGCTGTTTTTATCGCACTCCAGAAATACCGAAGGCGTTCGTGCAGCAGATGTGCTATTGGATCAGGTGTTGCGGCAGTTGGGCCTTCTGTCCAAAATGCCGGACCATGAAGATGGCATTCTCATCCGTCGGACCCACTGCAAAATGCCCGCATCTCCGCTGGATGCCGACTATTCGGTATTTTTTGGCGACTTAGTGGTCAGCGCTGACGATGATGCATCGTCTGGCAGACAGGCGCCCCATCTGAAAAGCGCCTTAAGCCAGGCATTCCATTGTTTCTCCGAGCAGGGCTATCACTCCCTTTATATTCAAATGCCCGGAGACGATCTCAGGAATATCGACCACCTGAGGTTGGCCCTGAACATCATGGCCCGATTCCGATCGGCGGTGGACGAATCTTCTTCGATAAGGTTCCGGTGTTACGGGCGTGCTTTAACGTTTTCGGTGATCAATGACATCCACGGCAAGCCGGATGCCAATTTAACACTGACAGCCGCGTTAAACGGCCTCTCACCGGTCAACACGCGGGAGCTTATCAAACAAGCGTCCGCATTTCACAGGCTCAAAGTGTCTGACAGCGGTGAAGGGGAGGCTTCTGAACCCATCAGCAGCTATAACCAGATTTTCGCTGTTCGTAGCCTCAGGCCTCAAATCACCAAGCCCCCAATAGAGATCAACAACCTGCCATGGCTCCAGGTCGATACGGACGCTGCCCGCATCACAACCTGCAAACCAGACGCATCAGCAGAATTGAGCCAATCGGAAAAAATGTCCGACCCTGTTCTTGATCCAGCATCCGAAGCGCTGAACGCGCCGCCTCGCCCATCGGACCTTGCCGTGACACCGGAGCAGTGCCGTCAGCTCATCGCCCCTTATATTGATGCCGAAGATGAAAAAAACAGCGAAGGTGTCCACGCCTTGGTTGCTGATGATTATGGCACGTTAGATCCATTGGTGATCGGTGAGAGATTCATTCTTATCACTCGGTTGTTGCATGCGCTGGACAAGTCATGCCAGGATCCAACGGTGATCGATCGCATTATTGATCTGTTCCAACGCCGTTTGAAGAAGGTCCGGGACGATGTCCTGTCGAATATCATCGCCAAACGGCGAAGTCTGAAGATAATCGCCGATGGGCGCAGCATTGTTGTCGGAATGGTGCATCCCAGGTTATTCGATGTCATCACGTTGGTAACAGAGCATGTGGTGGCCAGACGGCGCATGGCCATCATTAAAGCAATCGCTTTTAACTTCGATCCGTGCCATACCAAATCCTTGGCAGACAGTTTCGGGATCACGGACAGCGATGCCCTCCATATCCTGAATATCCTCGACGATTGCTTTAATTCACACGGCAGTTTTATTCGTCCGACCTTTGAAGGACGCATTGGGGTTATGGCCCAGTATGAGAATGTCATTTTCGAAATATTGTGGTGTTTCCTCAAGGAAACCCGGCACCGCCAGGATCGTCTGAATTTCCTCAATGCATTGCAATTGCTGATGGTCAGGCTTCACAACCCCAAACGAGCCGCCCAGTTCCTGCTGGCCGATATTTGCCAGGATCCCTCCGATGTTGCATATACGGATCGGAATGCCTTCAGCCTGGCCAATATCCTTTTGCATAAGGAAAACAAAGAGCTTTACGTCGATATGAACCGAACACCGGAAGCGGTATTGAATATTCAGCGGCGGATCAACAAAGCGGTTCGGGAGTATCTGTTTTGGCGGTTGGATGTGGATCGGATGAGAATTACTTCAAAATTGAGAACCATTCATCAATTACTTCTGGAAGCTTTGGATACACCTGGTGGAGAACACAAATCTTTCGAAGTTCCTTTTCTCTTGGCCCTGGAGAGGGAGGCGATTATTTTTATGGCCATCGTTGGAGGTCACACAGCAAGAAGCTATCTGCGCGACCTGATTCTCCAATATGGGGCTCCGGACGTCGAAATTTATCAACTGGCCGCCCAGCGCAAATCCCTTTCCGAGCTGATGGCCCAATTGCAGATTGTGATACGCGCCTTGGGACGGGCCGGCAATATAGAAGATGTCGCCTGTCTTAGCGCATTGCAGGAGAAGGAAGATGAGTTCTGCCGCCTTGTATCCCACCCTGCGCATACCCTCAGGACCAAGCAATCGTTGAAATGGATTCCGGAAGCCATCAGGATGATACAGGCGAAAGCATAGCCCCATAAAAATGGGTGCCGTGAATCAGCCAAGGATCGAATCTATGGAAAAGAGTGCCAACCAGTTTAAGCCTGATCTGGTATTTAAAATACTGATCAAGAACAAGTTGATTGCAGCAAACCGTGCCAAAGAGATCCTCCGGCACCAGAAAGGATTGCTGAACAAGCTTGAAAAAGTTCGGGAAAAGAAACTTCGCAACAGCGCTTCCGAGGAGCTGATTCACAATCCGCTTAATATCGTTGATGTGATTACCTCCTTGAATCTGAACCGCCTGGACAACCCGGAGCTTCCCCTCGATGAGGAGACCATCTACCAGGCGCTGGCAAAGGAATGGAACATCTCTTTTTACAAACTCGATCCGCTTAAGCTTGATTTGAATGTTGTGACCAGCTCTATCAGCCGATCTTTTGCCATGAAACATTTGGTACTCCCGGTTGAAATCAATGACGGCATGCTGACCGTTTCGACCCCGCATCCCTTTGATTTGGAAGTGCTGGACGATATCTCCTCTGCCAGCCAAATGCGCGTGAAGATGGTCATCAGTCCCAAAACGGATATTATCAAGCTGATTAACGAATTCTTTGGTTTCAAGACCTCCATTGCAGCGGCGCAGGATCAATTCGGCGGTCCCGCAGTAGATCTGGGCAATCTGGAACAATACGTCCGTTTGAGGTCTGCAGATGAGCTGCCCTCAAACGACCAGCACATCGTCAATGCGGTGGACCACCTGTTTATCTATGCATTCGATCAAAAAGCCAGCGACATCCATATCGAGCCGAAGCGCGAGCAAACCCTGGTACGGATGCGCATCGACGGCGTATTGCACACCGTCTACAAGCTCCCCAAATCGGTTCATTCGGCCATCGCCAGCCGGATTAAGAACCTATCGCGCATGGATATGGCTGAGAAGAGGCGACCACAGGATGGGCGCATCAAAACGGATAAAGGCGATAAGGAAGTTGAGATACGCGTATCCACCGTACCGGTGGCATTTGGAGAAAAGGTCGTCATGCGCATCATGGACCCGGATATCCTGTTTCAAGACCTGGATAAATTGGGATTTGACCAGCTGGACCTGGAACGCTACCAGAAGCTGATCGAGATGCCCCACGGCATTCTCCTGGTGTGCGGCCCCACCGGCAGTGGAAAGTCGACGACCCTCTATTCAACCCTCAATCGCATCTACAAGCCAACCATCAACATCACAACGGTTGAAGAGCCCATTGAGATGGTTCATGAAAACTTCAACCAAATTGCAGTCCAACAAAAGATCGACATTACCTTTGGATCCATCCTCCGCAATATATTGCGCCAGGATCCCGATGTGATCATGGTTGGCGAGATGCGGGATTTTGAGACGGCTGAGAATGCCATCCAAGCGGCGCTGACCGGTCATTTGGTCCTGTCCACCCTGCACACGAATGATGCGCCGACATCCATCATGCGGCTGCTTGATCTGGGAGTGCCGCATTTCTTGTTGCAAGCCACTCTGGTCGGGATACTTGCCCAGAGATTGGTTCGCAAAATCTGCAGCTATTGTAAAACCCCGGAAGAAGTAGATACGGATCAATTGCGCTCCATGGGACTGGATGTGGGCCGGACCGGCTCCCTTGAGCTATACCATGGCAAAGGCTGTGAGAAGTGCCGCGGAACCGGCTACCGGGGCCGAACCTGCATAGTGGAATTGATGCCTTTCTCTGAGGCCATCCGAAAATTAACGGTTGATCCTGCTGATGTGGATACCATTCGCACAAAGGCACGGGAAGAGGGGATGCGTACCTTGAGAGAGAGCGCTGTGGATAAATTGCTCAAAGGGATTACGACCCATCAGGAGGTGTTAAGAGTAACCTGGGAGCAATTCTAGCGCAGACGCCGGAGGGCACCATATCCTGTGTTGCCGAGGGCTTGCAGTAGCAGACTACGGCTGCGCTCCCGGACGCTGTGATAACAGATGAACATCGAACGTCCAACACCCAACGTTGAACAAGGAAGGCTGCCGATTTATAAAATGACGGAGCGAAGCGACTTCATTCTTCGACGTTCGATGTTGGACGTTCGATGTTCAACGTTCAAATATTTCAATGTTGAAGGGTAGGCATCGCCCACCAAAATTGACGCAAAAAAGGCGATCGCTCAGCTAAAACCAAACGACCGCCTTTTGAAATTAAGGGGCTATAAATACGGATATGTCGTTTACGGTGTCCGGATATTCTGTCCGGGAAATATATTGCCGTAGGTTTCGGTGATGTAGACCGTGGATGTTGTTTTTTCGGTATGCAATACGAGCAGGGCGCCCACGTCCACCGGTGCCAGTTGCATCTCCTTTCCGTCTACACCCTTTTTTGTTTCCTGAATATAGATCTTGTATTCTTGCCCGGGACGGATATTGTCCGTTTCACCCTTATCGATGAACGCAATGGTATTGGTGCTGACGAGTTCGTTGTGCTCTTCCGTGCCGATGAGGGTGCCTTGAATTCCAGGTGTGCTCTTGGCGACAACGACTTCAGGAGAACGCTCCCTGTACGCCATCAGGAGATCCCCAGGTTCGATGGCGCGAAATGCTTCGATGACTTTTGCAATGCCATAGCCAGCTTCATTCTGGCTAACTTCCACAACTCCCAATAGATAGTGCTGGGTACCGATGGCCTGATCCGACTTCCGCTCACCGGTGGGCTTAAGCTTGCGGAACACGGTAAACCTGGAGCCGGGCGCGAATTCAACGACTGGACCGGAATCGGGCGGCCGAATGTAGACGACATCGCCAGTGCTGACGAGTTGCTTGTCATGCAGGACATTGAAGATGAATCCGAGCTCTTGAACCGGTGGTTTTCGAATGAAGCCGATGCGGTCCATTCGCCCATAGTAGAAATTGACCTGGGGCGCCGGCGCCGATGTGCCGGCAGATACCTGCGGCATCGCTGTTGGTGCCGCTGCTTGCTCTTTATACTTGTCTCTGTCGCTTTTTCGGAAAAGGCGAATGCGCTCGCCGGGGTAAATCCAGTGGGGATTGGGAAGTTGATTGTTTTCTTTCCACAACTCGGGCCACTGCCAAGGCGTGTCGTTAAATCGTTGGGAAATATCCCAAAGCGTATCGCCTTTTTTCACCGTATAGTAGAAACCTGTCTCTATTTTGGTCTCTTTTTGTGGAACTTCTCCGAATGCTGGAGTGTACCAGGAAGCTACCAAAGATATCCCGATGCAAATGAACATCGGTAAGCATTTCTGCATGTACGAATTAATTTTCATCACGATGATCCCCACTAATTTGTGTTGTTTCCGGATGATAAAAAAGCTTTTTTATTGATTTCAGTAACCTAATTAGCTTGAATTTGTCAAGTTTTTCAGGCCTTAGCCTTGAAAATAAAGAGCCTCCGGGCCGTAAAGACCCGGAGGCTCGTCATATCCCTCAGATGGGAAAAAAGGTGTTACATGTGTTACATCATACCGCCCATTCCGCCCATGCCGCCCATGCCGCCGCCAGGAGGCATTGCAGGTACGTCGGACTTATCTTCCGGTTTTTCAGCGATCATTGCTTCGGTGGTGAGCATCAAACCCGCAACACTGCCGGCGTTCTGGAGAGCAAAACGCACGACTTTAGTGGGATCGATTACACCCGCAGCGATAAGGTCTTCGTAGGTGTTGGTATCGGCATTGTAGCCATTGGCGCCTTTTTCATTTTTCACTTTATCGATTACAACGGAGCCTTCAAACCCAGCATTGTTTGCGATCTGGCGCAGTGGCTCTTCAATCGCACGCATGACAACCTTGACACCCAACTTCTGATCGGCCTTGATTTTGATCTTTTCCAAGGCTTCGATGGTACGAACCAAAGCGACGCCGCCACCCGGGACGATGCCTTCTTCAACAGCCGCACGTGTAGCATTCAATGCATCTTCAACCCGTGCTTTTTTCTCTTTCATCTCGGTTTCGGTTGCTGCGCCCACATTGATGACAGCCACGCCGCCGATCAGTTTGGCCAAGCGCTCCTGCAGCTTTTCGCGGTCGTAATCTGAAGAGGTTTCTTCGATTTGGGCGCGAATTTGCTTGACGCGTCCTTCGAGAGCGCTGCGGGCACCCGCTCCGTCAACGACGGTGGTGTTGTCTTTGTCGATGGTGATGCGTTTGGCCTTGCCAAGGTCGGAAATGGCCAGGTTTTCCAGCTTGATGCCCAGGTCTTCGGATACGACCTGACCGCCGGTGAGAATGGCGATATCCTCGAGCATGGCTTTGCGACGATCGCCGAAACCCGGTGCTTTAACGGCTGCAACGTTGAGGGTGCCGCGCAGTTTGTTAACCACCAGGGTGGCCAGTGCTTCGCCATCCACATCCTCTGCGATGATCATCAGCGGTTTGCCCATTTTGGCCACTTGCTCCAGGATGGGCAGCAGATCTTTCATGTTGCTGATTTTCTTTTCATTGATCAGAATATAAGGATCCTCCAGAGAAGCGACCATTTTCTCCGGATCGGTGACAAAATAGGGTGAGAGGTAGCCACGATCAAATTGCATACCTTCGACGACGTCCAGAGTGGTTTCCATGGATTTGGCTTCCTCCACGGTGATAACGCCTTCTTTTCCCACCTTGTTCATGGCCTCTGCGATGATATTGCCAATGGTTTCGTCGTTGTTGGCCGAAATCGTGCCAACCTGCGCAATCTCACGCTGATCTTTGGTGGGTTTGCTCATTTTGTGGAGTTCTTTAACTGCAACTTCAACGGCTTTATCGATACCGCGTTTGATGGACATGGGGTTGTTGCCAGCGGCCACCAATTTTTGGCCCTCTTCATAAATCGCACGGGCGAGAACGGTGGCTGTGGTGGTGCCGTCGCCAGCCATGTCACTGGTTTTACTGGCCACTTCTTTCACCATCTGTGCACCCATGTTTTCAAACTTGTCTTCCAGTTCGATCTCCTTGGCAACGGTAACGCCGTCTTTGGTGACGGTAGGAGAGCCCCAGGATTTATCAATAACCACATTGCGGCCCTTGGGCCCCAAGGTCACAACAACTGCGTCAGCGAGTGTCTGGACGCCCTTGAGCATGGCTTCACGGGCTTTCATATCGTATTTAATCATTTTGGCCGTCATTTGAATCCTCCGTATATTATGTCAATTTGGTATGCTTAATCGATTATGCCCAGAACATCGTCTTCACGCATAATTAAAAATTCTTCCCCCTCGATCTTTACCTCAGTGCCCGCATATTTGCCGAAAAGAATGCGATCTCCTTTTTTTACTTCCAATGCAACGCGCTTGCCATCATCACCGAGCTTGCCGTTGCCGACGGCGACTACTTTCCCCTCTGCGGGTTTTTCTTTGGCCGTATCAGGAATAATGATGCCACCTTTGGTGGTCGTTTCTTCCTTAACACGTTGTACCAGAATGCGGTCCTGCAATGGTCTAAGTTTCATCGTTCCATCTCTCCTTTTTATAGTGATCTTGGATATGGGAAATATTGCGATATATGGTCTGTTACAGCTTGATCGACAAATTATTCCTCCCACTCGCCGGCAGCCTCGACGTCACCCCCTTTCAACTGTCTGTATCCGTTTAGGAAATTCCGTTCATGCGAGTGATGGTCTATCGATTCAATGGGTAAACATCCTAAATGCTGAGGCGCAGCCTTTTTCGACTCAGCAACTTCATATCCGCTATAACGCATCCTGTCGACGTCTAGTCGCTGTCGGCTTTGGCGGCGGATTTCGATTCAGTTGAGCCGGCGTTGCTGGTGGACGCTGACTCAGATTTGGTTTTCGTATCTTTTTGGGATTTTCCGGCATAGTCGGTAACATACCAACCGGATCCCTTCAGGTGGAAAGCACTTTGGGAAATGAGCTTGTGTAGTTTGCCCGAGCAATGCGCGCACTTGGTCAGAGGCTTGTCAGAAAACTTCTGAAGCACTTCATCCACCTTTCCGCATTGCTCACATTGATATTCATAGATGGGCATTTCCTGGCCTACCTCCTTATAATTCTTGTTTAAAATCACCCACCAATCCAAAAATCTGGTCTAATATAGTGTGTGTTTTTTCATTGTCAAGACGCTTTCTGGGGGAAAATTCAACCCAGTTAGATTTTATTTTATGATCAGCGCCAACGCTCGTAAAAGGCAAGGACATGATTCATGTCAGGCAGGCGTACTTGAGATAGAATGTCGTGGGTCAAGGTATGCACTCGCCTCTCTTCAGCCATCTTTTCAGCTGAATTGGCTTCAAAATTTTGCAAAAATTTGCTGAAACGGACGATATGGATCAATTCATGGGATACAATATATACGGTGAAAGCCATTAGCGAGAGTCGTGGGTTTTTTGCAATGGCATTGAGGATGTTATGGTCCTGAATGCAGATCTTGTAAAAGTCGTAAGCGTCGGACTCCAATGTAGCGTCGATAGGCCTGCCCTGGTAACGGATAACCTGAGCAAAGGGTTCCTCAACAATTTCATTGGGGTGCAATTCCACCAGGGTTTTGACGTCATACCGAGGGCGCAGCCACTCGTTGGGGGACATTTTGTAATGGTTGCTGACCAATTCCTCTGACAGCGTAACAGCCTGATTGACCAACTGAATCTGGTCATTGCTGAAATGTCGCCTGTTGTGTTCTTCAACCATATTGGGCCAATACCATACGATCACCATCATATCAAATGGATAACACGTATTTAGCCCGTGTTTTGTTTCAAGTAAAGGAGAGGGCAGGCAAGATGCATTTCCGGCAAAAGGACACGCAGACACTTGACAAATGTAGGCGAGACCGCAGGGGGTTGAGATAAATAGCGGGTTTAGTTTAAAAAGCGATGGACAAAGGCTTATCATTGGTGCTATAGATGCCCGATTAAGTGATAGAAAGCGTCGAAAGGAGGTGGGCCATTGGGCAGCGTCGTTAAAAAACGCAGAAACGCAGAAAGGGTAAATAATGATTGCTGCGATGGGGTTCAACCGTTTGACATGAGAAAGCACCGGCGCCCGATTGGCAACGGTGCTTTTCTTATTGGCATGATCAATGGCACAGCCGATATCAAAGCCCCTCAAATAAAATCAACGGATGAAAGGGCGAACCGGCATCATTTCCTGAGCTGGGGCTTTTAGCCGCAAAATTATTTTTTAACGGAATATCCCTTTAGAAATTTGAGCAAGTCCGAATCTGTGGATAGGACAAGTGAGCTGTCTTTGTCCAAAGCCTCGCCATAAATTTCCATTGTTTTGACAAAGGAATAGAATTCCGGATCTTTTCCAAAAGCCTCTGCATAAAGTTTGGTGGATTCAGCGTCCGCCTTTCCCTTGATTTCCTGTGCTTTGCGATAGGCTTCTGATTTGATGCGTTTGAGGTCGAGTTCTTTATCGCCGAGAATCTTCTGGGCTTCCCCCTTGCCCTCAGAGCGGAATTTCTGTGCGATCTGTTTCCGCTCGGCGATCATCCGGTCATACACGGATTGGCGTACTTCCTCTCGATAGTTGATCCGTTTGATTTTTACATCGACCAGTTGAATGCCGAATTTTTTCAATTTGGGTTGGGCCTGCTTTAAAATCATTTCGTCGATCATTTTTCGGCCGATGTTTACACCGTAGTTGTAAGGCTGCTTGTTCAGGTCCTCCTTTTCACTGATTCCCTCTTCAAACGTATCCAACTCCCGATTGGAGTTTCGGACGGTTTCAATCAGGCGGTTGGAGGTGATCAGGTTTCGAACGGCTGGATCGATAATTTCATTCAGACGGAGCGTCGGTGCCAATTTTGCGTCTGGACCGATGGTTCTGAAAAAGAGGACCGGATCGACAATTTTCCATCGCGCAAACGTGTCGACATAGATGTATGTTTTGTCTTTTGTCGGAATTTCACCCGGATCGCCGTCCCACTCCTGCAGATTGTTGGGGTAGGCAATCTTGTGCTCCACAATAGGAAGCTTAAAATGCAAGCCGGGCAACTGAACCGTTCGGTTGACCTTACTGAAAAGGGTGATGACAACCTGTTCGGTTTCATCCACGGTATAGGCGCATGACAATCCTAATGCGACGATCACGGCCGCCAATATACCAACCACTACTTTTAGGTTCATTTCTCCACACCTTGTGCTTTACCCAAATTAAGCAGGGGTAAAAGATTCTTCTGGTTTTCATCCACAATATATTTCGGCCCGAGTTTCGGTAGCAATGTCTTTAAGGATTCCAAGTAGAGACGGCGTTTGGTGACGTCTTTTGCTTTGCTGTATTCGGTGTATAACGCCGCAAACCGTGAGGCATCCCCCTTTGCTCTGTTGATCCGATCCAGTGCATAACCCTCTGCGGCCTTAATCGTCCTTTCGGCTTCTCCACGAGCAGCGGGAATGGCCTTGTTGTAGTCCTCCCGCGCCTGGTATATCAGCTTCTCTTTTTCCTGGACAGCCTGGTTCACCTCGTTAAAGGAGGGTTGCACCGGTGCGGGCACATTGGTGCGTTTCAGCTCAACGTTGACAACCAACAGCCCTGTTTCCGCTTTGTCCAGCTCCTCCTGTAGAACTTTTTCCGCTTCATTTGCGATATCGCTGCGTTTCGAAATGACCTCGTTAATGCTGCGGTCACCAACCACCAGGCGCATACTGGCTTCAGACAGGTCGCGCAGTAACCCTTGGACATCCTTTACTTTGAAAAGGTATTTGTAAGGGTCCTTGACCCGGTATTGAACGATCCACGGCACCAGCGCCACATTGAGATCGCCGGTAAGCATCAGGGAGGCACTGGCTGCACTGGGGGATCGGCTGATGCGTCTGTCGCGGTTCGCCTCCTCTGACAGGAATCCGAACTCCTCCCTTTCAACTTTATCCTGCGCTACTTTCCTCACGCTTTCAATTCCAAACGGAAGCTTGAAATTGAGTCCGGGAGGGGAGGTGCGAACATATTCACCGAAGCGTTGGATGACGCCAACAGAACCGGTTTCGATGGTGAAGACGGATGAATAGGCCATTACGGCGATAACCAAAATTACAACGATGGCGATGGTGCCGCCGCCTGGTAATTTTATGTTTTTGAATTGTTTAATAAGTTCATCTACTTGGGGTGGCGGCCCCCCCTTTTGCTGTCGCTGCTGTTGGTTCAGCTTGTCCCAATCCCATGCCATGGCTTTTTACCTGTGTTTCATGTATGTATTGTTCATATTAGGATAACAGTACGTGATGGCTCCGATAACTTTACACGGACCTAAGAGTGGCGGTATCTTATGAGGTTTGCGCTTATGATTGCCTGTAAATTCAGCTTGTTTTTAATCACGCCTTACTCTAAGTCGGAGGGGTATCGAAGTCAAGTAAAAATCCAGATCCGGAGGCGTCCCGGTGAATAAGCGGCGAACCAACAAGACCTTCACCAATCTGGGCGATGTGCTGGGCAAGATCATACCGCAATACCGCCCTGCCACCGATCAATATCTGCTGCGGGTATGGGATCTGTGGGAACGGGCGGTGGGACCCGATGTCGCCGCCAATGCACGTCCAGCTGCTGTTAAAGCCAACACACTGCTGGTACATGTTTCCAATTCCACTTGGTTGCATCACCTTCGATTTCAGGAGGGTGATCTGAGAGAAAAATTGAATCGGGCTATAGGACGGGAGGAGATCCGAACCATTCGTTTTAAAATCGGTCCGGTATAGGCGGCGGGATACCGGTATCGCGATTTGGGAGAGGACGCTCATCATTGCGTTGTGACAATAAAACGACCACAGATACTTTTTTTAACGGCGCAGTAACGGTCTGCCAGTCGCGTGAGGGATACCGTTTTTCCATCGATGCCGTGCTTCTTGCCGCGGCAATCCTTCCCCGATCCGGAGAGACCGTATTGGACATGGGGACAGGGTGCGGGGTCGTTCCCATCCTATTGGCGTTTCGTTATCCAAAAGCACGATTTATAGGTGTCGAACTTCAATCCTCTCTTGTCCGATTGGCCGAAAAAAATGTGGCGGCAAACCACATGCAGGATCAGATCACCATACTGGAGCAGGATCTGCGCGCCATCAAACAAGATGTCGTCGAAGGTCCAGTGGACTGGATCGTGAGCAATCCCCCGTATCGACCGGCAAATTGCGGGCGGATACCTCCCAATGCCGAGCGTGCCGCCGCCCGCCACGAAATCCATCTGCGGCTGAAAGAATTGATGCAAGTTTGCCGTGGGGTCTTGAAAACGGGTGGCCAGATTGCCGTCATCTACCCGGCGGAGCGATTGGTTGAGTTGTTTGGAGAGATGCGTTCAGCCGGTATCGAGCCAAAATGGCTGCAAAACATCCACTCCCGCAGAGGAGATCCTGCAAAATTGGTATTGGTGAAAGGCATGATGCGCGGCAAGCCAGGTCTGAAGGTAGCCCCTCCGCTGGTTATTTATGGCGCCGATGGGCAATATACACCCTCCGTCGCCAGAATGATGGCACCCTGAGCGAAAGCTATTTTTTCTTTAGGCATGATGAAACCCATTAACCCATTGCACGGGCAAGTCCTCAGCCAAAAGGTAATGAACGTCCAACATCGAACATCGAACGTTCAACGTCGAACAAGGTATTATGCCGATTTATATATTGGCAGAGCGCAGCGAATCCATCCTTCGACGTTCGATGGTAAACGTTCGATGCTCGATGTTCAAAATCCCTACATGTCGACACGCGGACAATTGCGTCATTGTTGTGCGATTCGGTGTACGATCGCCTTTGCCGGGGTTCAAATCCGCCATTGACACCCAATACCAAACGCGATATTAAGCCCAATTCCAACAGGATGTGGAATAAGGCCCGGGTGTGGAGAGGTTGCCGAGTGGCTGAAGGCCCCGCTCTCGAAAAGCGGTATCCCGTTTACCCGGGATCGTGGGTTCGAATCCCACCCTCTCCGCCATATTTCGTCAGATCGCCAGACAAAGGATGTGCTGGAGCCTTTCCACTCATTCGTGTTGAAGGATTTAAACCATGCGGAGAGATGTCCGAGTTGGCTGAAGGAGCACGACTGGAAATCGTGTGTGTCGTTTATAGCGGCACCGAGGGTTCGAATCCCTCTCTCTCCGCCACCTTCCCTTTGGATGCGATCACCCCCTCATTCGATGCCTCTGCTGAAGATGCCCAATAGTAATCGCGCCTTTCTTGCACCAACGACACAGGTGCGCTATAAAGGGCAAAAAAACAGACCCCCAAGGAACCGGCAATGAGCTACCTCGTATTTGCCCGCAAATACAGACCGCAGACATTTGAGCAGGTGGTGCAGCAATCCCATGTGACCCAAACGCTCGCCAATGCCATTGCGGCCGGGCGCGTGGCCCACGCCATCCTGTTCTCAGGTCCGCGGGGGACCGGAAAAACCACCGTGGCCCGGATACTGGCCAAGGCCATGAACTGTGACAAGGGCCCCACCGCTCAACCGTGCAATCAATGCCAATCGTGTGAAGAAATCACAGCGGGAAGCGCTGCGGATGTCTTTGAGATCGACGGGGCGTCCAATAACAGCGTGGACCAGGTCCGTGAGCTGCGTGAAAACCTCAAGTACATGCCGGTGCACAGCCGCTATAAGATTTACATCATTGATGAAGTGCATATGCTCAGCCTTGCCGCTTTCAATGCACTGTTGAAGACATTGGAAGAACCCCCCGAGCATATTCTGTTCATGTTCGCCACCACCGAGGTGCACAAGATTCCCATCACCATCTTGTCGAGATGCCAACGTCACGATCTGCGGCGCATCGAAGGGGAGGCCATCGCCGATCATCTAAAATCTATCTGCGATTCAGAAGGTGTGGATATTGATGCATTGAGCCTCTCCTTGATTGCAGGAGAGGCCGGGGGCAGTATGCGGGATAGCCTGAGCCTGCTGGATCATGTCCTTGCATGCGCTCAGGGTCCGGTGACCGCGGACCTCATCAGCGAATTGCTGGGGGTTGTGGATCGAAAACTTCTGTTCGATCTTTCCCGGGAAGTGATTGACGGCAATCTCCAGAAGGTACTGGAGGGCATTGACGTGGTCTGGCGAAACGGCTACGAGCTCAAACGTTTCTATGCCGATCTGGTGGCGCACTTTCACCATTTGACGCTGGTGAAGCAAGGTCCCCAAACCGCTCAACTGGTCGACTTGCCCAAACAAGAGATCGATTTGATGCGAAACCAGGTGGAGAAGGTCGCCGAAAGCTATCTGCTTCAAATCTTCGAGGCCCTGTTTCAGGCTGAACCGAGCATCAGATTCTCCAGTCAACCCAGGTTGGGACTGGAAATGGTCTTTCTCAAACTATTTCAGACGGCACCGGCGCTGCCGATTGAATCATTGATTGAACACCTGGATCAATTGCAGGAACGGATCGGACCGCATGCCATATCCCCGGATCGTATTGCGCCGCAGACCCAGGTGACCGGGGGGGAAGATACCGCACCAACCGCTTCGACCGCGCCGGTGGAAACCAGGGGAGGCAAGGGGAACAGGCCGGTCGAAGAGATCGACACCCTTTGGCGGAATGTGGTTCGGGATATCTCCGAGCAAAAACCTTCTCTGGCGGGTTTTCTCGGCAAATGTGCATTGCGCGCCGGCGACCAGGGAGAGCTGTCACTTGAGGTCAGGGGCAATGAATTCACCCTCAAGAATATCACCAAGCACCAGCGGACTTTGGAGAGGCAGTGCAGCAACTATACGGAGCAACCGGTTACGCTGAAGATTGTGGCCAATTTTGAGGATCGGGCCACAAAGGCAGGGTGATAGACATCAAAGTGCCATAGGAGGAGCAACCGATGAAGGGTAAGGGTATGGGAAACATGATGAAGCAAGCCCAGAAGCTTCAATCCAAGATGTTAAAGATGCAGGAGGAACTTGCGTCGAAAACCGTTGAGACATCCGCAGGCGGCGGCATGATCAACGTGGTGGCCAATGGTCGACAGCAGATCATCTCCATCACCATTGACAAAGAGGTGGTGGATCCGGATGATGTGGAAATGCTGCAGGACCTGGTATTGGCTGCTGTCAACGATGCATTGACTAAAGCCCAGGAAATGGTGGCCGGCGAGATGGGAAAACTGACCGGCGGCATGAACATTCCCGGTTTGATGTAGAGGTACCCCATGCATCACTATCCACCCTCCATACGGGCCCTGATCCGCAATTTGTCCAGGCTGCCCGGGGTAGGAGAAAAGACGGCCGAGCGACTGGCCATCCATATTCTTCGAAAGCCTTTGGTTGAGGCCGAAGAACTGGCCCATAGCATCGTGGCCGTCAAGCAGAAGATTAAGCTCTGCGACATGTGCTATGCATTGAGTGATGCGTCCCGGTGTCACATCTGTCAGGATGATTCCCGTGATCAAAGCCTCCTCTGTGTGGTGGAACAACCGGCTGATATGATTTCCATCGAAAAATCCGGTGCGTTTGCAGGGCTCTATCACATCCTGGGCGGTGTGCTGTCTCCCATGGAGGGAATCGGTCCCCAGGAATTAAGAATGAATGAGCTGCGCCAGCGATTGGCCAAAGGGATCGTCAAGGAAGTGATCCTTGCCACCGGTACCGGGGTTGAGGGGGAGTCCACCGCCGATTATATCGCCCGGCAGCTCGTCCCGCCCGACATCAAGGTCTCCCGCATCGCCACCGGCGTGCCGGTGGGGGGAGATCTGAAATATATTGACCAGATGACGCTTAAATGCGCCATGGAGAGCCGCCATGGCATCGGATAATACTTTTTTCAATTGTACCCAGTGCGGGGATTGCTGCAAGGGATATGGCGGCACCTATCTCACCGAGCAAGATATGACAGCCATTGCCGCCTATCTGAATATTGCGCCGTCCACTTTTAAGAAACGCTACTGTGTCCTTTCCGGAAAGCATTATGTCCTGGCCCAGCGGGATGACGGGTTCTGCATCTTCTGGGATCGCAATTGTACCATTCATGCCATTAAGCCCGCGATGTGCCGAAAATGGCCCTTTATCGACAGTTTGTTGAAGGATATCGGTAATTGGCAAGTCATGGCAAGTGTTTGCCCGGGAATGGATCCCGATGCGGACGGAAATCAATTGCACGACCATGTCTGCCAATCCCTTCGCCGGTGGCACAGCACCAATGAATGATGGCCTGGGGATGCTATGATCGGTGTGTTTGATTCGGGTATCGGCGGGCTCACGGTGGTCCGAGAGCTATTGCGGCTTATACCCGGACAGGAGATTGTCTACCTGGGGGATACGGCCCGAACGCCTTACGGCAGCAAGAGCCGCGATACCATTGTCCAGTATTCCCTAAATAACGCTGAATTTCTCGTGCGGTGCGGTGCGGACATCATCGTCATTGCTTGCAACACAGCCTCCAGCTACGCTTACGAGGCGGTGCGCTCCAAGATGCAAATACCGGTATTTGAGGTGATCGGACCCGGTGCACGACGAGCCCTGCAGTCTTCCAGGAATTCGCGTATCGGGGTTATCGGAACCCGGGCCACCATCGCAAGTGGCGGCTACGAAGAAAGAATAGCACAGATAAAACCTGATGCCAAAGTAGTCGCAACGCCATGCCCTCTGCTGGTCCCCCTGGTGGAAGAGGGCTGGGTGGACAAACCGGAGACCGCCATGATCGTTCGGAAATATCTGGCGCCGCTCAAGAACCGGCAGATCGACACCCTTATTCTGGGGTGCACCCACTATCCGGTACTGAGCCGTATCATCCAACGCAAGATCGGTACCCGGGTCTGTTTGGTGGACTCTGCCGAGGCGGTTGCTTTGGAGGTGCGCGAACATCTCAATCTTCAAGGGGAAGAAAATACATCATTGCCACCGGGTAAGCGCCGCTGCACGATTTACGTCACCGATACGGCCGACCAGTTTAAAAAAACAGCCCATCTGATCTTGCGAAAACCCATGACCATTGAGCAAGCCGATATCCACGTACCACCAGCAGTCTCCGGATAGGTATCCTTTGCCAACCGAACTGGAGCGATACCAGAGGGTCGGCGCCAACCCAACTGATTTCATGAATACAGGGTATGCGGTCCTTCGGCCTAATTGGATATGCCATTCACCGGCGAATCCGGAGAGGACGTCCCGGTGTGAGTGATTTGGATATCCCGTTTGGGATAGGGGATCTCGATATTCGCTTCATCAAAGGCGCTTTTGATGCGGTCCGTGATGGTGGAGATGGTATTCATCCGCTGTCTGGCATCATTAATCCAGGCCCGCAGCTGAAGATCCACCGACGACTCCCCGAAATTTCGCACCACTACCTTCGGCATCGGGTCGTCCTGCACCCATTTAACCGCTTTGGCAACCTGTATCATGAGTTTTTTGGCCCGTTCGATATCGGTATTATACGCCACACCGATATTGATACGGACACGGATGCTGGTGGAGATCAGGGTGTAGTTGACGATATCCCGCTTCATTATCTCGTTGTTGGGTATGACGATGATGATATTGTCGGTGGTCTTTATTTTGGTGGCGCGCAGTCCGATGTCGATGACATCTCCCCAACTGGCGCTTCCGGCGGGTGCGCTCCACACTTCAATGCGGTCACCGATCTCGAAAGGGCGGTCGATGATCAGTAGAATACCGGCAATCAAATTGGAGAGAGTGTCTTTGGCCGCAAAGCCGATGGCTATCCCCATGACGCCGGCGCCTGCCACAAAGGGCATGACATTGATTCCCATTGTGTCCAGCGCCAGGATCACAGCGATGGCATAAATGATGGCGCCTGAAAAGCGGTTTAGGAGATCGAAGATGATGTTGTCCACTTTGGTCTCGGATTTTTTGACCCATTTCTCTTCAAAATATTTCAAAATCACCAACAGAAAACCGTTGATGGGCGATGCGAGTAGAATAACGAACAGGGCAAGCCAGAGTTTTTCGATCATTTGAAGGTGGAAGAGCTGGATCAGATAAGCGCCCACAAAGAGAATCATCGCCAGTCCGGTGGCCTTGCGCGCCATATCGAAGAGCTTTTGATTTTCGCTGAACCATTCATAGGTGGTCAGCCTTTTACGGACCAGGCGCAGAATGGTTTTGATGACGATCCAGGCGATCAACGCCAGGATAATCGCTCCGGCGGTTTTGATGGCCATCGCCGGTAAGGTGTTGCTTTGGGCGATACTGCTGATTCGATTCAAAAAGGATAGCAATTTTTCCATCAACCTCCTCCCAATTTTAAGCGAAAGCGTGTTCCTTCGGCTTTGTCCGAATGCCGAGTTTTAAATGGTTCTGCTGTGTTGCGCAAGCAGTTAGGTCATTTGTCGTGTTTTTTAACGGCGTGGAAACGGTTGATGCGTTATTTCGGAGGGAAAACCGGTAGCCATCGCGTCCGGACGGGTATTCGACGACCCTGGACAGTGAGAGTGCGCCAAAGCGCGACAGGCTGTGGCGGCAGCAGTCCGGTGGAAAAAGGGTTACCTGTTCAAAGCCAAAAGGATGCGTTCCTCTGCGGCCATATCCTGTTGCGCCAGGATCGTTCGAATCTGGGACAACTGATCCTGAAGGTCGGCCACGTGCAGCTCAAGGGTCTGAATGGTCTCCGATGAGGTTTGCTCGGTGACCTCCATGGCCTCCCGCAGGTCATTGGCATTTTTCATTAAATGTTTGATATTTTGTATTTTTTCCAGGCGAAGGAATAATTCGTCAAAGTTGATCGGCTTTTGAAGATAGTCCACTGCCCCTTTTTTCATGGCCACGATGGCGTTGTCGATGGACCCGTGGGCGGTGATGAGCACCACCTCGGTTTTCAAGCTGTTTTCTTTGGCGGATTCCAGTACGCCGATACCGTCCACGCCGCCCGGCATCATCAAATCGGTGAGAACCACATCATAGTGTTTGGTGGCGATCATACGCACGGCTTCGATACCGTTTTCGGCCGTCTCCACCTCATAGTCGGCTCTGACCAGGCGTTTCATCAGCAGATTTCTTGTTACCGGATCGTCGTCCACCACCAGTATTTTTAACGAATGCATTTGTTTTCCTCCATACTTAATGTGCTGTAACCCTTTCCCGCCTATCGCAATTGGTAGAAGATAGATTTCAAGTGCCGTTTGGGCACGAACCGTGGACACACGCCGGTAAGGGACTCTGTGGATCCGATGATCAAATACCCATCGGGCTCCAATACGTCGGCGATTTTAGCAAATAGCTTCTTGCGATCTTCCAGCGTAAAATAAATGGCCACATTCCGGCAGAAGATGATATCGAATTTGCCCATCCCGGTGAACGGGTGCATCAGATTGAATTTTTTGAATGTGGCCATCGCGCGGATTTGATCCTTGATTTTCCATTTTGCGCCGTCTGCCGTAAAATATTGCTGAAGGCGTTCCCGTGGCAGTCCGCGTTCGATTTCGAATTTATTGTAGGATCCATAGCTGGCCTGTTTGACGGCCGCATCGGAAAGATCTGTGCCTGTAAGTGTGAATTTGACGGGGGTATGACCCAAGAGTTCTTTTAGGACGATGGCGATACTGTATACTTCTTGCCCGGTAGAACAGGCGGCGCTCCATATTCGAACGGGGGCGGGGACGGATTTGGAGGCATGTTTGTCAATGACTTCCGGAAGAATCTTATGTTTCAGCAATTCAAAGGGGTTGCCGTCCCTGAAAAAGAGGGTTTCGTTGGTCGTTATGGCATCCACGATCTTCTTGTCCAGGGCCTTGGAACTGTCGGTTTTGGCCTTATGGTAGAACTCTGTGTAGGAGGGGCAGTTTTCAGCTTCCAGAAGGCGTCCCAGCCGGGTTTCCAGAAGATAAGACTTGGACGCCTCAATGTGAATACCCGATATGCCGTAGATATACCTTGCGATGAGTTGAATCTCGTCCGGCTTTATTTTGACGTTTTTTGCCAACCCGCCTACAGAGGGGATAGCGCCCGCCGGTGCCGCGCACGGTCTGGATATGTTTTCAAATGCTGATCCTGGCGTTCTCACTATCGCCTGACTCCTTTATTGGCGAGCGTTTTAACGATCTCTCTGGGTATCTGCTGCAATGGGACTACAGAGTCGGCTATGCCTCTTTCAATCGGTTCCTTGGGCATGCCGAAAACAACACAGGTCTCTTCGTTCTGGGCAATGATAAATGCACCGTTTTGCTTCATCTGCATTAAACCTGCCGTCCCATCCGATCCCATGCCAGTCATGATAACACCGGTGGCCCTGCCGACGTAGAGCTCAGCGATGGATCTGAAGAGATAATCCACGGACGGTTTGCAACTGTTCTCCGGGGGGTCATTGGTAATTTTGATAACGCGCTGGCGCCCATCCGCTCCGGCGACGATTTTCATCTGTTTGCCACCGGGTGCGATATATACTGTGTTCGGGCGCAGGGGTTCGCCGTTTACGGCTTCATGCACGTCAAGGGCGCATTTGCCGTCAAGGCTATTGGCAAGGGATTGGGTGAACATGGCAGGCATATGTTGAACCACCACCACCGGCACACCGATGTCGCCCGGCAGCTGGGGAAGCGCTTGGGCCAGGGCGTTGGGTCCGCCGGTGGATATCCCGATACCAATGATAGAGGAGGGCCCGGAGCGTTTTTGCGGCCGCTGGATACCTGCACGGGGGGCGGCGGCCGGCGCCACAGGCCTGGGTGGCGTTGGTTTGCGCAAGGCGCTGCGAAGATTTCGGCTGCGGCGAAACGCTTTCAGTATGGGGGTCAGCGCTTTAGTGACCGCCGTTTTATTGCTTGCCATGGTGCCGGATTGAGGCTTGGGAATAAAATCAAATGCACCCAACTCCAAAGCCCGCATGGTCATGGCCCCACCCTCTTGGGTCAGGGTGCTGAGCATGACCGCACCGACATTGGGGGCCTCGGTCTGCAGGTGTTCCAACAGCTCCAATCCGCTCATTTCGGGCATTTCAATGTCCAAAGTGAGCAAGTCCGGATGCAGGCTGCGGATTTTGACAAGCGCGGCTTTGCCGTTGTGCGCGGTACCGACCACCTCTACGTCGGGGATCTCAGCCAGTACATCACTGACGATTTTGCGGTAGACAACCGTATCATCAACGACCATTACGCGGAGCGGATGATTCGGGCTCATGTATTAATTCTCTTCCGTCAGTACTTTGGTCACATCGAGGATACCGATTAACCGGTCCTTGGTTTTAAATACACCTTTGAAAAATGCACCTTGGACACCGCCGATATTGGCAGGAGGCTCTTCTACTTTCTCCCACTCGGCTTCGACCACATCGCTGATGCGCGACACGAGCAAACCGATATATTCATTTTCAGCATTGACGATGATATTGCGGGCGGCATCGTTTAAATCTGTCATGGTAAGCCCCAGTTTTTTCCCGAGATCGATAACGGTGACGATTTGACCGCGCAAATTAAGGATACCGGTGACATATTCCGGGGATTGGGGGACTTGGGTCATATCCATCAATTTGTTGATCTCTTGCACATTGAGAATGTCCATCCCGCAAAGTGCATCTCCCACATAGAAGGTGGCCAGTTCCACCGATCGGCTTTGTTTTGACGCTGCGTTCATGTTGGCGATATCCTTTCTGTCTGGAATGATCGCCAGGGGTGACGATCAAACGCGATAATCAGGCTGCAATGGCTTTCATGAATCCATGGATACTGATCATCAGCTTTTCACGATCGAGTTTGATTTGATAATCATCGATGCCGACCTGTGTCCCTCTGGCAATATCTTCCTCTCCGGCCAGGGTCGTTAATGCGATCACCGGTAGATGGGAGAAGGATGCATGCCGCTTGATTTTCTCGGTGAGCTCGAATCCATCCATGTTGGGCATCTCAATGTCGGTCACCACCAGGGAAACTTTATCGGCGTTTTCCATCAGCAGATCCCAGGCGATCACGCCGTCTTCAGCCTCCAGGACGTTGAATCCCTCCTTTTCGATGGATGTCTTCACCTGACTGCGGAAGAAGCTGGAGTCCTCTGCAAAGAGGATGGTGGGGGCCTCCCCCTCCTCTGATTCGGGCAGCTTGGGCTCTTCAAACCATTGGGGATTCAGAATCTTAACGATTTCGTAGATATCCACCAGCATAGTGGTGGTGTCGTTGATGATGGCCGAGCCCATGATACCGTCCTGGCGCAGGGTGACCCCATCGACGTCCAATTTGACCTCCTGGGCATCCACAGGTCCCATGGCCAGAAGGCCCACCTCGCGCTTGGCCACCTTGAAGACCACTACCAGCATCTTGTCGGTATCCGCCAGGGGATTGACCATGGCCACTTCATCGATGCTGAACAGGGGAAGACTGCCGCCCCGGTATTTTATGACCCGTTTGCCGCCGAGGTTTTCGATATCCGTGCGTTTGATTTTTTCGATGCGTTCCACCAGGTTCAGCGGCGCAGCGAATTGCTCGTCAGCAGCGCTTCGGAAGATGAGCAGGGCCTGTTTATCCTGTCCGGCCCGGACGGCTTCCTGCTCGGCCTTGGCGATTTCGGCGGCACGGGCAGATCCTTCGATTGAGGTCAATCCGGCCATCTGGGCTATGTTGGAGACATCCAGGATCAATGCCACCCGGCCATCTCCCATGATGGTGGCGCCGGCGTATCCTTTACACTTTTTCAGATGCCGACCCAGTGGTTTGACGACGATCTCTTCGGAGTCATGTAGATCATCCACCACCAGACCGTATCGCATGGCACCGGTGGAAACCACCACAATGTTCAGCGCGCTGTCGGCATGGAACCGGCGCTCTTTTATCTTGCGGGACTCTTGCCCAATAGCGGATTCCTCTGCGGTATCAGGTGAAACGTCGGTCCCTTCAGGAACCAACGGGCTCTTTATGGAGCGGCGATCCGAAAGGGATTTGCGGCGATCGGATCGCGCTTCTCCGGACTCGGGATCGATGTACTGCGGTTCGACACCGATGACATCGGAGAGCCGCATGAGGGGGAGCAAGTTGCCCCTTAGCCGGACAACATCTGCATCGCCGACCCTTTCGATGCGATGTTGTACCTGGTCGGCCGGAATGCGCAACAGCTCTTCCAGGTTGACTTGGGGGATGGCATATCTTTCTCCACCGGTCATCACGATCTGGCAGGGAATAATCGCCAAGGTTAGCGGCAGCTTGATCCGGATGGTGGTTCCCTTTCCCGGTTCGGAATCAATATCGATGATCCCTCCCAATTGATCCAGGTTGGTCTTGACCACATCCATTCCAACGCCTCTTCCGGAGACATCGGTTACCTTTTCGGCTGTCGAAAAACCAGGCAGGAAGATCAGGTTCGTCTTCTCACGGGCGGACATCAGTTTGACTTGCTCTTCGGAGATCAATCCCTTTTGTACGGCTTTAGCGGCCAGCTTGTTACCATCCAGACCTTTGCCGTCATCCGTAATTTCGATATTGACCTGACCGGCCTCATGGTAGGCTTTTAAATAGATCTGTCCTGTCGGACTTTTTCCAGCCTGCTTTCTCGTTGAAGGCGTTTCGATACCGTGATCCACCGAGTTGCGCACCAGATGGGTCAGGGGATCGCCGATGGCTTCGATGATGGTCTTATCCAGTTCGACGTCTTTGCCTTCCAGCGTCAATTCGATCTGTTTTCCCAATGTCTGGGCCAGATCGCGAACCACCCGGGGAAATTTGTTAAAGACGTTGCCGATGGACTGCATGCGGGTGAGCATGATCGCTTCCTGCAGTTCGGAAGTAATCAGATCGATACGTTGGCCCGCAATTTCAGCGCTTCGGTGATCGCTGGAAGTGATTGATTGGAGGAGCTGATTGCGGCTCAAGACCAGCTCTCCAGCCAGGGTCATCAGTTGATCCAACAGGCTGACGTGCACGCGCAAACTCGTTTCATGCTCCAATTTGGCTTGTTTTTTGTTCCGCTTCTTGGCCGTAGGTTCTGGTGCGGCAGGGGCATCCTGAGGAGGGGGCGGAATGATTTCTTCTATCGGCGCCGGGTTGATCTCCGGCAAATCCTCCACCGCGGCAACTGCTTCGATGGCGGGTTCCGGTGAAGCATCTTCGGAAGGAGGTGCGACAGCCGGCTGTTGATCGGGGGTTATGGCTTCTGCCGAATCTTCAACGTTCTGACCTGCAACGTCAGCTCTTAAATTATATAAATTGAAGTCCTCTTGGAGTTGCAGAATCTGGTTCACCGGGATCTCAAACAAGACATTAATATCATCGGGTTTGAGAATGGATCCGAAAAGAAAAAGCATGGTTGGTACGTCGGGAATCCAGCCGGCATCCAGTCGGTTGGCGGGCTCCAAATGGAAATTGGCACTGATCACCGTGCCGGTCTGTTCCATCTCTTCCAATACGCCTTGGCAGGTTTTTCCTTTGGCCTGGATATCCTTGCCCACATCGATCTTGACCAAGTAGACGCACTTGGCCTGATCAAAAATGGATTGTACTTTATCCTTTGAAACAGTGATGGTCAGGGTACCATCCGGCAATCCAAGGGACAACTGGCCGTCTGCCGGGACCTGGTGCGGCGACATCGCTTCTGCCTCAACCGGTGTATCTTCGGGTGCGGATTGGGAGGCAGGTGCTTCAGCGGCTTCGGATGCGGCGTCGGCTTCCAATATCGCCTGCAGCGCCATCAGATGGGTGCTGATATCCGCCTCATTGCTGTTGAGGATATCCTGCAACAGGTCCTTCAGCGCATCAGAGGCCTTCAGCAGCACATTGACGATGTCCGGTGTGGGGATCATCTCACGGCTGCGGATTTTTCCGAGAATGTTTTCCATCTCGTGGGTCAGATTCTTGATGTTGTTGAGCCCCATGAATCCGGCCCCGCCCTTTATGGAGTGCGCCGCACGGTATACCTTATTGACCAGTTCCTCATTGATATCGGCGCCATCCTCTTCAATGGCCAGAAAATCGTTCTCGATGTCGGAGAGGTGATCCAGTGATTCCTCAAGGTACATCTGTAAGGTTTCGTCGTCTTGAATGGACATGCGGTACTCCTTTGGATCCGTGTTATTTAGAGTTTTTCACGGTCCCCAGCCTGGAAGGGGTCGGTTGCGTCAAGGCGCCACCCGTGAAAATCAGTTCATTTTCAATGCCTCGCAAAATAGGGGGTGGAACACGTTGGGGTGCCACCGCATCTGTATTTTCCTATCCCTATTTATCCGCTTTCCGGCGGTAAACTTTAGATATTTTTGCGCGTCTCTTAAAAGGCTGCCCGGGCATGCTCGATGGAGGGTTGGGTGGGGTACTGGCTGGTTTCCTGGAAGTCTTTAAGCGCCTTGGCCTGCAGATCACCGGCGACAATTCGGGCCGATATCTTGTTACGGATGCAATTGTTGGCCAGGGAAATGAGCACTTGAATGGCGACCATGTTCACATCCTTCACCTTGCTGAGATCGATGATCATTCTGTTGGCTTCGGAGGCAATCATCTCTTTTATTTTCCGTTTAATGGCGCTATCGATTTGCGCGCCAACGCTACGGGTAATCTTGGCCGGGAAGGTCAGTATCACCATGTCGCCTTCATCGATGACAAAATCGTTTGGATTGGCTTTTTTGTGGGTGGCCGCGGACTCGCCGTCTTTAACAAGATCGAGGACTTTGCTGGCCCTGTCGATCAGCTGATCCCCCCTGAAAGGTTTTACAATGTAATCTTTAACACCCATTTTTACAATTTGCATCACATGATCTTTTCCGCTTTCAGCGGAAAGCATGATGACCGGTGTATCTTTGAGCTGATCCGATGCTTTGAGCTGGGTGAGCATTTCGATACCGTTCATCACCGGCATGGTAATATCCAGAACGATCAGATCAGGCATTAGATCCTGTGCAGCGGCCAACCCTTTTTTGCCGTTTTCGGCTTCAAACAATTCACAATTGTACGGTTCAAACGCTTTTTTTACGATCAGACGGATGGTTCGGCTATCGTCCACGGTCAATATTTTATAGCTCATGGCATACCTCCGTATCGGCCACATGAAGTGGGTACATCCATTATCGGCTATAGAAATTGGGACTTTAGCCTGGCTGCGATTCGGTGGGGCACGCTATCCGGGACAATGGGTCGGCGGTATGGGCGAAGGCTAAGGGGCAAGGAGGGAAGAAATATCGAATATCGAACAAGGAACCGCAGAATTTCGAAGTAAGGTATTCTATCTTTTTTATATGGGATGGCTTAGCGCAGTGATTCCACCCTTGGAGATTCGGAATTCCTTGTTCGAAATTCTGCGGTTTACCCTATGGTTTATTCCTCGGATGAACCGAAGCTGGCCTTGATAAATTCCCTGTTGAGACGCGCAATATTGGTGATTTTGATCTCCTTGGGGCACTCGGCTTCGCACTCGCGTTCGTTTGTGCAGTTGCCGAACCCCAGTGCGTCCATCGTCCGCACCATTTTGATGGCGCGTTTGGCCGCTTCCGGACGGCCTTGGGGCAGCAG
The DNA here is from genome assembly GCA_037387725.1 of Desulfobacteraceae bacterium. GTDB lineage: Bacteria > Desulfobacterota > Desulfobacteria > Desulfobacterales > Desulfosarcinaceae > JARRKU01. Next base: position 86,925 of record JARRKU010000013.1, read on the forward strand.
GGCGAACTGGGAGACCTTGGCGCTGGTAAACAGCATGGCCGAAGCGTTGGGGCATGATGCCACGCACGCGCCGCAACCGATGCATTGGGCGGCATCCATGGAGAGCTCGGCGGTCTCCTGGGCAATGGGCAGGGCATTGGCGTCGGGCGCTCCACCCACATTGGCGGAGATAAAGCCGCCGGCCTGCATCACTTTGTCCAGAGCGCTGCGGTCCACCGCCAGGTCCTTGATGACCTTAAACGCCATGGCCCGGAAGGGTTCGATGGCAATCACATCCCCATTGTTGAAGTGGCGCATGTGCAGCTGGCAAAGGGTGGTGCCCTTCTCGGGTCCATGGGCGCGTCCGTTGACCACGCACCCGCACATCCCGCAAATGCCTTCGCGGCAATCATGATCGAAGGCAATGGGTTCCTTGCCTTCCAGTGTCAATTGTTCGTTCACCACATCCAGCATCTCCAGGAAAGACATGTCCGTGGAAATGTTGTGGGCGTTATAGGTCTCAAAACGTCCTTTTTTATCAGGGCCGGACTGACGCCATACCTTGAGTGTTAAGTTGATGGTCTTCGTCACTTGTAGCTCCTTTGTGTCAGTTTGACGTTTTCAAACTTCAGCGCTTCTTTATGGAATTCGGGGTCCTGGCCCTCGCCTTTGTACTCCCAGGCCGCCACATGGGCGAAATTGTCATCGTCCCGTTGCGCTTCATTCTCATCGGTTTGAAAGGCTTCGTTGAAATGTCCGCCGCATGACTCCTGGCGCGCAAGGGCATCGATGACCATCAACTCTCCGAATTCCAGAAAGTCGGCCACCCGCCCGGCTTTTTCCAGGCTCTGGTTGAAAGTTTCACCGCTGCCTGGAATCAGGGCATCTTCCCAGAACTCGGCCCTCAGATCCCGGATCATGCCGCGGGCTTTCTCCAGGCCGGCGTTGTTGCGCGCCATGCCGCAATGATCCCACATGATCAGGCCCAGTCGACGGTGAAAATCATCCACCGTGCGTTTGCCATTAATGGCCTGCAGCTTGTCGATCCTGGCCTGGACGCTTTTTTCGGTTTCGACAAATGCGCTGTCCGAGGTTGAAAGGCGGCCTTTCTCGATGCCGGCCAGGTAGCCGCCGATGGTGTAAGGCAGCACAAAGTAACCGTCGGCCAGTCCTTGCATCAGGGCGCTGGCGCCCAGACGGTTGGCGCCGTGGTCGGAGAAGTTGGCTTCGCCCAGCACGAAAAGCCCCGGTACGTTGCTCATGAGGTTGTAGTCCACCCACAACCCGCCCATGGTGTAGTGAACCGCCGGATAGATCATCATGGGGGTTTGGTAGGGATCGTCGGCTGTTATCTTTTCATACATCTGAAACAAGTTGCCGTATTTTTTACGAATCACGTCTTCGCCATCGCGTTTGATCGCATCGCCGAAATCGAGATAGACCGCCAGTGCGGTGTCACCCACTCCTTTTCCGGCATCGCACTGCTCCTTGGCGTTGCGCGAGGCCACGTCCCTGGGAACCAGGTTGCCGAAGCTGGGGTACTTGCTCTCCAGATAATAATCCCGCTCGCCCTCCGGAATCTGGTGGGGCGGCCGTTTGTCGCCCGGATTTTTGGGAACCCAAACCCGCCCATCATTTCTCAGGCTTTCGCTCATCAAGGTCAGCTTGGATTGGTAGGTGCCATGCACCGGAATACAGGTCGGATGAATCTGGGTGAAACACGGATTGGCGAATAAGGCCCCTTTGCGGTATGCCGCGAAGCTGGCGCTCACATTGGATCCCATGGCATTGGTGGACAAGAAAAAGACATTGCCGTAGCCGCCGGTGGCCAAAACCACGGCATCGGCGGCGTGACGTTCGAGCGCACCCGTAATCAGATTTCGGACCACGATGCCTTTGGCATGGCCGTTCACCATGACCAGGTCCAGCATTTCCCGGCGCGGGAACATCTCGACCTTGCCATCGGCGATTTGACGGCTCAGCGAGCTGTAGGCGCCGAGCAGCAATTGCTGTCCTGTCTGGCCGCGCGCATAGAAGGTGCGTGAAACCTGGGCGCCGCCAAAGGAGCGGTTGGCCAGAAGGCCGCCGTAGTCCCGGGCAAAAGGGATGCCCTGGGCCACGCAGTGGTCGATGATCAGATTGCTGCACTCGGCCAGACGATGAACGTTGGCCTCGCGCGCGCGGAAATCGCCGCCTTTTACCGTATCGTAGAAGAGCCGGTGAACGCTGTCACCGTCATTGGGATAATTTTTGGCCGCGTTAATTCCGCCCTGGGCTGCGATGCTGTGCGCGCGGCGCGGGCTGTCCTGGAAACAGAACGCTTTAACGCAGTAGCCCAACTCCGCCAGGGTTGCAGCGGCTGCGCCACCGCCAAGACCGGTGCCGACGACGATGATGTTGAATTTGCGTTTATTGGCGGGATTGACCAGTTTGAGTTCAAAACGGTGCCGTTCCCATTTTTCCGCTATCGGTCCGCCCGGGACCTTTCCGTCAAGCAACATACCGAATCCTTTCTATGCGCTAATGGAGATGAAGATGGGCAGCACGCCGAAGCCGATGCCGACGATGACGGCAAAGACCAGTCCCACCTTTTGTATCAGGGGCATATATTTGGGGTGATTGGCGCCCAGGGTCTGAAATGCACTCCAGAAACCATGGCTGACATGGATGGCGGCCACAACCATGGCCGCGATATACAGCACCACATAGAGCGGATTACCGAAAGCCTCGGTAACAATGGCGTAGATCGTTGTGTCGGTCTTGTCGACGAAGTGAAAATTGGCCAAATGAAAGGCGACGAATGCCAGCAACAGGATGCCCGTATAGGGCATTGTGGAGGAACCCAGGGTACGGCCGCCGCCGTTCTTGTTGACACGGTAGCGCACGGGTCTTGCTTTGTAATTCTGATAGAATAGGGTCAGACCGGTAAGGATGTGAACCAGGGCAAAGAGCAGCAACCCCCACTCGGCGAGGGTCAGCAGAAATCCCAATCCGTGCAGATGTTCGGCATAGCTGAGGAACATCTCTTTGCCGCCATAAATGGTCAGGTTTCCGCCCAGATGCCCGGCCAGAAACCCGCAAAAACCGAGCCCCGTGATGGACATGAGCATTTTTTTGCCCACGGACGACGTTAACGTACTGAAAAGCCAATTCATACGTTCCTCCAATGATAAACAGGAAAGATTATGGCGCGAGGCCATTTGAGATGGGTTGCATCATATCGGTCGCAAAGCCCACCCGCGTACAACCGCAACCATACAGCACCGTCATGCTGATGCCCTTCCGGTATGCCGCCGGATATTCAAGCCATACCCCCCGGGAGGGCGGCCTTTGACTTCCCGTGTTCCAGCGAGGATCGGAAACGAAAAATCAATGTTACACCAATTTTTGTTTGAAACGCGGCCTAAACAAAGACCCGATCGACATCAGAATGAAAATTCCTTGTAATATTGTGACTATTATCCCTCAAGATAGAAGCACCTAAGAGATAACAATGTTACTGTCAACAAAAAATTTTGCGCCACCAACCATCCCACGGTTGGGATAAGATCTCCTGGGCCAACTGGATGGCGATATCGGTCTTCAGACGCTCCTTCACATGGGGCAGCCAGGTGTCCGGAGGTTGATGTCCGATATCCTTGAGATATTTGAGATCCATGATCAGCGCCAATTGATCGGCATCGTGGGCCAACCTGGATTCGAGGGTCTCACCGGCATTGAACTCCCGGAGCACGGCTTCGATATCATGCTTAAACGGCAATTCCAGGAGGGTGTCTGCCAAAGCTTTGGTTTCATCGGCTTCGACATATTGCTTCTGCACATAGTTGAGATCGCCCACCCTGGTTTCCGGCAGATCGTGGAGAAGGCACATGGTCACCAGCCGCTGTAAATTTACCCCGGGGGTCAGTTGAGCCAGTACATAGGCAAACATCGTCGCGGCATAGACGTGTTCAGCCACCGATTCACGACCTGTTCCAAGGTATTGGTATCCGCTGCGGGGCATATGTTTCAGGAAACAAGCTTCCATCATGAATTCGGCAATCCGTTTCATATTCACTCCTCGGCGCATGGGTAAGGCGTCCTGCTTTGTGGCCATCCTTTTGATGCAACGTCAGAGGGACCCTATCAAAGCCAAAATGGAATGTCATCCTTTGTCAGCGACCGGCATCGGGCGGCGCAATCCCTCCTTTGCACCATCGCCAATCGCCCATATACAATAAGCTGTATAGGCCTTCAATGAACTTACAAGATGTGGTATATAAATGCAGAATTTTTATTGTCAAAGGGATGCAATCCGCTTGACATTGGCACCGGGGTTGTATAGGTTTGGGCCCTAACAGAACCCGCAATTCCTATCGCAATGGCGATAGCTTTTCCAGGGTGCATACGCACCTGAGCCTTACAAAAGGATTTGCAGCCGCTAAACCCAAAGTAAATCGGCCAAGGTTAAAGGCGTTTACAGATGCAAGTCATATCTGGTTAGGAGAATAGAGCGATGACCCATTCCGAGATCGATCTCATTCAACTGCTGGGCAATGCCGGCATCGTGGTGCGCCTTGTGCTGTTGCTGCTGCTGTTTTTTTCGGTGACGTCATGGGCGATCATCATTATTAAATGGCGCTATATCCGCAAGGCCTATCGGGAGTCGAATCGCTTCATCGAATACTTCTGGAAGAGCCGTGATTTGGCCAGTGCTTATACCAAGGCCAAACAACTTGCCGGATGCCCCATCGCCCGGATTTTTCGCATCGGCTATGTTGAATTGAAGAGAGTCAGCCAGCCCGGCACTCCCCATCCGGAGGAAGCCGGAAAACGCGGTGCCGAACTGCTCAAAGGCCGGATCTCCGGGGCTGAAAATGTCAAACGGGCTTTGCGTCGCGCCATCAGTACGGAAACCACCCGCATGACCCAAATGGTGCCGTTTCTGGCCACCACCGGCAATACAGCTCCGTTTATCGGACTGTTCGGTACGGTCTGGGGCATTATGAGCTCCTTTCACGGTATCGGTGAACGCGGATCAGCCAGCCTGGCCGTAGTGGCCCCCGGTATCTCTGAAGCGCTGGTCGCCACCGCCGCCGGTTTGGCCGTCGCCATACCGGCCGTCATCGCCTTTAATCATTTTATGCAGAAAATCAGGGTGGTTGAATCAGAACTGATTAGTTTTTCAGCTGATTTTCTCAACATCATCGAGCGGGATATTCTACCGACCAAAGGATCGTAGCCATGGCCATTGAATCCAACACCGACCGCCTGATGTCGGATATCAACGTCACCCCATTTGTCGATGTCATGTTGGTGCTGCTGATCATCTTCATGGTGACGGCACCCATGATGATGCAGGGGGTGGATGTCACTTTGCCCGAAGCCACTGCCAAGCCCCTGGTCTCCCAGAAGGAAAATCTGATTGTCACCATCGATGCGAACCAGCAGGTGCACATTAATGATTTTGCCGTGGAGATCGACTATTTGAAGGAGAAGTTGGCAAAAATCCTGGAGAACCGATCGGATCGGGAGGTCTACTTCAGAGGCGACCAGGCCGTACCCTACGGGACCGCCGTCCGGGTACTGGCGGAGATCAAGGGTGCCGGGGTGACCAAGATCGGGATGGTCACTGTTCCCATGGAAGAAGAGCAGCAAAAGAAACGCCGGCAATAAACAGCGATGATCGCGAATACGTTTTCATATACGGCCAGAGGTCGCGGCGGGCCCTATTTCTGGCCGTTTGCCATCTCCATTGCCGCCCATCTGGTCGTGCTGGTGGCCATCATTTGGACGCCCTCATGGCAGTCGGATTCAAGCTATCTGCCGCAGGTCATCGACGTCCAGATGGTCGACTTGTCCGATTTGGGCAAGGCGCCGGAAAGCAAATCGGCTGCGCCCAAAGCCCAAGCGCCACCGGCTGAGGAGAAGAAGAGCGAAACATCCGAGGCGCCGGTGCTGGAGCAGGAATCGAAGGTCAAACCCGAGGTCTCGGTGGCCAAGCGCAGAAAAACCACCAAGAAGGCCCTCAAATACAAAACCATCAAATCCAAGAAAGTGGTTCAAAACGCCCTTAAGCGGGTCGAGAAGAAATTGGATGCCCAGCCGCCCAAACCGTTGGAAGATACCATTAAAAAATTAAGAGAGAAGGTGGCCAAGGAAGGCAGACCGGGAGCAGGGGGCGACACCACCGCCAAAACCGACAAGGTCGGAAAAAGCGGATTTTACGGCCACGGAACCCGGAAAGAAATCGAGTTGATTGATCTGTACCGTCTGGAGATCGCATACGCGATCAACAAAAACTGGGCTTATGCAGAGCAATTGTCCGGGGGAGGGAATAAATTGATGGCCAGCATCGCTTTCAAAGTGATGCCGGACGGCAATATTGTGGATATCTTTTTCACCGATCGATCCGGCAACCAGTACCTGGATGATTCGGCTTATAAAGCGATCAAGAAATCGAGTCCGGTAAAGCCGCATCCTGAAAAACTGTCCCGGCCTTATGTGGAAATGGGATTGCGATTCACGCCCGAAGGGGTGCGATAGACTGCCAATACGCAATGTCGCATATCGAACAAGGAACAACAGAATGTTGAAGCGAGTATGGATACGCAACATGATGAGACGATTTTTTATAGGAGGAGGCCTGCTGGTCGGGTTGCTGATTGTGGCGCCCCATATGGTGAACGCTGAAATCAAATACTTTGATCTCACCAACCCGTTTCTGCGCAAAATTCCCATGGCGGTTCCCGTCTTCCAGTCATTGGGCAGAAATCCCACCGAAATGGGCCAGGTGACACCGTACTCCGATGAGCTCATGGCGATGCTGGAATTCAGCGGCTATTTCAAGATGCTGGACCGGGGCAGCTACCTTCACGACGCCCAGACCTCGGGTATTACCCAAAATTCGATCAATTTTCAGAACTGGACCACGGTGGGGGCTGAATTGCTAATCACCGGGGGACTTCGCATGGAAGGAGAGCAACTGGTTTCCGAATTGCGGTTGTTTGATACCTTCAAATCCAAGCTGCTCATCGGGAAACGCTATCGCGGGAGAATAGAAGACCGGCGCGAAGTTGCAAAACGGTTCTGTAGCGAAGTGCTCCTCGTGCTCACCGGGCAACCGGGTTTTTTTGACAGCCAGTTGGCCTTTGTGTCCAACGGCAGCGGTCATAAGGAGATCTACACCTGCGAATTTGATGGTAAAAATGTTCGCCAGGTGACGAAAAAGCGCAGTATCACCTCCTTTCCAGCCTGGTCATCCACCGGGCGTCATCTGGCGTATACCTCTTTTGACCGCGGGCCCGTCCAGATTATCATCAAGGACCTGAAAACCATGGGGGAGAGTCGCGTCCGGTATAAAGGTGTGCAGATAGCGCCTGCGTGGGTCCCCAATCGATTCCAACTTACGGCGACGCTGTCACGAGGAGGGGACCAGGAAATTTATTTATTGACCGGCAAAGGCAAAATGATTAAAAGATTGACCAACAGTCGAGGCATTGATGTCGATGCATCCTGGTCACCGGACGGCAAAAAGATCGCTTTTGTCTCCAAGCGCTCGGGAAGGCCCCAGATTTACATCAAAGCGATAGAGACAGGGCGTGTTCAGCGGCTCACTTTTGAGGGGAATTACAACACCCAGCCGTGTTGGTCCCCGAAGGGGAATTTGATCGCGTATTCGTCCATGGCCCAGGGTGAGATCAACATCTTTGTCATGGATATAGAGCGCAACGACCCGATCCAGCTGACTTTCAACCAAGGCGATAACGAGGCGCCCTCATGGTCCCCTGATGGCAGCCTGATAGCGTTCAGCACCACCCGTGAAGGAAAATCGCGGATTTATGTCATGACTGCTTACGGAACGGATCAACGCCGCCTGATGACGATGCCCGGCGAACAATTCCATCCCAGGTGGTCACCCAATATTCCACAATAAGCTACAACCACAATAAGCTACAATTAGATTGATCGGTATCTTAAAAAGGAGGAAAAAATGAGGAAAAATATCTGGATGGTGTTGGCCCTGTTGATCGTTGTGCCCGCAATGCTTTTCGCAACATCTTGTGCCAAAAAAGCCGTTGACACGGGTGAATCCACGACGCCGGCTGAAACCACGGCAGGCGACACAATGGATCAAGATGCCGCCGAGAAGGCCCGTTTGGAAGCCGAGCGTATCAAGGCGGAGGAAGAAGAACGCGCCCGCGAAGCCGCCAGAGCTGCATTTACCAACGAAGATATCCATTTCGAATTTGACAGCGCCTCTCTGATGCCCATGGCCCAGGATATTCTCAGCAAAAAAGCGGGATATATGTTGGCCATGTCCGGAATGAGCATCACCATCGAAGGCCATTGCGACGAACGCGGCACCGATGCTTACAACATGGCATTGGGTGAGCGGCGTGCTGAAGCAGCCAAAGCGTTTTTGGTGAACCTGGGCATCAATCCCTCCCAGATCAGCACCATCAGCTACGGGGAAGAGCGCCCAGTGGATATGGGCAAAAATGAAGCTGCCTGGGCCAAGAACCGGCGGGCGCATTTTGATATAAACTAAAAGCTTCGAAGGTTTAAAATCAGCAGCGACCACCGGGCTGTGAAACGCCCGGTGGTCTCAAATGTCCCCTTAATCGGACATGCCTTGTTTTTTCGATAATACCCAACCCCAAGCAAGCGTGCCGCCATGAAACGATCGATCATCGCCTTGTTCAGCATTGTCTTTTTGTTCACCGGCTGTGTCGCCCTCCAACAAGACATGGCCATTATGGAAGACCGGGTCCTGGCTCTGGAAGTGGAGAACCGGGAGCTGAAAAAAAGCATGCAGGCGGATCTCGATACCCTCGGGAAGAGCCGTCAAAGCAGCGAACGGAGCTTGCGCGCGCAGGTTGCCGGAATGAACGCCAACATGGAAAGCCTGCAGCAAGAGGTACGGCTTCTGAACGGACGCATTGAAGAGATGGAGTATCTGATCAACCATAAGGTCTCCGGCTATGAAGCGTCCGGCAAGAAGAATACAGAGCGTCTGGAGGAAATGGGCCTATCCCTGGCGAAAATGGATCAACGGCTGATTCAATTGGAACAGTATCTCAACGTCGAAAGCAAAAATGCGCGGCCATCAGGAGAGGTCCGGCCCGGAAGCGAATCCCCAAAGCCAGGTCAGGCGGAAGATTCAGCGAAAGTCCTCTACGAGAAGGCGCGGCAGGCCTATGACAATGGAGAAATGGACAAAGCCAGACAGCTTTTTAAAAAGCTGATTCAAAGTTATCCGGAATCAAACAGTGCCGACAACGCCCAGTTTTGGATTGGGGAGAGCTATTATCGCGAGAAGTGGTATGAACGCGCCATTCTGGAGTACCAGACCGTTATCGAAAAATACCCCAAAGGCAACAAGGTTCCCGCGGCCATGCTCAAGCAGGGACTGGCGCTTCTGAAGATCAAAGAAAAGTCCAGCGCCAGATTGATCCTCCAGGAACTGGTCAAGAAATACCCGAAAGCATCGGAATCGAAGATCGCTGCAAAAAAACTAAAAGAGTTCTGATCACCCCTCATGCGTATCGGGGCTTCCGGTTTCCAGTGGCCGGCTGGCCGCCGCCAACATTCGATACAGGTTCACCCCAATGTTGCATAAAAATGGCGCTTAAACTGATCGGTATTGATCCCGGACTTGCGGCAACAGGCATCGGCGTCGTTTCCGGTACCCATCGCAAGGTTGAAGATTTTGCATACGGGGTCATTCAAACGGACCGAAACCATCCCACCCCCAGACGGCTGGAAAAAATCTTCTCTCAAATTTCTGAGCTGCTCCATCGGGAGCGCCCTGACATCTTGGTCGTTGAGGACGTATTTTCTCTCGAAAAGTACCCCAAATCCGGGATTTCCCTGGGAAAGGTTTGCGGTGTCATTCTTCTGGCCGCTGAACAGGCGGCAACCCGGGTAATTGAAATTCCGGTGCGGGAGGCCAAGCAGATCCTCACCGGCAATGGAAACGCGGAAAAGGAACAACTCGAAAAAGCCGTTCGGCAGATACTGGGTTGCACTGACGCCATCCGCCCCTTCCACGCCTCGGACGCCTTGGGTCTTGCGATAATAGGGTTGTTTCGGTATGCTCGCAATCAAAAAGATGGCAAACCGAAGCGATGAATCGATGAGAATATGATAGGGTACTTAGAAGGCCGGCTGCTGAAGATCGAAGAAGAGAGAATCTTATTGCTTGTCAACCAGGTCGGATACGAAGTCATCTGCCCGGCTTTCGTGCGCCAGACGTTGAATGACAAACAAGTGGGAGATGAGGCGGCCTTCTATATCTACTACCATGTCACCGAACGTCAACCCAAACCGGTGCTGATCGGTTTCCATCTCGAGGCGGAAAAGGAGTTTTTCCAGCTGTTTATATCCGTGGAAGCCATCGGTCCGTTAAAAGCCGTCAAAGCGCTAGACGTTCCGATTCGGGATATCGCCAACGCCATCGAACTGGGCGATACAGCGTTGCTCAAGTCCCTCAAGGGAATCGGGGCGCGCACGGCCCAAAAAATTGTGGCCACGCTCCAGGGCAAAGTCAGCAAATTCGCCTTGATCCGTAAAACAGAAACGGTGCAGAGGAAAGAGGCGCCAGACATTGCCGATCCGGTTCTCGACGTATTGGTCAACCAGCTTGGACATCGACCGGCCGATGCCAAGCGAATGGTGACCCTGGCGTTTGATAGAAAACCCGAGATTGCAACACCGGAAGAACTGTTCGACGAAGTCTATAAAGGCGAGCAAAAACGATAGGGTAAAGGCAGAGACGATGAGTGATTCCCTGAAACTCCACCGACCCGGTTCCGGAGCTATCGTGGACAAGGACTGTCTGGACACCGATGAAGAGCCGGAAATCCTGTCGCTTCGACCGGAGCGGCTTCAGGATTATGTGGGGCAGCGGGAGGTGGTGGACACGCTGAACATCGCCATAGAAGCTGCCTTGAAGCGCCAGGAACCGCTTGAGCATGTTTTGTTTCACGGACCGCCCGGGCTGGGCAAAACCACCCTGGCCCATATCATTGCCACGGAGATGGAGGGACGGTTGACCGTCACCTCCGGACCGGCGCTGGAAAAGGGGGGCGATCTGATCGGCATTCTCACCCATCTGGAAGACGGGGATGTCTTCTTTATCGATGAGATTCACCGCACCCCCAAGCAGGTGGAAGAGTTTCTCTACCCAGCCATGGAAGATTTCGCCGTAGATTTCGTTTTCGACAAGGGCATCCACGCCCGCAGCCACCGGTATCGTCTGAATCGCTTCACCCTTGTGGGCGCCACGACGCGGGTGGGATTGCTTTCAGCGCCGTTGCGCGATCGGTTCGGCCTGTTTCGAAACCTCGAATTTTACGGTCTCGACGATTTGATTCAAATCATCTTAAGGTCTGCGCACATCCTGGATGTGGAGATTGACGATTCGGGGGCCGGCGCTCTGGCAAAGAGATCCAGAGGTACACCAAGGATCGTCAATCGACTGCTCAAGCGGGTGCGGGACTACGCGCAGGTTCGCGCCGACGGACGCATCAACCTGTCGACCGTCGAGGCGGCCCTGGCATTGGAAGGGGTGGACGACAAAGGGTTGACGCGGCTGGACCGCCGCTATTTGAAGACCATCATCGATTACTATCATGGCGGTCCCGTGGGAATTGAAGCCATTGCCGCCACCTTGCAGGAGGAGACGGACACTTTGGTGGACGTGGTGGAACCCTATCTGTTGAGTATCGGTATGGTGGTCAGGACCTCGGCTGGACGTAAAGCCTCCGAGGCCGCCTACCGGCACCTCGGGTACTGTGTTCAGGAAAAGCTTTTCTAGCCTCTTGTCCGATGGAGCGGGCCCTTATCAGCAGATAATCCGCCGGCGCTGATCACTACGGTTGGGTTTAGGCGTGACACCATGGCCATTATTACTTTGCTAACCGATTTTGGCATCCAGGACGAATACGTCGGTGTGCTCAAAGGCGTCATTCTGGGAATCGATGCCACGGCCACTATTGTGGATATCAGCCATGGCATTGCAGCCCAGGATATCGTGGCCGCCGCCCATACATTAAAGGCGGCCTACCATCACTTTCCCGGGCGCACCGTGCATGCCGCCATCGTCGATCCAGGTGTCGGTACCGGGCGCGGCATCATTGCCGCAGAGGCGGACGACGGCCACCGATTCATCGCGCCGGACAACGGGCTGCTGGCGCCTGTTTTAACCGCAAGCGGCTCTCTTGCCATCCACCGGGTGGAGAATGAAACATTATTTCGGCATCCGGTGAGCCGTACATTCCACGGTCGGGACATCATCGCACCGGTCGCCGCCCACTTGTCAGCCGGTCGGCCGCTCGCGGATGTCGGACCTGAGGTGGGGATGGCGGATATTCACTGCCTGGAAGATGGGGGCGTCAATCGGGTCAGCCCCAATGTGATCGAAGGCCGGATCATCAGTATCGACCACTTCGGCAATTTGATCACCAATATCATGGCCCGGGACCTGGTGGATTCCGATCCGGATCATATTACCCTTGTGGTGGGAGACGTCACCATTTCAGGACTATGTACCACCTATGCCCAGGGCCCACCCGAAGCGCCCATGGCCGTTGTGGGCAGCCGCGACACCATCGAAATCGCCGTCAAAGAGGGCAGCGCAGCAAGCCTTCTGAAGCTGAAAAGGGGCGCTGTCGTGCAAGCCATTGTGGAACGGAGATAGACGGAAACGGCAAGACAGCCGTATCAATGACAAATCTGGATAGGGAACGACCCATGTCATCGCAGACGATGAAATATCGCAGAATCGCCGCCTTCGGCGCAACACTGCTGCTGATAGCGACGATACCATGCGCGGGCCGGGCCGCGGGACCTGCGGCCGGCAAGTCAACGGCCATCCCTGATGTGCTGGTCTACGCTGACGCCGATTTTTACGATGGCGCTGAAATTCCCTATGCGGTGATCGTGGACAAGTCCCGCCAGCAAATCAGATGGTACGGCAAACAGAACCGATGGCGGACCATCGCCAAATGGCCGTGCTCAACCGGAAAACAGACCGGCCGCAAGTCCATTGAAGGGGATCGGAAAACCCCGGTCGGCGTCTATTTTGCCGTTCGTAAAATAGATGGGCAGTTTCTCAGCGATACATACGGCAGCCAAGCCCTGCCCCTGGATTACCCCAATGTGATGGACCGAAGTTCCGCCCGCACCGGAAGCGCCATCTGGCTGCACGGTACCAACAAGCCGCTCCAGCCCCGGGACAGCAACGGGTGCGTCGTAATTGAAAATCACGTCATCGATCAGCTGGCCAGCCATATCCGTATCAATCGCACTCCGGTCATTATCGTCGAGCGCATTCACCTGTGGCCGGAGAAAACCGCCCGGCGACTCGCCGATCGAATCCTCTCCGCTGCCGACCGATGGCAGTGCGCCGTAATGGATGGCGATTATCAGGATTTCCGTCGGTCCTACGCTTTGGTGGCCATGCCTTCGGTGCAATGGTGGAACCGCTGGTGCCGCTATCGACGCAAACCGGCCGCAGAAGATCGTTTCCAGAGCGTGATTCGGCACCGTGCCATCTACAGGTCGGGGCGATACTATGTACTGCTGTTCGATCATTACCTGAAGGACGGCGCTCTGGAAGTGTGGGCCGGATGCCGGAAGCTCTATTTCGCCGTGGAAGAAGATCGCGTCGCCATTGTTGCCGAAGCCCTTCAAGCCGCGCCGGACAAGGCAACAGATCCCTTGTTCTCTGCCTGGCAAAAGTTATGGAAAAAAAGCGAACAACGTAGTAGAATGGCCGCTACGCAAATCAGCGATGCAGATCTGTGAGCATGGCATAATTTGTTTCCCTTTCTGAAAAACGGAGCGCAGTCGAAATCGTGGGTTACGAAGAGAACGGAAAACAATCACCAAAAAAGGATCGCTACTGGAGCGTCATGCTCGTAGGGGATCGGGGTCGTGTCATCCCTTTCCGGCACTTTAAGGGGATCGCGCTTGGCGTCTGCTGCGTGTCCTTTCTTTTGCTGGTGGCCTTTATCGTCATGTCGTTTCTCTATATCGGTCAAGGCAAAAAGATATCAGACCTTGAGGACAAACTGGAGAAAGCGCAGCTTCAGAACAGTAAACTGAGAGATGAAAAAGATCTCTACCTCACCAAACTGATGGTGACCCAGAAACAGGAGAAAGCCGCAGCGCTAAAAGAAAAACCGTCGGATCCACCAAAACCGAAACCCGAGGCTCCCCAGCCGGAACCGGCCAAGCCAGAGGCGCAGGCCCCGGCGCCGGACAAAAAGAAAGAATCGCCATCCAAGCCGCCGGAGGTCAAGGTCGACTGGAAGGCGGATGTGCGCAGATTCTCCGTCTCCTATGACGCCAAACGGGAAGTACTGAAGGCTCAATTTCGCGTTTACAATACGTCCAAGCCGAAAAATCGGCTGACCGGACGCAGCGTTGTCGTGTTTAAGGTGCAGGATGATCCACCGGTCAAATGGATGCCCGTCCCCCGGATGCCGCTCGTCGATGGCGAACCCAAGGGAACCCGGGGAAAGGAATTCCAGGTCCGAAATTACATGACTTTGAAGTTCAGGGCCTACCACCAGAAATCGCCCGTCGCATTTAACACGGCATCGGTCTTCGTCTTCTCCGAAGATGGACGGATTTTGGCGAACAAAGATTTTGCTTTCAAGATCAAGACACCGCCGCCACCGCCGAAGCCGCAGCCGGCACCGCAACCTCCTGCAGCGGAGAAAAAGCCGCCTGAACCGGCACCGGCACCGGCGGCCGATACCCCCGCGCCGAAACCCGCTGATGCGACGTCACCCGTTCCCCCTGCCGGCCAGGAAGGCAGTGGATCAGGCTCGCCCAGCCCCGCACCCGGATCAGTTCAAGTCCCCGCGGCGCCACCGCACCCGGTCGCCCCGATTCAGACGCCGGAAGCCGGCCGTCCAACCGATAGCGTCGTTCCATCCCCTTCCAGCGAACCACCGGCTGGAACACCGGATATCCCCGATCAGACCGAAACACCACCAGCAACAGACCAGACGGTTGCAGCGCCCCAACCGCCAGTCGAAGGAGAGGCCAAGTGAAAAACGACACTTCCAAGAAGTTTTCCATCATCGATGAGGGATTTACCGTGGACGGCACCGTCACCGGAAAAGGCCGGCTGGTGATCAAAGGCACGGTCAAAGGAGCGGTTACCGGCGACAATGTGGTCATTGCCGAAGAAGGGGCGGTGTATGCGGAGGCCCGCGCCAAAGAGATTACCATCGGCGGCGTATTTGACGGTCAGGTTGAAGCGGAAAAAGCCCTGGTGATTTTATCCACCGGAAAATGCTCCGGCGATGTGAAATGTCATGATCTGGTTGTGGAAGCCGGTGGCGCCCTCAACGCCAATGTGAGCTGCAAGCGGATGAAATAAATGGCGTAGGACAGGTTCGGCGCCTCAAGCCCGCCTTACCACCCGCTATCTTTAAATTTTCAAGCGAAAAGTAGCGATGAGGGGAAAGTGGTCCGACGGAAAACGTCCAGCATATTGTTCGGTGACCACTGTTGCATCCTCCTTTTTCAAATCTCCGCGAAATAAAATCCAGTCGATGGGAGGGCCGTCGGCAAGGCCGCTGAATCCATGATAGGTTCCCCCCGATGATGGCGGCAGAGCGCTTTCAAACCCCCCGTCGCCGCTTGTCAGCACGGCCACGCAGTCGGCATCCGGACCGGCATTCAAGTCTCCCATGAGCACCGCTGGATTGTTCGGCGCCATCCGATCCAGTCGTTCAAGAATCAGCATGGCGCTTTTGCGCTGAACGTCCGCCTTGAAATCAAAATGGGTGTTCACCACCGCAATGGAGATGGCATCGTTTTGGAAGAGTCCCATGGTGCATTGGCGCGGCCATTGACTCTGGGGATATTTGCTCGGCTTATCCGGTGTGGGGCTCAGGTAGAAATGAACCTTGGTCAAACATTTCCAGCGCTTGTGGTGGAAGATGACATTGTTTTGCCAAAAGTCCGGCGCCGGCCTTCGCTGCCCGATCAGGCCGTATTCCGGCAGCAGGCGTTGCAGGTGTGAAACCTGGAAATCATTGGCTTCCTGAAAGCCGTAGAAGTCGCAAGGATGCCCATCCAACAGATCCGGATAACACTGCTTGCGATACGCCCAACCGTTCGCTCCGTCATCGGCCAGGCCGAAACGCAGGTTGAGGCAAAATAAGCGGATCGTTCTGTTTTTTCCATCGGAGGTGACCATGGGGCTATCCGGCTTCCAACTCGATCCACAGGGGCGCTAAATCGACGGCGTACGGTTTGAAATTGGAAAAAGTGAGATCATCAAAGGGCAGGTTGTGCCGGGTTCGCACCATTTCGAACATCGCAAGATAGTTGGACAAGATCCGCTTCTCCCAAGGCAGTCCCAGATGGGCTGCAACACCCTTGATATCGGCTTCAGCTCCTTCGATTTCCAGGAAGTGACCGTATGGCATGGTGTCCATGCACAACTCCACATCCTTCCATTCAAATTTTTGGCGCCACTTTTCATAAGTTTGGACGACATGAAAGCCCATGGCGTTCAGAATGCCCTGCATCGTGTCGAAATCGCTCACCGCGACTTCCAGCTCGCGATACACTTTACACTCGGTATCCATCTTCTTGGGCCTGGATTTGAAGGTCAGGCGGCAGGCATCATCCTGACGCAGGCGCAAGAGTTTTTGATCGGCTTGCAGGGTATGGTGTGCATCCTCGAAACGCAGATTGACTTCGAATATTCTGGGGTGTACCGTCGCCCCGAGGTCGGTGATGCGCCGTGTCAGGTCCTCGGGTTGGGTCAGGTGGAATTTGACCTCGATTTCCAGGTGATCATGGGCATTGTTCATAGGCAGTAAGAAATTATTAGCAGGGGATAGACGTTTTGGGAACTCCGCATCCACAAATCATGATTGGCTGCGGTTGTCAAAGGTTAGTCTGCATCGTTGTGTTCTATCGGGCCGGAACCGCTGTCCGACCCTGTAAAAAGGGCCGAAATTTCGTATTTTTCCCTTGACTTGGAGAGCTTTTTCCTTTAGTAATTCCCGATTCTAAACAAGGACAGGAGATCAATGCTGTGAAAAAATATACTGTTAGCGCGAAGAAGAGCGACAATCCCAACAAATGGTGGGTCGTGGACGCCGAAGGTGCCATACTCGGCCGGCTTGCCACCCAGGTCGCCGCTCGGCTGAGGGGCAAATGCAATCCCATGTACACCCCCCACGTGGACACCGGTGACACCGTAGTGGTGATCAACGCCGCCAAAATCAAGCTCACCGGCCGGAAACTGGACCAGAAAAACTACTATCGCCACAGCGGGTATATGGGGGGACTCAAAACCATCAATGCCAAAAAGCTGCTGGAAAAACGCCCCGAGGACGTGGTGAGCCACGCCGTCAAAGGGATGCTCCCGAAAAACCGTCTCGGACGCCAATTGTTCAAAAAACTTAAAGTGTACGCCGGTGCCGATCATCCGCACAGCGCCCAACTGCCGGAGACACTGGAGATTTAAACATACCAACGATTAAAATTTGGGGATTTAAATGGCTCAAGACAATACCTATTACGCAACCGGAAAACGCAAAAACGCCATCGCCAGGACTTGGCTTACGCCAGGCAATGGAGAGATCAGCATCAACGGCCGCACCCTGGAGGATTATTTCAGAGTTTATACGGCCAAAACCATCATCTCCCAGCCCCTGATGCTGACCAATAACCAGGACAAGTTCGACATACGGATTCAGGTGATTGGCGGCGGTATCATGGGACAGGCCGGCGCCATCCGTCACGGCATCACCCGGGCGCTGATCGAATTCGACCCGGACTTGCGCGGTACGCTGAAGAAAGCCGGATTCGTCCGCCGCGACCCGCGTCAGAAAGAGCGTAAGAAGTACGGACAAAAAGGCGCTCGCGCAAGATTCCAATTCTCCAAACGTTAAGATCCAAATTTATATCGGCATATTCAAGGGAACCGTGTTGAAGGCGGTTCCCTTTTATTTTTTCAGAATTCCTTTACACGATTCATGCTGCGGTGCCAAAGCGATGGGATGGAAGGAATGTCGAATATCGAATAAGGAACCGCAGAATGTCGAAGTAAGGAATTCTGTCATTTATACTTATAAGAATGGCAGAGCGTAGCGATACCACCCTTCGACATTCGAAATTCCTTGTTCGATATTCTGCGGTTCCTATTATTGCTTCAGATTATCGTAACCTCATCCGGATACCGCCCCAGCTGTTTCAGCCCCTCCCGCGTCACCACATGGGTATTCTCAATGCCCACCACCCCCCGGCCCGGAAATATCAGCTTCGGCTCTAGGGCAATCACCATGTTTTCCGCAAGGACCATCTCCTGCCCCTTGGCCAGAAAAGGATACTCATCCAGCTCGAGTCCCACCCCGTGTCCGATGAACTGGATGCGGTTGGCTTCGGCCCCCATGAAGTGGTCACTGTAACCGGCTGCCGTCGCCAGCTTGAGACCGAGGTCGTAGACCTCGCCGGCTGTCACCCCGGGTTTGGCAAAGGCCATGATCTGCGATTGGATATCGAGCATGGCCCCATGGGCGGCCATCAGGTCCTCCGGCAGGGATTCCAATGCAAAAATGCGCGTGTGGTCGGAGAGGTAGCCGTTCAGGGCAAAGGCATAATCCAGCAGAATAGGGGCATCGGGCGCCAGGACAGTGAATCCGGCGCCCTGGGCCACAGCCGGATTGGCTGCGCTGCCGCCGGTGGGCGACGCCATGTAGCTCGGCACGGCTGCAGAGGCGCCGCAGAGAAAATGGCCGTAAAACAATTCCCCGCCGAACAGCCGCATGCGGATGATGCCCTGGTGGCCCAGCTTGCGGGCATGGGCCTCAATCAACCCGGCCGCCTCCAGTTCGGTCATGCCGGGCTTTAAAATCTCTCCGGCATAAACGGTCAACTGGTCCGATAGACCGGCGGCCTTGGTGATAACGGCGATTTCAAATTCCGATTTAACGGCGCGCAGCGTGCGCACCACCGGCGAGATGTCCATAATATCGGGCCCTTCGAAAACCAATTCGTAGCCTCTGAACAGATTGACCGGCAGCACGTCCAGCTCCATGCCCAGACGGCCGGGCAGGTGCAGGCCGTGTTCCTGCAAAATGCCGGGCATCTGCTTGGGGCTGGTCAAAGGGACGATATCTTCAATGGGCGACTCGGCTCTGGCGCGGGCCAGACTCTTGCGGGCCATGAGCAGCGGCCGGCCCTCTGCCGGGACATAGAGATGGCTCTGCTGGATGGTGCCGGAGAGATAGTAGAGATCGCTGTTTTGAAGGATGAGGGCCCCGTCGATCTGCAGGGCCTGCAATTCAGCCTGAAGGCGCTCTATTCGCAGGCGGATCTCATCGGGCGGAACATTGGCATCGGTGTTGAACATGGCGATCCTTTCTGTTTCCAGAACTATAAGGACTGGGAAGACGGAATGTCAATCCATCGCCATGGCCCTGTTTTCTTGTTCTATCCTGCAAACGCTACAAATGGCATCACCGGTTCATCAAGGCGGCCACTTTCGCCAGCTTGGAAACAGCCTTCTCATGCTGGGTCACATAAACATTGTCTTTGTCCCAGACATAACCGGCAAGAACAGAGCAAATCCGGTTGCGGACATCCGGGTCCTGCCGCCGGCTGAAAAAAATGGTCGGCAAACGGCCGTCATACCATGCATTTACATATGTTCTGAATGTGTCGACACCTTCCATTAAATAGTCCGCGTATTGTTTTTGCCAATCGACCGATTCGCCGTTCAGCTGTTTAATTAAAACTTGAGCAGCGCGACTGGCCGATTCAAGCGCCAGGGTTACACCGGATGAAAAAACCGGATCCAAAAATTCGGTTGCATTGCCCAGCAGGGCATAACCGTCCCCAAAGAGCTGTTTTACCGATATCGAATAGCCTTTGATTTGTTGTGCCGGAAAACAAAAATCGACATCGGCCAGTCGTTTGGCGGCATTTTTTTCCATGTTGATGGCCGCCCTCAGCTTTTCATCCGGACGGCCCGGCAGTCTTGAATAAAAATCGGGTTCAGCGACAACGCCAACAGAGGTTCGACCGTTTGAGAAGGGAATAATCCAAAGCCAGGCGTTATCCGGCAGCATACATATCCAGATCACGCCCTCCTCGCTTCCCTGGGGGCGCCGATCCCCGGTCACATGCGTAAACAAAGATTCTCGTACCGGAAGATCGGAAGGCAGATCAAGGTCCAGTAATTTCGGCAATACGCGGCCATAGCCGCTTGCATCCAAAACAAACCGCGACGCAATTGTTGATTTATCACCATTTTTATCCATCAACGAGATCAATGGTCCGGCGTCGGTGAACTGCACGTCATTCACCGTGTGTTCCCATAGAATCCCGACGCCCATCTTTTCCACCGCCCCGGCCAGGGTGTGATCGAAATGATCCCGGGGAACCTGATAGGTATAATCCCACCCCCGGCTGAACTGCTCGGAAAATTTGAAGGCACACACATCGTTTCCGCGAAGAAAGACAGCGCCCGGTTTCACGATGTATTGCTGCTGGTGCACAGCTTCTAGCAGGCCGGCCTCTTCAAGAAGATCCATACTTCTTGGCAAAAGACTTTCCCCAATGACAAAACGGGGGAATTTCTCCCGCTCAACCACACAAACCTTGAACCCGGCTTTCTGAATGAGCGCAGCGGCACTGACTCCTGAAGGACCGGCACCGATAATCAAAACGTCTACCTGTTGGCTCGCCATCATTGCAGTCTCCTATGGGATATTGGATGAAAAATTCTAATTGTGTGCCAGGGTTTTTAAAATGTTTACAGGCCAACGATTCACTCATGGTAATAATATATGTGATTACAGTATGTTATGTTATTGTGCGATTGGTAAGACGAGTATGGCAAACCGATGGAAACTTGTCAACGGTTTGGCATCGTGGCCGGTTTTCGTGCCGGAACCGGTTCATCACACGGCGTCGTCCAACTGGAGCGCCGGCTGTACCCGCAATTAAATTAAAGATTTTTTAATAAAAAACCGATGTTTCCTGGTAAGCCGTCAGGGAAAATCCCCCGGAATGAATCAAAAGAGAGACAGCTGTTGAAGTATAATGAGACACGATACAAACCCACGGCCAAATTCGGGTGCCGGAGGTAATGACCGCCCCGGCAGGTGTCATTGCATCTGCCGCCGCACCTTTGCCGCATTTAGCCTATTGTTCACCAAGTCAACGAAGATCCACGGATTGACGCGGAGTCTGGTGTTGATCGTCGTTTGGCTGTTGATCACGCCGCTTATAACCGTCGCTGCCGACCGATCGGCTTCCCAACGCCCCGCTGAAAAGATCGCCGGGCCGGCCGAACCACCTGTCGACCGACCCGTCGAGACCGATGACGCCTGGTTGTCTGTGGATGAAACCATCCGGCAGACCACCTTTTTACCGGACGATTTGCGGCGGCAGTTCCCGGATGCTGCAGCAGAAGAGCGTCCATCCTCCAGGTCCGCCATCGAGGCGGACGCCGACGGCTATCTGGCCGGTCTGAAAGAACAGCGTCCTTTCCGGGGCGTTTATTTCATCTCCGGTGCGGCCGTGGACGCCGATTCCGGCGATACCGATTACAACTATCGCCTGGAGTGGGACCTGTTCAAACACGGACGCTACGAGCGAAAAAAAGCGCTGGAAAAGAAGCGCAACACGAATACGCTCCAGACCCTGCAAATGCTCAACGACGTCAACCAGCACCATATGAACCAGCAACTGGACGGCATCGCGTTTCTGTCCCAGGCAGTACAGCACCATCAAGCCGAAGAACTCACCGCCCTGTTGGCCGATATCCTGCGCCGCCGTCGGGTGCAGCTGGAAAATGGGTATATCACCCGGGACGATTTCGATCACATCCGGTTTAAATACCGCCAGGCCCAATTGAAAAGCCCTTGACCAGGCGCAGCAAGCGGCCGTGGAGCAAGCCTATCCGCTGAAAATCCAGCAAAACCTGGTCGAGCGGGCCCAGTACGCCCGTTCATGGACTGACGATCTGTCGCTGAATCTTTATGTGGAGCAGCGTGATGATTTTAACGACACCACGCGCAGCAATGTCGGATTTGAGGTGAAGATTCCCCTGCATTGGGATAGCAAACGCGGCCCTTTGATCGACCGGGAAAAAAGGCTCTACCAACACCAGGCCGCCGTGCTGACCCGGCGTATCAAAACCAACCTGGAAAAGCTTTATGATTTTTTCACCTTCCAGCAGACACACATCCAGATGCTGCTGCTGGAACTGGAAAAGAGCGCCCAAAGAAAGACCTATGAGCAGATACGCGCCCGGCGGGCCCTCGAAGACCTGGACCATACCCCGGAACGCTCCCTTGACCAGATCCGCATGGAAGAGATCGATCTGCGCTACGAAGCGATCCAGGCGCGTCTAAAGTTGTATGAAATCCTCGTCAAGATTGCCGCCCTGACCCATTCGGAAGATCCCCGGGCGTTAATCGCCGGGACTCGAACAGGTTGTCCGGCCCGCTAGGCGGCGCCCAGCGGGCATTGCCGCCGGTCACCACCACAGGCGGCCAGGGATGATGGGGCGGAATGGAAAAGACAACCTGCTCAACGCGGTTGTGATGCTCGCCCCCGCCGTGGAAATTGATGTCCACACCCGACCGGATGTCGCGCAACAGGTTATAGGCTGAACTCCATTGCAACGTGATATGCCGGATATCGTCCACCGCAATATCGGTTAGCCGGCAGTGATAGGCCCGCGAGAGCTTGAGGTAGCCGTTGCCGCCGGGCCCCTTGTTCCAGGCGCCCCGGATCGAGAGGCCCTTTGCACTGCACGCCAGGCTGTTCTCAAACACCAGGGGGTGCCGGCCGGCGTCGTGGATGGCCACATCTTCCACCCGGCAGAAAAGGGCCCATTGAAATGCGATGGCATCCACCGCATGGCTGCTGAAGCGGTTTTCATAGACCCCGATCACCTCGCTGCTGTCATGGCCGTCGACCACCTGTCGAATGGTAAATCCTTTCAACACCACATTGGACACAGGTGCAACCAAAGAGACCGTGGTGGCGCCACCGTCGAAGGGGCGGCCGATCTCACGGGCGAAGTAGAGACGGTTGTCGGTCGAAGGGCGATTCAGGCGCACAAGGGTCTGGCGGATGGCCGGATAGCGTCTCTTCCACTTCCGGCTGTCCAAACGGTTGAAAAATCCCTCGGTATTGGGCTGGGACAATAGCAATACTTGTCCGGCAGCCAATGATCGATCCGACGAGGCGTTGGCCAGCGAAGCGTCAGCCGTGGTATCCCCGGACTGCACCGCATGGTTCAAGCGGCCGATGACCGGCCCCCTGGCGCCGGAAACCGCGATGGCCGCCGCCGAAGCACTTGTCAGATTCACCCGCAAATGGGTCCGATCCGGCCCGGCCCCCTGGAGCGTCACATTGCTGCGGCCGATCTTCACAGGGGTGAGGATATCCAGCACCCCTTCGGGCAGGGTGATGATCAGCGGTTCTTCCCCGTCGTGGGCGGCAATGGCCCGGTTGATGGCCGGTGCGTCATCGAGTCCGTCATCGGCAACGATGGCATCGGCATCAGCGAGCAAAGGCGATGCCACGGAGGCGCGGGCTTCGTTTTTAAAGATATTGAAGTCGGGCATGCGCACGGCATGTTCGGCCAGCAGCAGCACCCAGAAGAAGATCACATAGAACAGGGCCATGGAATAGGTCGGAATCCAGCGCGCCATGGGGTGGTCGATCCCGACGCTGTCCGGGCTTTTCTGCTGTTTACTGGCGCCCTTGGACCACTTCTGGCTCGACAGGTTGAAGTAGGAGTGGATCTTTATGAAGGCGCCGATCCATTGGTTGTAGAGCATCAAGGGGATGGTCCGCATGGACACCGGGTGGCCGCAGTAAGTGATGACGGTCATCTGGACCGTTCGCACGATCAAGACCCAGGCGATATACATGGGCAGGTAGATGAAGGATTTGGACAGGCTCAAGATCACCGCCCCGGATATCCCCACCAGCGACGTCCACATGGAAAGGCGCTGGTCCAGGATGCACAGCCAGATGAAAATGCCCACCTTGCGCCAGCCCACGGCCAGCGCCCGGTCGTTGTTGCGCAGCGTGTTGCCGTACCAGCGGTAGGGCAGGGAGAGGCTCAGCTCGAGAAAGTCGGCGTCGCGGCTCTCCAGGGAATAGCACAGTACATCGGGAAGGTAGAGCATCTCCCACTGGTTTTTGAGCAGGTAGTACCAGCTGCTCTTGTCGTCGCCCATGAGAAAACGGAACTTGCCGTGGCGCCAATGGGTGATCACATCGTTTTCGATCTGCCGGATCAGGTCCTCCTGCACCACGATGGAGGAGCGGAACACGGAAAAACGGCCGGTCAGGGTCAGCACCTTTTTCGATAGGGAATGGGATTGAAACAGGATATGGCGCTGTCCGAATTTGAGATTGAACCAGGTCTTGTACCAGGACGACTCGGTATTGATGAAAGCCACTTCGTTGGTGGTCAACGCGCCCAGGCGGGGCAGGAGGCCGAAATAGGGCAGTACGCTGGCCAGGGTGCCCGGCGCCAGATAGGAGTCGCCGTCCATGAAAATGGTGGCCGAGTTGGGATCGTCGTCCATCATGTGATACCGCCGGGCCGCGCTGCGAAGGGCGTGGCCCATGGCGATGCGCTTGCCCTTGGATTGGCGCTGGAAGATCAGGTCCACCTTTTCTTTGACCGGGTGGGAGTTGTAGATGGACGAGATCACCGAATCGTCCTTGTCCGAGCCGGTGGCCACGATCAAGGTCGCGCTGGACGGGATCTTGCCCAGTTCGGAGAGAATGGAGTGAAAGGCCTCCCGGCTGACCCAGGCGTCTTCGTTGTAGGACGGAATGATGAAAAACAGGTGCCGGGGAAAACGCCGGCTTTCCGGCAGGGCAGCGGCCCGCTTCTTCAGACGGGGGTAGTAGAAGAGGCGGTAGAAGATGGCGCGCAGGTAGTGGGTGGCCTGCCAGCCATATCGCCAGATGGCAAACGAGCCCAGAACGATCAGGGTTTCGTTTTTCATATAGTAGAAATAGGGCCAGAAGAGATAGCCGATGCAAAACGCCAGGGTGAGGTAGAAAACCGCGGGCACCACCAGGGACTTGAGGGCTGTCTTCTTCCCGAATCGCCGGACCATGGTCAGCTCCTTAAAAAATCACGCCGGATGCGCACTTCCACCCGGGAGTTGAGGGGAAAGGCGATCTCGTCGTCGAGGAATTCGATCTTGACCAGGCTCTCGTTCAGACTGGTCTCCAGGGAGATGGTGGCGTCGGCGTTCACCGCGGCATAACCGATCTGGGTCACCTTGCCGCGATAGGAGACATCGTTGTACTTGGAGTAGATGCGGGCATCGTCATTGATTTTGACCTTGTAGATGTCCCGGGAGTGCAGTTTCAGCACCACAAAGGGTTTTCCGCGGGTGACCAGCACCATGACCGTATCGTCCGGGTGCACGAATTCTCCCGCATTGTGCTCGATGCGATAGACCTCCCCTTCGATGGGCGAGATCCGCCGGTGGAGCGACGGTCCGGCCGCCGTCCCGGCCGATGGCGTTTTTACGGCGGTGATCTTGTCCCGCAACGCCGCGCGCTTCTCCCTGCGTCGATCGTTCTCGCGGACCACCCGGTCTTTTTCGTGTTCGTATTCCACCTTGGCCCTCAGATAGTTGTTATAGACCAGGTTGTAGTCCTTGAGGGTGATCAGCCGCTGGTCATACAGCGCCACCGCATCCTCATATTCGCGCTGCTTGCTCTCGGCCCGCGCTTTCAAGCTGTCGATCACATCGCTGACATAGGGAACAAAACCAGCCCGCTTGCCAGGCGCCAGGTCCTTGACCACCACCCCGGCCGATCCAGCCCGGTCGCCGGTTTCCGGTGTCGTCATGTCGAACAGCACCAGGCCGGGGTCCACGATATCGTGGATGTCCACATGGATCTTGTCCAGGATGCCGGTGTTGTTGGCCGTGACTTTGATCAAACTGCCGGTCACCACGCCGGTGGAAAAAATCTTGTACTGAAGGTTGTAAACCGTTGTGTAGCCGATCACCAGGGCGATCACCACCCCCACGAACAAAAAGGCCAGGCTCTTTTTCAGAAAGGTCTTTTTGATCTTGACCGCTTCTTTTTCCTCCAGGGCCAGGGCTTCGCCGATAGGGGTTTCAAACACCGGTTCGGAATAGGCGGCGATAAAATCTTCCACGTTGTCGATCTGGCCTTCGATGGCCAGCTCGATAAAGCGCCGCAGCACCCGCTTGTTCTTGGGCGCCAGATCCTTGAATTCGCAACCGATGATATTGCCGCGCTTGTTTTTCATCACAATGGCGGCGGAGAGGACGAAGTTGGCCCCTTCCATGGGCAGGATCAGCTTGCAGTCGAGCCGTCGATCCATTTCAAAGGGCAGGTCCAGGTCCAGAATCCCCACCCCGGCCAGAGACCAGTCCTTGGTCTTGTAAGCCCGTCCATCGATCTGCACCAGCAGGGGCAGGTCGATACGCTGCGCTTTACGGGTATAATTGGGTTCTTTGAGTAACATGGTCCCGGCTCAATGCTCTATTCAACGCAACAACCAACCCGGCCGTCCTGTTGAGTTGGACGCAAGTTAAAATTCAATAAGTCCAAACGCTTGTGCCCGTCCGGCTTCCCACCGGGGGCCGCTGCATCATTTTCCGGACCTATCATTGGCAAGAATATCGACCGTTTGCGTAAATCCTTGAGCATTTTGGCAAGACGTTGTTCAACGGGACAGCTTCCAATCAAATTTTGACATGGTTGGGTGCGCTGGGATATATTGAATCCGACCTTTTTTCACCGCAACCAAGATATAACTGTTTATCACCCTAAAAATGGGGATACCCGGATCTGTTCAACAGGCGGATTAAAGGTTTTCACAAATTCTATGAACTCTCTCTTCTTGATGTTAAAAATATTGAAAGGTGTACTTGGCATTCGCTCTTTGCGACGGCGGAGTGTGCATAATGGCACGATATCGCGTCTTCTTTAGCTATACCGGTGCTGACCGCGACATTATCAATGCCTTACTTGCCGGACTAGGCGAGGAACAGGAGGTTGAGTGTTTTGCTTTTGAGCACGACATGCAGCTCGGCGATAACATTGTCGAGGAAGTACGCCAACGATT
>JARRKU010000014.1:0-29905 GCA_037387725.1 Desulfobacteraceae bacterium
AATGCCATAAGCAAAATTGCTTCAAAGGCTGCACGTTCCGGGGTGTGGCGAACCACGATCAATTCGTAGAGCAGAACGAACAAGGGCAGTAGATAGTGAGCACCCGACAGCAAGGTCTTAAAAAATGGAGGCAACTCATTGCGCGGCATGCCTTTCAAGCCCAATTTGGAGGCCTCGATGTGCGTGATGTAGAACAGGGCCGCATATGACGCAAAAGCAGGTATTGCCGCCGCCTTGATCACCTCAACGTAGGGCACATTGACATACTCGGCGATGATAAAGGCGGCCGCTCCCATGATGGGAGGGGCCAGTTGTCCGTCCGTGCTGGCCGCTACTTCCACAGCCGCGGCCTTGGTGGGCGGATACCCCACCTTTTTCATCAGTGGAATGGTAAAGGTGCCGGTCGTGACGATGTTGGCGATGCTGGAACCGGATACCAGCCCGGAGAGCCCGCTGCCCATCACCGCCGCTTTGGCCGGCCCGCCCTTGAACCCCCCCAACAGGGACAGGGCCAGTTTGATAAAATATTTCCCGCCGCCGGCTTTGTCCAGCATGGCGCCGAACAACACATACAGGTAGACAATGGTGGCCGAAACATCCAGGGGAATGCCATATATGCCCTCTGTGGACATGGTCATCTGCCCCATAAACCGGTTCAGGGACACCCCCTTGAATTCGATGACCTCCGGCATGTGCGGCCCGAGAAAGGCGTAAAGGATGAAAACCGTGGCAATAACCGGCAGGGCCGGTCCGATCACCCGGCGTGATGCCTCCAGGAGCAGGACCACCAGGATGCCGCCGATGATCAGATCACGGACGATGGGCATCCCGTAGCGGGTGGTCAGACCGTCGTAATCTATGGCGATATACAGGGCGGCAAATGCGGCCACGATGCTCACGGCATAGTCCAGCAGCGGAATGCGATCGGTGACTGCCAGGAATTTAAGACCCAAAAACGGTTTTTTGAGCAGCGGATAATTGAGATAGACAAGCAACAGGGCGAAGCTCAAATGGATGGCACGGGTAAAGGTGGAATCGAGCACCCACCACTTGGCGATGGCGAGTTGAAAAAGGCTCCAGACCACCGCAACGGATGGAATGACATATTTTGAAAAGCCTTTGGGGCGGCGGCCCATTCCCTCTTCCTCTTCGGCCATCCGCTTGGCGACTTCGATCCCCTCGTCCTTGTCTGTGGATAGAAAATTGCTCATGAAAATCCTCTTATCGGCTTACCAGCGCTGAACTCAATGGGATATGGCAACCAATGCGCCTCGGGCCGCAGGCGGCCGTGCCGCTCCGCCCCAAGAGAGCCCGCCCCAACGGGGGCAGGATCCAAATCATGGAAGATCCGGTATTCGGTTCGAAGCATTCCGCGAGCCGAACACCGGTCACGCTTTTTATTTCAATCCGACCTCTTTATAATACTTCATGGCGCCTGGGTGAATCTCCGCAGAGAGCCCCTCCAGCATGCCCTCCTTGGTCAGCACGGCGTAAGCCGGATGGAGTTTTTTGAAGTCGTCAAAGTTATCGAAGACTTCTTTGGTTACGGCATAGACCACATCCTCCGGGACCTTGGCCGAAGTGACAAAGGTCGCCTTTACGCCAAAAGTTGGCACATCTTCGGTGTTGACCGCGCCAGGATAGAGCGACACGGGAATCATCGATTTGGCATAGTAAGGATACTTGGCCAGCAAGGCATCGATGCCGGTAATGCTTACGAAGGCGACCTTGCGGGCGCCGGCCGTGGCCTCTTTAATGGCGCCGCTGGGATGACCCACGGTGTAGAAAAAGGCGTCAATCCGGCCGTCTTGCAGCAGACCGGGGGCCTCAGCCGCCTTTACCCCTTCCGCGTTAAGATCGGTTTCGTAGTTGAGCCCCACGGCATCCAGGGCATCGATGGAGTTTTGACGCTGACCGGACCCGGGGTTGCCGATGTTGACGCGCTTGCCCTTGAGATCGGTGATCGTTTTAACGCCGGAATCCACTGCCGCTACCAGCGTAACAGACTCGGGATGGATGCTGAAGACAGCCCGCAGATCGGTCTGGGGTCCCTTGTCTTTCCATTCAGCCTCTCCTTTGATCGCCTGATATTGACGGTCGGACTGCACGACGCCGAATTCCAGGTCGCCCGCCATCACGGCATTGACATTGAAGACCGATCCACCGGTGGATTCAACCGTGCACCGAATATTGTATACATCGCGTTTCTTGTTGACGATTTTGGCAATGGCGCCACCTGTGGGATAGTAGACCCCGGTAATGCCTCCAGTGCCGATGGTCACGTACTGTGTCTTGGCTGGTGCCGAAGCGGCTTGTTCGGTGGAACCCGTCTGGGCCTTTTCTTCACCACCGCACGCCGAAAATGCCAACACAACCATAAAGACCATCATGCATGTCACAACCTTTTTCATAAACGCCTCCTGACCTGGTTATACGTTAACAAACCAAATTTCCCCAAATGGAATGAACATGGCTATTTGGGAATGCAAGCATGGCAAAAATGCAACCATGCCTGTCATGACCTTAATGATAGACACAATTGACATACCCGCGTTTTGGGCCTTATAACAATGGCCGCCAGGCAGAGATGAACTCCGGCTCAACGCAAGCAAGCGATTGACGCCCATCTCCGGGGGGGCATACATCGGCAGATGCGGCAGCCGATGAAGAGGAAACGGTACGTCTCGGACAACAACAATTTAGCCGGGTGGAAAGATCCGGCTCGAAATTCAGCGAGAACCAAAGCGCTATACAATTGTTCGCCTAACGAAATGGCTTATCTATTGCCGGCCAGTCGCCACAGCAATAGGGCATTCGCACTGAATGTTACCCAAGCGTTCGTTTGAAGATGATAAGAAACAAGTCCTAACCTTTAACTATAAATTATTGCCGATGAAATCCGATATGTCAACTAGTGCAGATAACGGCCGCAAGCTGGCAAATACAAACCAACGCCCGACGATATCGGTGATCATCCCGACTTTCAATCGATGTGGGTATCTGGGTCAGGCGATCGACTCCGTGTTGAACCAGACATATCCAGCGGATGAACTCATTGTGGTGGATGACGGATCGACAGACGGCACGTCGGATCTACTGGCGGCCTATACCGATCGCCTGACAGTGATACGACAAATCAATCAAGGCGTTAGCGCAGCGCGCAATGCCGGCATCCGACAATCTCATGGAACGTACATCGCTTTGCTCGATTCGGATGATTACTGGTTGCCGGAAAAGCTGAAAGAACAGCATGCTTTCTTTGACAGCCATCCCGACGCTGTGATCTGTCAGACTGAAGAGACCTGGATTCGCAACGCCAAACGCATCAACCCCAAGAAGCGACATCAAAAATTTTCGGGAATGATCTTCGAAAAGAACCTGCCATTGTGCCTGGTGAGCCCATCGGCCGTGATGATCCGCAAAGGGCTGTTTGAAGAGGTGGGATTGTTCGACGAATCACTGCCGGCTTGCGAAGACTATGACATGTGGCTGAGAATCAGCTGGAAATACCCGATCCATCTGGTCGACACACCTTTAGTCGTGAAACGGGGCGGCCACAGTGATCAGCTCTCGTCCATGGCTGAACTGGACAAGTATCGCATCCAGGCCCTTGTAAAGATACTAGCGCAAGGCTGTCTATCAGCCTTTCAACAAAAAGCCGCCATGGACACTCTGACCCGCAAGTGCGCCATATATGCTAATGGATGCCGTAAACGCGGGCGGCTTCAAGAGGCAGAGCACTATTTCAATCTTCCAAAGTCGATCGAAGCTGGATGAACCGCAGAAGGTATAACCAAAATTAAGGCGAACTCGCGTTAGCTATGCCAGTTTAAAGTTAACGTATTCTGTCTATTTATAAGAGCTTAATCCAGAGCATAATGCCATAGTGATACCGATTGGGCAGTGCCTTACCCGCCGTTCATCCCAATCCCATGAACCGGTGTTCCGCATTCGGGGCAGCTGTCGTTGCGGATAGCGTTCTGCCGGATATAGAACCCCGCACGTTCCACCAGGAGCGCCTTGCAGTGATGGCAAAAAGTGTTCTCTCCCCCCTGCCCGGGCACGTTTCCCATATAAACATAGTGCAACCCCGCCTTCACACCGGTATCGTAGGCCCTGCGAAGGGAACTCACCGGAGTGGGGCCGCGGTCCGTCAACCGGTAGGTGGGATGGAAGCGACTGATATGCCATGGCGTTTCAGCCCCGAGCGCTTCGGCGATAAATCCCGCTAAACCGGTCAATTCATCTGGATCGTCGTTCAATCCAGGGATCAGCAAAGTGGTGACCTCAACCATGATCTTCCTGGCTTTCATCTGCCGCAGCGTCTCCTTGACCGGCTCCAGTTTGGCGCTGCACTGGTTTTTGTAAAAATCATTGGAAAAAGCCTTTAGGTCCACGTTGGCGGCATCCAGATAGGGCGACACCATCTCCAGTGCCTGGGAGCTCATGTAACCGTTGGTCACGAAGACGTTTTTCAATCCTTTCTCGTGAGCAAGCTTTGCGGTCTCAAAGGCCAGCTCAAAATAGATGGTGGGTTCGGTATAAGTGTATGCGATGCTTCGGCAATCCTGGGCCAAGGCGGCTTGTACAATCTTTTCCGGCGTCACCGCCGCTCCCATGATGGCGCCCTGACGATCATTGGGCATCTGCGCGATGTCGGCGTTTTGACAGAAACGGCACTTGAAGTTGCATCCCACGGTGGCGATGGAGTAGGAGCGGCTCCCCGGCAGCAGATGAAAGAGGGGCTTTTTTTCGATGGGATCAACGTTCTGGGCGATAAGCCGTCCGTATACCAGGGTTTGGAGCAGGCCACCTCGGTTCTCACGAACACCGCAGATTCCCCTTCCCCCGGATTTAACCACGCAATGATGGCTGCACAAATTGCAGCGCACCTTCTGATTCTCGAGCTTTTCGTAGAGGTAGGCTTCCATTGGCTTGGTTCATGGTTCCTGGTTCATAGTTCAATGCCCTGCCCCCAACAGAACCAGAAACCCGGTCCGACCGCTGGGCAGCTGATCAGCACGTCAGGGGCGATTTGATTTTTTTGGGCTGGTAACGCATGGTCAGCGGCCGGGTACGAAATCGGGGCACCAAGGTCACGACCAGACCGGCAAATGCACCAAAAGGACAACGCTGAACAAACCCTGACTGTTCAAAAGCCTGGGTTAGTTTCCCTTTGGCATTGGTCAATTGAAGTACGGTACGCCATTCGATGGGGACCGGGCCGGTCATGCCGCGAACCAGGGCCTTGAGTTCCCATACGGAGAAAAAACGCGCCTTGTTAAATATTGTCGATGTAAAGATACCTTTTAGCCGACGCTGAATACCCTTCAAGGCATAGCTGTTTAAGAATCCCACAAATACCCTGTCCTTGGCCACCCGACACGCCTCCTCGATGGCCCTTGCGGGATTGTCCACGAATTCCAAAGCGGTAAAAAAGCAGGCATGGTTGAACGAATTGTCGTCAAAAGGGAGGTCTTCTGCATAACCGCTGTAAAGATCCACCTTCTGACCCAGCGTCTCATTGGCCATATCCAGCATGTAGGGCGAAGGATCAATCCCGGTAACATTGAGCCCGCTCGCCAGCAAAGGTTTTATACTGATACCGGTACCGCACCCAATATCCAGAACAGACTCTCCAGGCGAAGGCTTAAGAAGATTGATCATAAGCTGACTTTCCAGCTCGATCATGCAGCGGTTCCCAGGCGCCAGAATCGATTGCCCATAGCTCTGCGCATCGTGGAAGTCAAAAACGTATCCCATGTCCAACTACCTTAATCATATTTTGAGGGATAGAGAGTGACCGCTGTCTTTTTATTAAGCATTCCTATATTGAACACGAGAAAGAGAGTTGTCAATCAAAGAATCAGTACGTCCTGAAGCTATCCGACGCCTTTGTCAGCCAGGCTGGCCGAGCACTTCAATTTACATGACGTCTTGCCGCCTTTACGCATCCATCCCCATCGTCGCCGGTGAGGAGCGGAAAAGGATTAGTCTTTGACCTGCGTGTAATGACGTGATTATAGTGCTGCAAGGTTGGAACGATCCCAAACCGGGTGCATACTGCCCGGTGTAAAACAACGAATCCAAACCACCCGATTTTCAGGGGCGTTGCGCTCCATTTGCGCAGGACAGCTATCTCAACCTTTGTACGCATATGGCCGACCACCAAAAGGATTCCCTGACCGATCTTATCGGAGAAGTAGAGCAGATCACTTATCGTGATGATGCCAGTGCTTTTACCATCGCCAAAGTGCGCTGCACGGAGCAAAATTCGACGGTCGCCGTCATCGGTCACATGAATCAACCCATACCGGGCACCATGATAACGGCCAAAGGACGTTGGACCGAGCATCCCAAATTCGGGCGACAATTCAAAGCAGTGCAAATCAAATCCCGACCGCCCGTGACCATGGACGGAATTGAAAAATATCTCGGTTCAGGAATGATAAGAGGGATCGGACCAGAGATGGCCCGCCGGATCGTTCAACGATTCAAATCAGACACCCTCGATATCCTGGAGCACCACATTTCCCGGCTGACCGAAGTGCCGGGGATCGGCGCCAAGCGCGCCGCGACCATCACAAAAGAGTGGCGGTTGCATCGGGATATCCGCCATATTATGCTCTTTCTTCAAAGCCATGGTGTCAGTCCATCGTATGCGCAGAAGATCTACCGTCAATATGGAGAGAAAACCATTGCCGTGGTTCGCCGGAACCCCTATCGTCTGGCCCACGATATCTTCGGAATCGGTTTCCTCATTGCCGACGGCATCGCCGCAAAGCTCGGATATGAAAAGGATGCGCCATTGCGCCTGCAAGCGGGCATTCTTTATGTGCTCCACCAATTGGCGGACAGCGGCCATCTCTACTATCCCTATACAGCTCTGATCTCCAAATGCCGCGCCGTACTCAAATCCCTGCGCCCTCCTCTTGAGAAAGCCATGGACGCTTTGGATAGAAACAAGGAAATCGTCATTGAAGTGGTGGAAGACAATAGCCAACCGCCGGTGCTCGATGGCCAGCCGGTCTACCTCAGCCAATACTACCATTGCGAGATATCGATTGCACGGCAGCTTCGTTTACTGCTGGCCGCCCCGCTTTATCCGGGAAGAATCGAAAAGCGACAGGCTGTGGAGTGGGTGCAATCCCGCCTCAAACTGAACCTGGCCCGGAGCCAGCAGGACGCGGTCGCCATGGCATTAACCTCCAAAGTATTGGTTATCACCGGGGGACCCGGTACCGGAAAAACCACCATCGTCCGGGCCATCACGCACCTGTACGAACACATTCGAGCCCAAATTTTACTGGCCGCTCCCACCGGCCGTGCGGCCAAGCGCCTCGGAGAGGCCACGGGGCGGCCGTCTAAAACCATTCATCGATTATTGGAGTACAATCCGGGCCAGGGCGGATTTCAGCGCGATCAGCACAACCCATTGGATGGGGACCTTCTGGTGGTGGACGAAGCGTCCATGATCGATGCCGTGCTCATGCACCATTTGCTGATAGCTGTCCCGGCCGCCACCACGCTCATCCTGGTTGGAGATGTCCATCAACTGCCATCTGTGGGGCCGGGAAACGTGCTTAAAGACATTCTGGCATCCGACGTAATCCCCAAGGTTACCCTTAACGAAATCTTCCGCCAAGCCAGAAACAGCCGCATTGTCGTCAATGCCCACCGGATCAACGCCGGAAAAATGCCGCGTTCGGACCCGGTCTCCCGAAAAAAATTAGGGGACTTTTATTTCATCGAGCAAGAAGATCCGGAAAAGATCCTCTCCACGATTCTGACGCTGGTCAGCCAGCGTATTCCCCAGCGCTTCGGCTTGGACGCCGTGGAGGAAATACAGGTCCTGAGTCCCATGCACCGGGGCATCATCGGCGCTGAAAACCTGAATCGCCAGCTCCAGAAAACCTTGAATCCGCAGGAGGCCTATGTCGGCCGCGGCGAGCAGCGCTTCGGCCTGCAGGACAAGGTGATGCAGGTCCGAAACAACTACGACAAACAGGTATTTAACGGCGATATCGGCCGAATAATACGGATTGACCCTACAACCAAGTCGGTCACAATACGTTTCGACACCCGCCATATCCCCTATGCGTTCGATGAGATGGAGGAGGTGGTACTGGCCTACGCCATTTCCATCCACAAATCTCAGGGATCGGAATATCCGGCGGTTGTGATGCCGGTCACCACCGGGCACTACCTCCTGCTGCAGCGCAATTTGATCTACACGGGGATCACCCGCGCACGACAATTGGTTGTGGTTATCGGTACCCGCAAGGCCATGGCCATGGGCGTCAAAAACAATACGCCGCAACAGCGGTACACCGGACTGGCAAAGCGGTTGAATGATTTCCAAGGCCAGTGATTTTTACCGTCCGAATAGACTGAAGAATTTCGGCCTTTGATACCGCGAAGCGCTTCTAACATAATGTCAATCATCATAAACGGCCCATAATTCAGTTCATCTGCAAGATAATCTTTTGCGAACCGTATATGGACCATGAGCTGTTTCATTTATCTTTTCGATTCCGATTCCGATAGCGATTCCGACCCCGATTTACCGCGATCTCGGGGTCGGGATCGGGATCGGGGTCGATTTTTTCCCTTGCTGAATCGTGTTCAGATAGAATCGCTGGATGCCGCGGAGCTACCTTGACATCAGCAATGCCGAGGGCATATACTCCGCTCTCTCTTATCTTGAAACCTGGCAATTCAATTTTGCAGAAAGGGCTTGCCATGACCTTCAGTGCTTTAGAGGCCATCTCCCCCATCGACGGCCGTTACCGCCGGACAGCCGCACCATTGGCCGCGTATTTCAGCGAAAGTGCGCTGATACGATACCGGGTGCGCGTGGAGATAGAGTATTTTATCGCCCTGTGCCGCCTGCCTCTGCCTCAGCTTGATCGGTTCGATGCCGGTCGATTTGACGACCTGCGGGACATATATGGGAGCTTCTCGCTCGATGATGCTCAAAAAGTAAAAGAAATTGAAAAGGTCACCAACCACGATGTCAAAGCCGTGGAGTATTTCCTAAAGGAACGATTCGACAGCCTGGAGCTGTCCAATTGCAAGGAGTTCATCCACTTCGGTCTCACCTCCCAGGATATCAACAACACCGCCATGCCGTTGGCGCTGAAAGAGGCCTGGCGAACGGTAGTAAAACCGAACCTGATGAAAGTCATCCATTCTCTAACGCGAAAGGCCGAAGAGTGGAGAGAGGTGCCCATGCTGGCGCGCACCCACGGACAACCGGCATCGCCCACCCGGTTGGGAAAAGAGATCTATGTCTTTGTCGAGCGGCTCAATGGTCAGCTTGATCTGCTGGAGGATATCCCTTTTGCCGCCAAGTTCGGAGGCGCCACCGGCAATTTCAACGCCCACCACGTAGCCTACCCGCAAATTGACTGGGTTGCCTTTGGAAACCGGCTGGTGGAAGAGACCCTTGGCCTCTATCGTACCAAGGTGACGACCCAGATCGAGCCTTATGACCACCTGGCGGCATTCTGTGACGGACTGCGACGCACCAATACCATCCTCATCGATATGTGCCGGGACCTGTGGACTTACATCTCCATGGAGTATTTTAAGCAAAAAATTAAAGCCGATGAGGTGGGGTCATCGGCCATGCCCCACAAGGTGAACCCCATCGATTTTGAAAATGCCGAAGGAAACTTGGGGGTAGCCAGCGCCCTGCTCGGCCATTTGGCTGAAAAACTCCCCATTTCGAGGCTGCAACGCGATCTGACCGATTCCACCGTTACCCGCAACCTCGGTGTTCCGCTGGCCCACACCATGATCGCTTATAACTCCATTCTGCGCGGCATGGAAAAACTGCTGCTCAACGCAGATCGCGTCCAAAGCGATCTGCAGAACAACTGGGCGGTGGTTGCGGAAGCGCTGCAAACCATCCTGCGCCGCGAGGGCTTTCCCAATCCGTATGAAGCGTTGAAAGCGCTGACCCGCACCCATGGTGAGATCAATGCCCGGGCCATTGCCGATTTCATTGACGGCCTGGATGTCGCAGAGGACGTCAAATCGGCATTGAGGGCCGTAACCCCTCAGAACTATGTAGGCATCATCGACTTCTGACCCATTGCGCCTTCAATGCCGATGCAAGGATCTCCGGTGCGGGACGGGTATTGAAATAAAAAAGGTGTGCCACGCAACGGCAATCGCTTGAGCCAAAACCGCTCACCGGACGACCGGCTATGGATGCAGTCCCAAGGCAACGCGCCCACTCGTGTTCCCTGCGCACGGGATCTTCCGATACGAAAGCCCCCTTCATACGGGTCGCCGGCCGCAGGTAATCAATATGCCAATGTTTCTTTTTTGTAACCCGACAGTGGCGGCCGATACGCGCCGCGAGTCCGCCGGGGCCCATTGCACTCCCCACATAGACATACCATCCCGCTGAAAAATCAATCTTGCCCATTTTGCCGATGACGATGGACCTGAAGGCCATTAGCCGCAGGCAGACCGCATAGGTTCCGGGTGCTGAGGATATTTTCACAGCCAGCGTTTTCATATTGCCGTTGTAATGAACGTTTTGCGGAATGACAAGTGAATGATCCGAGACAGCCGCATGCGAATCCACCATGAGGAACAAAAGCCGTCATCAGTGCCTCAAGTTTTACCCTAGCGGGTCGATCTTACAGTAAACCCGGAGGCGTGAACATCGTCTGTGGATTTTCCCCCGTAAAATCGAACAAAGGTTAGGTATATGGCACCCAAGGCGCGTCCTTTGAATAACCAGCTTCCCCACATGGCTATTTCTGTAGAGGCCCTTTTTGCAGCTGCATTTCATAAATCCCATCGTATTTACCAACGGGAAAGCCTTCTGGGATGGCGGCCGGTCATGAAGGACACCCCGCTGCCTGAGCTTCCGGAAAAATCGCCGGGTTACAAGAAAAAAGCCCCATCGTTCAGCAATTCTCCAGATGTTAAAATAAAGGAAACATCTGATATCATTTCCATCGAAATCGAATTGCCCGATATCGACGAAGAGAGCCTCTATCTCGAAGTATCGGGAGATCTGTTGATGATTCGGGCAAAGAAGATGCCCCCCAAGCGGCCCGGACCCAAACCGGCCAAGGCGCATAAGTCGGTCCTGGTGCATCGTTATGTTCAGCTGCCGTTCTCGGCCAAACCGGGCCATATTCAAGCCCGGCTGGAAGGCTCCGTGCTGCGCATAAAAATCGGCAACCCTCTGACGAGCGCCCCGAACACCGATCTCATCGAAAGGTGATGACCTGATGAATTTTCTTTTCCGATGGAGTGTTTGGGTGCTGGCAAGTGCTTGGTTGATGCTCTCAGCCGCCCATGCCGATGAAGTGGTTCTGACCTCAGGGGAACGATTCGCATCCGATAAAGTCTGGGAGGAGAGGGACAAGATACGCTTTAACATGCAAGGGCTGGTGGTCAGCGTGGACAAAACTGACGTGGCGACGATCATCCGCAATAATGGGGAGGGCGCCCCCTCCTTGCAGGATCCGGCACCACCATCTGCAAAGACTCAGGTATCCCGTCATTCAGCCCGTCATTCAGCCCGCCATTCAGATGGATCCACCACCCAACCGCCTCGAATAGACCCTGCCCCTGGACATAAGCCCGCTTCGACACCGCCCCCATCATCCGTGGAAATACGAGGGGAAATCTCTGGAAATCATAAAAAAATAAATGGGATCGGGTTTGCTGGCATCGCTTGGCACATGCGCCCGGCCGATCTGCCCGGATTGTCTAAAATCAAAACCGAAGAGATATACGGCGGCATAGACCAATATTGGCAACCGGACGGCCCCCTGACTTTGGGTGATGCGCTGTTGGACGGCCTGGTTTTCGGTTTCTGGCAAAACCGCCTCTACACCATCACGATGTGGATCGATGGCAAGCCCGGGTACGAAAGGCTGAAGCGGGCGATCTTTCAACGCTACGGTCCTGGCCAGAGAAGCAAAAACAGCCGGGATCGTTACGTGTGGGTGGACGACAAAACCACCGACCGTCTGTTGGAGTATGATGCCAAACGAAATATCGGCCTTTTCTGGATGCGTTCCAGGGACCTTGATACCCACATCAAGTCCCTGTATCCCGAGTCAGCGCCAAGCTGATGCCGGAGTACCGCCACTGCAGCCCATCCCGTCTGCAAACATAGATGCAGAAAGACCCACTGCGGAAAAATGAAAGCCGATCAGGGGACGCACATCTCCCTTGTCGGGGTCAAGCCCCAATCTGATAACAACCGGGCGCATGCGCCCGGTTGCTACTGTGATGTCCATCCAAAGAGGATGGTTGTCCATTCGAGGATTAATTCTCTGAGAATGAGGTCACGTTGATGGTGTATTTACCATCGGTTTCTTCTACGGCACCGGTGACGTTGACACTTTTCCCCACCATCGATGACAAGTCCTGCCCGGTAACCACATAATCGCCCAGATCGGTTACCAGCATAATATCGTCTCCTTCCTGGGCGATGGTTCCGGTCAGCGCCAGCGTTTTCGGCATGGCAGTGGCCGGGGCGGACTCAGCCTGCTCAGACTGCATATCCGGCGATTTCTCGTCGGTGGCCGCAACCGGCTGTTCCTGCTTTTGCTCTGTAGCCTGTTGACCCTCATCTGCCTTACTGGTGAGCGCTTTGGAGGGCTCCTTGCTGGAGCAAGCCATACCGACAAACACGAAAGCAGCCACTGTCATCATCATAACCAATGAACGAAAACTGACCATTTTTACCTTCTCCTTCCCCTATGATGAATAGATTTTGCTCATTTCCCGAAACAACCCTGAAAACAACGCAACGGATCCACAATGGTAATTGCGATTTAACATATTGATATTTTTATATGTCAGAGCTGTTAGAAGCCGCGAAGATCGGGAGTGAGCCGTCTGTAATGGACAATGTCAAAGCAAGAAAAATACCAGAAAGGAGGATCTGGATAGAAAATCTGCTGAAAGCACTTTATTGGTTAGCGGCCATGGAAGAAATGTAGCGGGCCAAAGCCTAACCAATATATATCCTATTAATATTATTTAATTTTACACCATGTCATCCAGCAATTCCGTTCCATTGACAGCCGTTACGCCGGGATAGCCAGTGCTTGTAAGGGCGAATCGTTGATTCAGGCGTCCGACGCGATGAACCTAATTTGCACACCTATGGGCGCCGATGCCCGCCAAATGCACACATCACACCAGAAATGATCCGTTGTTTTCGAACCGGATGCCATGCAACCGGTCCAACTGAAACGATCGAAGTACTGACGTGCGATAGACTACTGGACCATTTCAAAGTTGAGGTGCTCGATCACTCCCACTGGATGGGCAATCTGGTGGTGCTGCACCATCATTTCTTCTGTCTGCTGCCACGCTTTTCGATCTATTGCACCGATCACCTGATCAGGGGAAGGCTTGATTAGCCTACGCGTTACCCTCAGTTGGCGTTGAAGAATCTGATCCGTTGTATCTCGATCATACGACCGCACCACGGCAACGGCCTGCGCGCCGTTGGCCGGGTCCATCGCCTGACGCCACCCGTTCAACAAGGCCCTTACAAATCGCCTCACCAGCTCGGGATGGCGTTCGATCATCTCCCTGGAGGTTACAACGGAATTGGCCACGAAACGAACCCCGAATTGGCTGGGATCCATGAATCGGATCTCTTCCCCTGAAGCCCGCATTTTATCGCCGATCTCGATCCCCTGTGTATTGATATAGACGGGCCACAAATCCACTTTTCCTTTGAAAAAGGGCGTGTAGTCCAACCGGACACTGTGGAATTCGACTTGGCGTTCATCGATATTGCCGCGCGCCAGCAGCGTGCGCATGATGATCTCGTCGTTTTTCCCAAAGGTGACACCCAGCCGCAGGCCTTTCAGGTCGGACAACCCATCGATGGTGAGCCGGTCGCCACGGTAGATCCACTGCAGGGGGTTAACTTGAAACAACTGGGCCACCACCACGACGGGAGCACCTTTGGCCAGCGCCCGAATCACTTGGTCAGCCGAGGCAACGCCAAATTGGGCGTGGCCCAATTCCAACTCCCGGATGGCATCCCTTTCCGGACCACCGGGCTTGATCGTCACCGCAAGGGATTGTTTCTGAAAATTGCCGTGGGAGAGGGCGTAATAATCACCCACCGTACTCATGTTGGCAATCCATTTCAGGCGGTAAACGACCGAATCGGCTCCGGCGACCGCTTCTCTCTCCCAGACCATCAACATCAGAATTAAAAGCACAAAACGGTACTTCATGGCAGTGCTCCTTATGTAGCGATGCGGCCGATCCATCCCCGTTTGATCATTCCGCCGCAGATCTCCAGGACACCCTGGTAGGTGGACAGCGTAATACCGATGACCAGCAATGCTGCAAGGATTTTCGCTAAATCGCTCTGATAGAGGGCGATGCGTATGCTGTAACCGATACCCGAATTGGCGGCGATAAACTCTGCCACGATGGTACCCGCCATCGCAAGGGTGGAGCTGCCGGCCACAACGGTCGTCAGTTTGTGCATGTTTTCGAATGCGCGGATCTTGACCTCCAACTGCCATCGCATTCGTCCGGTCTGCCTGTAAAAGTGCTCAATATCGTCAATGGGTTCGGACATGATGCCGATCACCGAAAGCAGAAGGGGAAAGTAACAGATCATGGCCGCAATGAGCAAACGGGTCAGGAAACCGTCCCCCAACAAGATAAAAAGAATCGGCGCAATGGCCACTATGGGATAGGCCTGCACATTGTAGGCCGCAACTTTTATAAAAGAACCCAACCAGGTTGCCCGTCGGCCGGCAATGCCCACCATCAAGGCCAAAACGATGGAGAGCAACTGCCCCACCACCGCAACAGACAAGGTGTCGGCTACATCCTTGAGGTAGCGCATGGCACCATCGCACAAGGTTTGCCAGAACAGCCCGGGACCGGGAATCACATAGTCGGATAGCCCCATGGCATACTTTACCACCAGCAGTAAAGCCAGCGCCAGGCAGTAGATCAACATAAACTGATATAACCGCCTATGCAGCATGGATCATCTCCAGCATGGTCTGTTTCAGCGCCACAGGGTCCGTCTCCTGCGATGCGCTATGGTTTTGGCCGTGGACGAGGACGGCCTGGGGCGATTTAGCCGCATCCCGTAACACCCAGATCTGGTGAGCATACCGGGCCACTTCCGAAAGATTGTGGCTGATGTAGAGAAAGATGGCATGGGGAAAGGTCTCCTTGATGGTCACCATGATGCGCCCACGGGTCTGCTCGTCCACATTGGCCAGACTCTCATCCATGATCAGCATCTGGAAATCCTGTATCAGATAGCGAAGCAGGTTGGTGCGATTCTGCTGCCCCAGAGAAAGTTGATGGAATCGTTGGTTCAAAAGCCCTGAGAGGCCGAATTTTTCGACCAGTTCATCTTTGAGCCCGACGGCGCCGTCCGGCGTCATGCGGTCCAGATGGCGGCCGATACTCGCCCATCCTGGGAGCCTTTCATGGTTATGGGTATACAGAATGGCCGACAATCCATTGGCATGGATTTCCCCCCTGCGGGCTGAAAGATCTCCCGATATCAATCTCGCCAGCGAGGTTTTCCCCACCCCGGAAGGGCCAAACAGGGCATGGAACCCCGGCGTGTCTATGTTGAGACAAAGGTCCCGCAGAACCGGTGTTCGGCTGCCCGGATAAGAAAATTCGATATGGGAAAAATTGATATGCATGGCAAATTGAGAGCCCCTACCCGTCGGGGAAATTCCAGCGCTTTGGCTGCGAACCCAGGTCCACAAAATGAGGAGCGCAGCATCCCCACGATTTTGCTCAGAATCGGGCAACGGATTTTCATCACATTATTGAATAATATCTAACACAAAGCCGCTGCAATGACCAGTTGGCCCTATAATGTATCGGCCAGGGCAACAAAAACATAGAAACTGGATTGTGGCTTTCGATGCCTGCGGCTTTATGTTAGGATACAAAAACGTATAAACCTGACATGCTATCTATGAAACAGCCAAGCGATCTGACAGAGTTCATCTCAAACATACCGTTGTTTGGGAATTTGCGCCGAGAGGAGCTTGAGACGTTGTCCGCTTATATGGACCGTCGGGCCCTTAAACCCGGCGAGACCCTGATCAACCAATGGGACAAGGCCGAAAGTGTATATTTTGTCGAATCCGGCGCACTCGAGGTCCTGACCAAAAAAGGACCGGAGGAATATGAGGTCGTAGCCACGCTCAAGCGAGGTCGATCCATCGGTGAAATGTGCCTGATCGACAATTTTCCCCGGGCGGCCACCGTCTTGTCAAAATCGGAAACGGTGGTCGTCGTATTTGCCCAATCAGACTTTGAACGTCTGATGTCCGATCATGTTGAACTCGGTATTCTGATCCTCAAAGGGTTGGCGCGTTTGCTGGCCCAAAATCTCAGAAAAACATCGAGCCGCCTGGCCGATAATATGTTGCCCATGGGGTAATGCACAGGGAGTAGCGGCATGGATTTCAAAAAACACCTGGAAGCGGCGTGGAATACCACTCTTCAGCACATCGCCATGCTTATCCTCATGACATTCGTGTCTCTGGTGGTCAGCTGTCTGACGATTGGCCTCTTGTTCCCGGTTGTCATGGCCGGATTTATCCATTCCATCATCCGATTGCTGCGTGATGGAAGGGAACCGCGTATCGAGGATCTTTTCTCCCAAATGGGATACTTTCTGCCCTTATGCGGATTTTCCGTGGTGGTTCTGATCGCAGTTGTGGTGGGCTTCTTTTTGCTGGTACTGCCAGGGCTGGCGGTAATATTCGCCGTGACTTTCGGCTGTATCTATATGCTGCCGCTGATGACCGACCGGCAAATGGGCCTGGTCGATGCCATCAAAACGGGCTGGAAAATGGCCTTCGATGACAGCATTGCCGACCATATCGTGGTGGTTATTCTATTTGTCGGCTTAATCTCCATCGGCACATCCATATTTGTCGGCATATTGCTGACCCAGCCGTTCGCCTTCGTTTTTCTGGTTTCGGTATACCTGGAAAAGACGGACCAAGGCGCCCCATCCGCCGCTCCCACCACTCCTGTGGGAACAGCAAAGGAAGAATGATCGCCGAAGAAGTGGTGACAACCTTTTTCGGCACAGGGCGCCGGGATGGGAATCCTGCGGTGCCTCTTGTGCGGCCCGCAACAATTCAAACATCTATTCCGACGGGCCTTCCTCCCTTGCCTTCATCGCATCGATCCGTTCAAGCACCTGGTCGAGCCGCTGCTCTGAGATGATGCCCCTTTTCAACAAAATATCTTCGATACCCGCATCCCGCAGTATATCGACCTTCAATATTTCGTAGGGCGATTTGGTCCGCACGCTGTAAAAAGTATACTCCAAGGTGAGTTCTTCTTTTTTCAAGAGGTCAAACTCTCTGAAGCCGGAAAAGATGATATGGTG
Source organism: Desulfobacteraceae bacterium (assembly GCA_037387725.1). Lineage (GTDB taxonomy): Bacteria > Desulfobacterota > Desulfobacteria > Desulfobacterales > Desulfosarcinaceae > JARRKU01. The sequence goes on from JARRKU010000014.1 coordinate 17,414, forward strand.
CGTCAACAAAAAGTAGAATGCGCCAATTCCCAGTGCTATCCAAAAATATGTCTTCACCCGGCTTAACATCTGAAGTCTCCTTTTACCATTTTACAGCGACCGCTACGTTTAGGGACGAAGCGCATTGATAATCGCCTGTTTGAATCCTGACAAGGTTTTGTTTCTCAACACTTGCCCATTGATAAAAACGGTGGGCGTACCGCGTACACCGGCGTCACGTCCTTCCGCGATATCGGCGTTTATGCGGGCCTTTGTTTTCTCTGAATTCATCTCTTGTTTAAATCGGGACGCGTCCAGTTCCAGAATCCTGCTGATCTCCTCGATCCGCTGATCATTGATCTTTTTAAATTGCCTGAACAGCATATCGTGAAACGGCCAAAACTTTCCCTGCTGTTGGGCGGCAACTGTCGCCTGAGCCGCTTTATAAGCAAACGCATGATTGCGAAGTGGAAAATGTTTGAACGCGATCTTGACTTGTCTTGGGTATTGCTCGAGCACCTGCTCGAGTACCGGCACCAGCCCGGCACAATAAGGTCATTGAAAATCACTGAACACGGCAATGGTCACCGGTGCATCTTTTTCACCTTTGAAAGGCGATCCGCTGATGTCAATCTCTTCTTTTACGTGGATGGAAATCGACTGGATGGATTTGTCCTTTTTGCGCAGCAAAAAAAGCGTCCCGTCGCCTGGTCCGGGCTTGATTCGCACCACGTCCGTTCCAACCTCAATTTTACCTTTCATTTGTCCATTAAAGCCGTAAACCAGGATCTCCCCCGCATCATTCAAAACGTAAATTCTGCGGGTTTGGTTGTCCACTTGCATATCCAGGGGTTCGTTTTCGAGATGAAGGGTTTGGTAAGCCTGCCATTTCGTTTGGGCGGACACTTGCGAACCGGCAATCAGCGTCAAGAATATCACCGCTAATCCCACAAACTTTTGCCACATTATCGATCTCCTGTGTCAGGTACGCCCCTGACGGCAACCAATACAGGTTGGAATTTCGATTCCGCAGAATCCTTACCAAATGACCCTGACAGAGCGAAAATGCCGCCAAAGGCATCATACCTCATGAAAACGCTCAATGTATTATATTTGTCCTGCAACGGACGCGCAAGCGCAATGAATGTTTTTCACAACTGGCTGCGTCCCATCTCCCTTTTCAATTTACAGATGTCCTTGGGAGCCCAAAGCGGTGTTGCGGCTGCTGCTGCATCGGCAGCGATGGAAGAAAAAGAGCCTGCCCAAAAAGGCAAGCTCTGGATGTGCATGGTGCCGGAGGAGAGAATCGAACTCTCAGGGGCGCAAGGCCCGGCGGATTTTGAGTCCGCTGCGTTTACCAATTTCACCACTCCGGCAATGAATGTGGCTATATATTCAAATTACCCGTTCTTGTCAACTCAGGAGGCGGCCCACCAGCGATTCTAACCCGATACCCATACCGAGGCCGCGGCAAATCGTGACCGCTTCTGGATAATATGGGGGTGGGTGGCCCTGGCAACCAGTTGCCAGGGTTGCGAAGCAACAAGAGGTATGCACCATCTGGATCAAACCCTCCCGGCCACGACCACCGGCAATGCCGTGGGGTGGCAGCGGCAAAGGCCGAAAATCGGCGCTTGATCCCGGCCGGTGGGTATCTGGATATCTGCACAGCAGATCGGAGGGCGTGGATCTAACGGTCCCGGGATGAATCATCCTCCTGGCCTGCGGCCACCGGCAACAAATTGCCGGTGCCACCCGCGGCAAATCGATATCGGGATCGCTATCGGGATCGCTATCGAAAAGAGAGAGGAACCGTCCCGAGTCAACGAATCTGCGTCTGAGGTGGACAATGACCTTCAGCCAGAATTGCTTGCGGCCCCAGCCCCGGCGGCTCTGGAAATATCCTCGGCAGCCACGGCCCCTTCCCGCAGGATACGGGGCCGCCGACCGGTAACATCGACCACGGTCGATCCCGGACCGCCCATCAGGATACCGGCATCCAATATCATATCCACCGATGCAGTAACGCCGTCATCGATCGCGCCGATGCGGTCAGCGGCACCGTCACCGGATAGGTTGGCGCTGGTTCCGGTGATGGGGGTGCCGACAGCTTCCACCAAAGCGGCTGCCACAGGGTGACCTGCCAGGCGCACGCCCACTTTTCCGGTTGGGTCGCATAAACCCGGCGATAAATCATTGCGACCTTGCATGATCAAAGTGATCCGGCCGGGCCAAAAAGCGGCCATCAGTCTTTGGGCCAGAGGCGATACCGATGAGACAACTTCCGGCAACATACCGGCATGGCTGATCAACACCAGCAACGGTTTTCCAATGGGGCGGTTTTTGATGTCAAAGACGCGCCTTACTGCCGCCGCATTAGATGCAACGCAACCCAAACCATACAGTCCCCGGGTGGGAAGGATCACCACGCCACCATCTTTCAGAATCCGTACCGCTCGTTCGATGCGATCCAGCTGCGGCTGACGGGGGGATATGCGGCAGACCCGAGACATCAGGCCGACGCATTTTCAACGGCACGGGCCTTCTTCTCCACCTGTTCGGCCATCTCCAGCTTGAATGCAGCCAGGCGTGCCTCCAACGCGTCATCGCTTACGGCCAAAATTTGGGCGGCCAGAATAGCGGCGTTTTTCGCGCCGGATTTACCGATGGAAACGGTGGCCACCGGGATGCCCGGCGGCATTTGAACGGTGGACAACAGGGCATCCATACCCTGGAGGCAAGATGAATCGATGGGCACGCCGATGACCGGTAAAGTCGTGTGGGCGGCCAGCACGCCGGCCAGATGCGCAGCATGACCGGCACCGGCGATAATCACCCGGACACCCCGGCTGCGCGCTTCTGTGGCAAATCGAATGGCCCGATCCGGTGTACGGTGGGCCGACGCCACCGTTATTTCAAATGCAATGTCAAACCGCTTTAGCATTTCGGCAGCCGCCTGCATTACGCCCAGATCCGAATCACTTCCCATAACGATGCCTACTTTGCAGCGCGCTGGGGTTTCATTTGCTGTCACTTTTGGTTTCCTCCTATAGCCGTATCGATCAGTAGCGCTCCTGTTCCTACAGATCTCCGAATCTCAGCGCATATACGCGCATATTCTTTTGAGAACAAACCGTGCCTCCCGATTGAAGGCTTAAAATTCTCCATTGCTGCCGATTATCGGCCTTTCTGATGGTCTTCAATACTCAACTGAATCAGTTTGTCCAATAATGGGCTGAAATCGTAACCGGCCACCTTGGCGGCCTGGGGAAAAAGGCTGGTGGCGGTCATGCCGGGTATGGTGTTGGTTTCCAGCAGATAAAAGCGGTCTTCCCGCAGCATCATATCGGTTCGGCTGTAACCTCGGCATTGAAGCGCAGCATGCGCCTGCAGCGCATAATGCTGGGCCTGAGCTGTCAGCGCCTCGCTGATGCGCGCCGGACAGATCTCTTTGGTCACACCCGCCGTGTATTTGGCCTCATAATCGAAGAAATCATGGGCGGCGTCCGGTATGATTTCGATCAGGGGAAGGGCCTCGGGTGTATCGTTTCCCAAAACACCGCAGGTCACCTCAATCCCCTGGACATACGCCTCGATCATAACCGACCGGCTGTGCTCGAATGCGGTCTCCAGCGCACCGGACAACGCCTCTTTTGTACGAACAATGGACATACCGACACTGGAACCGGCCTCGATCGGTTTGATCACCACCGGCAGTCCGAGTTGCTTTTCAGTTGCATCGGGAGTCATGTGGTCGGGGCCATGAACCACCGCATAGGGTGCCACCGGCAGGCCCGCAAACTCATAAAGCTGTTTGGCCACCAATTTGTTCATGGCAACGGCACTGCCCAGCACCCCGCTCCCCTGGTACGGAATATCAAGAAGATCCAGTAGTCCCTGAACAGTGCCGTCTTCTCCATAAGGTCCGTGCAGAATGATGAGAGCGGCATCGATGCGGCCGGCATCAGCGACGAGTTTGGCCAAATCACTTTTAGGGTCGTAACGCCGGATGTCATATTTTGATTTGTCCAGGGCCTCGTACACCTGCTCGCCGGAATTGAGCGAAACCTCTCTTTCGGATGAAATACCGCCAGCCAGAAGGGCAAGGGTAATCTTTTCCATGGTCGTTCTCCCGGGGTAAAGATTAAAGGCGCATATGCACTCCAATTAGCAAATATTGATCCCGATGCGCAATGTTTCATTTACCATGGCTTTATGCTATGAGACCAGTCAGCCAAAGCGCGTAGACAATTGATAAAAACAGGATTCGGATATGACCAAAATTGCCTTTGCCGGTACTGACGGCAGAACCTTGTTGTGTGCTCATGTGGTCTCCACGGCCACCAGCGATCATTACTCCAATGACTTTCAGGGCGTTGTGGTGCGGGGAACGCCGGCCATGCCCAAATTTTGCGAACTGCACGACTGGCCGGTGGAATTTATCGCCACCGAGAGCAACTCCGTAGACGACTATGCCGTTGGTATTATCCGGGCATTGGAAACAGGGCGCATTGATTATGTGGTGCCCATGCCCGAAGCCCTGCTTTTTGAAGGGTTGGTGGATCGCGTCGGCGCCGCCGGATTCGAAGACCGGATTCTGGGGCTCACCGCCGAGGCGGCTTTTATCGAGGGAGACAAGATCCGCTGCAAGGAGTTGTGCCGGGACGCCGGGATTCCGGTGGCCCATGCCTGGACCCAGGTGGACGCTAAAAATTACGACAGCGTACTGGAAACAGTGCTGGACTACCTGGCTGAATTTGGCGGAGCGGTTTTGAAATTTCCATACAGTGCCGGGGGAAAAGGCGCGCGTGTCATATTGAATGCATGGGAAATCCGGGAGGTCTACGATACCCTGATCAAAGACTACAAAAAGAGCTACGCCAGGCAATTTGGAAAAAAGAATCCATGGCCGCTGCTCATCGAGTCGCGCATGTCAGGCATGGAGATCAGCTTCACCCTTCTGGTGGACCGCAAAGGAAATTATCAGACTTTGCCCACGGCCATGGATTATCCCGAACGTTTCGAAGGTCCGGCCAGCAAGGACAACCCCATCACCGGCGGAACCGGCGCCATTTCCCCCCACCCCATGGAAACCGCGGCCATGCTGGATCTGGTGGGCCGCACCATCGCAGACCCGCTGGTGGAGATCATGCAGGAGAGAGGGTTGCTGCGACCATGTATTCTCTATCCCGGCTGTTTTGTCACCATGGATGAAAGGATGACCCCGACCCGGATTCGTGTCTGCGAGATAAACATTCGGCCCGGTGAACCCGAAACCCAGCCTGTGGCAAGACGGTTGCGGAACCTGGGTGCATTGATTGCCGCGACCATGGAGGGGAATCTGGACAAAGTCGCACCAGAGGTCCGCAACGATCAGGTAGCGGCGTGCATCGCCCTGATGACCGGTCCGGGGGGGCCGGACGGCCAAAAAGGTTATCCCTGGTCGTGCACCAAAAATGAGCCGCTGGAGCTGGACATCAAATACATGAAGCGCAAGGGTATCCAGGTCATTCCCTCGGCCATGGATTATTCACCTGAACGTCGGGGATTTATGTCCGATGGTACCCGCGTGGCCTATTTGAATGCCAACAGCACCGTCAAAGAGGGGCAACAGCGCGGTGAGGTGGCCGACCGCCTTCGCATGAAACTGTTGGCCGCCTACGACAATGGAAAGATCCGGGTGATCCCCCGTGAGGATGACCAGGGCAATCGATTGGCATTGCGGCGGGATATCGGCGGACACTATCTGATCGGCGAAAAGCTGTTTGGAGCGAAATGAGAAGGCCCTGTCAGCCAGGAGGCCTTTGTTAAAAGATTGAACGCAGAACATCGAACGATCAATTCGCTGCGCTCTATCATTCTATAAATCGGCAGAATGCCTTGTTCAACGTTGGACGTTGGAAGTTCGATGTTCTGCGTTCAATCTTTTTATTGTTCGATGTTCGGCGTTCAACAGGGGGTCACCCCAGCAGCCGTTGCTTGGCCCTGTTGAATTCATCACGGGTGATCAGCTCTTTTTCCAACAATCTCGCCAGATTATTGATCTCACGTATACGGGCGGTCTCCGGATCTTCAAGTTGTAGGGGAGGGTTATAGTTTGATCCGATGGTTTTTTCCGGCCTCGACTGCTTCTGATCCAGTTTGAGGGTGGCCATCCCCCCCAGCAGGCTCACCTCCAGTTGGCGCCCCTGAAAAACAGGCGAGCGCAATGTTTCTTTCAGACTTTTGCCCTCTTTGCGCAAGCGCCGGTAGAAAAGATAAGCCGATAGCCCAATGAGCGCCATCCCTCCTAGAAAAATCCATAGCATATATTGTATCATCCCGCTGAGGAACACCACCAACAAACCTAAAACGGCAAATAGAATCAGGTGGAGAAACAAGATGACATGCGCAGCCAGTATGCTTTTGAAGATGCCATCACTCTTATTTTTCTTTTTTGATCGCATGGATTCGACTGATGAGAATATCCTGTACCGCCGATCTAAGGATTGTCGCTTTCTTTGCAGGACACCATTCGATCGGACAGTGCGGACAAATATTGTTGGGGCATTTCGAACCGGGTATCTGAATTGCGGGAGGCGTTCAATTTCATGATCAGGAAATTGAGCTTTTTCAGGATACGGTATCTTTCCGCTGTATCCGTCATACCCGATAGCAAGTCTTCCGTCCGACGGATCTCTTTACGCACCTCAATCTCAGGTGGGACACAGTCGGCATTTTTTAATATTTTGTAGGCCAGTCTCAGATCTTCCGGTATATGGCGGTCGTCGGAAAAATCCAAAGGTTTGCCGGCGCCCGGAAGATTTTCAAACATTCCCTGGTACTGGGCATTCTTTATACGCTCTTCCACAATTCGTTCGAAACCGGTAAACATAGCAACCCGTGCTTATTTTTTTAATCCTGCCGTAATTAAGGTGCAATTGGCTATTGAAGGTCCAGGCAACTTGAGTTATGGGTCAATCTAATACTGAATCGGATAATAGTACAGAGCGCTTCAGATTTTCAAGGACATTTCCGGGCATGCATCAGAAACGAAAAATGGGCGATAACCAGCGACAGCATCCTCGGCGTGCATCCTTCATTATCGTTGAATACACGGTCCAAGAAGGCAAATTCCGCGATATCATGAAAAACGTCGGCGCCAACGGCATGTTTATCAACACCCAGCGGGCTATCGCTGAGGATCAGCCCATCTCACTGAAATTCCCTCTGTTTGAATTCGACCACCTCATCCAAGCCACTGGCCGCGTCACCCGCTGCAGTGCCAACGGATTTGCCGTCGCCTTTGACGGGCCTATCCCCGGCCTGATCTGCAAGGAGGGGCATCTACCTGAAATCGTCCATGAAATTGACCGCATTGAAGATGAATAGGGCCTCCGGAATTGGAGCGTCAAATTAGGGGGAATCCGGCTAGGGTGGACCAAGGCCGGAGGTATTACTCATAAGCGGTGATGCGTCTATCTTCATAGATTTTCCGCAACGCCTCAGCCTCTTCGTTATCCGGTGCGTGTTCCAAGAGATATTGCAAATGGGACCGAGCGGCATCCAGCCGTCCCTCATCCAGATAGATTCTCGTTAGCAACAGACGAGCCTCCAAGTGTCGGGGATCCAGGTCTATGGCCTTATTCAACGCCGCTTCGGCTCGGTGGATGTGGCCGGCCCATTTGGCGACCAATCCCAACCCAAAGAAATTTTCCGCGTTTTGGCGATTCAGCGATACGGCTTTCTCAAGGGCGGACAGGGCTTCATCCATTAAATCCAACTCGCCGTAAGCCATGCCGAGATTAAAATAGAGGCGATCATCAGTGTTCAGGCCGCATTGTATCGCTTTTTCATATTGAACCGTCTCTTGCCGCCGGTCGCCCAATTTGCCCTGTATGTATCCCATGTGATAAATGGCCAGACAATTGAAAGGTTCACGTTCGAGAAGGCTCTGGTGCCGGGAAAGGGCAAAGTCCCATTGCTCCTGATGAACTGCAGCGTCTGCTATCTCATCGCAGCGCCACTCTCCCTGAACCGGTGGTCCGGAAGTTGTTCCCATCGGTGCGCACCCGGCCATCCATAACAATATGATCATCATGGCGATTCGCCAGAGGGAACCGGGTCCGGCGTAAAGTCGGTCAACCATCTGAATATATTTACCTTTCGATTCGAATCCGGATCGATCGCCTCACAAGCCGATGCTCCTGCCCCCATTGGTTCGCTGTTATCAAACCGGGTGCTGTGTCCCGCCGTGGGCGGAATTACAACTGCAACGATCGAAGCACTGACGTAATTTTTGGATTTCCGGCCTGCGGCCGGTAATCCACGCCACCCGCTATGCGGGGGGTCGCTGACTCAGTAAAGCATAAACCCTAGGGCGAAGGCAAAGCTTTCGTGCCGCTTTTGCCCCCTCATCTATTGACCCAAAAAATGAACTAATATAGGATTCCTCATCCAAATTAATTCGTTATCCTGCGGAGATAATATTGAATAGATATTATGTTTTCATCATACGGGCCATTATGGGCGTTTTGTTCGGTGTGCTCTTGTCGAAGTTTTTCTATCCCAAGGCGCCATTGGTATTTATTATCGGATTGTGTGCCGCCCTGGTGGTTTTGGCCTATGTCACGGAGTACCTCAGACAACGCAGCAAGGAGAAATCCATCGGTGGCCCCAAGCAAGATTGACTCCGATGTTGCAACCTTTAAATCGCCGGAGCCGATAAAAGGAGACGCCCGTTTTGAAACAGATCATCCTGGGTACCGCCGGCCATATCGACCATGGCAAAACCAGCTTAATCAAAGCCGTTACAGGGGTAAACACCGACCGGTTAAAGGAGGAGCAGATCCGCGGCATCACCATTGAATTGGGATTTGCCTCGCTTGAACTCCCCGGCGGGCAGCGGATGGGAGTCGTGGATGTCCCCGGTCATGAAAAGTTTGTAAAAAACATGGTGGCCGGAGCCACCGGTATCGATATTGTGGCCATGGTGATTGCTGCGGATGAAGGGATTATGCCCCAAACCCGTGAGCACATGGAAATCTGTACCCTTCTGGGGATCCAACACGGCCTGGTGGTCCTCACCAAAGTGGATCTGGTTGACCAGGAGTGGCTGGAAATGGTTCACGAAGAGGTGTTCGAGTTTACAAGCCAGACCTTTTTGGAAGACGCCCCGATCATTCCCCTCTCATCCACAACAGGCGATGGCCTTCAGGATTTTCTGGATGCATTGGAGCAGATCAGCGGAAAGGTTTCCCAACGCACAGCCACCGGCATCTTCCGATTACCAGTGGACCGGGTCTTCACCATGAAGGGCTTCGGAACGGTTATCACCGGGACCCTCATCTCAGGAAAAGTAAGCATCGGTGATCCCATTATGATCTATCCCTCCGGCATTACGTCAAAAGTTCGCGGAATTCAGGTCCATGGCCAAAGTGTTGAAACGGCCGAAGCCGGCATGCGAACCGCAATCAACTTTCAAGGCCTTGACAAAGAGATGGTCGGCCGGGGGGATATGGTGGCGATGCCGGACACGCTGCGTCCCAGCCACATGGTGGATGTGCACCTGAATTACCTGTCGAGCAATTCCAAAAAATTAAAACACCGGACAAGGGTGAGATTTCACAGCGGAACAAGCGAAATTATGGGTATCGTGGTCCTGCTCGACAAGGAGGAGCTTCTGCCGGGCGAAGCTGCTTTTGCCCAGCTGCGCCTGGAAGGTCAGGTATCCCTGATCCGAGACGATCGCTTCGTGCTGCGCAGCTATTCACCGATTCGCACCATCGGCGGCGGTCTTGTGCTCAATCCCATCCCCCTCAAACACAAACCCAACAAACCGGAGGTGATCGACCACTTGACGGTGCTGGGTGGGGGCAGCGTCCAAGAGACAATCCATCAACTGGTGAAAGCCGCAAACTACAGGGGATGCCGTTATGCAGATTTGCGTCTGCAGGCCAATATACCTGGGAAACAACTGGACCAACTGCTGCAGACCATGCTCTCACAGCAGCAACTCATCCGTATTGACAAAGAGAAGCAAATCTTTATCGACCAAAAGGTGTTCCAGGACATCCAGGACGTCACCACTGGATGCATTGCTGCATACCATGAAAAATTTCCCTTAAAACCCGGTATCCCCAAAGAGGAATTGAAAACCACGCTCCCTCCCACAATCGATAGCAAGACCTTTTTGATTGCCCTTCAACATTTATCCAAAACCGGTGCCATTGCCCAGGAAGAAGACATTGTCTTCATGGCCGACCACAAGGTGACGCTGGGGGTGGATCAAGAAGACTTGAAGGATAAAATCCTGTCCGCGTATCGGCAGGGGGAGCTGACCCCGCCCTACTTCAAGGAAGTCTGCATAGATTTGGGGGCTCCTTCCCATACCGCCAAGGAAGTCCTCGAATTGCTGATCGCTGACGGACGCCTGATAAAAGTCAAAGAGGATCTCTATTATCATGCAGAACATCTGGATCAATTGAGGGACGATCTGGTCCGTTATCTTATTTCCAACGAAGAGATTACAACGCCCCAATTCAAGGATATGACTGGAGCCTCACGAAAATATGTGATACCTTTGATCGAATATTTCGACAGCATTCACTTGACTATCCGGGTGGGCGACATTCGCAAGCTTCGCAGGCGTCCGGCCCCTAAATAAACCGTGATATCACCTCATACAACCCGAGAGGCCGAAAGAGAAACCCATGGACGATCAACACGCCGACGATAAGCAGAAACCAGGATTTAATCAGTATATGGCCAAGCGCCTCATCATCGCCGCCCTATTGATTATTTTGGTTGTCTGGGCGTTCAGTTCCGCTCCCAAATCCACGGCACCGGAGGAAGATCAAACCGCAGGCAATGCAAATACGACTGTGGCGCAGCCGTCAACAATTCTGTCTCAACCGACTGGCCCACTGGTATCCGAACCGGCATCGGAGGACAGCGCGTTCCCTTCCCAACCCAGCCCAAACGGACTGCCGCAAGATGACACGGCTGATTCCCATACAGATCACTCACCGCAAACAGCGGCTGATGCCGACACCCATGTCGCACCATCCCCACAGTCCGGGCACACGGCCGTTGCGCCTGAGGAGCATGGGGGCACCGAGCCTGCGGCAAAGACCAAAGAATCAGAACCGGCGCCCGAAGAGGCCGTTGCTGCCATAGCGGCGCCCGAATCGAACCAGCTGGAGAAATCGACACCTTCCCAGAAAACAACGCCTCAGGAAGATCATATCGACCAGGCACCGTCCCACGAGACACCATCGCCCCCGCAGCATGAAAATCTCCCCACCGGCGTGGCATTTGTTGATGCAGCCATCGCATCCATCGACTACGAGTTGAATTCGAGGTTCTGGGGTTGGCGGCCAAATGACATCGTCAATTTCACCGACAACGTGAATCATTTTCAGTTGGGCGTGTTGGAAGTTACGCGACGGACCGTGGTCATGCTTGCCGAACGCATCTCCCGCACCGGATCAACGGATGCCTTCAACCCCCACCTTGAAAATGCAATGAACTGGTTGATGGTCAAAGCGGACCGTTACTGGTTTCCGGCACCGGAATCCAAATATAAAGAAAGTATCGATGAGCTGTCGGCCTACAAGCAAGAGTTGCTCGGCGAAAGAGGGTCTTTTTTTACACGAACCGACAACCTGATCCCCCTGTTGTCATCATACGAAGATTTGCTGGGAAGCTGCGACGAAAACCTTGTGAAACAAAAAAATGAAGACGGCTCCGATGTCAGCCACTTCAAAGCGGATGACTACTTTTTTTATGCCAAAGGCGTCGCCAGCACAATGGCCACCCTATTGGAGGCCATCCACCATGACTTTTACCAGACCCTGGAAAACCGGCACGCCACCGAATTGTTGCACCATGCCCTGGAATCCTGCAAACAGGCCGCCGCTTTGGCCCCCCTGCTCATTACAAATGGAGAACTCGACGGCATCCTTGCCAATCACAGGGCCAACATGGCGGCCCCCATCAGCCACGCCCGCTTCTACATCGGCCAATTGATCAAGACCCTGTCTACCTGAGCCTTATGGCATTTAGGGTGTAAAATAGTGAAAATCTGGTCTCCGCACCGACCGGGATGAACCTGCGAACAGGGCGGGTACAGAGTCCCGCCCTACGATGACGGTTATAAAACCAACGCTGTATTGTGGAATCGTAGGGCCGGCCTCCGCGCCGGCCGGTTTGTCGCTGCGGCTCTCGGTATGGCGGGGCAACGCAGGATATGGACACTTATGTTATCTCGCTATTCTGTGCTACTCTCATCCGTCGAAAAAGCCTAAAGGCTCCATAGCCAAGGCGGAAGGGGCGCAGCCGTAGTCAACCTACCGCAAGCCCCTGGCAACGCAGGATACGGCGCCCTCAGCCCAATAAACCCAGAAAGCCTGAGGGCGTCATAGCCAAGGCGGAAGGGGCGCAGCCGTAGTCAACCTACCGCAAGCCCCTGGCAACGCAGGATACGGCGCCCTCAGCCCAATAAACCCAGAAAGCCTGAGGGCGTCATAGCCA
>JARRKU010000014.1:29937-110274 GCA_037387725.1 Desulfobacteraceae bacterium
CTTAAGGCTATAAGGTTTCTTAAGGAACCCCCCCGCCCCCAGACGACGGGCTTTCTTAACACGAAGCGACTCAGAGTAGCCGCTGACAATGATGGTTTTTTGTTCAGAATGGAGGGATAAGATTTTCCGGTAGGTTTCATACCCGTCAATCCCGCTGCCCAGTTGCATGTCCAACAATACCAAGGCAGGTCGATAATTCTCCTTAAATTTGGCGATTGCGGCTTCACCGTTTTCAACGCCGATCACCTCGTATCCCAGCCGTGTCAACATACGCGATGCAATCTCACGATGTTCCAGATTGTCGTCGACAATCAGTACCTCCTCCCCTTTACCGGTAGCGAATTCTATGTTGCCCGATAAGCGCGGAATTGTCTGCTTTTCCATGGTCGTCGGAAAGAAAAGACGAACCGTGGTGCCGATTCCCACCTGGCTATCGATATCAATGAACCCTTTGTGGTCTTCTACGGCTGCCCATACGATGGCCATGCCCAGTCCTGTTCCGCTTCTCCCCATCACCTTTTTGGTAAAAAAGGGTTCGAAAACCCGCTTTAAATCCATGGGAGCAATGCCATGTCCATTGTCTCTGACGGTGAGCACGGCATAGTCGCCGGGATCGCCTTTCAAGCGCGAATCCCCAAGGCCGATGTGCGCTTTGTGCGTCGAGATATGAATCTTTCCAGTATCCACAATGGCCTCGGCAGCGTTGATAACGACATTCATCAGGGATTTTCCCAATTGCACCGGAGAACCCTTTATAGGGACAATGTCGCTGTCCAGATTCGTTACGATATCTACTCCCGGGTGACGATCCATCAAGTCTTCATATTCGGGACTTTCCAAAAAATACAGGACCGTATCGTTGATATCCACCACATCGGAAATAGGGACCCCTCGCCTGGACAGGGTCAACAAGTCGTTAACAATGGCCGCAGCACGATAACCCGCCCCTTTAATTTTGACCAACGGATCATGCAATGGGCTTTCCGGCGGGATATCCATCAACAGCAGATCAGGATAACTGACAATAGCGGCCAGTATATTGTTTAAATCGTGCGCCACGCCACCTGCCAATGTCCCGATGGTCTCCATCTTCTGGGCCTGCTGGAGCTTTTCTTCCAGATATTTCTGCTTGGTGATATCCACCAGGATACACCGCCCTTCAACGATATCGCTCGACGGGCTTCTGAAATGCTCGAGAGATACATTGACCCATATCGACCGGCCGCCATGATCGATCAGCTCAATGGATTCATTATGAAACGACTGCCCCCCCTGGAGCAGCTCCAGCATCCACTGAGATCTCTGTCGACTCTCTTTCCCGGGGGCCACATAACTCATCAGAGAGGAACCGATCAGATGATTGCGTTCATACCCAAACAAACGGACGGCCGCGGCATTACAATTGACAATCACCGCATCTTCTATTCGAAGCGAAATATAGGCCGTCGGCGCATTTTCGTAAAGACTGCGGTAGCGCTCTTCGCTGCTCTGAAGTTCTTCAAAAGCATAGGCGCTGAACAGACTGACTGCGGTTTGATAGGCCACCCCCATCAAAAGATTCATATCGCTCTTGGTCAGGGGCCGCTTTGTGATAATATTGTCGACAGCAAGAATGCCGAGTGATGTATCTTCATGGACGATAGGAAGACAAATCAAAGACTTTGAACCGATGCGGTCAATTAAATTTCTGCTTTTCAATGAGAACGACGCGCTCAGGGTTTCAATGTCGTCGACGAGAACCGGTTGCTGTTCTCTGAAGACTTTTATAAAAACGCCTTTGGCATCCGGGTTATTGAGTCGAAATTGTGTTTTGTTCAGCAGATCGATGGAAGCATCTTCAAAACCGAACCCTGCCGCATAGACAAGCTTTTTCCGGTCTTTATCGGCCAACATGATCATACCGCGGTCAAAATCAAGATAATCTCTGATATTTTGAACAATGGTCTGTACAAGGGCATCCTTGTCGAGAACGGCCGATGTCGCCTGTCCGATTTTTTGAACCAGCCGCGCACCGCGGTAGCGATGGTCGATTTCCTGGATATGCTCCTCGGCCGCATTGCCCTGGTTTTGAATGACGCGCGTCAATTCGCGTTTTTCTATGCCAAGAGACCGGATAATACTTGCCATGATTCCCGCACCGCCGATCAAGCATATCGTCAATGATATATAATAGGGCCAAAAGATGATGGACAGAATCAACAGAAGCAAGGTTGAACCGGCAGCCAGTGGTATGATACGCCTCATCTTGGGATATTCCGGCTCTTCCCAAGTGGCCGTATAGCTGCATCGATCATCTCCTTTATGCACACATATATCGTGATCGATTTTGGCCGGTTTGCTGGTGTATAAGGTCGCCAAGGATTCAAATATGCCGATACGATTTTCACATTGATACGGTTTCTCTTCTACACCCGCGTCTGGAATGACGTCGATCTGGACTTGATTGAATGCGATCTTTCGACTGGTGACCTTTGCGCCTCGACTAAGCATGGGGTATAGTTTCGTCAGCAGGAGATAGATCGTCGAGACTTTCAGCAAGCCCAGGGCATGCTGTTTAACGGGGCCTGAGGTATCGGATATGACAGCATAATTCCCCACTTCGCGGGATATCGATGCATTCCCTGTCAGCTCCACTATTCTCTCCTGAAAGCGGTCCACCTGCGTCTGGTTGAACCAGTGCCCGGGGTCATCCAGCTCATATTTAGATATACCGGCGTAATCCAGGATCTGTTCGATATCTACTGACGGGTATCGTTCGCTCAGGTATCCACTGTAGAATTTTAGTATGCGACTATTGTATATTTGGGGTAAATCAGGCATGCTTGCAGGCTTCTAGATGAGGAAGAGGCAGTTCAGGCGTTCTGCCACATGCGATATATATTGAACCCGCCAAATAGCGGGGGCGCTCTTTTTAGTGCCTTTTCTGCCGCCCGTACCCTCACCAATATTTTGGGTATAGGATCTGGCGCGTGAGCGTTATGCAAGGATCGCACTCCACTACGCCCCTGGAACGGGACCGTACCGGGAAAAGTAGACAAACTCACTATCTACTTTATGAACGAAAAGAAATTAACTTGTCAAGTATAAATACCGATTTTGACAGAGTATTTGGCAAACAGCACAATTCATTTCGCCGTTGCTGACAAGCTTGATGGCCTTTCCGATGCCGATGGGTAGATATTGACAACCCTTAGAATTTCAGCTTATCCTTCCCTAGTTTGAAGAATTTCGTTTCGCTGCCGACCCGATTCTGATTTCCTCACCTTTCATTCGGATGGACTGTGAAGATGCACCAGGAGAAGGCAGAATGGCTTCAGAAGACGGGTAGGGAAATCGAAAATCTGCAGCTTGTGATTGCGGCAAGGCGTCCTGAGAATTGAAGATTTTTATAAAATTAATTTTTGCAGCGGCTTTCATCGCCCTGCTGGTGCTCGCATGGCAAGGGATCAGCCTGTATCAATATGCCCACCGTCCGACCAGTGCTGATGGGGCCGAGGAGATCGTTGCGGTTGCACCTGGAGAGAAATTCACTGCATTGGCCGCCAAACTGGAACAAAGGGGCATCATCACTCAGGCTTCAAAATTCATACGTTTGGCTCTCATCAAAGGCGTCGATAAAAAGCTAAAGTCCGGTGAATACCCGTTGACCGCCACCATGACACCCGTCGAAGTTCTCGATGTGCTGGTCAGCGGAAAGAGCTATCTTTACAGGTTGACCATCCCAGAGGGTTTTACGCTTCGCCAGATCGCCGAGCAAGTGGCGGCGATTGGGTTGGGAGATGCCGAGAAATTCATCGCTTTGGCGACTTCGGCGGAATATGCCGCCACCCTGAACATCGAAGCCGATACTTTGGAAGGATATCTCTTTCCGGACACCTATTATTTCCCCAAGAGCGCGTCTGAAGACACCATCATCCGTCAAATGGCGGACCGGTTCAACGAGCAATTCATCCCAAAGTGGCGCCTGCGCGCCAAGGACCTCAACCGATCGATCCATGAGATTGTAACCTTGGCTTCCATCATCGAGAAGGAGACCGGTGACCCTTCCGAACGACCGATCATCGCATCCGTTTTCCACAACCGGCTTCGCAAGCGGATGCGGTTGGAGAGCGACCCCACGGTGATTTACGGCATTCCGGATTTTGACGGTAATATCAAACGGATTCACCTGGCAACGCCCACCCCCTATAACACTTACAAAATAAGAGGTCTGCCGCCCGGCCCCATTGCCAATCCCGGACGCGAGGCGATTAAAGCCGCATTATATCCGGCGAAAACCGATTATCTCTTTTTCGTGTCAAAAAAGGACAGCACACACCAATTCTCAACCAATATACGCGATCATCAGAAAGCGGTTCGGAAATATCAATTGCGCCGCAGAAAAAAGCGCCGTCCGTGAGACAGCATACATGCCTTATCCGTTGCACACACCGACCAAATCCGAGGATGTTATGTCTGATCAGCCACAACTTACCGAAACACAGATGGCCGGCCAGCGGTTGATGGTGGGATTCGACGGGCCGGCGTTGGATGACGAGCTCAAGTTCTACATCGAAAAATTGAAGGTGGGGGGCATTATCCTGTTCTCCCGCAACCTTGAGGAACCCCGGCAGATGGAACGGTTGTGCCGGGACGCCCAGGAGTATGCGCGGCAATGCGGGCTGCCCCCGCTTTTCATTGGAATTGATCAGGAAGGAGGCGTGGTATCCAGGCTCAAACCGCCCTTCACCCAGTTCGCGGGGAATCCGAGTATCAGGACAAGGGATGATGCCAAGGTATTTGCCCGCACCACGGCGAAGGAGTTGGCACAGATCGGCGTTAATATGAATATGGCGCCGGTCCTTGATGTGCTGCCGGGACGAGGCGACAGCGTTATGACCGAGCGGTCTTTCGGCCGCGATCCCCAATTCGTATCGAAAATGGGAGACATCGTCATCGATATCTTTCAGCAGCATCGGATTATGGCGGTCGCCAAACATTTTCCAGGCATCGGCCGCACGGTATTGGATTCTCATCTGGACTTGCCTGACCTGGATATTGAATTCGATCGGCTTGAATCCCGGGATATTATGCCATTCCGATCCGCCATGACGAGAGGGGTCGCCGGTATCATGCTGTCTCATATCCGCTACCGATCCCTTGACCCGCAATGGCCGGCCAGTCTTTCCACCCCTATCGCCGACGCCCTGCTTCGCCGTCGATACGGATACCAAGGGTTGGTGCTGACAGACGACCTCGATATGGGCGCTATCGCCAATCATTACCAATTGGACCAAATTGTAAGTCAGTGCCTCAATGCCAGCGTGGATATTTTGCTGATCTGCCACCCCAGCCAAAAAATTGAGGCCGCCCACGGGCTCATCGTGGATCTTCAGTACAAAAATGAGATTTGGAACCGGATGACGTCTGCTGCCGTGAACCGCATCCTCAAGATGAAAACCGATTATCTGTCAACGGTTCAGGAATCACGGCGGTGGCGTGAATAGACGTCCTCTTGCAGGCAGGTTTCGGTACCCTTCTGGAGATGATGATAAGCAGCCGCCGCGATCATGGCGGCATTGTCGCCACACAACGGCAGCGGGGGAATGTGCAGTTCGATCGAGTGCCCGCTGGTTTCCCTCAAAAGCCGCTCCTTCAGGCCTTGATTGGCCGCCACACCGCCCACGACAGCCACTCGGCGACACCGCATTATCTCTGCGGCATGCAGCACCTTATGGGCCAGCACATCCACCACCGCCGCCTGGAATGCGGCAGCAATATCGGCCTGATGCTCGGGCGTCGGAGGTGCACCCAGGGTTTGGATATGGCGATAGACGGCTGTCTTGATGCCGCTGAAGGAGAAATCGAACTTATCCTTATCCAGATAGGGCCGTGGAAAAGTAATGCCAGGATTTCCACTGCGAGCCATCCGGTCGATGACGCCACCCCCCGGATATCCCAACCCCAGCATTTTCGCCACTTTGTCATAAGCTTCCCCGGCGGCATCGTCCCGCGTCTGCCCCAATAAATCGTAGCGACCTTCCGACTTCACATGGTAAATGGCCGTATGACCGCCCGAGGCCAGCAGTGCGACATAGGGGAAAGTCGGCGGCGAATCTGAGAGAAGCACCGACGTCAGGTGCCCTTCCAGATGATCGACCCCCAAAAACCGGACATTCCGGGCATAGGCGAAAGCTTTCGCAAAGGAAAATCCCACCAATAGCGCCCCCACCAGGCCAGGGCCCTGGGTCGCCGCCACGGCATCGATATCGGCCGGCATCAACCCCACATCCGTGAGGGCTTGTTCGACCACCGGAACAATGGCCTCAATATGTTTGCGGGACGCCAATTCAGGAACCACACCGCCATAGAGATGATGGACATCGATCTGAGAAGATACGACAGATGAAAGCATCCGCCGCCCGTTTTCAACAACGGCTGCAGCGGTTTCATCACAGGAAGTTTCTATACCGAGAATTCGCATGAATAAACCCTATTGCCAGCTTTTTTATGCAACGATAGGGCAAAATGGCCGGGGAACGCCCGGCCATGCAGTTTGATCATAATTTATACTGCTGCTATTTTCGCGTCACCGACCCGGTGCCCCCTCTTGGGGATCAGGTCGAACAGGGTGGAGATTTCTGGGCGCCCTTGGCGATCCACCGCAAAAGGCGGTCTAATCCGCTTTTCGCGCAACCCGTTATCGTCACCCAGAATCGCATCAGGCTATACCCATTGAATTCGGTCCTCGTCACTGTCACTGCGCTCGACAATCTCGCCAATGACATAGGCACTCTCATCCATTGCCGACAATCGGGCCAGCACATCCTGAACGGCTTTTTCAGGGACCACAGCCACTAACCCGATACCGTTGTTGAAGACGCGCAACATTTCCCGATCCTCGATTTTCCCGGCTTGCTGCAAATAGGTAAAAATGGGGGGAACATCCCAACTGTCACGCTTGAACACGATGCCACACGCCTGGGGGATGATTCGCAATGTGTTATCGCTGATACCACCGCCGGTGATATGCGCCAGGCCGCGAATGGGCAATCCCCGGATCAAATGCTGAATCGGCTCGGCATAAATTCGTGTCGGGGTAAGAAGCGCTTCGCCGATGGGACAGCCCAGTTCCGGAACATGCGTATCAATTTCCAGCTTGAGCACATCGAAACAGATTTTGCGTACCAGAGAATAGCCATTGCTGTGCAATCCACTGGAAGCCACACCGATGATCTGATGCCCGACACGGATCTCCGACCCGTCTACGATTTTGCTGTTGTCGACAATACCCACGGCAAAACCCGCCAAGTCGTACGTATTATCCGGATAGAACCCCGGCATCTCGGCGGTTTCTCCGCCGATCAGTGCGCACTTGGCCAGCTGGCATCCCTGTCCGACCCCGTGAACAATATCCTTCACCGTTTCGCTTTTAATTTCCCCCGTGGCCAGGTAATCCAGAAAGAATAGGGGCTTGGCGCCTTGTACGGCGATATCGTTCACACACATGGCCACCAGGTCGATCCCGACAGTATCGTGCTTATTCATCATGAAGGCAACTTTTAACTTGGTGCCCACGCCATCGGTGGAACTGACCAGCACCGGCTGCTCCATGTCGGCCACATTGAGAGAAAAAAGCCCACCAAAACCACCAATTTCTCCCATCACTCCGGGGACCCTGGTCCTTTGAGCGATATGCTTGATGGATTGGACGAGGCGATCTGCTTTATCGATATCGACACCAGCCTCAGCATATGTCAACGGCTTGTCCATGTATACTCCTGCATGGGTTTAATATAATAATTTCACCCATAAACCGCCCCCCTATAAAAGTCAAAACAAAATTATTGACTTTGGACGTCAACCTATAAGAAGACAGGAGCTTGACAAGACGACCAGGTCCGATAATTACCTATGACGGTATCACCATTGGAGCTGACAAGGAGCATACCATGAAACCTGTGCATCTAGGATTGATCGGTTGCGGCACGGTCGGAACAGGTGTCGCGCGGTTATTGATTGAAAAAGAAGAATTAATCGAACAACGCACCGGCGTGCCACTGGTCCTGAAATACATCGCAGACCTGGACACTGAGACCGATCGTGGCGTTGCAATCCCGCCCGGGGTATTGATCAAGGACGCACAGAAAGTGGTGAACGATCCGCAGATTGACATCGTCATCGAAATGATCGGCGGAGAAACCCTGGCCCTTGAGCTGATCACCAAAGCCATTGCGAACGGAAAGCATGTGGTCACCGCCAACAAGGCCCTTTTGGCCACCCATGGGAATGCCCTGTTCAGGCAGGCGGAGGCCCGCGGCGTTGATCTGGCATTTGAGGCCAGCGTAGGCGGTTGCATGCCGATCATCAAAACGATTCGGGAGTCCCTTGCAGCCAATGATATTCACCATATGGTGGGCATTCTCAATGGTACGTGCAACTATATTCTCTCGCAAATCACGGAAAAAGGCATGCCATTTGAGAAGGCTTTGGCCGAGGCTCAGGAGGCCGGCTATGCCGAAGCAGACCCAACCTTAGACGTGGGCGGATTTGACGCAGCCCATAAACTGGCCATCCTGACCGGTCTTGCCTACGGCATGCCGATCAATTTCGACGACATCTACGTGGAAGGCATCTCTTCCATCACACCACTGGATATTCAATTCGCGGCAGAATTCGGCTATCGGATCAAACTGTTGGCCATTGGCAAATGTAGGAAGGATGCCGTTGAAGCCCGTGTACATCCGACCATGATCCCATTTAACAATATTCTCTCCAACGTTTCGGGTTCGCTCAATGCCATAACGGTCACCGGTGATGCGGTGGGCGACCTTTTTCTTTCCGGATATGGCGCGGGAAGGATGCCGACCGCCAGTGCGGTTCTGAGCGACATTATCGACCTGGCCCGCAATAATAAGTCGCAATCCTGCGGTCGCGTACCGCCGGCCTCTTACCAGCCGAGCCACATCGATGCCACACCGATAATGCCCATCACCGAAATCGTTACCCATTACTATTTTCGTTTCGAAGTCATTGACCAGCCCGGTGTGCTGTCCACCATCGCCGGCATATTGGGAGAAAACGGCATCAGCATTAAATCGGTCCAGCAAAAAGGGCGAAAGACCAATGGAACGGTACCTATCGTGATGTTGACCCACCGAGCGAAAGAAGCAGATGTGCAAAAGGCATTCAGGCGTATTTCCGGCCTTGAAGTGGTCGGCAAGCCGCCGATGCTGATTCGCATCGAACAAGAGGTAGTAGATTCCTGATGGCGATAAAGATACGATGCACCATCCAGTAGATAAAGAGAGCGCTAACATGCAGATACTTTGCACAGATTTGGAAGGTGTGTTGGTCCCGGAAATCTGGATAAATGTGGCATTGAAGACTGGAATCGAGGCGCTCAAGCTCACCACCCGCGACATCTCGGATTACGATGTCCTGATGCGCAAACGATTGGATATTCTGGACCATCACGGGTTGAAACTGAAAGATATCACCGATGTCATCACCACCATGGCGCCTTTGGAAGGTGCATTGGATTTTCTGAACTGGCTGAAGCCGCAAATTCAAGTGATCATCGTATCGGATACCTATGAAGAGTTTGCCAAACCGCTGATGGCCAAACTTGGATGGCCGACGCTGTTGTGCAACTCATTGAGCATCAACGGTAGCGGTGCCATCTCCGGTTATCATCTTCGCCAAAAAGATGGCAAACGCCATGTCGTCGAAGCATTGCATAGCCTGAATTATGAAGTAATTGCCATGGGGGACTCTTACAACGACATCACCATGCTGCAAACAGCGGAACATGGCATACTTTTCCGGCCTCCGGAAAATGTTATGGCGGAGTACCCTGAGTTCCCTGTGACCACCGATTATGAGGAACTAAAGCGCGAATTGGCTAAAGTCATCAAGGCTTAAGATGACCGATGGGCCTAAAATTACAAGTTGGGAACTTTTGAACGTTGAGCCGATCCCCCCTTTCCCATAAAACCCCTTACCGGGTCATTTATGGCGACACCGATAACATGGGTGTGGCCTACTACGCCAACTATCTGCGCTGGTTTGAAATCGGCCGTACCGAATTGCTGCGCGCCTGGGGTTTGCCGTATCGGGAAATCGAATCCCGCGGTCTGTTGCTGCCGGTGGCCGAAGCTCAATGCAAATATGCGGCGCCGGCCCGCTACGATCATATGCTGACCATCGAAGCTTCCCTGGACCCGACATACAAGGGAGGCCTCAAGATTGACTACCGCATTTTAAGTCAGGATGAAGAAACCCTGCATGCCACCGGCTTTACCCGCCATGCTTTTGTCAATGCGGAAGGCAGCGTGATACGTCCCCCCAAATTTATACGCCAGCTCATCAACCAAAGGATCAGCCAGCAAGATGATTTCCATCAAGGAGAGTGAAGATCATCTCGTTTTTAGCGTCTATGTCCAACCCCGGTCATCTAAGGTCGCCATCGTGGGCTGCCATGAAAATGCCCTTAAGATCAAACTCACCGCCCCCCCGGTTGGCGGTGCCGCCAACAAACAATGCATCAAACTCCTGGCAAAATCCCTGGGACTGGCCAAATCCGACATTGCCATCACCGGCGGGCTGAGTCACCGGAAAAAGCAAATTCGAATCCAGCCGGCTAACAAATCGCTCACATCATCCGACCGCACTGCCTTGAAAAACAAATTAGCGGCATTGGCAAAGAAATCTTCTTAAAAACGCCTTGACGAAGCCCATTTAAATCGATATAGGAAGTGATTCATTTGATGCGGGGTGGAGCAGTCTGGTAGCTCGTCGGGCTCATAACCCGAAGGTCACAGGTTCGAATCCTGTCCCCGCTACCATAGAAAGCCTGCCCCTTGCGGAATTGACCGCAAGGGCTTTTTTAATTGGGGATTATTCTCTTCCACCGCCGCCAAGGTATCAGCACGCCGTTATACCATCAAATATCCCATCGACAATGATTCGGAAGGATTTTCGATACCCAAGGTATTTTTTATTAAATACTCAGTATCCATTTTCATACATTGCCCGCACAGGCAAACCTGGACCCTTAATTCTTCTACTTGATAGCGGCAAACGTGGGTGGCCAGCATTTCACCGCAAGCATAGCACGACATTTTGATGCTGGCAGGGAGTTCTTTTGCTTTGCACGTTGTCATTATAAGTTCCTTTTCCATAGATTTATGCCACCGGTGATTCCAATCTCACTGAAATTTAAGATATGAATCAGCAACAGTCGTGCCACTCGCTGCATATCGTGCTATCCTTACCAATTTTCAGTTGGTTATCTGTTTTTTTAGAGAATGGCTTCGGAAAAAATGGAGCGATTTTGATAGGCGCCTCCGCTGTACGGCTATCAAAATGAAAGGAATGGGGCAGATCGGAAGTTGGTTACAACTGCCAATAGACGATATTTAATTTATCCGCCTCGTGAGGGTCGAAGGCACTTTTGACGTCCACGACCACTGGCGTTCCATTGGTACAGATTCCAGCCACACCTTCCAATCCCAAGGCGGTATAGGTGCTGTGGAGGACTGCCACCACGACAGCATCCACACCCTTAATTGCATCTATCGGAACCAGATCGATGCCGTAATATTCACGGGCTTCAGCCTTATCCGCAAGGGGATCATTGACCAAAACATCCACTCCGTAATCTTTAAGTTCATCGATAATATCCACCACCCTTGTATTGCGCAAATCCGGCACATTTTCCTTGAAGGTGATGCCCAACAAGGCAACTCTAGCCCCCCGCACGGCTTTCCCCTGCTGAATGAGAAGCTTCACGGTTCGTTCAGCGATGAACTTACCCATACCGTCGTTGACCCGCCGACCTGCCAGTATCATCTCCG
Organism: Desulfobacteraceae bacterium; assembly: GCA_037387725.1. GTDB lineage: Bacteria > Desulfobacterota > Desulfobacteria > Desulfobacterales > Desulfosarcinaceae > JARRKU01. The sequence continues at coordinate 41,775 of JARRKU010000014.1, forward strand.
GGTGATATCCGGTGGCTTCTGCTTTGAACGTCAGGTAATAGGGGTCTACACCGATGCAATGGCCGCCGACCAATCCAGGTCGAAAAGGAAGAAAATTCCATTTAGTGCCAGCCGCTTCCAGCACTTCAATGGTATTGATGCCCATCATATCAAAAATCATGGCCAGCTCGTTCATCAGGGCAATGTTGAGGTCCCTCTGGGTATTCTCAATAACCTTGGCAGCTTCAGCGACTTTGATGGATGAGGCTATGTGAATACCGGCCTTGATCACTTCTCCATAAACCCGGGCCAGCATCTTTGTCGTGGCAGCGTCGGAACCCGAGACGATCTTGATGATGGTATCCAATGTATTGATCTTGTCGCCGGGATTGATGCGTTCGGGAGAGTACCCCACGGTAAAATCCCTTCCAAATGTGAGCCCGGACTCCTGTTCCAGCAGAGGAACGCAAATTTCTTCGGTAGCACCTGGAAACACAGTCGACTCAAATACCACACAAGCCCCTTCCTGCAGGTGTTGCCCGGCGGTGATCGATGCGCCGCGCAGCGGCGACAGATCAGGGATATTATATTGGTCGATGGGGGTAGGCACCGCCACAATTATCAAGCGGCAGGCGTCTAAATCCTTTGGATCGCAAGTAAAACTCATCTTAGCGGCTGCAAGGTCCTCTTCTTCCACTTCCAATGTGCGATCGTGGCCGCTGCGCAGCTCCTCCACACGATCGGCTTTCAGGTCGAATCCCACGACATCGAAATGGGCGGAAAGCTCTACGGCCAGGGGCAATCCCACGTAGCCAAGCCCAACGATGCTGATTTTATCTTCGCGTGCCTTCAACGATTCATAAGAAACCATCATGTCTGCACCCCGATCGAATAACGTTGATGTGGATCAATAACAATTAAGCGCTGCTTGTGAGATGGACATATATCGAAAATTGCTTTGAAACAAGGTTTATGTAAAATAGGGATATGCCCCATTCAACGCCTCCAAGATCCACCAACTGGTATGTTTTCACTGGAGCACCTTGCTCTGGCAAGAGCGCGGTGATCCAGGCTCTGGAGCGTCGGGGCTTCAAGGTGATCCAGGAAACCGCACGTTCCTATATCGACAGCAAGTTGGCAAAGGGCCTTTCCCTTAAGGAAATCAAATCGGATATTCTTTCTTTTGAGCGCCACATCCTATTTGAAAAGGTCTGTATCGAGCAGGCGCTTCCGATAGACCAGATCGTATTCCTGGACCGGGCGGTACCGGACAGTGTGGCCTATTTTCAAATTGAAGGTTTGGATGGCGCAGAAGTTCTCAAGCATTGCCATCATGCAAGATACCGGGGAATTTTTCTCTTCGATCGCCTGAGATTCAGAGCCGATGCGGTTCGCACCGAAGACGAAGAACTGGCCGGGCGGATCGAAGGGCTGTTGGAGAAATGTTACCGGCAGCTGGGCTATCCGATCATCCGCGTGCCGGTGATGCCTGTTAAACGGCGCACGGAGTGGATTCTGGGTCAAGTCCGATCTCAAGGAAGCGATCCGCACTGATATTAGTCGTCGATACCGCAAAGAAGCGTCTTCTTTTCCGCGGCGGTCAAGTGGCGCCAGGCACCTGTCGGCAGGTTCCCCAAACGGATGTTGGCCACTCGGATCCGTTTTAGCCGAACCACTTTATGGCCCATCTTGTTCACCATGCGGCGGATCTGCCGATTGCGCCCCTCTTTCAGCACCATACGAAATCGACGACCGGATATCCTTTCCACACTTGCCGGCCGGGTCTTCACCCCTTTGAGGACAACCCCCTGTGAAAGATGGGCCAGCACGCCATCGTCAATGGGATGCTGTACAGTGACCTCGTACGCTTTTTCATGGTCAAACGAAGGATGGGAGAGCCGGTGGTGCAAACGGCCATCGTTGGTAAGGAGCAGCAAGCCGACGGAGTCCTTGTCCAACCGGCCGACTGGATAGATGCGCTCCGGCAGATCCACCAGATCCACCACCAGAGATTGGCCCGGATGGTCGCAAGATGTAACATACCCCTTGGGTTTGTTCAGGGCGATATAGATTTTTTTGGCGGGGGGACCTACCAGGCGGCCATCGACCTCGATGCGGTCTTTCTGCGGATCGATTTTACTGCCCATTGCGGTCACGATTGTACCGTTGACGCGAACCCGACCGGCGCGGATAAAAGATTCCGCCTTTCTCCGGGAGCATATCCCGGCTGCGGACAGGTATTTCTGAATTCTGACGTCGCCCATCAAGACCGATAATCTGCGTTGATGTTCACATATTCAACGGAAAAGTCGCTGGTGAGCATCCACGCAGTTCCCTTGCCGTGATTCAGGTCAATCACCACTGTAAATTCTGACTGTTTCAGTACGGCAGTGGCCCTGGTTTCGGCATCCGGACCGCAGCCCTGTCCCCCTTCCACCATTTTCACCGCATCGAAATAAAGATCGATCATATCCGGTGCAATGTCCACACCCGCCCGGCCCACGGCCGCAACGATTCTGCCCCAGTTGGCATCCTCACCGAAGAAAGCGGTTTTCACCAGAGGTGAATGGGCGACGGTGTCCGCCACCTTGCGGGCGGCCGCATCCGACTCAGCACCTTTTACCACGATTTCGACCACTTTTGTCACGCCTTCACCATCCCGAATCAGGCAACGGGCTGTCTCCGTCAGGATACCCTCCAGCACGTCCTGAAAATTCTTCAGTTGTGCGGGTGACTTGATTTCAAGACCTGATTGCCCGTTGGCCATGAGCAATACCGTGTCATTTGTACTGGTGTCCCCGTCGATGGTGATGCAGTTGAGCGTTCGATTCACCGCCTGGTTCAGACATTGCTGTAATAACGGCGCGGCAACGGCTGCATCGGTACAGACAAAGCAGAGCATTGTGGCCATATCCGGTCGGATCATGCCTGCACCTTTGGCCGCCGCTATGATGGTGTAAGGCCGGCCATCCACCAATCCCGGATGCCGGATCAGTTTGGGAACCGTATCCGTCGTCATAATTGAGCGGGCGAAATCTTCAAACCCATCCGGTCGCAGTGCTTCGGCCAAGGCCGGTGCAGCCGATTCGACAGCCTCCATGGGCATGGGCTCTCCTATTACACCGGTAGATGCCACCATCACCGCTTCAGGCGGTATGCCCAATTGAGCGGCGGCAAGTCCGGCCATATGTTGGGCATCGGCTTCGCCTCGTTCTCCTGTACAGCAGTTGGCATTGCCGGAATTGACAATCACTGCCTGCGCAAGGCCATTTTCCAAGTGGCGCCGCGTCAGCCGGACCGGGGCAGCCTGTACCCGGTTGCGGGTAAAAACGCCCGCCGCCGTTGCCGGCTGCGGTGTAAAAATGAGCCCCAAGTCAGGCGATTGGTTCTTTTTAATGCCAGCGGCAAGGCCTGCGGCCTGAAACCCGCGGCATTGAATCGAAAGGTGCATAGCGATCTCCTCAACAAGGCAACAAGTATACACTCTGCAATGTGGTAAGACTCATGATCCATAATGGGGAAAAAGTCAATTTACGATTTTAGTTGCCAATCCAAGGGGATTTCATTAGATAACCCTACCACATCAGGGAGGATGGCCCATATGGCATTGAGTCCACGGAAAATGACGCCGGCATTGATCTGCCCGAGCTGTGACCGGCTGTTGACAATGATACCCTCTTGACGTCAGGTGCGCTGGCACTGCACGGGCTGCGGTGAGTCATACGACCTTGGGGAACTGCTCGATCAAATGGATGATGAAATGGAATCGGTCATCGCCGATCTCCAATGCAACAGGATATGAGATCCAATGGTTGTCAACAACCTCTTTCCTGTATTTGCCATCATCATTCTGGGTGCGCTGCTTAAAAAGACCAACCTTACCAATGATGCCTTTCTGGCCACCTCTGATCGGCTGATCTACTATATTTTCTTTCCCGCCCTGCTGTTCTGGAAAATAGGCGCGTCCGCTCAAACGTTTTCCCCGGAGAGCCTGAGATTTTACGGCGCCGCCCTGGCAGCCATTGGCATCCTCTATGTGTTGAGCACCCTGTTCATCATCATTTACAAAGTGCCGGATTTTCAGGCCGGCACATTTTCCCAAAGCTGCTACCGGTTCAACACGTACATCGGGATGGCCGTTATCCTGACCGCTTGGGGTGAGCCTGGCATGGCGCAGTTCGGCGTACTCATCGGCGCCGCCATACCCATCATCAATGTTATGGCCGTCACCACCTTGATCTGGTTTTCGGACCAGTCATTGGCCAGGTCCAAACGCCTGCGCCTGACCTTCGCCGCACTGGGAACCAATCCGCTGATTCTGGCATGTGCAACAGGGATCGTATACGCCCACTGGATCAACTCATTTCCGATTTTTGTGGAAAATACACTGAAATTGGGGGCAACCATCACCCTCCCCCTGGCGTTGCTCTCCATCGGCGGCACGCTGACCCTTGGCAACTTGAAGCGGTATCTTTCTTTGGCGATGGTGGGAGCGACCTTCAAGCTCATCATTCTTCCGGCCATTGGCTGGTTTATGATGCAATTGCTCAATGTGGCACCGGTCTTCTATCCGGTAGGAATGCTCTTCTTCGCACTGCCGACCTCAACAGCCATATTTGTCCTCTCAGCCCAATTGAACAGCGATACGGAATTGGCCGCAGCGGCGGTGGTGCTGTCAACCGGCCTCTCTTTTTTCTCTATGTCGCTCGTATTATGGTATTTCAATGGCTAACACGGAAAAAAATGTAAAGCTGACCATCGAATACGACGGCACCTGTTATCATGGCTGGCAGATTCAACCCAACGGTCGCTCCATCCAGCAGGAGATCGAAACCGCCATCGAAACCATGATCCGGCACAAGATCAAGCTCTTGGGATCGGGCCGCACAGATGCGGGGGTTCATGCGTTGGGCCAGGTCGCCAATTTCATCTGCGCTACCGGCATCACCCCTGAAGAATTTCTAAAGGGCCTGAACAGCTTATTGCCCGACGATATCGTTATCCGAAGAGTCGAGGAGGTGCCGCCTCGATTCCATGCCCGATATGACGCCGTGGGCAAGCGCTACCGCTACCGCATTCTCAATCGTCCATTGCCGTCGGCCATAGAACGACGCTTCACATGGTGGATACGCACACCTTTAGACCACGCCACGATGAAATTGGCAATGGCGCACCTTACTGGAGAGCATGACTTCAAGGCCTTCGAAGGCGCCGGCAGCCCCCGCTCGAGCACGGTTCGCCAGGTCACCGATATGGACCTGATCAGCCTTGCACCAGGTGTTGTCGCCATCGATATTCGAGCCAACGGTTTCCTACGCTACATGGTTCGCAACATCGTGGGGACCTTGGTTGATGTCGGTCTGCACAAACTTAACCCTGATCAAGTTGAACGCATCCTGCTGTCCAAGGATCGCTCTATGGCATCCGCTACAGCACCCGCCAGAGGGCTGTTCCTGATGGAAGTGTATTACGAATAATCAAAAATTCTTCTTGGCATTTGGCCGGCTCTGGTTATAAAGTCTGTTTGTGCCTGAGCTTTTTCAATCATGAACAGGTCCACCCGAAATCAAAGGTGGGTAGAGGTATCGATATGAAAGAGACGTCATTTTTGGACAAAAACGAATCCATGTTGGAAAACCTTCGCAGCATCGATGTGCTGGAACCCTTTGAAGAGCAGGAGCTATATCGCCTTCTTGAAATGAGCAAGATCCGAAAATACAAAGCCGGAGAAATCATTCTCCAAGAGGGGCGTTCGGATACATGGCTTTACTTTTTGATTTTCGGCCGCATCCGAATCAGCAAGCAAGACAAGGAGATCTGCGTTCTGACAAAAAAAGGCGAGATCTTCGGGGAGATGGGCGCCATGGATGCGTCCAGACGCAGCGCATCCGCCCATGCCGTCACCGATACGGTTTGCCTGGCCACCGATATGTTCTACATCGAAAAGCTTTCCGGCTCCGACAAGGTCGCTTTCGGCTATGTCTTGTATCGATTGCTGGCGGAGATTCTCTCCCGCAGGCTGCGCATGACCACTGAAGCCCTCATTCAATCCAAGAGCAAGCTCAACCTCAAGTTCTGGTAAGATTCCTTATGTCTATACCACGGCAGCGGATCTGGAAGATTTCATCTCCGCGACCTTCTGATTGTAAAACGCAATAACTTCACGACGGTTGAGCATTCCGATCAGAATACCGTGATCTTCTTCTTCAACCACCGGCAGGCTGTCCAGGTTCTTTGTAGTAAATTTCTTCAGTACGGAGTTCAGGTCTTCGGAGGGCGTTACCACAATAATGTCCGACGGTCCGATATCCTTCATTACGACTAAATGCTCTATCTCAGGCGAAAAGAGCACACCTCGGACATCGTTGATGGAGAATATGCTAACCATGCGCGCCTGGCTGTCCATAACCGGAAAATAGTGCTGGGTTGTGTTGGAAAAGTAGTGCTTGAATTCCAGAAAGGGCATGTCCTGGGGAATCTGTCTGACTTTTTGGACCAGGGGCAGCACATCCTGGACGGCGAATGACTGCAGCACATCCACGAAAAAGTCGCCTGCATGGGCCGGCGAGTCGATTTTGCTCTTGACCTGTTGGCAGTAAATGCTCCAGCGCTGCGCGGCCAGGTAGGCCACCGAACACACCAGCAGGCTGGGCAGCAGCAAGTGATAGGAGTTGGTCATCTCGGAGACAAAGATGATGGTGGAAATGGGGGTATTGGAAACCGCTGTGAAAAAACCGGCCATGCCGACGATTACAAACGCACCCGGCTCGGTTATCACCGTCGGCAGAAGTTGATTGAAAAATTTTCCCACCGCACCGCCGATGGCGCCGCCGATGACGACCGAGGGACCGAACACCCCGCCGCTGCCCCCTGAACCAATGGAGAATGAAGTGGTTAATATCTTGCCAAAAGCCAGAATGAGCAAAAAGCCGATGGTCACCTCTGGGAAGGCTTCCATGTGAATGGCTTTTTGGGCAAAACCGTAGCCAAAGGCCAGGCACTGGGGCCAGAAAAAACCGATCAGGCCGGTGCCCAAGCCACCGATGGCCGGTTTGATATGATTGGGTATTTTTGTAAGTTTCTCGAAAAAATGAACCGTGCCGTAGAACATCTTGACATAAAACGCACCGCTGCCCACCAACACCAGGGCCAAAACCAGATAGGGACCGAGTTCGAGGGGATTTTGAAAATCGAATGGCGGTGAATCGAACAAAGACCCCCATCCGAAAACCAGACAGAAAAGACAGTAAGCCACCACCGAAGAGATGCCGGCCGGAATAATAACTTCGGACTCGAACTCCGGATCGCGGTAAAGCACTTCAGCGGCGAACAAGGCGCCGGCCAAAGGAGCCCTGAAAATACTGCCGACCCCGGCGCCGATTCCGGCCGCCATCATGATACGCCGTTCCCGGTCGGAGAGCTTCAATCGGGTCGCTAAAAAGGATCCGAACCCGGCCCCGATCTGGGCAATGGGGCCTTCGCGTCCGCCGGAGCCGGCCGTGGTCAGCGTAATGGCTGAAGCCAGCGTTTTAACAATCGGCACCCGGCTGCGAATGAAACCGCCTTGATTGTGATAGGCCCTGATGGCGGCATCGGTGCCGTGGCCTTCGGCTTCCGGTGCAAAAGTATAAACGATCCAACCGCTGACCAGCCCCCCCATGGCCGGCAGGAAAAGCAGCAGCCAGCGGTTAAAGGGGGTCGCTGTGGGCGGCAGCAGATGATGCTCGCCGGCCGGCGGCGGCGGCCGGTAACCGGCCATGTAATCCATGAAAAAGTGAAGGCCAAGCTGGCAAAGATAGTGAAAGACGATGGACCCCAGGCCCGCTATGATGCCGATGGCAAAAAAATAGATGGCCCATTTGCCAGCATCCGCAATATTGGCTGAATGCCCTCCTTTTAAAAAGTCCAACCATCTTCTCTGATGCACCGAAGAACTCCTGATCTAGGTAATCGCCTCCAAGTCCTTTATCCCCTGCAATACAGTATCGAATAAAGCTTCGATCTGCTCCTCGTCGATACAGGAAAAGGCCACACGCAAGTCGTGACGGCCTAAGGCAATGAGCCCCACGCCATACTGATCGAGCAGATGCAACCGCAACGGCTCGGCTTCGACCGTTTTAAGCCGCAGGCACATGAAATAACCTGAGTTAAAAGGATAGACATCCCATGCCGCATCGTACTTTGCGCTAGCCAGCACGGCTTTTACTTTCAATGCGCGCGCCTTTAATATATTGAATTTTGCCTTCCGCTCGTCGGCATTACCCGGCGAAAGCATGGAGTTGAGCAATATGGTCTGGCTCAGATGGGAGGCGTTGGAGATATTACCGCGCACCGCACCGGCCGTCTTTTTTTCCAATGCGTCGTAGAGCGGTGCCGCATCTTCGTTGCAAGCTGTGCCATAAGTAATGAACCCGACACGCAGCCCCCAGATGAAATGCTCTTTGGTACCGCCATCCAACTTGACGGCCAGCAGGTTGGGATGACTTCCGGATAGATAGGCGAACAGGGACTCTTTGCAGGTCTGTGTTTCATAAAACAAGCCGAAATAGGCATCATCCATGGCCGCAATCACGCGGGTCCCCTCTTCAGCCACCCGGGTAAGGATTTCCGAAATCGATTGTGCTTCTTCCTTGGAGATGGTGTAGCCGGTGGGATTATGCGGAAAGTTCAACAAAACAACGATCTTCGCATTAGCCGCCGCTTCCGCCCGAACCGTTTTTTCAAATGCCGCCAAATTGAAGCCGCCCCGGTCGTTGAACAGCGTGTACTGGCTTAAACGGCCGCCTTTCCGCACGCTCAGGATCATATTATAATTGCCCCACATCATATCCGGCAGGATGACCACATCATTCGGATCCAGCCACAAATCAGCGAATATGCTGATACCATGGGTCACACCACAGGTCACCACCGGCAGACTAATGGGTTTGGACCCCAAGGAAGGGTTTTTGATCAACAGCGCCTTCTGCCACGCTTTGCGCAAGTCGGGCAGCCCGTACGAAGGCGCATAGGTCAGGGATTCCGATGCCGGGATGTTTGAAATGGCCGCAAGGACAGAATCGAAACACATGGTGTGCCCCGACGCTTTGGCGATGCCGATGGTGGCATTGATCCGGTGGGCCTTGTCCTTGGCCTCAGCGCTCTGACTGAGAATGCCTTTGGGAAAGAACAGGGATTTTCCCACCTGTGACAACATCTCCAAAATGCTGGGATTATATTGTTCAATGATATGGTTCAATTCAATTGCGAGGGGATTCATATACATTACTCCAAGCTTAACAGCTTAATATCCTAAGTTTATCCAATCGTTTGCCACTCATACAGGTCGGTCACCACCGTGTCAAGCGCAAAGCAGGAGCCAAGGCCACGGCGGATGGCCGGGGGGCAGAAACATAATGCCGCCATACCTGCGGCACAACCTTGGTGTTGTTTGAACATTGAATATCAAACAATGAATATCGAGCGTTGGAGGGCTGTACCGCTCCTTTCAGTCACCACGGGATTCTTAAACTCAAGACTGGATGTTGGGCATCCTGGTTTTGAAAGGAAACGTTATACAGCAGGGATGAAAAAACCCCGTCCTGGTATCAGAGCGGGGTTTCAGGCTTTGATGCGCAACAATATTACCGGCTCGCCCTTTTGGAGGCTTTGAGCGGATTAATTTTCGCTTTTGCAGCCGCCGGCGTGGTCGCCACATGAGTGGCCAGATTGCAATTGCCGTTTTTCCATTTCAACGCAGGTTCCGGACATGCCGTGCAATACCAACCGCTCTCAATTTCGGATGCGCGGTTACATCCTTTGCAGCCCTCTACAACCTCATGGCAAAGACCATTGTTGTAGCCGCAACCCTTGGCGGTCATGAAAGCGCATTCACTACCTTTACGAATGGTTTGACAAATCATGGGAATCAACCCCCTTTCAAAAATTAACGCACAAAAAAATGGCCAGATTTGTGCCACATCCGGCCATTGTTGTCCAATTGTGTCGGCACGGCTATAAACAACACGCAGGGGCTTGTCAAGGAAAATTTCGCACCCGGTACTTTAGACGGCGACACCCCGATGCAGCAAGCTGGATGCAGGCGCTACATCCCTTTAAGGTGGTGTATCGCCGTCCTTTTCAATTACATTAGCACTAAAATCTTAAAATTCGTCCCAATGTTGCAACATTGGGATTTAGTGCTATTGCTTGTGTTCATACACATGCACATCCCGTTGCGGATAGGGAATGCTGATGCCATTGGCGTCAAACGCCTTCTTGATCTTCTCGGTGGTCGTCATATAAACGCCCCAGTAATCCGATGCCTTGGCCCAGGGGCGCACGACAAAATTCACGCTGCTGTCGGCCAGTTCAAGAACGGCGATTTGAGGAGTCGGGTCCTTCAGAATACGTTCATCCTCAGCCATCACATCTTTCATGATCTGTTTGGCCTTGTCGATATCATCTTCATAGCCGATCCCCATCACCATATCCACTCTGCGGGTTCCCTTGAGGGTCCAATTAACGATATTATCGCTTGTCAGCGCGCCATTGGGAATAATGACCGTTTTATTGTCCGGCGTAACCAGGGTGGTCGTGAAAATCGATATCTCCTCCACAGTGCCTGCGGTGCCGGCCCCTTCGATAAAATCGCCCACCCGTATGGGACGGAAGATAATCATCAGAAACCCGGCGGCAAAGTTGGCCAGTGATCCTTGCAGCGCCAGACCAACAGCCAAACCGGCGGCGCCCAGTATGGCGATAAAAGAGGTTGTTTGGATACCGAGTTGGCTCAATGCCGCCAGAACAACAAAAACCATCAATACGATATAGGCGATATTGGCCACGAACCGACGCACGGTCTGGTCCACATCGCCTTTTCTCATCATACGTCGGATAAGGTTTCTCAGCGCTTTGGCGATCCAGCGCCCCACCACTAAAATCACGATGGCGGCCACGACTTTAATGCCGTATATGGTCACCAACTCCCACACTTTATCCAGTATCGCGCTCATCTCCATTGTCTTCTCCCTTCAATTTTATGATGGATGATTGCCCATTCCATGCGATAGAAGCGGAAAGAGAACGTCAGGCCCCACAGGGGACACCCAATTTATAAGCGCTCCAATCAGGGACCTCACTCTACCGGTCCTTATCAACCGCTGTAACGGCTGTTTGTAAGCGGACATCCGCACCAAACAATACGAATTTTCAAATTACTATTGACATCCTATAGCGATGGGGAATCGCCAAAGCCCTATTTCGGGTATACAATATTGGTTCTAAGGCTTTTGTCAAGATCCATTCATCATAGCGGCGATGCATTGCAAAATAATTAAATGGTGTTATAAATGCTCGCGTTGGGTCCGGCGAGCCCGCGATGATAAATCGCACTTTAGGGCCAGAATAACGCTTATAAGGTCAGGATATGGTTAATGGACGATCAAAATAAACGAATAATGGATGAAGCGATCAGCGTTCTTAAATTGGAAGCCGATAGTGTCCGACAGCTGGCCGGTCGAGTAGATCACCAGTTTGTTGAAATGGTTGACCTGATATGCCGGTGCAAAGGCCGACTGATCGTTAGCGGCATCGGCAAGTCCGGGATTATTGCTCATAAAATTGTCGCTACCCTTAACAGCACCGGCACCCGTTCCCTCTTCCTGCATCCGGTGGAGGCCATGCATGGGGATTTGGGAATTGTTAGCGGAGAAGATGTATTCCTGGCCCTCTCCTCAAGTGGTGAAACCGATGAGATCAATGTCTTGCTGGACCGCATCAGGATCGCAGGATGCCCGATTATTGCATTCACCGGGAACAGAAACTCCACGCTGGCCAAAGGCAGCGACATTGTCATCGACGTAGGGGTGGCCAAAGAGGCGTGCCCGCTGGGATTGGCGCCAACCTGCTCCACAACGGCCATGTTGTCCATGGGGGATGCATTGGCCGTTGTGCTGATTAATCAAAAAGGCTTTAAAAGCGACGACTTTAAACGATTCCATCCCGGCGGTGCATTGGGCCAGCGGCTGGCTTGTGCGGTGGGAGACATGATGCTAACCGGCGAGGCGGTTCCTTCCATCCAAACCGGCTCGGGCCTTTCCGAGGCGATCGCTGAGATGAATCGACATAGTTTGGGAATTATCCTAATTTTAACCACCGACCAGACTTTGGCAGGGGTGATCACGGACGGCGATATCCGCCGCGCCGTAGCCCGACAAATCCCTTTGCATACCCTATCGGTCGATCAGCTGATGTCCACCAATCCCTATCATCTACATGCCGAAACACCTGCATACGATGCCCTGAATCTCATGGAACGGCATCAGATTACCGTCCTTCCCATTGTTGACGCCGATGAAAGGGTTAAGGGTATTCTTCATTTGCACGATATATTAGGCAAAGGGGAATTCAAGTTCAACGGCAGCTAGAAGCGTTCCTTTCAATCTTATCGCTGGAACCGATCCCGGCAGGATAAACGCCGGCAAAGGAGAGCGACAATGACCAATAAAGATGTCAACACTCACATCGTTACGCTAGGCAACGCCAGCATCCCATCTCCTCTGGCCAAATCCGTTCGCGATTCTCGCACCTCCTTTATCGGAGATGAGGAAGGTGTGCTCATCGACATACACCCGGATGAACTGGCCGATTATCTCAAAAAGGAGATAACCCCGCCATCATTTGAGCTGGCCGGGGCCAGGGAAATGATATACTTTGATCCCAGCAAGCTGCGCTGCGCTTTGGTCACCTGCGGCGGACTGTGTCCGGGACTGAACGACATCATCCGCTCCATCGTGTTGGAACTCTATCACCTATACGGCGTCCACAACATCTACGGCATCCGCTACGGCCTTGAGGGGTTCATACCCAAATACGGCCACGATGTGATCGACCTCAATCCAACCATGGTCACCAATATTCTGGACATGGGCGGTTCGATCCTGGGTTCCTCGCGGGGACCCCAGGACATCGATGAGATCGTGGATTGCCTGGAACGCATGAACATCGGTATTCTCTTCATGATTGGCGGCGATGGAACCCTGAACGCGGCGGTTAAGATTGCCGACAACATCATCGATCGGGAACTTAAAATCAGCGTGGTCGGCATTCCCAAAACCATAGACAACGACATCTACCTCGTATCAAGATCCTTTGGCTTTGATACGGCAGTGGGGGTCTCCAGACAAGCGGTCATCAGCGCCCACAACGAGGCATCAGCCTACCCAAACGGCATCGGGCTGATCAAACTCATGGGGCGACATTCCGGTTTCATTGCCGCCACAGCGGCCTTGGCGCAACAGGATGTCAACTTCGTGCTTATCCCGGAAGTGGACTTTGAACTGGAGGGCGGCAAGGGGTTCCTGGCTTGCCTCGAGGCCCGTCTGAAATCGCGTGGACATGCGGTGGTGGTCGTGGCCGAAGGTGCAGGGCAGCGGTTTTTTGACACTATGCCGGAAGAACGGGATGAGTCAGGTAATATTCGCTTAAAAGATATCGGCCTTTATATGAAAAATGCCATATCCAACTACTTCAAAGAGCGGGACATCAATATTTCCATCAAATATATCGATCCCAGCTATATGATCCGCAGCCTGCCGGCCAATGCCAATGACAGCGTGTTTTGTGGATTTCTGGGTCGTAATGCCGTGCATGCGGGGATGGCGGGAAAAACCAAGTTGCTCATCGGACGCTGGAACAGCCATTTCGTCCATGTTCCAATGGAATCATCAGCCGGCCGGCGCAAGCAGGTCGATCCCGATGGTGAGCTATGGTCTGCCGTACTGGCGGCCACCGGCCAAGGATCTATGAAAAACCGCGAGCCAGCAACCGACTGATGATGTCGGCATGTTTAATGGCAGCGCCGCCATGGGGCAGGACCGCTTGCCGGGCGGCCTCTCCCACCGACCGGGCGATATGGGGAGAATTTGCCCACTGAATAGCGGCATTGGCCATCTCTTCGGCGTTTCGTACCAGGACGCCACCGCCGTTGGATTGGATCATCTCTGTGGCTTCTGCAAAATCCTCCATGGATGGCCCGAAAATTACCGGCTTGCCCCATAAGGCCGGTTCCAGAATATTCTGGCCGCCTTTGGGTACCAGGCTACCACCGCAAAAAACCATATCCGCCATACCATAAATGTCAGAAAGTTCCCCCATGGTATCTAAAATCACCACTGGTGCACATCTGGGATTGGTGGCAGGATCGATCTGGGACCTAAGCTGACAACTAAGCCCATAATCCGCGACCCATTGGCGGACCTGCTCGGTACGTTCAATATGACGTGGTGCAAGGATCAAAACAGACCCGGGACAAGGGCGGCGAAGGCGGACAAAGGCCTCCAAAACCATCTGCTCTTCAGGATAACGGGTGCTGCCCGCCACGAAAACACAGGCATCGTCTTCCACATCAAAGAGCTTTTTGGCCCACTGACCGGCCTGCCGGTTCCCCATGGGATCTGCAATGTCGAATTTGGCATTACCGCCGATGCTCATGCGCGCGGGATCAGCGCCAATGGACTGTAATCTCTTCGCATCAGCCGCGCTGATCATGCTGAATGCATCCACATGGGAGAGGGTATAGCGCATCAAAGCGCTCACCTTTTGGTACCTTTTGATGCTGCGGACGGAGATACGGCCATTGGCGATGATGGTGCGGATGCCCATCCTTTTGGCGCCGACAATGAGATTAGGCCAAATTTCCGTTTCCAGCAGCGCCAGGACATCGGGTTGAACCATCCGCAGGGCTCTTCGGGTAGCGCCTACCAAATCCAAAGGGGCGAAAAAGCAGGTGACCGAATCCCCCAAAAGCTCCCTGATTCGTGCCAGCCCCTGTTCTCGCAAGGTCGATACAAAAATCGCCGCCTCGGGATGTCGACGGAAGATTTCTTTGCATATGGCGGAAGCCACCCCGACCTCTCCAACTGACACCGCATGAATCCAAATCCGCGGCCGGCCCGGGCGGTCCGCCACAGCCGACTGGGAATAGCGGCCCATGCGCTGGTAAAAACGGTTGAAATCACGACCGCGAAAACGGTGGTGCAGCCAGATAAGCGGAACCAGGATCACCGACGCGCATGCGGTCAGCCATCGATATGCCACATAACTTGATGTCATTGATTAGGGATTTCAATAAATTGGCTGCCCTTTACCTTCAACAACCTCAATCGCTTGATGGGTTCGCCGTTTTCGGCAAAAGCGGTAGGACCGGTGACACCGTCAGGTTCAAGATGCTCGAGCATGGCATCTCGCAAATCATGACGATGGCGGATATCCGAGGCGGAAAGAATTGCGAACAGGAAACGGGCCGTGTCGAAAGCAAAGGCCTCGATGAGACCGGGTTCCTTGCCGTAAAGTGCTTGATAGGCCTGTACGAATTTTTGAACCGGCGGTTCCACACTCTGGCTGAAAAAGCCCTCCGTCATTACGGCGCTTTGTGCATAATTCCGGCTCATGGTGATAAGCTGCTCGGAGTGCCACAAGTTGGTGCCGGCCAGATAGATATCTCGCACATCATGATACGCAAGCTGCGGCAGGATGAGGCCGGCGGTTTTGGGGCCATCCGGAATAAAAAGGACATCAAAATCAATATGGGGCTTAGGATGCTGCCGCTTTTGCTGCCGGCCGAGCCGGGGTCCTTGGATTCGATCCTGATCCGGGTCCTGGAAAAAAAGTCCAGTCAAACGGGTAACCGGGTCGGACACCACATCTTCCAAGTTACTGGACGATGCCGACGTTTTCCTGAAGTAGGGATTTTCCTCTATCTTAACGGACGATCTCGCTTTTAGATCATCAGGCACATCATAGTGGGTACCGGTCAGCTTCCGGATGACGCCGGCAAAGTCGGTCTGTCCGGTATCATAGGACTCAACCCCAACCACGCGGCCCCCTTGGCGTACGACCTCCTGCCAGAAAAGGGTCATAAACGTCTGCCCGTACGCCTCTTTGGGATACAAGACGGCAAAATCCCTCAACCCGATCCCTTTGGTGAAATAGCTTACCAATTCATTGACCTGGTTTTGGGGGGTAATGAAATGCCGAAAAATAAAATCGCCGACCTGGGTGATATCCGGCTTTTGGGTGAAGGTCACCATGGGAATCTGCAGTTTCTGCGCTTCGGCAGCAGCTGCCGGTGCCGTCACGATGGGGCCGATGATAGCCCCGGCGCGGGCATCCGCCAATGCCCGGACACCCTGCACTGCGCGGGTATCCTCTGATCCTGAGTCCTTGATCACCAGTCTGACGGCTGGGGACGATGCCTCGGATTGCATTAGGCTCAATGCCAATTCAATACCGTTCAGCGCCCGTTGCCCGTATATTTGATAGGATCCGCTCAAGGGCAGCAGGCAGCCGACGGTCATAGGCTCAAAACGCAGCCGCTCCTCAAGGGTATCGATGATTTGTGCGGCATCCTGCGAAAAGCGGTGATCGGGATAGGCTTCCAAAAACGCGATAAGCACTTCCAGGGCATCGGCGTATTGCCCGCCTTCCAATAGTAAAGTGGCATAGCGATACATGAGATGACTGCGCGCCATCTCATCATCCATTTGATCCCAAAGCGAAGAAATCGACGCCTTGTCCAAGCGGCCGATGCCTGACTTGAGCTGCTCCGCCCATGCTTCCTTTTCGCCTTCCGGGGCCGACTGGTAGAGCATATAAGCATACGCCACGGCACTGGCAATATCGCCGCTGTTTTCATGCTGACGCGCCAGCTGTTGCCAGAGTTTGCGCCGGGTTGCTGCATCGGGATTGGACGCGAGCATCTGCTGGGCCAGGGCGATGGCCTCAGCCGGTTGCTGCTTTTGAAACAGCAGATCAATTATGGCCAACCGCGCGTCATTTACCAGGGGGCTTTGGGGAAACTGGTCCACAAGCCGTTGGTAAAAGGCTTGGGATGCTTCCAACTGACCTTGCCGACTGTAAATCAGTCCGATACGGCCCAGTGCCATGTCGACCCGTCGGCCGTCGGGATACTGGCTCAGATAGCGGCTATAGGCGGCTAAAGCCTGATCCAGAGCATTGGTCGCCAGAAGCGCTTCTCCTTGCTGAAAGAGCGGTTCTCCCGGACCGGCATCCCGGATCGTCTGCTCAGGCGTGTAGAC
Source organism: Desulfobacteraceae bacterium (assembly GCA_037387725.1). Taxonomy (GTDB): domain Bacteria; phylum Desulfobacterota; class Desulfobacteria; order Desulfobacterales; family Desulfosarcinaceae; genus JARRKU01. Next base: position 58,832 of record JARRKU010000014.1, read on the forward strand.
CGGTGTCGATACGCATGCGCTCAACAGCAGCGTACAACATATCCAGCAATATATCGGGAATCTTCTCATGTATTGCAAGGTGGCGTCGGTGCTTCTATCTCATACGGTTGTCGTTTAATACTTATTTTGGCGTAAATCTACACGATAATCAACTATTGTCAAACTCAAACAGCAATTCTAACTGAATGACATTCATAGTGACCGGTCCAGGATTCAATTCATCTACAAGATAATTATTCGCGAACCATATCTGTCCCATGGACGTTATTTCGAAAGCGATAGCGATTTCTTGTTACGGACGTTCTGTTCAGTTAGAATTGCCGCCGGGCAGTGCCTCTTCTTGACATCATCATCTGGGAAACCGTATATTGGCATGGCCTTGCGCAAAGGGATCCAAATCATTTTGATCTGGATACAGACAAACCTCCCTACCATTGACATTTGTCGGGTAATCAATACTCTATCGGGTCAAGGTGGTGCATGAAAATCATCGGAATCATCTGTCTCCTGGCAGTGATGGCGCCGGTTTCAGCGGCAGGCGCTGAATATTACCAATATACGGATCAGCACGGCAATATCATCTACACGGACGACATCAAAGAGATACCGGACGCCCAGCGGACGACCGCCAGGGTTGCCGATGGGCGCGTCATTATACCGCTCAATTCCGGCACATCCGTATCACCGACAGCCCCTGAATTACCTGTTAAGGACGCGGCCGGCGATCTCAAAGCCGAACAAGAAAAGCTGGAGGCTCTGAAATCAAAGCTTGAAAAGGAATATGAATCCCTGGCCCAAGAGAATGCCCGATTGAAGGCTGCGCAAAAAACAGCTGTAACCCCTGCCCAGCGCAAAGCCTATAACAAAGAAGTCGTGAGCTTCAACACACGGTTTCAGGCATACAAAGAGAAAGAGGCCGCATACAAATCCCGACTAGAGAAGCATTATCAACGGATCGACTCTACGAAGTCGGAACGCGGTGAAGATTAATCCAAGCCCAAGCATTCGATGGGCAACCTTATCACCCACATGCATCTAAGGAGGAGCCACTATGCCAAACATCTCTATGGCGGATTATAACCAGGCATTATCCATCGGCCGGCCACCCAATATCCAGTATTTGTTTCCCAACTCCCGGGCGCTGCTCGTCAGCGGCAAATTTATCGACCTTGCCATGCTGGCCAAAGGCCAGTCCATCTGCATTGCGGCCAATGGTCGAAACAGCTTCGTCATTCGTGGCGCACTCATGGCCGCCCAACGGGCCAACTCGGTATTGATTATCGAAATCGCCAAATCCGAGGGCGGCGCCGACGCTTATTGCGATACGAACTTCTGGAATATGGCGCGCAAAGTGGATGCTTTCTGCAATGAGCTCAAAATCACAATTCCGGTGGCCTTGCATGCCGACCACTACGGCATTAAATCCGAAGCCGACGTCGCGGCCGCCAAGGTTGAGATTCCCTCCATCTTCGATGCCGGCATCACCTCCATCGCCATTGACGCCTCGCACATGCCCGACGACCAGAATCTTCTGGCTAACCTTGCATTGCACCCTTTTGTACCGGACTGGTCCGGACTTGAAACGGAAGTAGGAGAAATCAAGGGCAAGCTGGGACTTTCCACCAGGGAAGAGGCCATGTTTCTCATCCAGGGGTTGAACGCTCACGGCATCTTTCCCAACTGGATCGCTCTTAACAACGGTACCACCCATGGTATCGAAGCCAGCGGCCAGGGCATCCAGGTGGAACTGACGGCGGACATTCATAATGCCCTGACCCCATATAACGTATCCGGCGCCCAGCACGGCACCTCAGGCAACAACTCTGATCGGCTGCGCCATATTGCCCAGAAAACCCGAACCACGAAGGCCAATGTGGCCACTGCCCTGCAAATGATCTCCTGGGGCCTGGAAGTGAATGACTACGGCAACGCCATTCTAGATGACAACGGTGAATTTATCAAGGTTCCGGATCAAGGCGTCACTGAAGAGATGTGGGATAAAATGAAAGCGCATGCCGAAAGCCAGGGGTGGAAAGGCGGCAATTACAAAAAACTGAACCGTCCGTTTGAGAGCAAACTGATGGGACAACCCAAGGCGGTTAGGGATCGTATGGTCAAACGGGTGGAGGAGTTTGTCTACAACATGCTGGTCAATGTCCTCAATGCGCAGGATACGGCGCCATTGGCCGTTGACGCCATCTTGAAGGCCGGAAGCTGCGACCCGGGCCCCAAATCCGAAAAGATCGAAGATTCAGGGCAGTGGACCGCCGAAAAGATCATCGAACGCGCGAAAACCATTGAGTCGAACAAAGGCCCTGAGGGCGATTTCGACGATTGATGGAGATTAAAACCCATTGCCACTTTTGTGGCCATGCGTTGTCATCCAAATTCATCGAGGGCCGCAAGCGGCGCTATTGCCATGCCTGTGAACGGCCCTTGTATGAAAACCCCATTCCCGCCACTTGCCTTGTGGTGGTCAATACCCGTGATGAACTCCTATTGGTCAAGCGGGACGTTGACCCCAAAAAGGGACAATGGTGTCTCCCGGGAGGGTTTATCGAGTTGGGAGAGGCGCCCGAAGAGGGCGCGTTGCGGGAACTGGCAGAGGAGACCGGTTTGTCCGGCCGGATCGATTCTCTGCTGGGGGTGTGCACCACCCCATCTTCCCAATACCATTCGGTACTGATGGTGGGGTACCTGGTCTGCCAATTCCAAGGCACCCTCATCGCCGGTGACGATGCCGCCGATGTCCGCTGGTTTCACCACCAGCATATGCCCCCCATCGCCTTTGAGAGCCATCGACACTTTATCGGACAAACCTGGTCTGACCAGCAGATGACATGACCAGAAACGATCCCCCATTGACTTACCACCCCATATTGTTATGATAGCTTCATCCAAACGATCATCGCCATAGCCGTCAGATCTATTATCGTTAACAGGCTGTTTGGATTTGACGTTTTGCCTCGATACACATCGATGGTGAACGCAGGCAAAGCGTATACCTCTCCTAATCCAAAGGGATTAAGCCCATAGCACAAAAAAGGATGGTCAGACCACCATGACAGCAAGCCCCCAATTCAACTTTGCCGAATCCTTTGAGCGGCTCGAAGGTGTCTCCCACACCGTGCCCACAGAGAAAGCCGCAGTCTCAACGATTATTGACATTATCAATTCCAAGCAAGCGCGTTGCGTGGCCCTGGCCGGCCTGCCATCCTCGCTGGCCGCTGCAATCGCAGAGGGCTGCGACGGCATTAAGGTGCTTAAATCGCCCTACCCGGCCGATTCCCTCCCCGGGGCCATCGACGAAGCCGACGTTGGCGTTGCCGGCGTCAACTTCGCCATCGCCCAATCCGGCACGCTGGTGGAGACAGCCACGGACGATGCGGACCGGCTTGTATCCAGCCTGCCGCGAACCTATATCGGTGTCTTGCAATCGAATAACATCGTCGACAAATTCGAAGAGGGCGCCGCCCGTATTCGTCATATCTTGGCGCAACACAATGAGAACCTGGTTATCAGCTTCATCTCCGGGCCTAGCCGTACAGGAGACATCGAGCTTAAGCTGACTCTGGGCGTACATGGCCCCGAGGATGCCCATGCGGTGATTATCGAATCTTGAGTCAATGCCGAAACCCTATGTCCGTCCAGCAGGAGCAAGCCATGAAAAAAGGCCGTTACCCCCGTCTTTACAAGGAAATAAATGACGCGCTTGTCGATCGAAGCAAAAGCAATGCGCTGCTGCGTTGCATGCAAAGGGGGCGTGACACTCGCGCCGCAACGTTGAAGACGCTGCCGGGCGGTGCAGCCTTCCGGGATGATGTAAAGCGTGCCAAAGCGCGCTGCATAGACAATCTGCCCCGTCTCCAGACAATGTTTGTGGAAAATGCCCGAAAAAGGGGCGTTACAGTTTACGAGGCCAAATCCGCCGCCGATGTCATCCGCTACTGTCTCAAACTGGCCAAGGAGCGCGGCGCCAAAGTCCTGGCCAAATCCAAATCCCTCACCACCGAAGAAGTCGAACTCAACCAACCCCTCATCGATGCCGGTATTAAGGTGGTGGAGACCGACCTGGGGGAGCTGATCATTCAGCTGGTGGATGAAAAGCCCTACCATCTGGTCTTTCCATCGGTCCACAAGATGGCGCCGGATGTGGCCAAGATTTTTTCCAAAGCCACCGGCAAGGCTGTGGCCAGCGACATCCCCAGCCTGATGAAAGTGGTGCAGAAATATTTACGGCCCATTTTCCTCAATGCCGAAATCGGTATGACCGGCGCAAATATCGGCGTTGCCGAAACCGGTGCCATCTGTATCGAAACCAATGAGGGCAATGGCCGGCTTGTATCCAGCATCGGCGATTGCCATATCTGCATCATGGGAGCAGAAAAGATCGTAGAGACCATCGAGGACGCCATGTTGATGATTCTGGCCCATCCGGTCAGCGCCTCGGGCCAGCTCCCCACTACTTACGTAACCTGGATGCATGGCCGAAACCCCTTGGGAGAAGGCGCCGGGCGCAATCCCAGGGAGAGTCATCTGATCATCATGGACAACGGACGATCGGCCATGCGCGATGACCCGCAGATGCGCGAGGCGCTGTATTGCATCCGTTGCGGGGCATGCATGAACGTCTGCCCGACCTACGGCATCGTCGGCGGCCATACCTTCGGTCACATCTATCCCGGTCCCATGGGCATCTGCTGGACCGCCGGGGTGCATGGTCTCGAAAAGGCGGCCGACTTCGCCCCCCTGTGTATCTCATGCGGATTGTGCAAAGATATTTGCCCCGCCAAGATCGACATGCCCCATATGATCGCCGAGATCAAGCACCGGGACGCCCAAAAGAACGGACGGCGCACCTCCCATCACGTCATGATGGGGGCAGACAAGGCGGCCCATCTGGGCAGCCTCACTGCACCACTGGCCAATTATGCCCTCAACAACCGCCCCATTCGGAAAATTATGGAGAAGACCCTTCATCTATCGGCCGACAGAACACTACCGCCTTTTGCCGCCGTGTCCTTTATGAAGCGATTTAAAACCCACAGATCCAAGGTGGCCCAACCAACCCACAAGGCGGTTCTTTTCGTTGACGTGTATGCCAATTTTAACAACCCTGAGCTGGGTATGACCGCCGTCCGCCAGCTCGAAGGACTGGGATGTCAGGTGGCGGTACCCCGACAGCGCGCCGCCGGTTATCCATTTATCGCGTACGGCGATATGGATCGGGCCCGCAGCACGGCCGGCTATAATGTCTCCAAGCTTGCGCCCTATGTGGCGCAGGGATTCGATGTGGTCGGTATAGAGCCCACGGCCACCTACTGTTTAAAAGAATCCTATCCCAAGCTGCTGAACAACGTGGCAAGGGCCCGCGAATTGGCGGATCACACCTATGAATTGTTCGAATACCTCATCAAGTTGGAAAGCGAGACCGGCCATCGGGCGGTATCCGCTTCACTGTCCGGCATGAAATTCGGATTTCACTGCTCATGCCACCAACGCCCCATGGGATCTGGAGCCGGTGCCATGGAGTGGCTGAAGCGTCGGGGGGCTGAAGTGGAGTTAATCGAGACCGGTACCTGCTGTGGGATGGGTGGAACTTTCGGCTTAAAATCCGGCCCTTTGGGCCACAAGCTGTCGGCCGCCGTGGGCGAGCCGCTTTTTGAGCTGTTCAAAGCAGCCAAGATCGACGCCATCGTTACCGAGAGCAGCGTCTGCAAAATCCAGCTGGCCGAAGGCACCGGTTTGGATGTCTATCACCCCTTGGAGCTCCTGCTCCCGAAGAATTCGGCTTAAGTTAATCGGTGGGCGATGCCCACCCAATCTGCTGAACCGCAGAATATCGAACAAGGAATATCGAATGTCGAAGTGTGGTATCGCTGCGCTCTGCCATTTTTATTTTAAATGACAGGATACCTTTCTTCGAAATTCTGCGGTTCCTTATTCGAAATTCTACATTCAATTGCCGTGCATATTTCAATTCCCATGACCTGGCTTTGAGAATCTAGTTGCACAACGTAAAAGCGTCTTCCGTTACGCTCCCCTGAAGACACAATTGGGCCCCACCAACAAGATGCTGTTGGGCATCCAGGTCTGGATGGTCTCCATCTTGCTGCCGAAAAGAAAGTCCTTAATCAAACCGTGGCCGAATGCCCCCACCACCAGCAAAGCATCGTGGGGCACTTTGTTGAGATGATCCTCAATCTTGCCTCCGGATTGTCTGAACCAATGACGGACATGGTCTTGAACCTGATTCTTAAGACCAGCGGCATCCAATTGCTGGTCGATATAACCTTCGCTGTGCCCCTCGGCAAACGTGAACATGTCCAGCGGAAAGCCCGATATCCTGGAAAGGTGCAGTCCCCAGCTCAATGCCCGGTTGGCATTTTCCGAACCACCGTAAAAGACGGTCAGGCTTTTCCATTCTTTATAGGCAGCGCTGGTGAGCAGAACGGGGAAGGTGGAGGACTTAACGATGCGACGCACCTTGGGACCGATATATCCCAAACCGATTTTGGAAGTAAGATCGGAGATGCTGCGGGGGCAGCACATGTAGTTAAAATTGGAGGGGATATCCGGCAGCTGGGATGCGGTGAAATTCTTCGGTGTCAAAAATCCGGGCTTGAGTCCACGTTCATTGGCCAGCGATGTCGCATGGGAGACGGCTGTATCCTGTGCAATCAGGTATGAGCTGTCCAAATCAACCTGCACGGCATCATGGTCGAAATACATCAGAAATTGGGTCGCCTGGGGCACATAAATCTGCATACTGATGTCGAGGGTTTTACAAAAGTAGATCGATTGCAATAAGGTTTCACGTCCCAACGGTGTATTTCTGAACACATGCAACAAACGCTCTTCCATGTCATCTCCTTTCACGTTGGCATCCCAAACCTGACATCCAGGCTTTGCTGTCCTGTCAGATGCCGGTCTGCACAATCAGTTCTTTGCGATAGTGATCCAGCAGCAAAGATTTGGAAAGCATTCCAACAAATCGACCGTTATCCACCACCGGCAGAATATTCAGCCGCGTATTCTCCATGATATTCAAAACATCGGCCAGTTCATCATCGGGCTTGACATGGGGGACATGGGTCTCCATCATCTGTTCGGTCACCAGAACAGGGTGCATCTGGTTGTCAAACAGGTAGGGGCGAATGCGATCAATATAGATCATCCCAAGATATCGCCCATCCAGGTGGTCTTCCACCGGGAAGAGGTATTTTTCTGAGTGCTTGATCACTTCAATAAACTCCTTGAGCACCATATTGCCGGGTACGGCCAGGTAATCGGTCTCGACCAGCTCCCGAACCGACAGGTCGGACAGTACCTTTGCGTCCGTTCCCGGCCGCATATACTGCCCCTTTTCGATCAGATCCCTCAGATAAAAGGAACCCGGCTCAATATAGTAGCAAAAGGTGGAGGTCAGCGTGGAAACAATAATGAGGGGCAAAATCACCTCATAGCTTCCTGTAATCTCAACCACCAGAAAAATGGCCGTCAAGGGTGCCTGGAGAATTCCGCTGACCAGACCGGCCATTCCCAGCAGGGCGAAACATCCCTCGCCGGTGATGGTCCAGGCCGGTACAATCCAAATCAGCATCCGATAATAGGCCACTCCCAGCAGGCTCCCCACCATTAAGCTGGGCGCAAAGATGCCGCCGGAACCGCCCCATCCCAGCGTAAGCGCCGTAGCCACCATCTTTGCAAATACGGCGATGGCCACGATGGCGAATCCGGAAGCAAAGGTGCCTTGAATCATGTCTTGAATGGCACCATATCCCTCTCCCAGCACCAGGGGGAGGTAAAGGCCGATCACCCCTACGGCCATTCCGCCGACAGCAGGACGCAACCAGTGGGGTAAACGGTTGCTTTTTGCGATGTGATGCATGGATTTAAGCATGCGTCCCAACCCGATCGACACCAGGGTGGCAAAAAGAACGATACCAAAACTGGCGGCAATGTCCAGCAGGCCGATGCTGAATTGCTGGTGCCCGAATGCAATTTGGTTGCCTTGCAAAAGACGGCTCAGTTCGGTACCGGCTACGGAGGCGATGGCAATGGGGATGACATTGAAGGCACGCCATTCACCGAGGATCACCTCTACGGTAAATACCAGCCCGGTAATGGGGGCGTTGAAGATGGCACCGATAGCGCCGGCCGCCCCGCATCCCACCAGTGTGACCCGCTGGCGCTCCCTCAATGAGAAATATTTGGCAATGTTGGAGCCCAGTGCTGCACCGGACATTACCACAGGGGCCTCGGGACCGGCCGATCCACCACTACCGATGGTCAGACAACTCGATACCAGCCGTGAGAAGCTGGATCTAAATCTCATCAAGCCGCCGTATCTCGATACGGCGTAAACCACCTCCGGCACACCATGGCCGGCACGCTCTTTTAAAATCGTATTGAGAAAGAGCGCCGACAGTGTCGCACCGATGGCTGGCAGGATAAAGGCCCACCAATGGTGGTGCAGGCCATGGGTGAATTCTCCCAGATAATGGAGCATCCGATTGAGTACAACCGCCGCCAGACCGCTGCATAGTCCTACAAATCCGGCCAGCGCAATGACCGTCAGCCGACCATCCGAACGAAATATGGCCCATTTCAGTCTGACGGAGCTAAGCCAGCCGTATACACTCATTCGGATTTCCCTGCCGGTTGACCCTCGGATTCCATTGCGGCAATCCTAGACAGAATTTCTGAGATGGAAGGTTGGCTCAAGAGATGGGCTCTGAAATCGGGATCTCGAAGATAAAAGGAAAGTTTGGACAGCATGGTCAGATGCTGTTTAGTGGAATGGCTCAGCAGCACCATCATCACCCGTACCGGCTTTCCGTCCACGGCGTCGAAGGGTACGGCATTGGATAGAAAGCAAGTGGTAATCTGGGGCATTGCAAGGTCAATATCCGGTTGAGAGCGTGGATGGGGCAATGCAATGCCGTGGCCGATGCCGGTGGAAGCTAGAAGTTCGCGTTCCAACAGCTTTTCACAGACACGCTCTCTTTCATCCTGCGACAGGTTTGGGATATGCGCCACCGCCGCTTTCAGTGCTGCATCCCGATCGCCGGCGCAAAGGTCGTAGAAGACCCCACCCCGTTTCATAGCCTCGTATATGCTGTCAAATTCCGGTATTTTCGCTTGAGCAGAAAGGCCGTCGTCCGATTGGTTCTGAATCTCCAGTTTATGCTCATTCGCCCACCTCTCCAGCATTTCGGAACGAATGGTGTAAGTGCCACTGGTTCGCCGCATGGGGATTTTACCCTGGCGGACCCAGCGATGAATTGTTTCAACCGGCAAATTAAGACGAGAAGCCACCTCGTTGATAGTCAGTGCCATATGAAGCGATACCCTTGATTAAAGATGGATGACATATGTCTACCTCCATATGCCCTTCAGAATAACAAACAAAACGATTTTAGTGCCTGGTTTCGACTAGAAATGTCAATACTTAATACGAGAAAATGACGAGATCAACTCTATCCAACTAAATTAATGCCATCCATTAAGCTATCAAATACATAATGTCCTTAATGACTACCGCAAGCAGCTAAGCCATGGGACGAAAGGCGATCGTGGCACACATGCCAAAGCCAACGAGCCCTTTGACCGGATCTCAATATCCAGAGACGGCCAGCGCCAAACCATCATGGAAAAAATATCCTCTGAAATCGTCGCCCGCATCGCCGCGTCCGGGCCTGACAATCGGTTTGAAGCAGCACTGACGGATCGCCTCCCCGACACGGCCATCAAAGGAAGGGGCACATCGTCCGACGAGCCGCCACAATTCAGATATACGGTCATCGATGAGAACAATCGGAAACAGACCAACACACTGACCATCCAGCAAATCGATCCGTCTTACAGGCGGAACGGAATTACGATCGGTAAAAATAATGGCAATAACATGATTCCGGAATCGGACACACTACAAGGAAAGTAAGAGATTTAAAAGGCTTAGGGAGAAGTGATCGCAGCACCGATTATAGAAGATAATCCGTGCACGGTAGAAAGGGGGAACACCATGATTAACAACATCAGCGAAGGCGCGCTGCGGGTCGCCTCTAAAATAGACCCCAGCGGTGCCATACACGAAAAGGAGGTTAATCAGCAAAAGGCTAAAGAGATACGTGAAGCCAGACCGGTTGAGAAATCAGACCAGGGCAATAGGGCAGAAGCTCGAAAAGCCAAGGAAGATGAATCCACCGGCAAATTCCTGCTGGACGACAAACACATGGTATTTGAAAAATACGATAGGAACGGAGACCTGATTCTCAGAATCCCGCCATCTCAGACGCCTGTGGACGAATTGGCCTAAAACTGGTTCATCCCCCCCGCCTGGCCAGACCTTATAAATGAATACAACCGGCTTTCGAGCCGGTTTACCCTATCGTTGCACACAAAAGACGGCAGACTATAGACCAATCAAAGATTCTGGCGTCTTTTGTGCAACGAAAGGGTCTATTCTTTTCGGGCAGTGCTTTTTTTGGCTGCCTGCCACAACTGCTCCAACGCTTCCTTCGGCAACTCTTCCAGGGAGCGATCCTGGACCTCGGCAGCACCTTCCATCTGCTTGAATCGGCGAATAAATTTTCCTGTAGACTTGGCAAGGGCGCTCTCCGGATGAACACCGGCCAGACGCGCCACATTCACCAATGAAAATAGGACATCGCCCAGTTCCATGGCGATCCGATCCTTATCTTTCAAATCTTGGGGTTGATCGACCTCTGCCTTGAATTCCTTCCACTCTTCCTCAACCTGGGCCATAACGCCCTGGAGGGTATCCCAATCAAAACCGGTACCGGCAGCACGTTCGGATACACGATAGGCGCGCATCAATGCCGGCATACCGGTTGGAACCGAGCTGAGCAGGGAAGCCTGTGTTCCTTTTTCCTGCTGCTTGATCCGTCGCCATTGCCGCTTGACCTGTTCACTATTTTCAAGTTTCCTGTCCCCGAATACATGGGGGTGGCGATGAATCATCTTTTTGATGATCCGACCAAGAACATGCTCCAAGGAGAAACGTCCCTCCTGGGCATACATATAGGTGATGAAAAGGACCTGGAACAACAGATCGCCAAGTTCCTCCAGAACGCCCTCTGTGTCATCAGCGTGGACCGCTTCCACCAATTCGTACATCTCTTCGATCAAATAGACCGTCAACGAACCGGGGGTCTGCTTGCGATCCCACGGACAGCCGTTTTTTCCTCTCAAAGCGGCGATAAGATCCAGAAGGGTTTGCACGGAGGGTGATGCTGCGTCAGTTACGGACTTTGCCACGATTTTTTAAGTTCCTTTGCTTTGACGCCAAAGTTGTGTTTCATCTCTTCTGGTGTGATCTTAATCAGGTAGGCACTAAAGGGGATCATGCGGTGAGCCACCCAGGAATGTTTGATGATGGCGGCATTTTTCGGCAGAAAAGTAGTCAGTACCAGGAGCAGCACGGTAATGATCAATCCCCCCTTTACCGCCCCGAAAAACAAGCCGCAAATGCGATCGGTCCACCCCAGAAAGGCGATATTCATCAAGTATTTGATCACCAAGCCGACGAAGCTTACCGTTAAAAATATCGCCACAAAAATAACCAGAAAACTGATGATGCGCTGGTATCCCGGGTCGGTTACCCAGCGGGCCAGGTATTTGGCCAAAGTGGGATAGTAGCTATAGGCTGCGTAAAATCCGCCCATCACACCGACGATAGAGGACAGCTCCTTTATTAACCCCCTGAAAATACCACGAATCAGGCAATATCCCGCAATCACGGCCAATACGGTGTCGAGCAGATTCATGGTTCTCCTGAATCGAGAAATTAGGGCCAAAGGGTATGGTATGCTTCGGCATCAACTAAGAGTCGGCCGAAAATAACAAAGCCCCCCGGGTGCCGTCAAGGACAATTGTTTTGGCGGCCCAAGGTAAAAATCCGATAACCTACTGTTATCAAAATCATATAATATCCATACGACAGAAAGGGAACCAAAGTGTCTGACATACCCCCAAGCTCTCAAACAGCGTGTGTATCTTCATTTGGCGTTTGCATTCCAGTGAAAAGTCGGTTAATTTTGAGTTATCACCCCAAAGGTTCTGCCGATGGGGTGCTGTGTTTATAACCCATAAGGTCAGTGCATGAACGAAAATCTCCATCAGGCAAAAATCACCTTTACGGATATAGAGCTCGCCCGCCAGCTGTTCGGGGAACGAAACAGCCATCTGAATCAAATCGCCGGCGCCCTGTCACTGGACATCAAAGCCCGCGGAAATTCAGTTCATATTAAAGGCGACCGGATCACCGCCAAGCTGGCCCAAAACCTGCTGACGCAGTTATACGATCTGTTGAAAAACAGCTATCCGGTCTACGCCAAGGATATCGATTACGCCATACGCCTGTTAAGCGCCGATCACCGTGTGCGCCTCAAGGACGTCTTTCTGGATACGGTGTTCATAACATCGAAAAAGAAGGCCATTGCCCCAAAAAGCCAGGCTCAGAAGAACTATATCGACGCCATGCGTCAACACGATATCGTCTTCGGCATCGGACCGGCGGGTACCGGAAAAACCTATCTGGCTATGGCGATGGCCGTATCCGCGCTGAGCAAAGGTGTGGTCGACCGCATCATTCTGACACGACCGGCCGTAGAAGCTGGCGAAACATTAGGATTTTTGCCTGGAGACCTTACCGATAAGGTGGATCCCTATCTGCGTCCCCTGTATGATGCTTTACATGATATGATGCGGTTTGAAAAAGTTGCCAACCTGATGCAGCAGGGCATTATCGAAGTCGCCCCCATCGCTTTTATGAGGGGCCGAACCCTCAATGACTCCTTTGTCATTTTGGATGAAGCCCAAAATACCACCTCCGAACAAATGAAAATGTTCCTTACAAGAATCGGTTTCAACTCTAAAGCAGTCATCACAGGTGATATCACCCAGATCGACCTGCCTGCGCACAAATTGTCCGGACTTGTGGAAGCAAAGACGATCTTAAATGAAATCGATGGGATCGAATTTATATTTTTCAGCAAAAGGGATGTGGTGCGGCATAGATTGGTCCAAAACATCATCCAGGCCTATGAGGCTGCCGGCCGGAGTCAAACCGACAACGGAAAAATTCCCCCGGCCACCACAGAACCGGTAACGGAGTGAAGCACCCATGCGCCGCCAAACTCCAAAGCGAAAACCGTTTACCCGCAGTGCGCCTTGGGAGGTGTACGCGAAATGGCTGATGCTCGGTCTTGTTGTCATCCTTTTCACCTTCATGCTCTACCCCAGTCTCGTGGTACAGCGCTTTCACTACCGCCTGGGAGATATCGCCGAAAGGGACATCAAGGCGCCTCAGGATTTCTTCATCGAGGATGCCGAGGCCACCAGTAACAGCCGTGCCCAAGCGGTGGACGCGGTGCTCACTGTCTATGACCACGATCCCCGTATCGCTCGGCAGATATCAGATAATGTTGAGGGTGCCTTTAAAGAGATGCGCGCCATCATTGACGGGTTTAGAGAGCAGCCAATGGCAGTGGCGCTGGCGGACTTGGAACCCGAAGCGCGCGCCAAAGCGATTAAACTGAAGATCGATAATGAGTTATGGGCTCAAAAGGGATCCTTCGAATCGAAATTGGGTATTAAATTGAACCGGGGCGCTTACAAAATCCTGATCCAGGAATCCTTCAGCGAAAAGGTGGCGCAGCTCATTACCAAAATTCTCAATGACATCCTGGCCAATGGTGTTGTGGCCAACAAAGAGGTGCTTCTCAAAGAGTCCGACAGAGGGATCACCGTGCGCAATGTCGCCAGTCAGACGGAAAAAATCGTTACGGCATTGCGCCAACACTACGGTCCGGACCAGGCCAAGACCATGGTGCGGATCATTGCAGAGCCACTGGTGAAAGATATCGATTATAATTTGGCCAGTTTAATTGTCGATGTCTGCCAGCGGCTCGTACAACCAAACCTTACCCTCAACCGGAATGAAACTGAAACGCGGAAGGCAAAGGCGCTGGCGAGCATCAAACCGGTCATGTACAAGTTCAAGTCCGGAGAGATGCTGGTCCGGGAGGGGGAGCGGATTACCGACGAACAGCTCCAGATTCTCAAAGCCCTATCCCGGCAGGAAGAAAGCGGCCATATCGCGGCAACAGGAATGGGAGCTGCCCTTGTGGTGGCTGCATTTATCTTCATTGTCCATGTGCTCTATTTTCGAGATCCGCGCCACACTGGTTTGAATACCAACAAGAATCTTCTTTTTATGAGCCTGCTGATGGTCATGGTATTCGGCATGGTGAAAATGGCCGTCTTTTTCTCAGCTGTCGCCACCTCACAACTCCCGTTTAGCATTTCTTCCGGCTCCGTCGTATACGCAGCGCCTGCAGCTGCCGGCGCCATGTTGGTCTGCATCTTCCTGGGATTCGACATGGCCCTCCCCTTCAGTCTGGTCGCCTCGGTTTGCGTCGCCCTGCTGTTTGACAATCGTATCGAAATATTCGTCTACTTTTTGATCAGCAGCGCCATGGGCGCATATTGGGTGCAACATTGCCGGGAGCGCAAGGTGTTTATCATCGCAGGCCTCAAGCTCGGACTACTGAACATGCTGTTGGCGGCAGCGGCCAGTTTTTATGCAGCCGACTATAGTGGCTTCAAACTGGTGGGCGACTGGATCATGGCGTTTTCCGGCGGCATCGTCAGTGCCGTGGTGGCGGTTGGGGTGGCACCCTTGTGGGAGATGGCCTTTCGGTATACCACCGACATCACCCTGCTTGAACTGGCCAATGTGGACCGGCCGATTTTGCGACGCTTGATGCTGGAAGCGCCGGGCACCTATCACCACTCCGTAATTGTGGGTTCTCTAGTTGAGGCGGCGGCGGCTGAAATCGGCGCCAACCCGCTGCGGGCCAAGGTATGCGGCTACTACCACGATATCGGTAAGGTGCGAAAACCGCTCTATTTTATCGAAAACCAATCCGGTGGTAAAAACAAACATGACAAACTGGCACCGTCCATGTCCAGTCTGATTCTGATCGCCCATGTCAAAGACGGCATTGAGATAGCCAAACAGGACAAGCTGGGCCAAGTGATTATTGACACCATCCAACAACATCACGGCACCAGTCTGATCAGCTATTTCTTCATTAAAGCGCAACAGCTCAAAGGCGCCGATGCCGTTAAGGAAGACGACTTCCGCTATCCGGGGCCCAGACCGCAAACCAAAGAGGCGGGACTGGTCATGCTAGCCGATGTAGTGGAAGCGGCTTCCCGCACCCTTGAAAATCCAACACCAGCCAGAATCCAGGGACTGGTCCAGCATCTGGTAAACAAGATCTTCTCGGACGGTCAGCTGGACCACTGCGAGTTGACCCTTAAGGACCTGCACAGCATCGCCAAAAGCTTCATCAAAATACTGACCGGTATTCATCACCATCGAATTGAATACAGCGACACGCCAACCAAAGAAACTAGTAGAAATGGCCATACTGATCGAAAATCAACAGAAAAATCATCCCGTCAAGATTCAAAACATCAAGAAGAAAGCCCAGGCCATCTTAAACGCCTTGGATTGCCATGAGGGCGAACTCTCCATCTTGATTGTGGATGACCCTCGAATTGAAGAGCTTAACCGGGCGTACTTGAACCACGCAGGTCCAACCAACGTCATCTCATTTGCCATGCAGGAGGGAGAGCATGGGGGCCTCAATCCATATTTGCTGGGGGATGTGGTGATATCCATGGACACCTGTGCCAGAGAAGCCGAAGACGCCGGAATGCCAATTGATCGGCGTTTCGATCAATTGCTGATCCACGGTATCCTCCATATCTTCGGCTATGATCACATCCATTCAGAAGATGAAGCCGGAAAAATGGAAGCCAAAAGCGAAACGTTGCTTAAGCATATTGAAAAAATGACCCTGTAGTTGCATTAAACGCCAAATAGTTGCAACGATAAGGATAAGGCGGCACTGACAGGGATGGTTTGATGATTGAAGGAGATTCCAATGCCCAGCTTAACGGTAATGGTGGACCATGTGGCCGGATTGAGACAAATGATGGCGTCCCGCAACCCGGATCCGTCGGCCGCCGCCATCTTAGCGCAACTGGGCGGTGCTGACGGCATCGCGATTCAAATGCAGGAAGATCAATATGCCGTTCCGGAGAGTGATGTGCGTCTGCTGCGGCAGATCGTCAGTTCCAAGTTGATCTTGCATATCGCCCCCACATCGGCAATGACGGGTTTGGCCCTGGACGTCAAACCGGAGCGGGTCATACTGGAACCCGAGGCCCAGGATGAAACAACTCCTGACTACGGCATTGACCTCGTCGTGCATGGCAAGGATATTTTTGAAACAGTAGACACTTTGCAGTCCAATGGTATTTCCGTCGGCATTTGTATCCCTGCCGAGCCGGAACAGGCCAAGCTGGCCCATCAAATCCGTGCCGACTGGATTCAGATTCACGCCGGCCGGTTAAAAACAGCCGCCTCACCAGAGACCCAGGTGAAGGAACTGGATCGCATTATCGACACGGTTAAGATGGCCCAAAAATTAAGGTTGCGCATCTCCATCGGCCACGGGCTTGACGACCGCCTGATCAAGCTCTTCAAAGGTATTCCCGAGATTGACGAATTCAGCATGGGTCAGAGTTTGATCGCCAAAGCAGTGCTAAAAGGCATGCAAGACGCGGTCAGCAGCACCATCGATCTTATTCGAACCCTGTAGGGGTGTCGACAACCGCAATGCGCAACCGGAGGACGTTTCGATGATCATCGTCACAGCCAACCAGATGCAGCTTCTGGACCGACAGACCATTGATGCATTCGGCATTCCGGGACGGATACTGATGGAGAATGCCGGAAGGGGCGCAACCCAATCATTCCTACAGAGGATCTATCGGCAGGATCCAGGACGCGTGGGCGTGCTGGCCGGCCGTGGCAACAATGGCGGCGACGGATTTGTCATGGCCCGTTATCTCTTCCAAAGAGGTATCGACGTTACTGTCTTTCTGCTCTCTTCAGCGGATAAAGTCAAAGGCGATGCCGCTGAAAACCTGAAACTGCTCAACGCTGCCCATGTCAAGGTCGTGGAGATGCCGGATGAAGAAGACTTCAAAACCTGTCAAACCGACATGCGCCATATATCCTATTGGATCGACGCCATACTGGGTACTGGTCTCAATTCGGATGTCAAAGGGTACTTTCGACAGGTGATAGAATTCGTCAACGCCCTTGACAGACCGGTCTTTGCCGTGGACATCCCATCGGGATTGAGCGCCGATACCGGCCATCCCTTGGGGGTTTGCGTCCATGCTTCGGCCACAGCCACTTTTGCCTATGCAAAGATCGGTCATGTGGTCTATCCGGGGGTTCAGCATTGTGGCGTGGTGGATGTGATCGATATCGGCATTCCGCCGGCCATGGCCACAGCCGCCGAAATCCGGCAGGAACTGATTACCGGCCGCGCCATTCAATCCATGCTGAGACCACGCGAACCGGCGACCCACAAGGGGCGCACCGGCCATGCCCTGATCGTGGCCGGCGCAACCGGCAAGACCGGCGCAGCAGCCATGGCGGCCACGTCGGCATTGAGAGCCGGAGCCGGGTTGGTGACCTTGGGTATTCCCCAGACATTGAATGCCATTCTCGAAGGTCAGGTGACGGAAGCCATGACACTGCCGCTGCCGGATCAGGAAACCGGTCTGTTGCTGGAGGAGGCTTTTGGCGATATTGTGGCGGCAGCGCAATCCAAACAAGCGATGGCGGTTGGCCCCGGCCTCGGAACCGCCACCCACACCCGCAATCTGGTCTACCGTATGGTTAAAGAGATCGATCTGCCGCTGGTCATCGATGCAGATGGCCTGAATAATCTGGCCGGTCGTCTCGGTTGTCTCGAGGGGCGCAACAGCGCCACCATCCTCACACCACATCCCGGAGAGATGGCCCGGCTCACCGGGAAAACCACCGGCCGAATTCAAAAGGACCGGATAGCAGCAGCCCGGCAACTGGCCTCGGAAACGCAGACATATGTCGTCCTGAAAGGTGCGCGGACACTGGTGGCTGCACCGGACGGCCGTGTCCTGATCAATATCACCGGAAATCCGGGCATGGCGGCAGGCGGCATGGGAGACGTGCTCACCGGTTTGATTGCCGGTTTTCTGGCCCAGGGCTATTCGGCCGTGGACGCCAGTTGCGCGGCTGTTTACCTGCACGGCCTGGCCGCAGACATGTTGAACCAAAAAGCCGCCTGGGGCTATCTGGCTACAGAGGTTATGGATACCGTACCGCTTGCCATCCAAAGCGCCATGACCGAACCTCAAGAGGCGCCATTGGGCAGCATTTTTATTTAAATAGAGAAAAGTCTTGGGCATAATTCAAATGAATCGCCCCTTGTCCAATGCGTTCGGCTCACAACTTTATACATTGAATACGGAACGATGAACCGCACCCTACACCGTATGCCATCACATGAAGTCCGCATATCGCTGGTCACAACATCCGCCAGCCAAACTCGCCTTCTGGGAAAAGAGATCGGCAGGAATCTGAACAATGGAGCTGTCATCCGGCTCATGGGTGACCTGGGCAGTGGAAAAACCTGCTTTGTCCAGGGTCTTGCCGACGGTTTGGAGGTTCCGGATGGCTATGAGATCAGCAGCCCGACCTATACCCTGATCCATGAATATCCGGGCCGCCTGCCCCTTGCCCATGTCGATCTCTACCGGATCCACGACGAGATGGATGCCGAGGCCATTGGATTGGAGGAGTTGATCGATCAAAACCTCGTGGTGGCGGTTGAGTGGGCCGAGCGGTTGCCAGATCATTTCTGGCCGGATGAGCAGATGCTGACCATTGTCTTCCAAAGTCATGATGAAGATACCCGGCGGCTCGAGGTATTTGGATGTGGACTTCAAATATCCGATTTGATAAAGAAGATCAGCTCGTTCTGGGAAAAAGCAACGTCCTGAGCCGATGAACGGCAGCGGGACAAGAGAATGGCAATGCTTCTGTGGTTGCAGGTGCTGACCACTGTAATGCATGCGCTTTGTACGAACTAAACCTTGATATTTGAGAGCGGAGGCATAAGCGCGACCCATGGCTTTAGTGGTTCAAAAATATGGCGGCACTTCAGTCGCCAATATCGATCGCATCAGAAACGTGGCCCAACGGGTGGCCAAGACATATAATCAAGGCAACGAAGTCGTTGTGATCCTCTCCGCCATGGCCGGGGTAACCGATCGACTGTTGGAGCTGGCAGGCAAAGCTTCAGCGAACCCGGATAAACGAGAGATGGACGTCCTGCTGGCCACGGGAGAACAGACCACCGCGGCGCTTCTGGCCATGATGCTCAAGCAGATGGGATACCCCTCCCAATCGTTGCTGGGGCATCAAGCCGAGGTTGTAACCGATTGCGACTACGGCAATGCCCGCATCATCGAAATCGGCACCTGCCGGATGCGCGAACTCATCGATCGCAAAACCATCTTGGTGGTGGCCGGTTTCCAAGGTTACGACATCAAGGGCAATATCACCACGCTGGGCCGGGGTGGATCGGATACGTCCGCAGTGGCCATCGCCGCTGCCTTGCAGGCCGATGTTTGTGAAATCTATACCGACGTGGACGGCATTTACACGGCCGATCCCAATGTGTGCGAAAAGGCGCGCAAACTTAAGACCATTACTTATGACGAGATGCTCAACATGGCCAGCCTGGGGGCCAAAGTCCTGCAGATCCGGTCAGTGGGATTTGCCAAAAAATATAATATTCCCGTCCATGTTCGATCATCATTCAACGAGGAGGAAGGCACCATGGTTGTCAGTGAAGATTCGGGAATGGAGCAGCTGCTGGTCTCCGGTGTGACCCATGATTCCAATCAAGCCCGAATTACGATAACGAAAGTTCCCGACCAGCCCGGGATCGCCGCCAAGATTTTCTCTCCCATCTCAGAGCTGGGCATTCTGGTGGATATGATCATTCAAAACACCCGCAAAGGCGGCAAGACCGATATGACCTTTACGGTTCCCAGAGCCGATTTCAAACAGACGATGGAGCTCGCCAGCAAGACCGCCAAGGAGATCGGTGCCGAAGAAGTCCTCGGAGACGACCGTATTGCCAAGGTCTCCGTCATCGGAGTGGGAATGAAGAATCATTCGGGTGTGGCATCGGTGATGTTCAACACCCTTGCCCGGGAGAATATCAACATCATCATGATCAGCACTTCGGAAATCCGTATCTCCTGCGTAGTGGAAGAAAGGTATGCCGAATTGGCGGTACGTGTGCTCCACACATCTTTCGGCCTCGACGAAGTGGCTTAGGATCCGGAGGAGCCCATATCCTGTGTTGCCAGGGGCTTGTAGGCGGTAGGGTGGGCATCGCCCACCAAAATTGACGTAAATTTTATTCTGCACACACCACCATTATATGGAAGGTGGGCAATGCCCACCCTGCTCGCTCCGACACACGTTATTCGGATTAGCTCATCATCGGGCAAAGCAAGAAGATCTTCGTAGGGCGGGACTCCGCACCCGCCGAATCGTGATGGCAAGTGAATTGCTCAAAGCAGGTCGGCACGGCGGCCGACCCTACGTTTTTCTGGCATGCAGGTAAGCCTTTCCTGATTGTCGATGGATAAGGTATCGCTAATGAAGCTTCCCAGATTCGATAGGGATCAGATGATCCTCGTGCTCGTGATCTGCTTGATTGGCGTTGGTCTGTCGCTTTGGCGACTTTTTACCTTGTTTTAATCGGGCAGCGAATAGAAAAAAGGGGCTAGAGAATCGCTTCAATCTCCTCTGCGATGCGTTCAGCCGCGGTTGAGGGATTGGGGGCATTGCGTATCGGTCTTCCAATCACCACATAGTCTGCCCCTCGGGAGACGGCCATCGCTGGCGTGACGACTCTTTTCTGATCATCCCTGCCATCTTCAGCCCAATCCGGCCGGATCCCCGGGGTTACGGCTAAAAAGTCCCTCCCCAGGTTTTCTTTGATCGACTCGACCTCAAGCCCGGAACAGATAACGCCGGCACACCCAGCTCTTTTGGCCATAGACGCTTTATGCAAAACGAGACGGCTGAGATCTTCCGTCATTTGGTCGGCATATCCTGCGTTACGAAGATCTGTTGCGGCCACACTGGTCAGCACGGTAACGCCCAGCACATTGACTTTACCGGAGCTGCCACGTACGGCGGATTCGAGCATGGCACTGCTTTCGCCGCAATGAACAGTGGCCAGTTCTACGCAAAGATCAGCGATCCCGCGCATGGCACGCTCCACCGTGACCGGTATGTCGTGCAATTTGAGATCCAGAAAGATTCCCGCCTCGGTATGCTCGGTAATCCACCGGACCAGGTCTGGACCGGTGTGGACAAATAGTTCCAAACCGATTTTGAACATTCCAACATGGTGGTGAAGTTTGGACACCAACTGCCGCGCGGTGCCACCCGATGGAACATCCAATGGAAAGATTACATAGTCCTTGCCTCGTTTCATGCTGCCCTCTTATCGTTTCGGTCTGCATCCATCGGGCACATGCAGTGCCGCGCATGTTTCCTTCTTATAAACATTATTGAATTTTATAGCAATACCATGTTATTGCATCATGGTGACAAACGCCCTGCGGCAGGCAAAGCTGATTCGATAGGGGACCGAGGTGATAGGCGTGAAACTTCGGTGCAAAGGGTAGGATAATTTCAACCGCAGGTACAAAATGCACACCACCGGCTTTGCCGATACAGCATGGGACAAACACCATTGGCATCCAAACCAAGATATCATGTACCGGCCGGCAATTTCCATGTCAGTAAGAAGCAGCAGTTGCTGCTTCAAGCGTTTCTGGGATCATGTGTGGGGTTGGCTATCCATTGCAAAGCCACCGGCGTTGGCGGCATCATCCACCTGCTGTTGCCGAGACCGATCTCAACCGCCCCCCCGTCTCAGCCGGAAAGGTATGCAGAATCCGGTGTTCCGCTCTTTATCGAAACCCTGATCAAAGCCGGAGCCCGCCGGGAAACCTTGTTGGCCACTATTGCCGGAGGCGCATTGGTGGGGCCATTGCGCCAGCAGGATCTTGACCTGGACATCGGTGGTCGTACCGTTGAAACGGTTGAAAAGATATTGAATTCCGAAGACATTACCATCGTCCAGTCCGAAACCGGCGGTTTCTTCACCTGTTGCCTTAATCTGGATATGAGCGACGGCCGAGTCATGATCGAGCCGGCCGGCCAAAGCAAGCTCAGCTCAGACGAGACAGTGCGAACGGCCACCATTGATGAGATCATGTCCGCCATCAATGAACTCAAGCCCATCCCCCAGGTCGCCCTCAAAGTCCTGCGCCTGATGGAAGAAAATCGCTACGATATCGAGTCCATTGCCGATGAGATCCGCAAGGACCAAGTCATTACCGCCCGCATGCTGCAACTGGCCAACTCTGCGATGTTCGGGGCCAAGAAAGAAATCACCTCCCTGGACCATGCGGTCGTTTTTCTAGGGCAGGATCTGTTGGTCAAACTGGTGCTGACGGCCGCAGTTCAAGGGTATTACGAACAAACCGGCATGGGATATGCGCTGTGCAAAGGGGGCGTTTACTACCACTCCCTGGGATGTGCACAAATTGCGGAGATATTGGCCCGCAGCGCCCAACAGAAAAATCCGGCCGAGGCATACACCGCCGGTCTGCTTCACGATATCGGCAAGGTCGCACTGGACCAGTATGTGGCTTCGGCCTATCCACTCTTCTATCGGGATCTCATGGAAAAGAAGAAAGAGGTTCTGTCCATAGAGCAGCAACTGCTGGGTATGGACCATACACAGGTCGGCAGCCTGCTGGCCAGGCAATGGTCGCTGCCGCAGGCGCTGGAACAGGTGATTCGCCATCATCATCATCCTGAGAGTGCAAAGACCCACAACCGGCTTTCCGCAATTGTCTACCTGGCGGATTTGCTGATGTCCCGATTTCATTCCGGTCTGGAAGTTGAACGCATGGAAACCGATTATATAACCCGCAGCCTGGATACCCTCGGACTGAATCGTGACGATTTCTGGGGAACGGTCGACGCCATCCCTCAAAGGATATTCACCGCCATGGAGTAGCATCAGGTTAAGGAACGAGCAGGAGACAGTAAATTGGGTACGAAGATTAGCGACCGACAGCAAAAATTGCTTCGGCAGCTGCCGGGGATTGACAGCCTGCTGGCCAGGGCGGACCATGATCCGGCAAGCCGGCAATTTTCCAAGTCGGTTATGGTCAAAGCGGTCAGGGAAACCGTGGATTCGATACGCCGGCAGATTTTATCGGCCATCAATGACATCGAATCCAACCAGTTGTCGGAGCCTTATCTGCTCAAAAAAGCCCTTGCCAGCGCCGCACAGATTCAAGAACACAATCTCCGGCCGGTGATTAATGCCACCGGCGTCGTGATCCACACCAACCTGGGACGATCGTGCCTCGCTGTAGAAGCGATCGAACATGTGATCTCGGCAGCCGGCCACTACTCCAACCTGGAGTTTGATCTGACAGCCGGCAAGCGTGGATCGCGATACGCCATCGTTGAGGAATTGATCTGCGAGCTGACCGGTGCAGAGGCGGCCATGGTGGTAAACAACAATGCCGGTGCCGTCCTTTTGTGTCTGGACACATTGGCCCACGGACGGGAAGTCGTCATCTCAAGGGGCGAGCTGGTGGAGATCGGCGGATCCTTTCGCATACCGGATGTGATGACCAAAAGCGGCGCCCGACTGAAAGAAGTGGGGACCACCAACCGGACCCATCTCAGGGATTATGAGCAAGCCATCGGATCTGAAACTGGTTTACTGCTTAAGGTTCATACCAGCAATTACGCCGTACAGGGATTTACATCCGCTGTCTCTCTAAAGGAGCTGACGGCCCTGGGCACCCGGTTTAACCTTCCAGTGATGGAAGATCTGGGCAGCGGCAGCTTCTTCCCCCTGTCAGCTTCAGGTGCGGCTTCGGAACCCACCGTACAATCGTCTGTCGCCACAGGCGCCGATGCCGTCACTTTCAGCGGAGATAAATTGCTGGGGGGACCCCAGGCCGGCTTCATCGTCGGACGGAAAGCGGTGATCGACCAGGTTAAAAACAATCCGCTCGCCAGAGCCCTGCGTATCGACAAACTCACCCTGGCCGCCATGGAAGCCACCCTGCAGCTGTATCGGGATGAAACGCATCGGTATAAAATACCGACCTTGCGCATGCTGACCATGACAAAAGCAGAAGTGGAAGCCAGGGCCAATACGCTGAGACAACAGTTGGCGGCCAGAAAGCATGATAGACTCACCATCGAGTTGCTCGATCAGCCTTCCAAAGCCGGCGGGGGGTCGTTACCTCTCCTGGAACTGGCCAGCTGCTGCGTCGCAATCCGTATCGACGGCATGTCGGTCAATTCCATCGAACGCTCCTTGCGCAACGGTCGCCCGCCCGTTATCGGACGGATAGAAGACGACTGGTTCATTATGGACCCGCGCACGATACAGGATGATGAGCTCGAGACCATCGGCGAGGCCATCGGCGCGCTGCTCAATGCCATGCAAAAATGAACGTCCAACATCGAACGCCCAACGTCTAACAAGGCATTCTG
This sequence comes from Desulfobacteraceae bacterium, assembly GCA_037387725.1. Lineage (GTDB taxonomy): Bacteria > Desulfobacterota > Desulfobacteria > Desulfobacterales > Desulfosarcinaceae > JARRKU01. The sequence continues at coordinate 83,400 of JARRKU010000014.1, forward strand.
CCGAATTTTGAATGGATTGAGCGCAGTGGATCCATTATTCGACGTTCGAGTTGAATCGGCCCATGGCGCAAGCCTCAGAAGGAGGCATGGATTTTAGCCCCGGGTGTCAACCCGGGGAATCTTGTACACAAATGACCGAGCTCCGAAGGGGCAACAGGCGTCATTTTTTAGTGTCACACCTTCGGTGTTTTGCACATCTTCTCACCTCAACCCCGAGTTTGCACCCGGGGCTATATTCACCGGCCCCTTCAGGGCTGTACGGATTTGGCCTTACCAGCGCACCTGCTTGTGATCACCTTCTGGGCGCACCTGCAGGGCGTTGACTTTCTGCGGTCGATTCGATATTTATACGTTTTTGACATCAATACAACCGATGATCAGTTTAGCATTGGTTGCTGTTAAATAAATCGATACAGTGCCGACGCGCCATTGACTCGGCGACGCGTCGGTTGCGAAGGAGACAACCCCAAAATGCCGATTTTCGAATACCAGTGCGAGGGATGCGGCTGCCAATTTGAAAAGCTCGTATTTGGCAGCGAAACGCCCAATTGCCCCGATTGCAATAGTTCAAAGGTTTGCAAGCTCATGTCGACCTGCGGATTCGTCTCCAAAGGCGCCGGCGGACAAACCACCGGCACTTCATCCTCATCCTGCGGCGGGTGTACAGCCGGCAGCTGTGCGGGTTGCGGCCAATAATGAATAAGACCATACGCATCGGCTCCCGTGGCAGTCAACTGGCCTTGTGGCAGGCCAATTGGGTGATGAATGCAATTCACGAACAATGGCAGGACATCCGGGCCGAATTGGTGATCATTAAAACAACAGGCGACAAAATTCTTGATGTCCCTTTGGCCAAAGTGGGTGGAAAAGGCCTTTTCGTCAAAGAGATCGAAGAAGCCATGATGACCGGTCGCATCGATATCGCCGTTCACAGCATGAAGGATATGCCGGCCGAGTTGCCCAATGGATTGTGCATCGGCGCCGTGCCCAAGCGGGAAAACCCTCAGGACGCACTGGTTACCGAGAATTATCCGTCTCTGGCTGAACTGCCGAAAGGCGCGCGCGTGGGTACCAGCAGTTTGAGGCGCGCAGCTCAACTGCTGCACCTGAGACCGGACCTGTCCATCGAACCCCTACGCGGTAATCTGGATACCCGTCTGAAAAAACTGACCACCACTGATTTGGATGCCATTGTGCTGGCGGCTGCCGGTCTGCGGCGCCTGGGATTGGCCGATCGGATCACCACCGCTCTGGATGCAGACACCATGCTTCCCGCGGTGGGCCAAGGCGCCTTGTGCATTGAAAGCCGATCCAATGATGAATCCATTGCTTCCATCCTATCGTCCCTCGATGATGCCGCCACCCATACGGCGGTCATTGCCGAACGTGCATTTTTACATCGCCTGGAAGGTGGATGCCAGGTTCCCATTGCCGGTCACGCAACCATAGATCAAAATGATCGCATGACCATTTCCGGACTGGTGGCCGAGTTGGACGGCAGCCGGGTGATCAAGCAAACCCTGGAAGGCCCGTGCAGCCAGGCGGCCGGACTGGGCCTTCAACTCGCTGAAGCGCTATTGGCCGAAGGGGCAGCGTCAATATTGGAAAGGTTGGAGCAACATGGTGGATAAATCCAATAAAGGACTGGTTTATCTCGTAGGCGCCGGTCCCGGAGATCCCGGCCTTATTACGACCAAGGGAATGCGCTGTATCGAAACAGCGGATGTCTTGATTTACGACTACCTGGCAGCCAAAACATTTTTAAACCACACCCGTCCCGAATGCGAACACATCTATGTGGGAAAAAAGGGCGGCGATCACACTTTGAGCCAGGATGGCATCAATCAGCTGATAGTGGACAAAGCCCGCGAAGGGAAAATCATAACGCGTCTCAAGGGAGGCGACCCGTTTATCTTCGGCCGAGGCGGCGAAGAGGCAGAGGTTCTGGTGGAGGCCGACATCCCTTTCGAGGTGGTGCCGGGCGTCACATCGGCCATTGCCGGGCCGGCTTATGCCGGCATTCCCCTCACGCACCGGCAGTTCACCAGTACGCTGGCGTTCGTGACCGGCCATGAAGACCCGACCAAAGATGCGTCCAGCATCGACTGGTCAGCCCTCGCCCGCGGCATCGGCACCCTTGTCTTTTTCATGGGGGTGAAGAACCTTCCCCATATCGTCGATCGCCTACTTGAAAACGGTCGGCCGTCCGATACCCCCGTGGCATTGGTCCGATGGGGGACCACTTCCCGCCACAAGACCGTAACCGGCACGCTGAATAACATCGTGGAGCGGGCCACTGCTGCGGCCATAAAAGCACCGGCTCTGATCGTGGTCGGAAAGGTGGTCACCCTTCGGGAGACATTGCAATGGTTTGAGAAAAGGCCTCTGTTGGGAAAACGTATCGTGATCACCCGTGCCCGCGCCCAAGCCAGCGATCTGGTTGAAGCGCTGTCGGATCTGGGCGCCGAATGCGTTGAGTGCCCGACCATCGAGGTGATCGAACCGGACAGCTGGCAGCCCCTGGACGATGCCATTGATGGCATCAATAAATACCAATGGCTCATCTTTACCAGCGTCAACGGCGTTCAATTCTTTTTTAATCGCTTGTTTGGCCGGGGTTTGGATGCCCGCGCCCTGGGCCACCTGAGAACCGCTGCGATCGGCCCGTCTACGGCCAAACGCCTCAGGGACTACGGCATCTCCACAGACATCCTGCCCAAGACCTACCAGGCGGAGTCAGTGGTAGACGCTTTTTCCGACGTAGCGGTCCAAGGCCAGAAAGTCCTGCTGCCGCGTGCCAAAGAGGCGCGGGCTGTCTTGCCTGAAGAACTCCGACGCATGGGCGCTGAGGTCGATGAAATTGTCGCCTATCAGACACTGCAGGCGAATGATGAAACCTCCGATCTGGTCGATGCCCTGCGAAATCGAAAGATTGATATGGTGACCTTCACCAGTTCATCAACGGTCCGCAATTTCAAAGCATTGCTGCCAGAGCGTGAGGTACCTGACCTGATGATCGGCGTGACCGTGGCCTGCATCGGCCCCATTACGGCGGATACGGCCAAATCATTGGGGTTTAAAACTGACCTCGTTGCCGATGAATTCACCATTGATGGCCTGACGGCGGCCATTGCCCGCTACTATTCATCCTGACGACACTGCAAAAAAGGAGGGGCGCACGAAAATCGGCCGCCTTTCCCTTGTAATAGCGGTTGACCCATTTCAGGTCATCCGTATATCTTAATGTAAGCATGCCAGTTCTGTATCGTTGCAGTAGCAATCCCGCCTTAGGCGGGACATAACACCCGGTTTGCAACAACTAGACATCGTCACCTGACCGCGAAATGCTCACTTGCTCTGTGCCGCGACCATACAATTCCCCTGACGGTTTGGTACAACATGGCGAAACCCACAATATCAAAGTTGAATATGGATCTGCATCTGGACAATTATATCGAAGGCGCCAGGGAGATGGCCGATGCCATCATCACTAATATTGTCTTTATAGGGCAGGTCCCTGCCCCCACCTTTGAGGAAAGTGAACGCGTCAATCTTTTTATGGAGCGCCTTTCCGGGTTTCAGGTCAACGAATGCACAACAGACAGTTTTAATAATCCCATCGGAATTATTCATGGCCGATCACGGAAAAAACCTCCCATATTTGTGGTGGCCCATATGGATACCGCCTTTTCCAAAGAGGTGGACCACAACTATACGGTCGAGCCCAATGCCATTACCGGTGCAGGCATATCGGACAATGCGCTGGGTGTTGGGATTCTGGTTTCTCTGCCAGGGATTCTGCGCCATTTGAACATGGCATTCGACTCCGACATCGTCCTTGCGGGGGTAACCCAATCCATCGGCAAAGGCAATCTTCGAGGTATCCGCCACCTGCTCAAAAGCTGGGCCACCCCGATCCGAGGCGCCATTTGCATCGAGTCCGGGGAATTGGGACGGCTCAATTTCTATTCAGACGCAATGATCCGGTGTGAAATTGTCTGCTGCATTCCTTCAACGCAGCGTAACTCCGGGCAACATCAATTCAATGCCATTTTGGTGTTGAACCAGGTCATTAACAGAATTCTCGATAGTGCATCTCCGCTGGCGCCCACAGCCCAAATCATTTTCGGAACCATTTCGGGCGGTCTCAAGCACGGTCAGATCCCCGACAAAGCCTGCCTGGGGTTGGAACTGCGCAGCGACTCAGGGAAAACGGTCGGCCGGCTCTATAAAGAGATCAAGGCCGTATTGGAAGCGCTGTCATCGGAACTATCGATCGATATAGATCTTTCGACCATCAGCAATGTGCGGGCCGCCAGGCTTGGAGAGGACCACCCCCTGGTGCGGACCGCCGTGTCGACGATGCAAAAACTTGGAATCGATCCGGCTATGGGTCCGAGCGAATCCGAGCTTTCCATATTTCTTTCCCATAACATTCCAGCACTTACATTGGGCGTCAGCCGTGGCACAGGGTATCAAAAAACACATGCCACAATGCAGATCGATCCCATATTCAAAGGAATTGCGCAAATCGTCGGTCTGCTTAAAGCCATTGATGGGGGAGTGTGTGATGCATAGCCGCTGGATGGAAAATAATACCTTTCATTACGCGCAGTTCAGCGATTTAAAAACCTTGGTCCGGGTCAAGGAACAAAGGGCGCTTAAGATCAGCTTATGTTTGCCAACCTTGAATGAGGCCAAAACCATTGCCAAAGAAATTGTCATCTTCAAATCCGAGTTGATGTCGCGATACCCCCTGATCGATGAAATTGTGGTCATTGATTCCGGCTCCACGGACAAAACAAGAGAAATTGCTGAGGAATTTGGTGCGGACGTGTATCTGGCATCAGAGATTCTTCCCCACCTGGAACCTTATATGGGAAAAGGGGAGAATCTTTGGAAAGCATTGTACATTACATCGGGCGATATCATCGTTTACCTTGATGCCGATATCAAAAATATCCACCATCGGTTTGCCTATGGTCTGATCGGCCCCCTGTTGCTTAACTCGGGTATCAAGTTTTCCAAAGCCTTTTATGATCGACCCATCGCCACTGTCGGGCATAAAATTCGACCCACCGGCGGCGGACGGGTGACGGAATTGGTGATTCGGCCACTCTTTTCTCTGTTTTTTCCGGATCTCACCCAGTTTCTGCAGCCGCTCTCCGGTGAATATGCCGGCTATCGGGATATTTTTGAGAAAATCTCTTTTCCCATTGGCTATGGGATTGAAACCAGTATGATATTGGATATTTATCAGAACTGGGGATTGGATGTTATGGCCCAGGTGGACCTGGAAAAGAGGGTGCACCGCAACCAGGATACCAAATCTCTGGGAAAAATGTCCTTCGCGATTTTAAAAACTTTTATCAACCGAATTGAAAAACTGGGCTTAATCGATTTAAAGGGCCCTCTGCATGACCGTTTGATCCAATATAATGCATCCGGAATCGATATAGCGTCAGACATTTTGGATATCAAAGGATACGAACGCCCGCCCATGATCGAGCTTGCCGAGTACGTTGAAAAATATAAGTCCGACAAAGGATCGTCCCTTTGAGTGGGCATTGACTGAAACCCAAAACTTTCAGTAATTTATACGCCTAGTGACGCCAAAATCAGCTTGCTTCAGGATAGGTAATGTGCTACGCTCGGCTTTGCGGAATTCGCTATCGCGCTATTGAACAAGATAAACCGACTCACTGATGGTGTAGCCTGCCGGCCCAATACGGCTCTGTCGGCACAGCTGGGTTGAAATGATGAGGTCGATAATTAACCAGGCGCAGCAGAATAAGCCGACCTTTTCCACTACGGAGGTCGGACCCGAGGAAAAAGCGCAGGTCAGCAAAGGCTCCGACCTTCCCTCTCGCCCGGACCCGCCAAAGTCCAAGCGACAATATAGCCTCAAACAACTCATCAACAAACTGAACCATCTCAATTTTCAGGATCTTCATATTTCGGCTGTTTTCCAACACACCAAATATCCCCGCGCCCTATCTTTCTCCGCATTCCCCATGCCGTGCCAGGACGAAATGCTTACCTGCCGCTGGGCGGAACCCCTGGATCTCGAATTGATCATGGAGGCCTACCGTTTCCAATGCCTCTATATCCCGAAGGGACAGCAATTGCTGGAAGTCTTTCCCGAGCTTAAATCCATCAGTGAAAGAGAAGCGGTCTTCATATTGCCGCCATCGTGCCAGGAAGTGAGCGAACGCAAAATTCATCGCTACCAGTGCACAGAGATTGCCGTCTACATGTTTCAAAACGGCGCGCTGTTCTATGGCCGGCTGATCGATTATGGTTCCTTTCAGTTTCGTATCACCATCGATAAATCCCAATCACAAAACTACCGCTGGATCGACATGGATTGTCCGGTCACCATCGTCTTCACCAAGGGGCCCCATACGCTTTTTTCCGGTGATTGCCGGATCATCAAACATGATGGTGGTGCCCAAGAGCGTCAATTCAATCTCGAACCGATACACCGGCAGATCCGACGATTTGAACCGCGACAATTCCGCAGCACCCGACAGGAGCTAAGCCCATCGCCGGATGCCGTCTTTCCGCACCCCCTGTTTAATAAAAATTTCAATCTTAAAGTGATCAATATCTCAGGATCGGGATTCTGCGTTGAAGAGGAGGCCCGATTTGCCGTCCTGCTGTCCGGGCTGATCATTCCCGGACTGCGATTATGTTTCAGCGACGGCTTGTCAGTGGAATGTACGGCTCAAGTCGTCTACTCCAACAGCCACCACGATGGGCGGAAAGGTAAAAAACTGCGCAGCGGGCTGGCTATTCTCGATATGCCGGTCGAAGATCATATCCGGCTGCTGGCGTTGTTGCATCAGGCCAATGATGCCAATTCCTATGTATGCAACAAAGTTGATATGAGCGCCCTGTGGGACTTCTTCTTTGAGACGGGTTTCATATACCCACAAAAATATGAATTTATTAAGAAAAATAAGGATAAAATCAAATCCACCTATGAAAAGCTCTACCATCTGAGCCCCAGTATCGCCAGCCACTTCATCTACCAGGACAACGGCCGTATTACCGCACACATGGCCATGGTTCGCTTTTACGACGCCTCATGGCTGATTCACCATCATGCAGCCGTCCGCAGCGCCAACAATCGCGGCGGATTGATGGTTCTCAACCAGGTCAGCCGGTTTATCAACGATTCTCACCGGCTGAATTCCATGAACATGGATTATGTTTTTTGCTACTACCAACCGGATAATAAATTCCCCAATCATGTGTTTGGCGGTACAGCACGAAACATTCGCAATGTTAAAATCTGTTCGGTGGACAACCTTGCGTATTTTCACTACCGCCCGCCGCAAGCAGACGAAAAAATCGAACTACCCGGCAACTGGCAGCTGATTCCGGCGCAGCACGAAGATTTTATCGATCTCGAAACGTATTATGAAAACCACTCCGGAGGGCTCATGCTCAAGGGGCTCCACCTGAGCATAGACCAGTTGGACATCAGCGAACTGGCCGCAGCCTATAATCTCATCGGATTGAAACGAGACCGACACATCTATGCTTTGAACCATCGGGACAAACTATGCGCCATGGTCATTGTCAACGAGGCGGACCTGGGTCTCAACATGTCGGATTTAACCAATTCCGTTCAATTCATGGTCGTCAATGGCCGCTATTTGACCCATGAAATTATTCAGTCGGTTATATCAATTGTATCCGAACATCTTGAAATTGAAGAGATTCCGATATTGTTTTACCCGCGCGAAGCGGCCAGACAGGCCGGATTGGATCACGAAAAGACCTACAGTTTATGGGTCTATGACACACACAAGAATCTTGACTATTACTTCAGGTTCCTGAAACGACTGCTGAAATTCATAAAACCCTAATATAGCCGACTTGGTGCTCTCCAGATAGATGAAATCGAAGAAACGATTGCCTGCCGATACCCCGCTTTACAACAGCCGCATTATAGACACTTATATCAAGCTGCTGAAACGCAAATACACTTTCGTTGATATCGATGAAATTCTCGACTATGCGGGGATGAAAGGGTATGAAATTGCCGACCAGGGCCATTGGTTCTGTCAAGAACAAATCGATCGCTTTCATTCCATCCTCTCACAAAAAACCGGAAACGAGAATATCTCAAAAGAAGCCGGTCAGTTCGCTGCATCACCTGAAGCATTAGGCGTGATGCGACAGTTTGCATTGGGGTTAATTGGACCGGCCAAAGTCTATGAGCGCATCGGCTTGGCTTCTTCGCGCCTCACCCGGTCTTGTGTTTATACCTCCCGCAAGATATCGCGAAATACCATTGAAATATCCGTACAGCCTAGGGAAGGTATCGAAGAAAAACAATTCCAGTGCGAAAACCGCATGGGATTCTGGGACGCCATTTCGAAAATGTTCGACAATCCCCTGCCACGTGTGACCCATCCTGAATGCATCTTCAAAGGCGATCCTGTCTGCCGATACCTGGTGACCTGGGAGGCCCAGAGGTCAAAAGTCTGGAAAATGGTTCGCAACATATCGATATTTATACTGATGTTTTCTTGCGCCGCCTTTAGCTATAATGATTTTCGTCTGGCCATCAGCACGATCATTCCTTTATCCGCATTGATCTTTTTAATGTTGACCTCCATCTCATCACACATGGAGAAAAAGGAGTTCAAATCCGTACTATCGAATCTGCAGGAAACCTCCAACGACCTCATCGAGCAGATTGAATCCAACTACAATAATTCACGACTGACCAATGAAATCGGCGAGACCATCTCCAGTCAAACCACAGTAGACGGGGTCCTCACCGAGGTGATCAAGCTGTTTAAGAAGCGCCTGAATTTCGACCGTGGCCTCATTATGCTGGCCAATCCGGATATTACCCGTCTGGTTTTCAGCGCAGGCTTCGGTTACGCCGAAGACAAGCTGAAACTGCTTAAAAAGTCGGCCTTTCACCTGGACCGGCTCGATGCCATGGGCGTTTTCGTCGAATGCTTTCATGAGCAAAAGCCATGCTTGATCAATGACACTGCAAAACTTGGTCATCGTCTCTCTCCTCGCAGTCAGGCTTTTGCAAAGGAGATGGGATCGCATTCATTTATCTGTGTCCCGATTATCTGTGAAAAACGGTCCATGGGTGTTTTGGTGGTGGACAATATCAAATCCAAGCGCGCCCTGCTGGAATCCGATATGAACCTTCTCCTGGGAATAGCGCATGTTATCGGCATCAGCTTGCGCAACGTCGAACTGTTGGATGGCCGCAATCGACAGATGCAGTCCATCCTGCAGACCCTTGCCGCCAGTATTGACGCCCGTGATCCCCTGACAGCCGGTCATTCTGCCAAAGTTACCGAATACGCTCTTGGTATCTGTATGGAGCTGAATCTTTCGGAAGAGTATTGCGAGGTGATCCGCGTTGCTGCACTCCTGCACGACTACGGGAAGATCGGTGTTCCTGACGCCATCCTTAAAAAGCCTGGCCGATTGACACGAGAGGAATATGATATCGTCAAGACCCACGCCATGAAATCGCGGCACATTCTGGAACAGATTAATTTCAGCGGGGCGATGCGCATGGTCCCGGAAATTGCCGGTGCCCACCACGAAAAATGCGACGGCAGCGGCTATCCCTTGGGACTCAGGCAGGAAGAGATACCCCTGGGTGCACGCATCATTGCCGTGGCGGATTTTTTCGAGGCCATTACTGCCAAACGCCACTACCGCGACCCGCTTCCCCTGGATGTCGCCTTTCATCTGCTGGATAAAGAGCGCGCCATTCATTTGGATAAGGAGATCGTGGACGCCTTCAAACGATTTTTCAATAAGACATATCACAACGGCCGAGATGATATCGAGCCGCTTCAAAATGTATCATAGCCAGTTCTATGGCTTTTGTGCACGGCACGCAATCAATGGTGTATAGGTGAATCGTCGTGGGTCAAAGAAGTATTTTTTGAATTCAGCAGAAAATTCTTCATATCCACCAGGGTAGTCTTCGAATTGAAACCCGGAATTTTTTACAGCGACCTCAACTTTCTTGGTCCAATTGAATGCGTCCGCCTCATCGAGTTCTCCGAAGATGAGGTGGTGAGGCATCATCATGACATCGATGCTATCCCACTTCAAATCGTATAAAAATGAATAGAGCTTGATACCGACGCGTGAATCGAAATTGGCTTTCTGCTCAATCAAGCGGTTGATTTTGGCGATGGCGGTGTCCAAGCGGTCGGGGAAGCCGAAGTGGCTCAAGCAATTGTAATCCAAATCGATCAGGCATAGTATGCCGCCCGCTTTGACGATATTCGTCAGATTCTGCACGATATCAAAGGCCTTGTCCCGATGGTATTCCAGGAGGAACCGAACCCAGACGAAATCAAATTCTCCTAAATCATCCAAAGGTTTTATGGCATTGCGGTGTTCGAAGAAGAGACCCGGTTTTCCATATTTTTCCTTGGCAAAGCTGACGCGGTGGGGAGCGATATCGATGCCCAACACTTCGCCGCCGGGTTGCACCAGGTCCAATAGCGCGTCGGATGTCTTGCCAGGACCGCATCCGATATCGGCCACGCGCATCCCCGGTTTGATACCGCCCCAGCGCGCCTGCCGGTGGACATCCTCAATTTTGGTCTTAATCTCCAGGCGAACAATCTCTTCGTCACTCTCCATCAAGTAATCCAGATGAGATTCCATACAGCCTCAATTCCATCAATATTTAGATCTTTCCGCAATGGGAAGATCAATTATTGTCGCCATCCAGAAACCCGCCAAGGGCGCCGAGAATAGACCCCTCCCCTTTACTCCCGCCACGTTGGGGCGCCGCTTGAAGCATGCGACCGGCCAACCGTGAAAAAGGCAGTGATTGGAGCCATATTTTCCCCGGTCCTCTCAGTACCGCAAAGAAAAGACCTTCGCCACCAAATAATGCGGTTTTAATGCCGCCGGCCCTTTCAATATCAAAATCCACGCTGGCTTCCATGGCCACGATACAACCGGTATCGACATGCAGGACCTCGCCCGGCCCCAAAGTGCGGTCGGACACGGTTCCACCGGCATGCATAAACACGAGGCCGTCCCCATCAAGTTTTTGTAGGATAAATCCTTCTCCACCAAAGAGCCCGGTTAAAATTTTTCGCTGAAAGTGAATCCCCATCGACACACCTTTGGCAGCGCAAAGAAAGCTGTCTTTTTGGCAGATCAGCGTCCCACCGACCTTGCTCAGATGGACCGGGATGATATTACCCGGATACGGTGCTCCGAAAGCCACATGGGCCTTGCCATGCCCTGTATGGGTAAAGATCGTCATAAACAGGCTCTCGCCGGTGAGCAAGCGTTTTCCTGCCCCCAGCAACTTGTCCATCAAGCCGCCGCCGGAACTGGAACCATCACCGAAAACAGTCTCCATTTGCACGCTCTGGTCCTTGTACATCATGGCACCGGCTTCGGCCAAAGCGCTCTCGCCCGGATCCAGTTCCACTTCGACGAATTGCATCTCAGCCCCAAAAACCTTAAAGTCGATCTCGTCAGCCTTAAAGGCTTGGGACGACACCGGCGGTTCGGGCATCTCCTGCGAACGGGTCGCCAACTCCGCGATTTGCGCGATGGGCAGCCACTCGGCGAAACCGTCCCGCCATGCGAACCCGTCAGGATTCTTCCGGGCTTGGGCGATTGCCTGGGATGTATCGAAAGGTCCTGTTTGATTGCCATCGTAGCTTAGGTACCATTGGGGCATCGTTTTGCTCCTTATTGATTTTTTAGTTCATAGTGCATGGTTCTTAGTTCATGTTTTATAGCCGGTGCTGTGGCAATGCGTCGGATATAGTCCCTATGCAAAATCCGTATCGCGACCTTTGCTGATTGCATCCATTCGTTTGTGGTATATTAATGCATCTGAATCCTTGAACCAAGAACCATGAACTATGAACCATAAACTATCTATAGCCAAGGACAACAATAATGCCTTCATTCACTTTCAAACCCATCGGCCATATCCACTCCTGCTTTAAGGAGAAATTCGGCATTCCCCGTCAGCCGGGTCTGGTGCGCGAAGCCACGGCCATTTTGGAAATGGCGCCCGAATTCAGCACGATGGAAGCATTCCGCGGATTGACTGAATTTTCCCATATCTGGCTTCTCTTCGTTTTTCATGGCACTTCCGGGCAAGGTTGGAAGCCTACGGTACGACCGCCTCGCCTGGGGGGCAATGTGCGGGTCGGCGTCTTTGCGTCCCGGTCGCCGTTTCGACCGAATGCCATAGGGCAGTCGGTGCTGGAACTGATCGAGGTCCAGTCGGTCAAGGGTCGGATTCAACTGCTATTGGGCGGGATTGACCTTCTCGATGGCACACCGGTGCTGGATATCAAGCCCTACTTGCCTTATGTGGACGCCATATCCGAGGCCGAAAACGGCTACGCCCCCAGTCGTCCGGAGACCCGATGGCCGGTCTATTTCACCAGCGAATCCGAACAGAGCTGCCGGCAGGCGGAACTGGACCTGTACCCGGGACTGAAAGCGTTGATTACCAACCTGCTTTCCCTGGATCCCCGCCCAAGATACCGGGACGACAAGACACCCCAAAATTATGGTATGCGGCTGTGGGATTTGAACATCAAATTCAGACTCCGCGATGGAAAGATCGAGGTAACTTCTATCCGAACGATCCCCAATGAAAACTGCAGAATATCGAACAAGGAATGATGGCAGCATACCTTCCTTCGAAATTCTGCGGTTCGTTATTCGATATTCAAAATTCGTCCGGAGCCCAGTGAATCCGGTAAATCACACCGTTTCTGTCGTCGGAAACCAACAGACTGCCATCTCCCATCACTTCAATGTCCACCGGTCGCCCCCATGCGGAGTTGCCAATCCTCCAACCTCGGGCAAAGGGTTCGTACCCTACAACTTTTCCGCCGTTTAATCTGACCAGGGTGACACGGTATCCGATTTTTCGGCTGCGATTCCATGAACCGTGCTCGGCGATGAAGATTTGATTGTGATACTCCCGGGGAAACATGCGGCCGGTATAAAATCTCATGCCCAGAGCGGCGACATGGGCATCGAGCTGAACGGATGGCGCTGTAAACTGTTCACAAGATCGTTCCGAACCCAATTCCGGATCTGCCAGCACGCCGCCATGGCAATATGGAAAACCAAAGTGCAAACCTTTTACAGGCGCCCTGTTCAGCTCATCGGGAGGCAAGTCATCCCCCAACCAATCGCGTCCGTTATCGGTAAACCATAGCTCCCCCGTTTGGGGGTGCCAGTCAAATCCCACGGTGTTGCGCACACCGCGGGCGTAAATTTCCAAACCGCTGCCATTGCGATTCAGGCGCGTAATGGTTGCGTAAATCTCATTGTCACTGAGGCATGCATTGCATGGTGCCCCCACCGGCACATAGAGCTTTCCGTCCGGCCCGAAACGGATGAATTTCCATCCATGGTGTCGATCCCTGGGAAACTGATCGTAGATGATCTCGGCTTTGGGCGGTTTGAGAAGATGGGATTCGATTTGTCGATACCTCAAAATACGATTCACTTCAGCCACATAGAGGTCACCATCCCACAAGGCCACGCCATTGGGTGTGTTGAGTCCTTCGGCCAGGGTGATGACGCGATCTGCCTGCCCATCTCGATCCGCGTCCAATACTGCGTAGACCCGGCCGGCTTTGCGAGTCCCCACAAAAAGCGTTCCCGATGGGCTCAGCGCCAGGGAACGCGCCCCGGGAACGTTTTCCGCATAAACACTGATTTCGAATCCCGGGGGCAATTTAATGGCTGAAAGCATCATTTTGACCTTGACATCGGCTTTGGCGAAAAAGGGGTTAAACGGACTGCTCAGGGCCAAAATAATTAAATATCGAGGCATTAAAGACAGAAACGTTCTGCTCATCGGGATCCTCCTGCTGAGAATTTAAATGTAACGGATCTTGGTGACGTGCATCATTGCTTCGGGTATCGGACTTCGGTATTTTTTGGCGGGTGGATGAACGCGAAGCACCTGCCATGAAAAGTAAAGATCCCGGCCCAATGGGGCCCGGCCTTACCATACCCCCAAATCTGTATTGGACCAAATATCAACATCTTCCTTGACGGCGAATTAACCGCAGCATAATAACGGTTCATCGTAATGTCAAAGACCGCCAAGATCACCCAAACGAATCAGCGAGGTCCCATTGACGCCCCAAGATATCAACACCATCAAAAATTACCCATTTCACGCCCCAGTGAAAATAATGCTGTCAAAAGGTGAAACAGAGATTGGCGAGCGGTTTTCCACATTTTGCAAACAATTGAAGGAAGCCGCTGCCCACCTTACGATCAGGAAAGAGAGCGACATTGTCTTCGAGGACCCGGTCATGGTGATCGGCCGCCACGAGAACATCGCCTATTACGCTCTGCCCACTGGAAAAATCCTGCCTCCCTTCCTTGAGGCCCTGGACCATCGTCCGGCGACCGGCCAGGTCCCGGACGAAAACGCCGCAGGCGCCCTGGCGACGATCGATCTGCCGGTTGGTTTAAAGCTCTATATTGCCGATCAATGCCCCCACTGCCCCAAAGCCCTTCGCCAGATTCAGGAGATGGCCGCATCGACAGCCATGATCCGGTTGCGGGTCATCAATGCCGAATTGTTCACGGAAATGGCGGAAAAGGACCATGTCCGATCAGTGCCCACCTTGATCCTGGAAGACCGATTTCGGTGGACCGGTCAGGTGGACGCCGAAGAGCTGCTGAAAATCTGCGTCAACCGGGACCCATCTGAGCTTTCGGCCGATTCTCTCCGGCAGCTCATCGAGGACGGTCGCGCTGCTCAGGTAGCGACCATGATGGCAGACAGCCAACAGATATTTCCTGCCCTGACGGATTTGCTCATACATCCCCGCTGGTCCGTGCGCCTGGGTGCCATGGTGGCCGTCGAGTATCTGGCCGATGAAGCACCGCACCTTGGGCTCAGTCTCTGCCAATCGTTGTGGCAAACCTTTGCCCACCAGCAGGTCCAGGCCCAAGGCGATTTGACCCACATCTTCGGGCTCTTCAATGACAAAATGACGAGAGATTACCTGCAGGCCATAGCAGCCGGCGATTTCGCGGATGAGGTAAAAGACGCCGCTGCCGAAGAATTGGCGGAAATAGGAGCATAGAACCGCAGAATGTCGAACCGCAGAACCGCAGAATCTCGAAGTGTGGATTCGCTGCGCTCATTCATCCCATGCGCCAAGGTGATACAGGCGCCTCCAATTCCGACTGACTTTAAATTAGTGCTTTTACTAGAAATCAATCGGCAGAATACCTTACTTCGAAATTCTGCGGTTCCGCTTCGATATTCGATATTCCATCGGCTCACCCATCATCTCCGGCCTCCCCCTCTTCCACCGACTCCAGCAAATGTTTGGGAAGTTCTTTACCGGCTTTCACACCCAAGGCCTTAAGCTCCTGGGAACGTCGAATCAGATTGCCCTTGCCGTTGACCAGCCGGTCAGATGCTGTCTGATAGGCATCTTTTGCCCGATCCAACTGTTGGCCCACCAACTCGAGCGCCTCGACAAAGCCCACGAATTTATTGTACAACCCACCAGCTTTCTTGGCAATTTCGATGGCAAAACGAGTCTGGTACTCATGGCGCCAGATATTTTCGATGGTGCGCAGGGTCACCAACAATGTGGAGGGACTGACCACCATGATATTCTTATCGAACGCCTCCCCAAACAATCCCCTGTCTTGTTCCACCGCCGCCAAAAAAGCCGCTTCGATGGGAATGAACATGAGAACGAAATCGAGGCTGCGTACGCCCTCCAGATTTTCATAGCTTTTTACGGCCAGCGAACGAATATGGGTGCGAATGGATTCAATATGGGCTTTCAGGGCGATCTCTTTTCGCGCCGGATCTTCTGTGGAATAGTAAATCTCGTAATCGTTCAACGATACCTTGGCATCCACCACCACGTCCTTGCCCTGGGGCAGCCGTACAATTACGTCGGGTTGATACCGTTTGCCTTTTCCGTCTTTCAAATGGACCTGGGTCTCGTATTCACGGCCTTTCTGCAATCCGGATGCCTCCAGGACACGTTCCAGCACAACCTCGCCCCAGTTGCCCCGGGCTTTGCTGTCGCCCTTGAGGGCGCGGGTCAGATTCATCGCCTCCTTGCTGATGCGCTGATTGAGTTCCTTTAGATGGTGGATTTCAGTCTGTAGAGATGCCCGGTCCCGCGACTCCTTGTCATAGACATCGTCCACCCGCTTCTTGAAATCGCCGATCTGATCCCGCAGCGGTGAGATCAGATGGTCAATGGTCAAACGATTCTGTTCCGTGAATTTCTGGCTCTTATCATCGAAGATGCGCTGGGCCAGATTCTGAAATTCGCTTTTAAGCTGTTCACGCGCTTCATTGAGAAGTGCAATTTTCTCGGCGGATTGCTTACGCTCATCGTCGAGCAGGGTTTGCAGTTCTGCAATGCGGGCCTTAAGTTGGGAAGCTTCGGTTTGCAGTTCATTGAGCTGTTCGTTTTGACGCGCATTCAACGCATCGGTTTTTTCAAGCTGCCCGGATTTTTCAGCAACCCGGGCTTCCAGTGTCGCTTTGGCAACATTGAGGGCGCCCACATCGTTTTGGAGCTGTTTGATCTGGTCATCCCGATGGATCACCATCTTCTGGTGATCGGTCAAGGCGATGGCAAGGGATTCGGATTGCTGCCGGCAAAGGGCGTGGTCGGACAGGCTCACCGCCAGTTCTCGCTCCAAACCTGACTTTCGTCGTAGTGCAACCACCAGCCAAACCACGATTCCGACTGCCGCAAGGCCGGCGATGGCACCGATCAGGTATTGGGTTTGAACCGCCATGCAATACTTTCTGTTTTATATCAGTTTATTATCGATGATATAGAAAAATGGCCACGGTACAGCCGTCAACCGGATTCCCCTCCTATCTACCCACTCGAAATATAGAAAGCAAGATGGGAATTTATCGGTTTCAACGGCTGGATTTTGAAAGTCCCAACCGGGTCTCAATACACAGAAAACATGAATAATATTTAGTTTCAAATTCACATTCAACACATTGTATATCTATTGACAAAAAAATAGACACTATATAAGGTAGATCCTTGGTTTCCGCCAATCGTGTAAACATTATATAATATATTGTTTATATTATATATTTACATAAATCCGGGCGCACAACTCACACCTATTACTGCAGTGGGCGCATGCGTTGCCTTGGAAGGACACCTTGACGCGTAATCTCACGAAATTCGATCCTATCGGGCACCGCACCAATATCACCGATTTTAGTGGCCCGCCCCTTTCCGTGTTTGCGGATTTATCTACCGTTGTGAAGTCTGGGACATGAAGCCAGAGGATTGGCCGGAAGCCGCCTTGGAGCCGTTCAAAGATGTGGTGGGCGATACGGCGGCATGGGCCAAAAAGTGCGTGGATGAATATGGTGCTGAAATGATCGTCCTGCAACTCAAGAGTACTGACCCCAACGGTCAGGACGCCAGTCCGGCCGATGCATCGGCCACTGTCAAAAAAGTGTTGGCCGCCATCGACGTTCCGCTGATTATCTGGGGCAGTGCCAACAACGAAAAAGACGAAGCGGTTCTCAAACAGTTATCAGAGGATTTTCAAGGCGAAAACCTTATAATGGGTCCAGTGGAGGATAAAAACCACAAGGGCATCGGCGCATCCGCCATGGCCTATGGCCACACACTGATCTCCTCCTCCCCCATAGACGTCAACCTGGCCAAACAGGTCAACATTCTCCTGGAGAATCTGGGCGTCCCCATGGAAAAGGTGATCATCGATCCCACCACCGGCGGCCTCGGCTACGGAATGGAATATTCCTACTCCGTTATGGAGCGTCTGCGCATGGCCGCATTGGCCCAAGGAGACGACAAACTGCAATTGCCCATCATCAACAACCTGGGCAACGAGGTGTGGAAGTGCAAAGAGGCCAAACAGACATCCGACGAAGCCCCCACCCTGGGCGATCCGGAAAAACGCGGCATTTTGATGGAAGCCGTCGGTGCGGTCACCTATCTGCTCTCCGGCAGCGATGTGCTCATCATGCGCCATCCCGAAGCCATCCGCATGACAAAGGCCTACATCGACTTGCTGATGGACGGCGGCAGCGCGGCCGATATAGCCCCCATCGCCAAGAAGCTGGCCGGAGCGGATATTGATCTGGCCGCCCTGGCCCCCGAACCCGACCTGACCATTGAGGAAGAGAAGAAGGCCAAGCCTGTCAAGAAAGAGGCTCCCAAAAAGGCTGCTCCAAAAGCAGAAGCACCCAAAGCCGCTCCTGCCGCAGCCAAACCGGCACCTGCGCCGGCACCCGAGCCTGCTGCTGCTCCGGCTGCCGAGGCAGCACCGGCACCGGCTCCTGAACCTGAAGCCCCCAAGGTAGATCCTGCTGCAGAGGCAGCGGCCAAAGCCAAGGCCGAGGCGGAAGCAAAAGCCAAGGCAGAAGCCGAAGCCAAGGCCAAAGCCGAAGCCGAAGCCAAGGCCAAAGCCGAAGCGGAAGCCAAGGCCAAAGCCGAGGCAGAAGCCAAGCTGAAAGCCGAACGCGAAGCGCGCGAAGCCGATGAGGAAGCCCTGCGCCAGAAACGCGCCGCAGAGCGAGCCGAACTGGCAGCCAAGCGGGCTCAGGCTAAAACCGGTGAGGCGGCTGCCAAAACCCCGGCCGCCATTCAGAAAGATATGCTCGATAAAATGTCGGACAACCTGGATCGGATCCATCGAAGGGTAGCCTAAAGCCTGACGATCACCTTTATCACAGCCGAATTGCCAAACAATCCGAGGAGGAACCTCCAATGGCAGAAGCAAAAGAAAAAACAGCCAAAGCGAAAAAGATGGCTGACATCCAGACCGCCTCGATCTGCCCTGCAACCCAGGAGATGATCGCACGGGCGCAACAACTGGATATCGATACCGTATTCGATCGTTCCGTTACGCTAAAACCCTGCGCCATCGGGCTCCAAGGCACCTGCTGTAAAAATTGCGCCATGGGTCCCTGCCGCCTGCCACTGCCCAAAGGCGGCATCGAGGGTGAAGACACCCGTAAAGGGCTCTGCGGCGCTACCCCGAACACCATCGCGGCCCGTAACTTTGCCCGTATGGTGGCAGCCGGAGCTGCGGCGCACTCAGACCACGGCCGAAGCGTGGCCGAGGTCTTTCTTTCAGTTGCCCGCAAGGAGACCGAGGACTATAAAATCAAGGATCCAGGAAAACTGCTGGCCATCGCCCCGTATTTTGGTGTGGACGTGACCGTTGAAGTAGACGGCGAAACCAAAGACCGCGACCTGGACGAAATCGCCCTGGAAGTTGCCGAGACCGCTCTGGCCGAATGGGGCAAGCCCGAAGGCGAACTCCACTATCTGAAGCGGGCACCGGAACCGCTTTATGAGCGCTGGAAAAAACTCGGCGTACTGCCGCGCAACATCGACCGCGAGGTGGTGGACATCATGCACCGCACCCATATGGGCGTGGATCAGGATTATAAAAACATCACCAAGCAATGCACCCGGGCCTCGCTGGCCGACGGCTGGGGCGGGGCCATGATAGCCACCGACCTGCAGGACGTCATGTTCGGAACGCCATCCCCGCTGCAGTCCGAAGCCAACATGGGCATTATGAAAGAGGATCATGTCAACATCATCATCCACGGCCATGAGCCCATCCTGTCGGAGATGATTGTGGCGGCGGCCCAGAGCAAGGATATGATCGACTATGCCAAGGAAAAAGGCGCCAAGGGCATTCAGCTTGGCGGCATCTGCTGTACCGGCAACGAGATTCTGCAGCGCCACGGCGTCCCGCCGGCAGGCACCTTCCTGCAACAGGAGCTGGCCATCATCACCGGTGCCTGCGACGCTATGGTCGTGGACGTTCAGTGTGTGTTCCAGAACCTGGCCAACGTGGCCAAATGCTTTCACACCAAACTGATTACCACCCATCCCATGGCCAGAATGGAGCAGGAAAACGTCGTTCACATCGAATTCGATGAGCACCACGCCATGGAAGACGCCAAGCGCATTATTAAAATGGCCATCGACAACTTCACCCAGCGTGAAGCCGAAGTGGTCATCCCGCGGCACAAGAGCACCCAGATCGCCGGCTTCGGCGTAGAGTCGATCAAATACCATTTGGGCGGCACCTTCCGCGGCGACTACTACACCCTGAATGACAACATCATCAATGGACGTATCCGCGGCGTAGCCGGCGTGGTGGGTTGTAACAACGCCCGCACCAAGCACAACGACGAGCATATCACCATCATCAAAGAGCTCATCAAAAACGACGTGCTGGTTCTCACCACCGGCTGCAGCGCTATCGCCTGCGGCACCCACGGCCTGCTGACCCCGGAGACCGCTTCCGTCTACTGCGGCCCCGGTCTGGCGGAAGTATGTGAAACCGTGGGCATCCCGCCGGTCCTCCACCTGGGTTCCTGCGTTGATAACAGCCGCATCCTGCTGGCCGCTACCGAAGTGGTCAAAGCCGGTGGTCTGGGCAACGAGCTCAAGGATCTACCGGCAGCGGGCAGCGCACCGGAATGGATGAGTGAAAAGGCCATCGCCATCGGCCACTACTTTGTCTCGTCCGGCGTCTATACCGTTTTCGGATACCATATGCCGCTGGAAGGCGCTCCGGTGTTCCAAGACTATCTCTACAATGAGCTGGAAACCATCTACGGCGGGAAATGGGATTGCGAACCGGATCCCATCAAACATGCCCACAAGATGATCGCTCACATCGATAAAAAACGTAAAGAGCTGGGCATCGACAAGGCCAGAGAGCGACAGCTCATGTCCATGGAGGATCGCCAGAAGCTCGAAGCTTAAGATTTAACCGTTATTTCCTCAACGAAGGAGGATTGTATGTCAAGACTTGTTGCATTTGCTGCCATTCAGGGTGGCTATAATATCGTTTCCAAGGTTGAAGGTAATTATCAAAAGGCCTTGCAAACCTTTGACGCCGACACCAAAGTGGGCTTTCCCAACACCGCCTACTTTCTGCCGGTGATCTACTCACTGACGGGCATCAAAGTGGAAACCCTGGAAGATATCAAAAAACCACTGGATTTCGCCCGTAAACTGCTCCCTCCCCACGTCAAGGGCAGCAACCATCTGCCCTACCTGGGGCCCCTGCTGGACGCCGGTATGGCCGCGCTTTTCGCATTCGAAATAGACGAATGCCTGCGCTACCTGAACGAACCGGACTTTTACTCCCCCACCGAAGAGGTGGACCTGGAAGCGGGAAAAGTCTGGCTGGGTGCGGCCGATGACACCATCATGCGAAAACGCGGTGTGGAGTTCGTGGACGGCTCGGCCCCCGGCTTTGCCGCCATCGTCGGCTCCGCCCCCACAAAGGAGATCGCCAAGGACATCGTGGAAGAGTACCAGCGCCGCAGCTTGTACATCTTCTGCGCCGCCAACCAGAACGGCACCACGGTGATTGACCAACTTCTCGAAGCAGACGTGCAGGTGGGCTGGAATACCCGTATCGTTCCCTTCGGTCCGGACATCTCTTCGGCCATCTTCGCCCTGGGCTTTGCCAACCGCGCCGCTATGGCTTTCGGCGGCGTTAAGCCAGGCGACTATAAAACCATTCTCAAGTACAACAAAGACCGGATCTTCGCCTTCGTCAACGCCTTGGGCGACGTGAATGCCGAATGGGCGGCTGCAGCGGCCGGCGCCATCAACTGGGGCTTCCCCACCATCGCCGACACCGATATCCCCGAAGTGCTGCCCACCGGTATTTGTACCTACGAGCATGTGGTGGCCAATGTGCCCCACGATGAAATGGTACAGAAATCCGTGGAAGTGCGCGGCCTGAAAACCATGGTCAGCGAAATCGAAATCCCGTGCGCCTTTGGACCGGCATTCGAAGGCGAACGCGTGCGCGGCGCCGATCTGTACACCCAGGCCGGCGGCGGAAAAACCCAGTGCACCGAGTTCCTCAGAATGGCCGAGATGAACGAGATCGACGACGGCAAGGTGGAAGTGATCGGCCCCGACATCGGCGACATGAAAGAGGGCGACACCTTCCCGTTGGGCATCTTCATGCAGGTGGCCGGCCGGGAATTCCAGGAGGACTTCGAGCCCATCCTGGAGCGCCAGACCCATCACCTGATCAACTACATCCAGGGCATCATGCACATGGGCCAGCGCGACATCGCCTGGGTGCGTATCAGCAAAGCCGCAGTGGAAAAGGGGTTTACCTTGAAGGACATCGGCGTCGTGCTGCACGCCAAGTTCCATCAGGATTTCGGCAAGATTCTGGACAAGGTCCAGGTCACCCTTTACACCAAAAAGGAGGATGTGGACAAGGTCACCGCCGACGCCCGTGCGGCCTACAAGTACAGAGACGAGCGGGTGGAGACCATGACCGACGAGGATGTGGAAACCTTCTACTCCTGCACGTTGTGCCAATCCTTTGCGCCCACCCATGTCTGCACCGTCAGCCCGGAACGGACCGGTTTGTGCGGTGCTTACAACTGGATGGACTGCAAGGCCTCTTTCGAAATCAACCCCACCGGTCCCAACCAGCCCATCGAAAAGGGCGAGGTCCTGGATCCGGTCATGGGCACCTTTGCCGGGGTCAATGAATTCATCAAAAAGGCCTCCCGCGGCGCCATCGAAACCTACAACTTCTACTCCATGGTGAACGACCCCATGACCACCTGCGGTTGCTGCGAGTGCATCGCCGCCATGCTGCCCTCGTGCAACGGCGTCATGACCGTCAACCGCGAGTATGCCGGCGAGACCCCCAGCGGCATGAAGTTCACCACCCTGGCCGGTGTCATGGGCGGTGGTGCATCTTCTCCGGGTTTTGTGGGACACTCCAAGTTCAACATCACCCAGAAGAAGTTCATCGTCGGCGACGGCGGCCTGCTGCGCATGGTCTGGATGCCCAAAATCCTCAAAGACGAGATCAGGGAACGTCTGGACAAACGCGGCGAAGAACTTGGCGTGAAAAACTTCACCGACCTTATCGCCGACGAAACCGTGGGCACCACCGAAGAGGAGATTCTACCCTGGCTGCAGGAAAAGGGACATCCGGCGATGTCCATGGATTCGCTGGTCGGCTAACTTCACACATCGATGCACAGGGAAGCCGCCCTTTGGACGGCCTCCCTGTGATCACCCAATAGAAGGAGAATCAAATGGCATTAACCGGTATTCAGATTTTCAAGCTCCTGCCGAAGACCAACTGCAAGGAGTGTGGTGTACCGACCTGTCTGGCCTTTGCCATGAACCTGGCATCAGGCAAGGCCGAACTGGACGCCTGCCCCTATGTATCGGACGAAGCCCGCGAACAGCTGGCCGAAGCATCCGCTCCGCCCATTCGCCCCGTGGTTGTGGGCAAAGGCGTTCGCAAAGCCACCACCGGCGGTGAGACCGTCCAATACCGTCATGAGAAGACCTTTTTCAACCCCACCCTGCTGGCCGCCCAGGTTACTTCTGATATCTCTTCGGACGACCTGGCCGCCAAACTCAAGGGATGGAACGCCCTGCAGTATGAGCGTGTGGGATTGAACCTGCGCCCCGAGCTGGTCGCGCTTAAGGATGCCAGCGGCGACGCCGGCGCATTCGGTGCTGCGGCCAAACAGATCGCCGAAACTTCGGAGTTCAACGTCATCCTGATGACCGAAAACGCCGACGTCATGAAAGCCGGCGTGGAAGCCGCCGGTTCCAAGCGCCCATTGATGTACGGCGCCACTGCCGACAACATCGATGCCATGGCCACCCTGGCCAAGGACAACGATCTACCCATCGGCATCAAGGCCGACTCTGTTGAAGCCCTGGTCCCTCTGAGCGACAAGCTCACCGAAATGGGCCTCAAGGACATCGTGCTCGACCCGGGCAGCCGCGAGCCCAAGCAGTCCAATGCCGACATGATCGCCATCCGCCGCGCCGCCCTGAAAAACGGCAACCGCTCCATCGGTTTTCCCACCATCGCCTTCCCGTGCGAAATGGCCTCCAATCTCGATGCGGAGACCATGGTGGCGGCCACCCACATCGCCAAATACGGCGGTATTGTGGTGATGAGCGATTTTGCCGGTGAAAGTATCTTTCCGCTGCTGCTGGAACGGCTCAACATCTACACCGATCCGCAGCGTCCCATGACCGTAACCGAGGGCATCTACGAAATCGGCACGCCGGATGAGAATTCGCCGGTGCTGGTGACCACCAACTTCGCCCTCACCTACTTCATCGTCTCCGGCGAGATCGAAGGCAGCCGCGTACCGTCCTGGCTGCTCATCAAGGACTCGGAAGGCCTCTCCGTTCTCACCGCTTGGGCGGCCGGCAAGTTCTCGGGCGACGATGTGGGCATGTTCGTCAAAAAGTCCGGCATCATGGACAAGGTCAAACACCAGGACCTCATCATCCCCGGATACGCAGCCGCCATCGTGGGCGACATCGAAGAAGAACTGCCCGGTTGGAACGTCATTGTGGGCCCGCGTGAGGCGGCCCATCTGCCCGGCTTTCTAAAGGAAAAATATGAATAGACCTGCGGAATGGATGGCTGGCAAACGGCCGTCCATTCTCCCGTCAAAAACCAGTATTAGCTGAACCATTATGGGAGGAGATATGCTACTCATCGGCGAAAGTTTAAACGTCATTTCCAAGAAGATCGGTGCCGCGTTCAAGGCGCGCGACGCAAAACCGATCCAGGAAGAGGCCCTTTTTCAAAAAGAAAAAGGCATGGATTATATCGACATCAACCTTGGGCCGGCCAAGAAGGACGGCCATGAATTGATGCCCTGGGTGGTGGAAGTGGTTCAGGATGTGGTACCGGACGTCCCTTTGGCGCTGGATACCTCCAACATCGACGCCATCGAAGCCTCCTTGAAGGTGATCAAGCAGGTTCCCAGCGGCACCCCGCACATCGTCAACTCCATCATGGCCCGCGCCGAACGCTATGAGCGCATGGTGCCCATGTGCGCCGAGCACAATGCCGACTTCATCGCCCTGATGTGGGGTCCCGAAGGCCTGCCACGGGACGAGAACGAACGCGCCGCCCTGTGTGTCGAGCTGCTCTACTTTGCCAACGAAGCCGGCATCCCCAACGAGAAGATCTGGGTGGACGGCATTGTTACACCGGTGAACATCCAGCAGCCCCAGGCCATCAGCCTGATGGAGTTCCAGAAGATGATCCCCGACATGAGCCCGGGCGCCAAAAGCACCTGCGGCCTGTCCAACATCTCCAACGGTCCACCCGAACACCTGCGTCCCATCCTGAACCAGACCTACATGGTGATGCTGGAAAAATGCGGCATGGAATCGGTCATCTCCGATCCGCGCGACGATCAACTCACCGCCATCGCCAAGGGACAGCGCCAGGACATCGTGGACCTGATCTACGGCATCATGGACGGCAACGATCCCGACATGGCCAGTCTCTCCAAGGAGATGCAAGATTACGCCAAGACCGTCAACGTCATCCTGGGCAAGACCCTCTACTCCGATTCCTGGCTGGAAGTGTAGTTACAAATTACAGAGCTTAAGAATTAAAGCGCCCTTCCCGGTTGGGAGGGGCGCTTTGCTTTTAATTGTCTATTGTCAGTTTGCGAAGCACTTTAAACTGACGCCAATCGCTCCACTGCGGGTCGGGCTTTACGACCAGCCGGGTGGACCGCTTGACCCTTGCCCGGAATCGATAGACCCCTTCATGGTCGAATTTTTCGATGGGAATGATTTGGGTTCCGGCCTTATCGGCGACCGATTTATGAATCTCATCCAATATGGCCACCGGCATAAAGAAATTCCCGGCTTTCTTCTGCCATTCCAATTCATAATCAATAACCCTCACCGTTGCCGGATCCTTGAGGGTGACCGCGACATCCTTGAGGGCGATAACCTGCTGTTCTTCCGGCTTGGTGATGGTCGGCGGATCTATCCTCACCGGCACGTTTCTCACTTTGATGATAAACCACTGCGCATTGCCCTTTGTGTCAATGGACGGGTCCCGGTGTTTGTTGTAGATCCACAGCTTTATTTCACCATCCTGGGGAGGAAAGTCCGTGCCGGTCGTAAAAAGTATCCGATAAAAACCCCTTCCTTTGTAAACCGTCAGGTACAAATCATCGGAAACGGTGTTGGATTCAACCCAATGGTCGGAAAATGCTTTCGTAAGATTCTTCCCGTGAAAAGTCACATAGGCCGCCCATCGGCCATTGCCAACGTCCGTCCAGTGCTGCCATTCGGTAATGGTTTTTGGGGACCACTCATAGATTTGAGGCGAACTGCCGGGTTCGACCAGGTTGAATCGATAGGTGGCGGTTTGATCGCCGTTGGCGTTCTTAATCCAGAGCAAATAGGATCCGGCTGTATTGGAGGCGGATACCGGCAGATGTCCCCTGATTCTCTCAGCCGATATCTCCGGAGCGTCAACGGCCCAGATGTTGCCGCCGGTCTTGGTGTTTTGATAATATACCTTGCTTTGCTGATTGAATCCACCGCCATAAATCTCGAACCCCATGGGCTCCGGACGAGTTGTGATCTGGACCAATTCACCGGATGGCGGGATTTCGATACCGTAAACGGTAAGCTTGCGTATCCTGACCGGCACATCTTCAGGGGCCTGTACGGTCATGACGGTAAATACCAAAGACTTCTTGAAATCCTTGTCTTTTGCGGCGGCCAGAAGATAGCGCCCTGCCTGGAACCAGTCGTTGCCTTGGTGGAACATCTTGATGTCGCGGGTTTCATTTGCATTAAGTTTAACATCATCCCTATGCACAATCATCTCCTGCCCCGGCTGCCCGCCCGGACAGATGTTTCCGTCCAGCGGCTTGCATTTGAAATAGAAAGGAGTCCCCGCATACGCTGGCGTTTTATTATGAATCTTCACGGAAACCGTGACATATTCCTGGGTGTGCGGTTGCGTTGGATCT
>JARRKU010000015.1:0-41042 GCA_037387725.1 Desulfobacteraceae bacterium
CGTTTGTTCATCAAATCCATACCTCCTTATACTGAAAACTGTTTCCCCAGGCATTGGCGCATCTCTATCAATTCCCATTTGGGCTGTCAATACTCGTCTAATGAACCCGCCATGGGCATCACCGCTGCCGGATGGGCCGTGTCAAAACAATAAGACGCAGCACCTTACGAAAAAGATGACAAAACGCGCAAATAGCTTGCCAGGCATACACCCCAATGTTGCAAAAGCCGGAGGACTTCAAAGCCTAATCGCCAAGGACGCAGCCAAAGTCAATCTACTGCAGGACCTTGGCAGCACATTCCTTGCGTTCTTCGGCTTTAACCTCATTGGGGTTGCGTCATGCAGACCCGGCATCCTGCTCCGCGCTTTCATCGTCATCCTGAATTTCATCGCGGCTTTTTCCAAAAATGCGGGCACCGATGATGCTGATTTCATAAAGCAACATCAGCGGCAGGGCCATCATGATCTGGGTGACCACATCGGGCGGGGTCAATATGGCGGCCCCCACAAAGAAAATCAAAATGGCATACTTTCTATATTTTTTTAGAAATTCAACACTTACTATCCCAAGCCGGGCCAGGAAGGTAATGACCAGCGGCAGCTCGAACACGATGCCGAAGGCCAGCAGCAGCTTGGCGGCAAATCCCAGATATTCCCGCATGGAGGGCATGGGGCGAATGGTGTCGGTGGCGAAACTTAAAAAGAACTTAAACCCCCAGGGAAATACGATAAAATAGCCAAACAGCGCTCCGCCCGTAAAAAATAGCGTGGAGAGAAAGAGGATGGGGATCAGCAGCTTTTTTTCTCGATCGTAAAGCCCTGGTGCGATAAACATCCAGAATTGGTACAAAAGGACTGGTGAAGCCAGAATAATCCCCGAAATCAGGGCTGTCTTGAGAAATGTGAAAAACGCTTCGGGCAGGTGGGTATAGATCAGGGTGTCCCCACTCCGCATGGCCTTCTTGAGCGGCGCCACCAGCACGTAAAAGAGCTTCTCCTTAAAAGCGTAGCAGGCGACAAAACCGATCCCCACGGCAATGAAGGAAGTGATCAGCCGTTTGCGCAGCTCTTCAAGATGTTGGGTAAACGGCTGCTTGTCCTCTTCGTTCATGATCTATGCGTATCCCGGGTATCCGAATCGTCTTCATGGGCGGTATCGTCTTGCGGTTCATCCGCTTCGGCATTCATTTCATCAAAAGCCTCTTTGACTTGGTCCAGGGGCGCTGCTGATGTCTGATCGGGTGGGGTTTCGGGATTCGACCTGTGCTTTGATGTCCTGCTTCACCTCTTTGAAGCTTTGGCGAACCTCATCCATGCCGGTTTCCGATTCGATGCTCTGTTTGAGGTCCGAGGTCGCCCGCTTGAACTCACCCAGTGCCCGGCCTAAAGATTTGGCCAACTCCGGTAACTTTTTGGGCCCGATTATGATCAGGGCCAAAGCCAGAACCAATAGCAGTTCCGGCATGCCGATTCCAAACATGACGCTCTCCTAATCGGTCATCATCTTGCCAAGCGTATATTACTACGGGTTTTCTGCGGAGCTGTCAAGCAGAACTCCAACGCCCAACAATTATGATAGTAATTTGATATCAGATAGTTACATAAACTAGGGGAGGTCTTCCGGCTTTAGGACCAAAAAGTAGAGGGCGCCCGGGTGCTTGAGGTGCCCGGCGCTGACCTCCGCCTGAAGACCGTGTCCCATGAAAATATCAACCCTGCCGGGCCCGGTTATGGCGCTGCCGGTGTCCTGAGAGAGGGCAAAGCCCTTGTACGGACGCCATTGCGTTATCTGTCCATCCGCGACCACCAGCGGCAGGGGAACGGTGATGAAGGCCAAGGCGGCAGAGGGCATGAGGGTGGTGTCTACGGCCAGGGACCGCATGGGGGTCAGCGGCTCTCCCAATGCGCCCACCGGCCCTTTGTCCTCTATTCTTATTTTCAGGGTGTTGCTTGAGATAGGTGCGGATGGCCTGCATGGACATCTTCCGTCTTGGGATGCGCCCCTCATCGATCAGCAACTTTCCGATGCTGCGATAGGGACGCCCGTTGGAACCGTCATAAAGGATGTGCAGCTGTGTACCGTCTTCCAGTTCTACCCGACCGGATCCTTGGATCTGCAAGATCAGCAGGTCGATCTCATCCTCAAGCCATACGATAGGAGGGGCCGTACCATTGAAATCGACGCTTTCGCGAATTTGTCGGCGGGTGGGATAGGGCACCACTGATCGGCCGGTGTATTTTCCGATGATGGTGCGCCCCTTTAAGTCGGCCGCAAACAAGGAAAGGTCTATTTCCACCATATCCAAAGGCTTGGGATGAACCGGTGTGGCGAATTTGGAGGTCGCCAGGCGGCGGGCGGGCAGAATCGGTTCATAGTAGCCAGTAAACAACACCTCCCCCGTCTGGCGCTGCCCGATGGATTGATAGACCAGGAACGCTTCCCGAATGACGGCATTGATATGATCGTTTGACGGTTTGGCCGCCACCAGCCCCGCAAAGACCCCCAAAGATTTCATCAAATGGGAGACGGTATACGTATCGGCTCCAAACGAAATTTTACGGTCGGCGGGCAACCGCTGCAGGTAGGCCAGACTCGCATCGATGCCGCGCATCAGTTGCCCGACGTCTCCATCTTCCGTGAATTGCGGGTAAGCCGCCTCATCAAGCCGCCGCAGCGCCGGTATTGGCAATATCGGTGGCCGGACAGGCTCAGGCGGAGGGGTGGGCGCGCACCCCGCCCATAAAATACCGATGGCAACCAACATCAGCATCCATTTCAGCTTTAAAACGCTTTTCATGGACCCTGCCTTCCTAATATGGGCAATCTGGACGAAAACGCTTCAATAATCGGACCCGCGTGGATCAAACACTGCCTTACGGCCGTTTCCAGGTGCCGCTTTTGCCACCGCTTTTCTCCAGCAGGAATAGATCCGAAATAGCCATGCCCCGGTCGTAGGCTTTGCACATATCATATATGGTCAATGCCGCTGTGGCAGCGGCTGTGAGCGCCTCCATCTCCACACCGGTCTGGTCCAGAATCCTGGCGGTGGCCTCAATACGTATGGCGTGAGCAGACGGATCCGGAAAAAAATCCACTTGGGCATGGGTCAGGTTCAAGGGATGGCACATGGGGATCAAGTCTGCTGTTTTCTTGGCAGCCATCACACCGGCGATTCGGGCCGTCTCCAGGACATTGCCTTTTGGGGTCTTCCCTTCCCGGATCAAATCAAAAGTCTCTGGGGACATGGTCACCACCGCTTGGGCCCTGGCTTTTCGGTCTGTGGGCGTTTTTGCCGTAACATCCACCATTCGCACCCGGCCCTGCTCGTCTATGTGGGTCAACTTGCGCATATCAATCCTTTTGGTTTATTCGATACACATATCGCTCATTAATGCTTTTACCATCTTGGCGAACGCAATGATACAGTCAACACTACCGGTTCCCCGCCCGGGAAGACAAGATCAAATCGACTCCGGTGTGAGCCGGCCCCACTGACGTTCCGCGACAGTCAAGCCTTCAGGGGAATCTAGATTGCAAAACGATATCAAATCAGCATCGCAACGGAGCAGCTCTGTCTCTTCGATGGGCAGTGTGCGAACCTGTTTGAAGAATTTTTCGAGCGCGTACTGGCGATTTCTTAACGTCGCCGCCATGGGTTTGAGGCACCGCTTGGAATAAATGGCCGCCATGGGCTCCAACCCCCGGGAGGTCTTGGGTATAATCACGTCCAGATGCGGCTGAACAGCACCCCAAAGCAGCTCGATCACGGGTGATTGAACGAAGGGCATGGCACATGCCGTGACCAGGGCAAATGGGTGGGAGGCGGCCAAAAGTCCGGCATGAATACCCTTCAGCGATCCGCGATCATCGAAATGCTCGGTCACAATGACCAAATCCCATTCAAGGCAGCGCAAGGGATCAGGGGTGACCAGGATGATTTCATCGAACTTGGGCACAAGCACCGACAAGAGACGATCCATGGCCCGCCGGATATCAAACGCCATCGATTCCTTTTTCTGATCGTCGCACTGTTTGCTCTCACCCCCAGCCAGGATAACTGCGCTGCAGGGATAGTTTGCCATGTCTGCCTCACATTGAAATGGACCCCATGCGCTTTCCAGGAAGTACATCCAGATCAGGAACATAGGCAATGGATGAATTAAAGTCAACGTCCACACGCATCGGGCAAGGGAGGGCATCTGGGTATACGGCGCAAAGGACGAATGCCGTCCACGCCACCCCTGTTCGGCACCGGATCCGAGACGGCAGGCGCCACCTTTGCGTTAACCGGCCCGATCCCGGTAGCCCCCCGGCTCATCTGCTGCTTGACAAAACTGTACACAGGATGCTGAAACAATCGCTAAGGAACAATCCTGCATATCCATGGCAGGGTTCGGAAAGGATTCAACATGCAAATTATAGAGGTCCCGGCGGTCGACGCGGTCATTTGCAGCGGCATAAAAGCCCTCTTGCCCCAACTGACGGGCAGGACGGCCGAAACAACAATGAAAGCGCTCCAGATGATCATCGATTCGGAGGGCAGCACCCTGCTGGCTGCCGTTGAAGAGGAAAAGGTGCTCGGCTGTCTGTTGCTAACGGTATTTCCCGTACTGACCGACAGGCGGGGTTGGATTGACGATCTGGTGGTTTGCGCAACACAAAGAGGACGGGGCATCGGCCGTGAACTGGTGACCAGCGCTTTAAGAAAAGCCAGATCATTGGGAGCACAGTCGGTCAACCTGACGTGTCATCCTCGCCGCAATGCGGCCAATTCACTCTACCGCCGTCTCGGATTTGCCCTTCGTGAAACCAATGTCTACCATTACGCCCTTTAAGGCATCCCCTGCCGTTAAATGGGCGGTCGCCTGCAACCGCCCATTTAACGGCTTCCAACGCCAATGGCCAATGGCCTCAAGGGGTGATTTTTCCCGGAATGGCGATTATCGCTCCAACTCACTGACGATTTCTTCGGCTTCCAATTTCAGATGACGGGATTGCCACACATTGTGTTCGTTGTTGAATTCGGCCAGCCGCAGCTCGGTCAGGTGCGTCGCCATTCGCATATCTTCGACAGCTTCTTCGCGACGGCCGACCTTGTCCAGGACCATGGCCCGGCTCCTAAACGCCGCACCGTATTGCGGGTCGAGCTGGACGGCTGTGTCCAAATCGGCGAGGGCTGCCTCGCTGTCGCCGAGCTTGTCATGGGCCAGCGCCCTCATATGATAGGCCCGTGCCCTAGATGGCTGGATGGAGATGGCTTGAGTGAAGTCATAAACGGCTCGGTTGATTTGATTGGATTGCAGGTATGCCGCCCCCCGGCTTACCCATACATGGTAACTGTCGTCGCCCGCTTCCAGGGCCTGGGTAAATTTATCGATGGACGCGGTGTAGTTTTTATCAATAAAAGCGCTGACGCCGCTTTCATATAGGTTGGAATGATGATCTTTTTGAAGCATTGCCGATACCTCCCGGTAGTCCGTCAATGGTGTGATAGCGCACCAAACAGAGCAGGTGCGCAGGGTAGATAGTGAAGTTACGCATCTGCCCATGGAGTGTCAAATGCTTGGCCCCTGCAAGATAAGGCCTTGCTAAAGACCTGAATACCGGTGTAATGTTCATCCATTCCAATTTATTCATCAGGTCAGTATCGAGCCCGGTATTGGCATGTATCCCTGGAGAAGAGGCAGGTTTGCACCATGGGAAACCACCGACAAGTTCTGGACGGCAGGGAGATCGACCGTATTCTTAAACGGATGGCGTGTGAAATTCTGGAAGTTCATACCAATACCCAAAACGTGGCCTTGATCGGAATTCACACCAGGGGGGTGTTCTTAGCCCACCGGCTGCAGAAGCATATCCGTGCTTTTGAGGGTGGGGAGCTTGCTGTGGGTGAGATCGACATCACCCTTTACCGGGATGATTGGACCCAACTGAGCGCCCAGCCGGTGGTCAAGACTACGGATATCGCCTTTTCGGTGGACAACAAGCAGATTATTCTAGTGGACGATGTGCTCTATACCGGCCGAACAGTCCGCGCGGCCATGGATGCCGCCATCGATTTCGGCAGGCCCTCTCGCATTGAATTGGCTGTGCTCGTGGACAGAGGCCACCGTGAACTGCCCATCCAGAGTAATTACACCGGCTATTGCATCAAGACAGAACGGTCTGAAATGGTTAATGTTCTGCTTAAGGAGTGTGACGGCGAAGATCGTGTGACCCTGACCATTTTGGGAGAATGACAGGCCATGGAGATGATGGGAATGTGTCGGTCTGTTGTTTCGGCCAAACCAGGAAGGTAACCGGGAGACAGCCATGGGGCATAAAGAGCATCGACACGGTGCACCGCGTACGGCGAACGTGGCCATATTAACCGTCTCCACCACCCGGACGCTTGAAACGGACGAGAGCGGGCAGTGGATGGCCCGGTATGCCGCCGAAAAGGGACATCAGGTGGTCGCCCATGCAGTGGTGACAGACCAAGCCGATGCCATCCGCCAACAGTTATTGGAAATCATTGCATCGGCAACTCCCCATATCGTCATCGTCACCGGCGGTACCGGCATTACCCCTGAGGATGTGACCATCGAGGCGATCAAGCCCCTTTTTATCAAAGAGCTCACCGCTTTTAGTACGCTATTTACGAAGCTTAGCTTTGAAGAGATCGACGCCGCCGCCATGATATCGAGAGCCACGGCAGGTGTCATGGGGCAGACGTTGATTTTCTGCATCCCCGGCAGCCTGAATGCCTGCAAGCTGGCCTGCAAGAAATTGATCATACCGGAACTGGGACACCTGATCCGCCACACCACCGGACAATAAACCCCAATAATGATAAAGACGTAGGGCGCCAGAACCAAGGCTTAAAGAACGTGGCCGTACCACACCTGCCGCAAGCCCTTGCAATCCCGCCATAGGCGGGAGAGAGCGCCGGCCATCCAAAAGTCAATAAACGATAACACCGTCCACCAGCTCATAAGGCTGAGAGGGCAACAGCGCCATGCATGCAGTCACGCCCAGGCGCCAACCTTTGAAGCGGTGATCCAGATCCAGTGCCACGGTTCCCTTCAAAGGGGAGAGTCGGCGACTGAAATCACAATTCTCCGCCGCCTGGTCGATAATATGCATCAGGGAAAACATCCGCAGTTCCGGATGCCATTTCTCAAGATAGGTCCGAATGGCAGCGCGGCCTCTGAATCGTCGATTCCGCCATTTCAACTTGCGCAGGACATGGGAACCGCCAAGCATGCATAACATTTTGACCCCGGATTGGGATTGGTCAAAGGAACGCACAATGGATGCCAGCCGCACTGCCATGTATTTGTTGCGGCTCACGGCACCACCATACTGGGCAAGGGGCAGGTCAATGGCCACGACATGGGGGCGGCGATCAGGCCCCAATCCTCTGAGAACATGAAATAGATGGCGGTAGGAAGGGCAGTCGATAACGCTATGGAGCCTGATTTGATCCAATCCGCGACCGGTCTCCAAATATCGGTCAATGTGCCGTTGCTGATCGCTGGCGATCTCCAAGGCCAGGTGGGTTACACCGCTCTTTCTCAATCGGGGCAATACACCGGCCATCACCTGAAGGATCTGGGGTTGCTGGTGGACCGTGCCAGTAAACACGATATCGTGGTCGGACAACTTATCCAGAATATAAACCCCTGCACCAGATAGCGGATTTTGCTGGGCAGTTGCAGGCGGCAATGTAAAAAATTGAACCATAATAGCAAGGCATATGCTGAATCGTTTCATCATGACGGGGGCACGTTGTTTGGATTGAACACTTTATATTTTTATCGGCAGCTGATCTCCAAACTTGACCCTGAATGCTGGGAGGGATAGGGAGCAAGGTAAGTCTTGCAATGCGCATTGGCCTGGCATATGGTGAACCACACCTTACGGCCAACAACCTCAAACAAATATTGCAATCGGCTGAATCAAATGGACAAAACCGTTAAAGTTCTTGTGATCCTCTTTGCCATCGTCGGCATCGGCCTTTTCGGCTACCACTGGTTCAGCCAGTGGCACACCAAAACTGTCGACCAGGCCCTGGCGCGGGAAAAAGAAAAGCTTCTGGCGCGCATCGCCCAGTTGGAGGCCGAGATAGCAAGGATGAGAGAGGAACTGGGGGCTCAAAACTCCTCCCAGCCATCCAAATCCGAACTGGCCAACGTATTCGGGGATGCCAAACCGACGGAGCCCATGGTCCTGAATAAAGCGGACTGCAAGAAAATCACCGGACAGGCCGTGGCCTTTTTCCAATACCTGGACAGCAAAGCCTATCTGATCTGGCCCGGAATCGATATGCGGGCGGAAGAGCTGTTCGAAAATATCTCAAAACAACTGGCGGCACAGCCGCCGGTAAATGTCGGAGAGATGGAGGATCTCTATAGCCTGGTCCGAAACGTGACCCATTTTTACCGGGTTATAGGTCGCAATCGCGTCAACCTGATCAAGGAAATTCTTCGCAGCGAATCGGCCGTGATGGAGCCCGCCATGGCCGTTATGTTTGCCTGGATTACCACCTGCAATTACGATTATGACCAGCTCAACCTGAACACCTTATTCCAATACGCCCATTTCTTTCTGAACACGCTCGGTGGCCGGAGTTATCTGCTCCGCCGCGATACCAAACAACGCTTGCTGATCAACTATTACTGCCTCCTGATCATCGATATGGCCAACGATGCCAAATTGAATGCCTATGGCTTCGACATTCGTCCCCACCTCGACTATGTTTTTTACGACATCAACAACCAGAAGGGATTGATGTACCGGCAGCGGTACCTGTCCAGGCTTTCGGCGCTTCAGAACAAATATCGATAAGTCAAGGAGAAGAACTATGCAAGAAAAGAAATTCAATGCCTTGGTGGTCCGTGAGACCGAAGACAAGACTTATCTTCGCGGCATAGAGGAAAAATCAACAGAAGAACTTCCCGAAGGCGATGTGCTCATTAAGGTACATTATTCCTCGCTAAACTACAAAGATGCCCTCTCGGCCGCAGGCAACAAGGGGGTAACCCGCAAGTATCCGCACACGCCCGGCATCGATGCCGCCGGCGTGGTGGCCCGATCCACCGACGACCGATTCAAGGCAGGGGACGAAATCATTGTGACCAGCTACGATTTGGGCATGAACACCGCCGGCGGATTTGGTCAGTACATCCGGGTGCCGGCCGACTGGGTCGTCCCGCTCCCCGGGAACCTGACCCTGCGGGAGAGCATGTGCTATGGAACGGCCGGCTTCACCGCTGCATTGTCGGTCTTTCAGTTGTTGGAGCACAACATTACGCCGGACAGCGGCGAGGTGCTGGTTTCCGGGGCAACGGGTGGTGTGGGCAGCATCGCCGTTTCCATTCTGGCCAAAATCGGATTCAACGTTGCAGCCGTCAACGGGCTGAAAGACCGCAGCGACTACCTTCGATCCATTGGCGCCCGGACCATCATTCCCATCGAAGAGGCTGAAGACAAGAGCGGACGCCCCCTTCTCAGGGGCCGCTGGGCCGGCAGTATCGACGCCGTGGGGGGCGATATCCTCGCAACGACCCTGAAAACCTTGCATCCTTATGGCGTTGTGGCCTGTTGTGGAAACGCTGCATCAGCAGATCTGCCCATCAATGTCTATCCTTTTATTTTACGGGGTGCGGTTCTCATCGGTATCGACTCTCAGAACTGCCCCATGGTGCCTCGCCGCAAAACATGGGAGAAACTGGCGTCGGATTGGAAGATCGCTACAATGGAGGAGATGGTGGAAGAAATCGAACTGGATGGTTTGAGCCAGCGCATCGATGATATGCT
This sequence comes from Desulfobacteraceae bacterium, assembly GCA_037387725.1. Taxonomy (GTDB): domain Bacteria; phylum Desulfobacterota; class Desulfobacteria; order Desulfobacterales; family Desulfosarcinaceae; genus JARRKU01. Next base: position 9,803 of record JARRKU010000015.1, read on the forward strand.
GGAGCGGCGTCACAAAGGCCGCACCATCATCCGGCTTTGAGGTCCGGAGTGCCCCAGATCCTGTGTTGTCGACGGCTTGCAGTAGTCGGACTACGGCTGCGCCATCTCCGCCTTGGCTCTGGGGCCCTCCGGACCTCAAAGCTTGCTGGATTGTCGCTTGGATGATTGCACTGCCAACGCAGATGGAATCCTAAGGAGCGAATGCTCCATATCCTCAGTTGTCGACGGCTTGCAGTAGTCGGACTACGGCTGCGCCATCTCCGCCTTGGCTCTGGGGCCCTCCGACAATCAAAACCCTGCTTGAACTTTCCTGCCCACCTTATTCAGATATTCCACTTGACAAGGGATGACAATGTAGCACGTTGGAAGTTGACGCTAAATGGATGCGTAGGAACCAACCACAAGGTAATGCAGATGTCGATCCTTTCGAGACGTGCCGTAACAGCGGCCGATTGTTTCGCAAATGTGCGGGACTTCTTTCTCAGCGGGCGCTACGGCGAGCGTCGCGGGGACCCGGACATTTGCGATTTCACATTTGGCAATCCCCATGAGTTTCCACTATCCGGGTTGGTCGAGGCCATCCAGCGCCGAGCAGTACCCCGGGACAAAAACTGGTTCGCATATAAGACCAGCGAAGACGAGCCCTGCGAATTTTTGGCTGGGCGATTGAGAACCGAGTTGGATCTTGATTTCAAACCTGATGATATCGCCATGACAGCCGGCGCCTTCGGCGCCATAGCGCTGGCTTTCGGACTGCTTCTGGATGCGGGGGACGAGGTCATCATTCCATTGCCGGGGTGGTTTTGTTATGAGCCCATGCTGCACTTGTGCGGTGCCGTCCCGGTGGAGGTGCCACTCGATAGCACGTCATTCGACCTGGATCTGACAGCCATAGACAAGGCTATCGGACCGCGGACACGGATGGTGGTGGTCAACTCGCCCCACAATCCCACGGGCCGGGTCTATGACCGCGCGCAACTTCAGGCCCTCGCCGATCGGCTGGAAACAGCCTCCAAACGCATCGGACGACGCATCTTCCTGCTTTCGGACGAGCCTTACCGGCGGATCCGTTTTGACAAAACGCCCTTTGTCAGCCCGGCCGCTGTCTATCCCTGGACGCTGATCGATTACAGCTATGGCAAAGTGCTGCTCGCCCCGGGCCAGCGCCTTGGCTACCTGGCGTTGTCCCCCTTGATGCCCGGAAAAGAGCGCGATGTGCTGCGGGATGCCCTGTTTTCCACCCAGATGGCATTGGGATGGACTTTTCCCAATGCCGTTATGCAGCATGCTGTGCCTGATCTGGAAGGGCTCAGCATAGATCTTGCGGCGCTTTCCCGGCGGCGCGACCGTTTTTGCACCGCACTTGGAGATGCAGGCTACACTATCGTGCGGCCCCAAGGCACTTTCTATCTCTTTGCCAGGGCGCCCGGTGGCAATGGAAATATCTTCTTCGACTTCCTCGCCGAGCGGGATGTGTTTGTCATGCCCGGCGGCATATTAAAAATGCCCCAGCATTTCAGACTATGCCTGACGGCCAATGACGACATGGTCGAACGCAGTCTGCCTGCGTTTCGGGAAGCGGTTGCCGCGTTGGATAAAAGGGCCGATTGACCGGCGCCCGGGCCCCGGTAATACACGAGCGCTTCAACACTTCGATTGCGCCTTGTCTCTGGTGACGGCCGGAGTTTGCAACGGCACGGACAACCTGCTAAGGAGGCTGGATGGAACCCACACTCGAGATATTTTCAGACTACATCTGACCGTGGTGCTATTTCATTACCGGGCGTATTGAAAGACTAACAGAAGAGTACGGGGTAACGGTACGGTGGACCGCCTTTCCCCTGCATCCGGAAACGCCGGAGCAGGGCCGCAGCCTGGAGGATCTATTTGCCGGGCGCGGTTTGGATATTCCCCAGATGCTGGCCCATCTGAACCAGACGGCCGATGCACTGGGGTTGCCGTTCGGAACACGCACCATGACCTATAACAGCCGCCGGGCCCAGGAACTGGGAAAATGGGCGGAAGAACAGGGGTGCGGCGAGGCGTTTCACAAAGCAGCGTTTCATGCATACTTTGCCCAAGGCCTGAACATCGCTCGCCTCGAAGTGCTCCGCCAACTGGCCGTGGACGTTGGCCTCGACGCGTGTCGGGCCATGGAAGTATTGAACACAAACCAGTACAAAGCGGCCGTCGATAAGGATTGGCAGCGCGCCAGGGAGTTGGGTATTCATGCCGTACCCACTTTCCAAATGCACGGCAGGGTGATGGTCGGCGCCCAGTCCTATGACGCCCTGGTGGGATTGGTCAACGGCATTTAAGCTGACAGGGTTGGAGGACTCCATATCCTGTGTTGCCAAGGGCTTGCAGTAGTTGGACTACGGCTGCGCCCTTGGACGCCTTGGCTACGGAGCCCTCCAACCCTCTCAGCGCTTTGGCTTCGGAAGTCCAAAGCTGTTCCCTGTTCCCGCGTCTGTCACGAATTAGCTTTGATCCCCTGCCTGGATTGGATTCTAAAAGCGAGCGCATCGTTGTGGATTCCGAAGCATTGATAGTGCATGGCGTCAGTGTTTTTTTGTTCTATGCAAATGCTGCGGGCATCTGCACAAACCGGGGGAATTGGGCCAGATCCAACACAGTGATGCGAGGCGACCGCAGGGCTCGCGCCAACTCCTCATCCGTGTGACAACCCCATGCGGCAAAATAGAGTTGCAGATCAATGGTTTTGTCCTCAGCCGCGCAGAGCAACGCGTTCAGTCGATCCTCTATAAAATGAATGCACGCCTGCGGATGCCGGCGACGAAGCCCGGCCAGCACGTTTAATTTCTTCCCGCTCTCCAACCCGAAGATATTCTCCACTGGTAGATTCAGGCCGGCGGCATTGCAGAGCGCCAAAGCGAACCGCTTCTCTTTGGTGGTGATGATATAGCGGGGCAGGTCGGAGCAGTTGACGGCGTCGACGGTACCTTCGTAGAATCTATGGGCCCCGATCCAATTCCTCATATCCTTTGCCATCCAGTCATCACGTATCCGGCCGAAGCGGCGCATCAGCGCATCCCGGGTCAGTCCTTCGGCATCCATCAGAGCACTGAACAACGACACAGGATCGGCCAAAATCTTCTCTTCCGGATATCCGTCCCGCAGCAACCGCACCAACAAAATACTTTGATAACCGACCGACATGGCAGGGCGCACGCGCTCAAAAGCGGCAACCATCGCCCCGGGCACCTCACCCTCAAATCGCCTGGGCCAAAGCCGCCCGGCCGCTTTCCACCCCGAAGCGCAGATCTCCCCTGCGCTGTTGCAAATCACCCCGTCAAAATCCAGAGCGATAATATCCATCGAATGTCCCATAATCAGGATGATTGTGGTTTTACGTTCATAGTGCTACGCATCACTCGCACGCAGGGCCACCGGCACTACGTATGGATGTGGATGTAACATGTTATGTATTATTCTTTATTTCAATCTTAGGATTTAATTGCTTAATCGATTCAGCAATACTGCTAAATTCGTTCATCAAGTTCGTCAAATATATCTTCCCATCGCCGTAATGAATTTTGGACGTAAAAAAATCATTCTCAATTTTGAAAATCTGAGTCGCCAGTATAATTTTCTGTTTACTTAAAGAGCGGAATCCTAAACGGCCATCCGCACGAATCGCAATTTTATAAGGTATCACCAAAACTGCATACCACAAAATTGCTGTAGCGATCAGAACACCAAAATATTCAATTAGGGCCACTTTATCTAAAATACCCGTACTGAATAGGATATCGATTACATCTGGTAGGGTGCCAATGCTTGCAATTGTGGCCACTAGAACAATTATCGGAACCACAATTAATCGATAATGCCATGATAATTTATATGTCTTCATGAAAATTTCGCATGCAAAACTATAAAATGGTCAGCAGCAATGATGATGCAACAACGAAGATCGCACTGATTATCAAAATCGCAATGATATCTGCAGATAGTCACTCATTACGCATCCAGTTGCGGGCGGGTACGGAGCCCCGCCCTACGAAGACCATTGGCAACACCGGATCGGGAAACCAGGTTCTGAAACCCCGAAAGCCGCAGCGCTGAAAGAGCCTGAGGGTTCCAGAGCCAAAGCGTCCAAGGGCGCAGCCTTAGTCCAACTGCTGCAGATCAGTACAACGCGGGATAATATATCTGCAGTGCCAAAGTGCCGGAGGGCTCCATAGCCAAGGCGGAAAGGGCGCAGCCGTAGTCCAACTACTGCAAGCCCTTGACAACGCAGGATATGGAGCCCTCCGGCACTTTGGCTAATCTTTGGTGTAGTAGACTCCTGGGATCCAACTCTTATGCAGCTTGGTGGTCTTCTCATCCACCGCCACGTCGCCATCGATGAATTTAAACAAATGCTTGCCGATACGGATACGGTCTTCGTGGACCAGCTTGTGACGGGTAACCCGCTCACCGTTCACGAAGGTGTGGTTGGTGCTCTCCAGGTCCTCGATATGGTATTCGGCAGTGCCCTTCGGAGCCTTCTCTGTAACGATCTCGGCGTGGCGGTTGCTGACCATTTTGTCGTCGATGAAAATATCCGCATCCGTGCTGCGGCCGATGAGCAGGTGCTCTTTTTCGATGGGAATGCTCTGGATGGTCAAACCTTCGTGAATGAGGGCAAGTATGGGCATCGGCCCCTCCTTTTTCCGATCGTATGCTCAAGTTATCAGTTTACCGGCGTCCATCGAATTTGTCCATGGGGATCTCCATAAAGGAGCACGGTCATAAAAAAATCGATTGGCAAATCTCGCCATACCAGGCCGATTCGGTTTTCCATCGGGATAGCAACTGTCTGTTTTTATGTCATCAGTGCGCTTTCTTGCAATTCTTAAGCGCCTTGGCCAATTGAGCGGCCGATTGGAACCGTTTGGTCACACCTTTGCTCAGCAGCCTGTCGACGATCTCCTCGATACAGGACGGGATGTCAGGCAAAGCGTCAGACAGCGGTGCATATGCATTGTGGGTAATCGCGTAGAGGATGGCGTTGATACTATCGCCCTTAAACGGCTTGGCACCGGTGAGCAGTTGGTAGAACACGACCCCCAGCGAAAACAGATCGGAGCGGCCATCCACACTTTTCCCGGCCACCTGCTCGGGTGACATGTAGCTGGGGGTGCCCAGAATAACACCGGTCTGCGTCCGGGAGGCATCGATTACACGGGCGATACCAAAATCGGTCACCTTGATGCGGCCGTCTTCCAGCAGCATGATGTTTCCGGGTTTGATATCCCGGTGTACCACGCCTTGCTTGTGGGCATAGTCCAGCGCATGGGTGACCTCTGCGATATGGGACAGCACCTGCCAGACGGAGAGCAGGCGGTCCGGATGACAATAGCGGGTCAGATCTTCTCCGGTCAGAAGCTCCATAGCGATATACGCCATATCGTGTTCTTCTCCCACGTCGTAAATGGAGACGATATTGGGATGAGAAAGTTTTCCGGCCGCCTCGGCTTCGCGAAAAAAGCGCTCCTTGACCTCCTCCAATTCATCTCCTTGAACCTGGGTATAGTCAAGGGTCTTGACGGCCACCTCTCGATTGATTTTCGGATCCCGTCCCAGGTAGACCGTTCCCATGGCCCCCTGCCCCAGTTCCCTCAGGATCTCGTAGCGGCCGAAGGTCGGTTTGGTGGTGGTGTCGTCCATCTTCAATGTGGGTTCGCCCGGACTGCCACCGCTCATTGACAGCGGGTTTTCCAGGGCTTTCAGCCGGGTGATCCGGTCCACTATATCTTTAAAAGTGCCTTTTGATCGGATGTGCTCATAGATGGCCACTGCTTTGTTGAACATCCGTTTGCGCTCAAAATCCAGACCAAGGTTGTAGAGCAGGTTTTTAACCGAGCTGTCCTCCACCGGGCACTGCATATACTTTTCATAAGCCATGTCCAGCATCCCCTGCCCCTGGTAGCTGAGCCCCAGTGTTTTGTTGCTCTCCATCTTCTCCTGTCGGCGCTGCCGGGATACCCTCATTGCCTGCACCAGGGTGAATCCCGCGCATGCGAGAAGAACCGGACCGAAGAGTTTGATATGGTATCCATAGACCAGAAGGATACCGACGCCGGCCGCATACCAGGTGACCAAGAAAATCGACAGCAGCGATGCGCCCAGTCGCATATTCACCCGGGGGATGAAAAATATCAGAAAAAAGGAGAAATAGAGCAACGCCAGTATTTCCAACGGCAGGGCCCATGACGGACGCGACAGACGGGATTTGGAGAGCAGTCGGCCAACCGTATCGGCCATTACCGCCACCTGAGAGACGTTGTTATGGCGCCCAGCCCGGTAAAGCGGCGCAACGCCCTCGGCGGTGGTGCCCACCAGTACGAGTCGATCGCGGAATACCGAAGGATCCACTGAGCCGTCGATCAGGTGGGAATAGGAGTAGGTTCTTTCTCGGGACCATCGGGGATGGTGGTCCAACAAAATCTGATAAGCGCCATCGGTTGGGATTTCAAGATGCTTGATCCTCAACCGCTTTCGGCCTGACCAGTCCGTCTCAATGGCGATATCCCTGAAACGCCCACGAACCTGTTTGACAGCCAGTTGGAGCGCCATGGATGGAAAGAGCCTCCCGCGGTATTCCACCAGCAACGGCAGGCGCCGCACCACACCGTCCGGATCTGTTGCGATATTGATGTGGCCCAGGGCACCAGCCTTACCGGCCAGTTCGTCAAATGTCGTTTGAATACCATTGGCCGCAAGCCCTCCCTTTCCAATGCCGGAATCGCGGCCGCTAACCATCCAACGCCCCTGAGGTGCTTTCTGGACAGGCGGCGTTTTTATGGAATTGATGATCAGCAGCCCGGGGAGTTTCAGGTTATCATCCCCGGCGGTCTTTTCCGGGCTGAAATGAATGGGAAGCACCGCATTCCGTGCGCGCCGCACCGCGCTCATCAATTGGGCGTCATGGTCCAGGCGTGTCTGGGCGTCCGCCAGCATACCCATCAATTGTCGGGTGTTTTGTTTTTTTCCTTTCCACTCCGGGGCAGCCACCTGGCCGCGGATGGACAGAATCTCCGCCAATCCCGGATTCGCATCCGGTTGGGAATACAACAGGCAGATCCCCTGGGCGTCGGCATTGGCCGAAGTGAGCAGCCTTACCATCTCCGCTACTCGGGAGCGGGGCCAGGGCCAGTCACCGAACTTGTCAACGCTCTCCTGGTCGATGGCCAGAATGGCGACGGATGAAAAGTCCGGAGGCCGAAAACGCGCAGACCAGAAATCATACTGCAGATTTTCGATGTGATCGAAAAAAGCCGTAGGCCACACCATACCGGCCAGAATCAGGATCGTTAATACCGGGATCTGAACCAAAGGTGCGGTAAAAATTTTTTTCAGCATAGGCGACGATGCACCGTTATAGTTGTCCTGAAATCGCATCCGCGCCACTCGCACGACGGGTCGCTTTAAGGATTAATCTTAACCCCTCAAATAGATGACCGCCGCCGGTGACCAGTTAGCGCACGACTATAATAAAAAGATAGGCTCATAAAATCAACATCTTCCATCCCTACCCCCTTGTTGGGAGGACGCACCACCGATCCTTTGTAAAAGGCGGACGAAACAGGATTCAGTTGACATGATCCAATCATACGGCCGTTGATAAAGTGCGTTGTAAGCAACGACTGCGCCTCAGCCGCGGTTATGTCGATCGGGCAATGGGTCACTGAACCACAAACCATCGGAATTTACAACCAATTTACTATATCGGCACTGAAAGTGAAAACTTTAAGGTGGCGTTTTCAGGCATGGGGAATCGCTTCGAAGCACTTCCTGCGACATAGCGGTTGGATCAAGCTTCTTTTTAAAAGCTATGGGTCGTTCCCCAGGCCGCTCTCTATCATCTTTTCATCGAAAACATGCTGCACGCGTTCCTTTTTTTCATACAGCACTTCAAGTGCCTCGAATTGCTGGTCGATGGCATGTTGAGACTTATGGATGGCTGGTGACAATTCGGCGATACGCGCCCCGTCCTGGTCCTGGGAGGCTTGCACCATCGCCTCGTTGAGCTGCGCCAGCTGAAGCTCCTCCGCCTCGATGGCTGCCTCGGCCACATCGATGGCCTGGTTGATCGGCTTGAGTTGACGAGAGCGCTCGTTGATCAAGGCCGAGCGCTTCTGGCGCAGTTCCTTCTTGCTGATCTGCGGCTCGGATGCGGCCGCCTCTCCATGGGATGGTGTGACGGGTGCTGCTCCGTCTTCATCTCCCCAGCCACCTTTTTCCAGAAAGGATTCATAGGTGCCTTCGAAAACATCGACCTTGCCTTTGTCAAAGACGATCAGGCGCTGGGCCAGGGCATGCAGAAACAATTCATTATGGGTCACCATGATCACGGCGCCGTCGAAGTTGTCGATGGCCGCCACCAGGGCGTCGCACGACGCCATATCCAGGTGGTTGGACGGTTCGTCGAGCAGCAGCAGATTAACCGGTGTGGCCAGCAGTTTGCCCAGCATCACCCGGGCCTTTTCTCCCCCGGACAGCACGGAAATCCGCTTTAAAGCGGTATCACCTTCGAAGAGCATGGCCCCGCAGATGTTGCGGGCCTGCTGGCGGTCCACATCCGGATGGCTGTTGAGGATCTCTTCTTCCACCGTGCTGTGATCGTTAAGGGACTGGACGTTGGTCTGCTCATAAAACCCATGGGTCACCGCTGGATGAAACGCCACCTCACCACGGCCAGGGGTAAGTTGACCGGCCAGAAGCTTCAGGAAGGTGGTCTTGCCCCGTCCATTGGGCCCGACCACACAAACCCGGTCTCCGGCATGAATGGAGATATCCACATCGTCAAGCAGGAGCGGTCGATCCGGATAGGCAAAGCTCAGCTCCCGGATGCTGAGGATATGCTTGCCCCTGAAAGGCAGGCTTCGAAAGCTGAATTCCAGATCGCGGACAGACTGCAACTTGGTCTTCTTCTCTAATTTCGCCAGGGTCTTAATCCGGCTCTGCACCATCCCCGCCAGGCGCGCTTTGGCCCGAAACCGGGTAATAAACTGCTCTACTTCTTTGGCCCGGCGTTCATCCTTGAGCCGGGTCTTTTCATATATCTCCTCTTCCTGAGCGATCTGGGAGTAGTATTTCTCTGTGTTGCCCGCGATTTTCTTTACTTTTTTTCGATGAATTCCCAAGGTGTGGGTGACAATCCGATCCATGAAGCTGCGATCGTGGGTGATCAGCAGCACCTCCCGTGGCCAGGCCAGCAGAAACCGTTCGATCCAGCGGATGGAGGTGATGTCCAGGTAGTTGGTGGGTTCGTCGAGCAGCAGCAGATCCGGTTCGGATACCAGCACCTTGGCCAAATTGAGGCGCACCTGAAAACCACCGGAAAACGCCTCGGGTGGTCGTTGGAGATCTGCGTTGCTGAAACCTAAACCGGCCAGCACTTTTTCCACTTTCCAATGGTGGTTCTTTTCCGTTTCAGGCAGCCCCATCATGCCTTCTTTTAGGATGGTCTCCTCGGTAAAATGCAGCTGCTGCTGCACATGACCGATCCGGTATCCCTTGGGTGACGTCAGCCGGCCGCTCTCATAATCCTCCTCGCCGATGATTATCCGAAACAGGGTCGTCTTTCCATGACCATTGCGGCCCACCAGTCCCACCCGCTCTTTGGCGTTAATCTTGAAGCTGATCCCTTCGAACAAGGTATGGCCGCCGAATGATTTGGTTATATTTTCTGCCGCTATCATGATTTGACCCACTATCGCCGTGCTTTATGCGCCGTCCCATTTATATGGGACCGACTTCATTAACCGCCAATGCAAATAATCCTGCCTGCTTGCAGGCACCCTCCGCCATCGCAACGGTTGACTTTCCCGCAGGATGGTGTGGGTTTATCCAATTGTCAGCGCAAGGTCAACTCCCACAGTTTCGGTAATCGGTATCAAATTCAATTCGACAACACGGATCAACAGGAGGGCCCTGTGCAACGATATCCAGCAGCGCCATTCGGGAAAACGCCTCTTTCCTGCTCCACAGACGCCGCACGATCTGTTTGAGGGCACGGGTTGAAGTATTGGGAATGCTTTAAGTATGTAAAATAGAGAGGCAAACGCGGGAGGCGCGTCCGCATGAGAGCAGCGGCGCCTCCCGCGTGGTGTATCTAAACCTTGAACCGCCCGACCATGCCGTTGAGTTTTTCGGCCAGTTGGGAAAGTTCTTCAGCACTCATGCGCACCTGGGAGCTGGAGTTGGCCATCTCGTTGGAGGCCTGATTGATTTCGGTGATGGATTCGGTGATTTCGTTGGCCACTTGGGAGCTCTGGGCCACATTTTCGTTGACTTCACCGATGCCGCTGGAGACCTGGGTAATGTTGCCGGCGATCTCCTGAGTGGAAGTGGACTGCTCCTCCACGGCCGTGGCAATGGTGGAGACGATCTCATTGACATTGTTTATTACCTCACGGATCTGGTCAATCGACTCCACGGTGCTGCCGGTGGAGGATTGGACGCCGTCGATCTGCTGTTTGATGTCCAGGGTCGCTTCGGCGGTCTGTTTGGCCAGCTCCTTGATCTCGTTGGCCACAACCGCAAAGCCCTTGCCGGCTTCGCCGGCCCGGGCCGCCTCGATGGTGGCGTTGAGCGCCAGCAAATTGGTCTGCTCGGATATCTCGGTGATGGTTTCGGTCACCTTGCCGATGGCTTCCGCGGCGCGGCCCAGCTCGGACATCTGCTCGCCGGCGCCTCTGGTCTGGTGAACCGCCTGGTCGGTAACCCCCCTGGCCTTTTCGGCATTTTGGGCGATCTCGTTGATGGTGGCGGTCATCTCTTCGGCGGCTGAGGCCACCATATTAGTGTTGGTGGTGGACTGCTCCATGGCAGCGGAGACCGAGTTCATATTGGTGCTCATCTCCTCGGCCGCAGCGGCCACCGTGTCGGATTTGCCGGACGCTTGTTCGGCCGCCGCCGACACCTGCATCGAGATGGCCGACAGTTCGGTGGAGGAGGAGGAGAGGGTCTCCACCCCCTTGGCGATATCCTTGATCATGTCGTGAAGCTTCTCCATAAAGGCATTGAACCGTTCGGCGAGCTGCCCCACCTCATCCCGGCTGGCCACCGGCAGGCGGGTGGTCAGATCCCCCTCCCCCTGGGATAACTCGGTGAGACTGGCCACCACGCCCTGGATCGGTTTAACGATGCTTCTGGCGAACAGCAGCGCAACCATGACAATTGCTGCGATGCCGACAGCCGCCACCACCGAAGCGACCCATTGCAAGGCGTTGACCGCGGCAAAGGCCTCGGCTTCATCGATCTCGGCCAGAAGGGCCCAGTTCATCCCCCCGAACGACAGGGGCGTATAAGCGGAAAGCACGGGATTGCCGTTATAGTCGGTGATGATCTTTTCCGACGTTTTTCCGGATATTGCCTCCCGGGCGGCTTCGGTGTCCACTTTACCCTTCTCCGGATTTCGAAAGGAGGCGGATACGGAGTGGTGATCCGGATCGAGATATGAATCGGATCGCATCAACATATCACTGCCCACCAGGTAAGTCTCTCCGCTTTCGCCCATTCCGGCCCTGGCTTTCATGATGGTATTCAACCGGTCGATGGGAAACTGGAAGATGAGCACTCCAATTTTTTCATTGCCGCGAAATATGGGCGAAGCCACAAACCCGGCCGGCGCTTCGTATGAGGGAAAGTACTGCTCGAAATCGGTAAAGAACACCATATCCGCCGAATCGGCCGCATTGGCTTTGCGGAAGACTTTGGCAAAGTTGGTGCCGGCATAGGGGCCGTTCTTCAATGAGGTGGCGAAATCCAGTTCCTTGAACACCGAATAGACAATTTTTCCCGTATCCGGGTTCACGAGAAAGATATCATAGTAGCCGAATTTTTTAAGAAAGTTGCGGATGATGGGGTGGTGTTGTTCGTGCACCTGGCTATAGCTGGACTGGTCTTTGGCGCGATTCAGTTGGTCTTTGGAGCCCAGGGGATTGGGATTGGCTTTGATGAAATGGTACTGAAGTGCCACGGTATCGGCATCGAGCTGGCCGACGATGGCATTGACGTCAGGGGATTGACCGTTGTTCTGGTTGCGGTATTCCGCGCTGAAATCGTCCTGGTAATATCCGGCCAGTTTATTGCGCAGTCCGGAAATATCATCGTCCGAGATGGCGTTTTCCGATCGAAACGAATCAAAGGCAGAGGTGAAGTCGGACATGGCCCGGACGATCATTGCGTCCTCGGAGAAAACCACCGCCTGGTCCTTGATGGTCTGAAGATAGCGCTCTATCTCACCTTTTTTTACATCCCGCATGCTTTTCATCTGGTTAAAGGCTTGATCGTGCAGGGCGGACTCCGCTTTGTACAGGGCAACCACTGTCATGACAGCAAAAGGGATGATCCCCACGCTGAGAAAAGCAACTAGAAGTTTTCGTTTAAGGCTGGACTTGGCAAACATTGGACTGGACCTCCTATGAATTTGAATTGCGCTGCAAGTAGAGCTCGGTCGCTGGATAGAGCATGGAACGATCCATAGGCGGTACCAACGATCCCCAGTTTTTATCCTCTGATTTAGATTCGGCTTTTTGGATCGGGACTTTAATATATATTTAATAGGTGTGTGAATCGGCCGATGCAGATGAGCGGGCGATTTTTGCTTTGCAGATGAAACGGACCCTGGGGGAATTCGGCCTCAATGCGCCAAATCCATGAGCAACATATTCATCCACGGACAGGAGAACGGGAAGAGCCGGCCTTTGGCTCAACGGAACACCAGCGGGCCTGCATTCATGCCATGCCGGTTGATCTGTACTTTTTCAGGCCGGGCACCGTCTGCCCGGCCTGAAAACAGCGCACTAGAGAGCGGACGGCTTGCGCTCGTGGGCCACCTCCCACTCTTCGACGGTTTCGCCCTCTTCCACCTCCTCCCAGCCGGTGATCATGGCCTTGATATGGGCGAAAAGGCTGTGTCCCGTGGTGGTCATGTAGAGGTGCACGACAAGGAAGGTCAGGATGGCAAAAGCCCCGAAGGTGTGGGCCAGGGCAACCGTCTCCAGGGAAAGGCTTTTTATGCCCCAAAGCGGCCAGGCGTTGTATCCCCAATAGAGAAATCCGGTGAGCATCTGGAAGGGCAGCAGAAAGGCCGCCAGGGCAAGATAGGTCAGGCGCTGCAAGGGGTTGTGCTTGGCCTCTTTCCGCTTGGGCACCGGATGCGCCTCGCCGCGAAAAATGCCATAGCTGTAATATCTCACCACCAAAAACATCTTCCGGGTGGTGGGGATGTACTGCTTCCATTCGCCGGTGGTAAAGAGCCAGAAAACAAAAAAGGCAAAGGCGATCAACCAGGTAAGCCCCACGAAGTTGTGTACTTTCACCGCCGAGTGAAAACGCAACAGGGAAAGACCCTGGTGGACCTCGAACCCGGTCAGCAGCAAAATAATGATCAGGGCGCTTTGAAGCCAATGCCAAAAGCGTTCGTAGCGCGAGTAGAGATAGATGACGATTTTATTCTTCAGCATGGATTACGCTCCCTTCCTGCCGTTTGTAAAGATGCGGCCCAGTCCGTGCAGGACGACCCCCAGAAAGGCGCCGATCACCGCCAGCCAACCCAGGGTATCCAACCAACCGGCTCCATCGCGACCCGGCATGTAGACACCGGAGATACTCGCCATCCGACCGTCTTTTTCCGTATGGCACTCGACACAGGTCACGGCTTTGTCCTTGGGGGCCACCATGTGGGTGGTGGGGAAATGGTAGGTGGACGAAACAAAACCGAACTGTCCGGAAAAAGGCACCTGTAGGGCGGCCATGCCCTTTGTCAGCGCATCGTTCCAGTCCAACGTCTCCCAATATCCCTGCTTGCCGGAAAGCAGCGGCGCCAGAAGGTTGTTGTTGACCTTATCGTATGGCTGGACGCCCCGATGCACCTTGAATGGAAAAATGCGGGAATGGGGATCATCGGCAGCCCCCACCGGACCGGATACGGGGACTGTATTCGCCGGATCGATGGTATCCTTCACCGTCATGGTGTTCATGCTCCCGTTGAACCAGGCGTATTCCGGTTTTACATTTTTTGCCCATACCATCTTGCCTTTGATGGTCATGTAGTCAAAGGTACCGAGCGGGCCTTTTTCTTTATATTTCTTGCCATCTTTCAGCTGGCCTGATTTGGACCAGTCCCAGGACATCTTGGTGGGCAGTACCCGCGCAAACTCGGGGATGTGGCAGCTTTGGCAGGCGACTTTATCGGTATGGTCATTGGCCTTGTGGCCTTTGTCGTGCGGGGTACTGCCGTGGCAGGATTCGCATGTGATCTTGGCGGTCAGGTCGTTTTCGATGAGGCTCTTCCGGTCGGTATAGGCCGGTTTTGAATAGATGCGGCCGGCGATATGGTGCTGTACGGTGGTGTGGCAGCGGACGCAGGTGAAATTCTGCCCGTCAACGCCCATGTGAACGTCCAGGGCTTTATTGGGCTTTGAAAGGGAGGTGTCCAGGTCACCGTGCTTGACACCGTCGCCGCCGCCGCCCTTGAAATGGCACTCCCCACAGTTTTGACGGGTGGGCCGGCCAATGCTTTGGGCGGCGGCTTGAATTTCCGCCTGGATCTCATTGGCGATCTCCACCTCATCCGGATCGTCGGAGCCGGAAAAGGCCTGATAGTCTTCAAAGGCTTCCTTCCAGTTCATTTTTTTCCGGGAGTGGCACACCAGGCAGTTGACACCCTGCTGTTTTCCCTCCCAGCCGGTGTGGCAGGAGGTGCATCCTTTGTCGTTCATCTTGTTGGTGGAGAGGCAGAAATTATTCAACGAGTCGCCTGCTTTTCCCAGTTGTTTGCCGTTTTCATCGACGTGGCCGATCCAGGTCCAGTGGATGGTTTGCTTGAATTGGGCTTCGGCTTCGGAATGGCACGACAGGCAAGCCTGGGTGATCTCCTCGCCCTTGTTGAATCTCTTTTTCAATGCCGGAAGTTTGGCATGATCGGAAGTTGTCCACGGCATTTGGGCTTTTGTTGCCTGACGGGCCATGGTCAGCCCCGGAGCCGGATTATCCGGCTGGGGCGATCCAGCCCAAAGGATCGGTGGCCACATGCCCGAAACCGTTAGGGCCACCGTCCAGATCATCAATTTTCTAAACCATCTCGGTTGTATCATTTCTCCATCCCAGCGTCTTAAGGTTCGAACGGACCGGCGGCAGGGCGCCATGCGGAAAACCCTGCCTATTGAAGCCATGGTCTGCGGTGCAGCCATCATCCGGCCGGCTTTTTGAGTTCAAATCGGCCATCTTCGTAAACGGTCATCTCCGCGTCGAGATAGTAAACGTTTTTCATCCCGGGTCGCAGATCCTGCACCATGTAGAAGGATTCGCCGCTGCGGGCGCCGGTGCCGCAAATAAAGATGACCGGTCTGTCCGTGGGCAGGGATTTGATTTTCCCCTCCAGTTCATCCACCGGTATATTGATCGCCGTTCTGAGGCTCCCGGTCTGGAACTCATCCTTGTCCCGCACATCGATCAACAGGATATCGGTGGGATTCTCCGCCATGATCTTTTTGAAGGTATCGATATCAATGCTGCCTTCTTCTTCACCCTTCTTCACCTGTACGGGTGCGGAACTGGCCAACACCGTTTTCCAGGCCGGATATCCGGCAGAGAAAACTTTTACATGGGTGTATCCCATGGCAAGGGCCTTGGCCGCCGACTTATGGCTCAATTTGCATTTGTAGCCGCCGCAGTAAAAGACGATCAGCTTGTCCTTGTCTTTGGGCAAGCGATCGCTGAGCTTTTCGAATTGGGAGTCGGGAATGGAGATCGCTGTGGGGATATGGCCTTTGTCATATTTTGTACGTTTGGGACGGGCATCCACCAGCACCATATCCGCATTTTTGTCGATCTGCTTTTTCACATAGTCTACCGATACCGAAGCATAGTGTCCTTTCACCGCCATCCATCCCGGAAATCCGGCGGCAAACACTTTTACATTTTTATATCCAAGCGCTTCGGCTTTGCGGGCGGACTTGTGGCTCAGTTTACATTTGAAACCACCGCAATAGAAAATCAACAGCGCCTCCTTGTCCCCAGGGAGCCGGTCGGACATTTTTTCGAACTGACTGTCGGGCATGCTGACGGCCATGGGAATATGGCCTTTGTCATACTTGGCGCGTTTGGGACGGGCATCGATGATCATCACATTTTTCGCCATGGGGACTTTGGCATACTGCGCCACGAAGGCCACGTCCACGATGTCATGGAAGTGCCAATCGGGCTCGGCTGTTGGTCCCGGGGCAGTGGTGCTGGTCGAGCAGCCGGCGATCGTCACCGCAAACAATAGGAGGGCGATCAAGGGGACAAAAATGCGCTTTGTTTTCATGGAAATCTCCTTAATATTGAATATCGTGTCATAGCTTTGGACTTCTCGAATTTGTTGCCTGGATAGATAGCAACCCATATGCCAACGCTGACTCACTTCGCATGTAATTGTAACATATTGTAATATATATAAATATTCCCATGATACGATTGGAGGCCAAACAGGGCCGCTGGTAATTCGTTAACAGCCTTAACATCAAGGGTTAACAAGTGATAACCATTTGGGTTACGGAAGCAGTTTCAGCGCCTTTTTGTCTTTCTTTCAATGGTTGCCGCCTTTAAAGCGGATGGAGTTTTCTCTCCAGGATCGAAATGGGCAGCCGCTGGTCGCCTGATACCCATCATTGATTATTTTCTCATGCCCCTTGCCCCCAATCAGCATAATGGATATGTTAACAGGTGTTAACTGCCAACCAAACCTTCGAGGAGTGATTCGTGGATTTGTCGCCCTACTGGAAAACCATTGTCGACGCCCTGCAGGATGGGGTGATGGTGGTTGATCCGAAAGGAAATATTATCGCAGTAAATCCGGCAGCCGAAAAACTGACCGGGTATGCTGCAGAGGAACTGGTTGGAAAATCGTGCCGGATTCTGGACTGCACGGGCTGCCGGATTATTGGCAAGGGCAGCGGGCGGCAGTGGTGCGGTCTGTACGCGGATGGCGGCGTGCGCACCAAACCCTGCACCATCACCAACAGGGAGCACCGCACCATAACGGTTATCAAAAATGCCGCCATCCTGTATGACAATGACGGAAATCTCATAGGGGCCGTCGAAACCATCAAGGACATGTCCGAAATTGTCCGGCAACAGGATGAAATTCACACCCTGCGGCGAACATTGCAGCTGGAGCAGGGCTACCATGGTATGCACGGCCGGTCGCCTGTAATGCAGGATCTGTTTGAAATGATCGAAAACGTGTCGCTGACAGAGGCGCCCGTGCTGATCACGGGCGAAAGCGGTACGGGCAAAGAGTTGGTGGCACGGGCTATTCACGAAGCCAGCGACCGGCGGGATAAGCCCTATATTAAGGTCAATTGCGCGGCATTGAATGAAAATCTACTGGAGAGCGAACTCTTCGGACACGCCAAAGGTTCTTACACCGGTGCGGACCGTTCCCGCATCGGACGATTTGAAGCAGCCCATGAAGGCACCATCTTTCTGGATGAGGTCGGCGATATTCCCATGTCCACCCAGGTAAAGCTGCTGCGCGTACTGGAAGAAAAAGAGATCGAGCGGGTTGGAGAGCATACCCCCATCAAAGTCGATGTACGTATCGTCTCGGCCACCAATAAACGCCTTGAAAATCTGATCCAGGCCGGTCAGTTCAGGGAAGATCTTTTCTTCCGCATCAATGTGTTTCCCATGAAATGCCCATCCCTTGGAGAGAGAACTGAAGATATTCCGGCCATCGTTCAAAGCTTCATTCAAAAGAATGCGGCTAAAACCGGAAAGAGAATTTCAGGACTGACGCCGCAAGCCATGGAGCGGCTGATCCAATATGACTGGCCGGGGAATGTGCGGGAATTGCGCAATACCGTCGAATATGCGTTTGTTCTCTGCCCCGGCGGAGGAATCGAAGTGGCCCACCTGCCGCCGAAGATTCTGGGAACTACAGACGAAAGCCTGCCTCCCCATTTTTTGCACGATCAAACCGAGCAGGAAAAGGATGAACTGCTGCGCGTGTTGCGACGAACCGGGGGCAACCAGTCAGAGGCCGGTCGTCTATTGGGCGTCAGCCGGGTGACCATATGGAAGCGAATCAAGAAATATGGCATCGATGTCAAACGCGAAATTCGAGGGTAGGCCATTAGAACCGGTTGTCAAGCCTCGGCTTCGTCTATGACGACGCGTTTTGCCATGACTTACCGCCTTTTGGCATATTTGGCGGCACTCAATCCAGCCACGCATCCTTCTCCCACCGCCTTGGCCATCTGCCAGGGAGGACCGCACACGTCGCCCGCAGCATAGATGCCGGGGATATTGGTGGCCTGCTGCTTGTCGGTCGCAATATACTGCATCTCATCGTCCAACTGAATGCCCAGCGTGGTGGCCAGCTCCATAATGCCTTTGGCGCCCTGTTCGATAAAGACTCCGGTCACCTCGATTTTGCGGCCGTCGTCAAGGGTCAGTGCGCTTACCTCGCTATCCCCCTCGATATGGTCCACCTTTACGCCCGGGTGGCACACCACCGAACTCTGGTCAAGCTTTTGCCGCAGGTCGCCGGCGACTTCCAATTCCGAGTAGACCAGGTGGACAGTGTCGGCGATTTCAGTGAGGGTCAGGGCCCCGTCCACAGCCGCGCTCTCGCCGCCTATAACGGCCACGTGCTGATTGCGGTAGAAATTACCGTCACAATCCACGCAGTAGGAGACGCCTTTGCCGAGGAGCTCCTTTTCGCCCGGCGCCCCCAATCGCTTGCGCTGGGTGCCGGTGGCAATGATCAATGCCGCGGTCTGCAACACGTCCCCACTCTCCACCTTGATTTCAAAGCCCTTGTCAACAGCTTGTATGCTCAAGACGTCCTGGTCCATGAATTCGGCGCCGAAGTTGGCCGCCTGCTGCCTTCCCGTGGAGATCATCTCCTCGCCGCTGAGTTTGAAGATACAGCAAAAGTTCTCGATGTGGGCGCTGAACAGGCTGCTCTTGGTCTCCTTGCCCAAGACCAGCACCGCCACTTTTCTGCGGGATGCGTGGATGGCTGCCTGCAAGCCTGCAGGCCCCGTGCCCAGGATGATGATATCAAATCTTCGGGGGGAACTCATAGAAATACGCTCCTTGGATTGGGGGTTAGGGTCGGCAACGCCCTATAATGGGGACGAATCGTTAAAAATCAAGTCGGGTGCGTTCTCGCAGGCGAGTAGCCGACCCATCGTTTTCAACAATCGCAACGGGCATATATTTCTTATCGGACCGATATCATTTTTATTCAGAGGTCAGAGGTCCAGCCAGCCCGGCTCAAATGTTCAGTCTCCTTGGCCCGTTTGTCATGAATCGACTTCAGGAATTGACCGGCCGCCATCTTCATGGTAAATATTGTGAACTTACCTCAAAATGATACGGCTTCACATTCAGGACACTTTTCAATCGAACGCGCGAATTCAAGCTCGAATTCACTCTCTCCACTGCTTTACTTTAATTCCACTGGGCTTTGGGCATGGGAGGCGAAATGGACAGACAGGCTGCCGGTCGAAATTCGGCCCCGCGCAAATCGGGTTGGAAAAAGCTCACCAAACCTGTTCTCTTCATCATTTTGGGGATATTAATCGCCTTTCCCCTCTTCAGCCTCACCTATTACACCATGGTGCGCACATCCACCCCTGGATTTTGCGCTTCCTGCCACGAGATCCAGCCAGCGTACAATGAGTGGAAGATGTCCACCCACGTCAACAACGCCCAGGGTTTCGTGGCCGATTGCATGGACTGCCATCTGCCGGCGCCACAGGACACCTTTGACTTCTTCTTTGCCAAGACCTATCACGGTCTCAAGGATGTGGTGAAGCATTTTACCATCGGCACCTACGACCGCATGGAAAACCGCCAGGCCGCCTACGCCGCCTTCAAGAATTCCCAGTGCCAAAAATGCCATCGCAATTTGCTGAGCATCCCCAATAGCCGGGGCGCCCGTCTGGCGCACAAATCGACGCTCTTTCCGCTGCCGGGCATGGAAAAAAAGTGTGTGGATTGCCATCGCGACCTGGTCCACAACAAATCCGCCACCTATCAATACAAACAGTATCGCCCGCCCTACCGGGCTAAAGGATTGCAGTTCTGAACCCCAAAGTTGCATAAAAAAGATGGCAAAAAGTCTAACAAGTTTTATGAACTGTGCACAAGCAATGTAGGATGGCGCCATTAGAGGAATAAAACAATAGTGAACTGGAGGATCGGGTCTATTATATGCCATCTTTTTTCCCCTCCGGCTTTTGCAACATTGAGGTTAACATTTATCGACGTTTACATACATAAAGAGCATGACAAAGGGGGCATCATGAAAAAGCTTGCAGTTTGGACAATTCTATCCATCGGAATTGTCGGTGTGGTTTCCATGGCGGCCATGGAATCGGCAGCGCAGAACCTGCCAAAGATGAAGGAGTTCCGCATGGAACGCGCCATGTCGCCGCAGGAGATCGCCTGTATCGAATGCCACCGCGCCGAAAACCCGGGCCTGTTCGCCGACTGGTCCCAGAGCCGGCATGCCAATGCCAATGTCACCTGTCTTGATTGCCATATGGCTGAAGAGAGCGACAAGGATGTGAGCCAAAGCCACTACAAGCAGTACGAGCAGAGCGGCAAGAAATACGGTACCAAGGAATACCGGGTGCCGGTCTCCGCCGTGGTGACGCCAAAGGATTGCTCCCGATGCCATCCCGACGAGGCCCAGCAGTACAGCCGCAGCAAGCATGCCAACACCCTGGAGCTGATCTGGAAGATCGACCCGTGGCTCAACAAGGGCATGAACAGCGATTTCGAACGCATCAACGGATGCTATCACTGCCACGGCACCATTCTGAAAAACACGGACGCGGGTCTGGATTCCCAGACATGGCCCAACGTCGGCGTGGGGCGCGTCAACCTGGACGGCAGCCTGGGCTCGTGCACCAGCTGCCATACCCGCCACAAGTTCTCGGTGATGGAGGCCCGCAAGCCCGAGGCGTGCGGCCAGTGCCACCTGGGACCGGACCATCCCCAGATCGAGATCTACATGGAGTCCAAACACGGGGATATCTATACCGCCCACGGCGATGACTACAACTGGACCTCGGCGCCGGGCACCTGGACGCCGGGGGTGGATTTCCGCGGCCCCACCTGCGCCGCCTGCCATATGTCGGGCGCCGGCACCACCCTGACCAGCCATGATGTCACCGAACGGCTGGCGTGGGAATCCCAGGCGCCGCTGACGGTGCGCCCCAGCGACTTCAAACCCTTTCCGGCCAAGACCAACCACGAAGTCGAACGGGAGAAGATGAAGCAGATCTGCCTGCAGTGCCACGGCAAGACCTGGACCGACGGCCACTTCGTGCAGATGGACAAGGCCATGATGGAGTACAACGAGGTCTATTTCAAACCGGCCAAGGCCAAGCTGGACGAGCTCTATGACAAAGGCCTGCTGGACAAGTCCAGATTTTTCGACGAACGGCTGGAAGTGGAGTACTACGAACTCTGGCACCACGAAGGCCGTCGGGCGCGCTTCGGCGCGGCCATGATGGCCCCGGACTACGCCTGGTGGCACGGCTTCTACGAGTGCAAGAAGCGCTTCGTCAACTTCATGGAGGAGGCCAACATCCTCATTGAGAAAAACGAGAAGGCTTACAAAGCCGAAGACTGGCCCAACGCCACCGGCGACACCACCAAGCCGGAGGTGCTGTTCGGACCCAAAAAATAATCCTGCTGTTCCTTTGGACTATTACCCCGCCTCCGATTAGAGGCGGGGTTTTTGTTTAGGTCTTTTTGTTGGGTGTTTCGGGGCAGCGCCGACGGCTCGGTGCCATTACGGTAAAGCTAAGTGTTATCAAAGGTATTCATCCATTTTGATGTATGATAGGAGCCGTTCCACTGCTCAAAAATCAACCCGATTTATACAATCGGTGATCGCTTTAGAAAGCATCCAATAGCGTTCGAAGCGTGTTCACTAGTTGACACCGTAAGTGTATTTATTCTATTCGTTTTTTTATAAAATCCTTTTACTCTCAGTACCAAACATACAAACCGTCGATCCATCAGCAGCATGTTAAAGCTAATGTGCCGCAAATGAATTTCAGACCCCCGCGGACCTTTTAATGGAGAAAGCCATGTCCGACCAGGCCCTGCAGCTTATCGCCGAAAACAAACGCACCCAAAACAGCTTTCTTGACCTTGGCAATTGCGGGCTGAAGGAGATCCCCTCAGAAATCGGTGAACTATCCTGGCTGGAATCCCTGTCGCTGGCAAGCCGATGGTGGGAATGGGACGGTAAGCGATGGGAAGAAAAGCGCAGTCGCAATAGCGGCGAAGGCAACACCCGCCTGATGGATATCAGCCCGCTGGCAGGTCTTTCAGGCCTGCAATTTTCAAGAATGCCGATGCCAAGGTCGGTGAACTTAAGAAGGAAGACCTCAATTCTCTGTGGGCCTTCCAGGAGAAGCTGAGCCGGCTCGGGCACTTCCACACGACGTACACCCATATCGAAGACCTGAAGCTCCAGTTTCGCGACCAGCTCGACCGGATTTTGGAACTGTAACTCAACTTTGGGTTTTCGCACATCGCACAATCAGGAGGTGCTGTAGCGAGAGATCTGCGCCACGTCAGCATCAAATTTTAGTGGCGTTCAGGCGCAGTGGAGGAAAAGCGGTTCGCTCTGTTTGAGCGAAGCGAGTTTGCGAGCCGCCCCTAAGACTGCGCCTTAACGCCACTTAAATGAAGGTGCGTGTGGCGCAGATCTCTCGCTACAGCGCCGGGTTTTTAAACCTGAAAGTTGCGTCTGTAACCCCAAGCAGACCATTCAAAGCATGCCCATGGCTAATGCCATCTCAAGTATGTGGTATGGCTTGATTAATAACCAGCGCGCCTTATGTTAATCCAAAAGCCGGACACAGCGGTACAGCTTCGGTGTCATCATGTCCGCGAAGGAGAAACCAATCCGTTTAAACCCGTCAGAGGAGCCCCAGATGACCGATTGTCTAAAGGAAATCGATGCCTGCACCATGGACATCGTGACCTGCCAGCAGATGAAGGCCAAGGTCCCGGAGATTGCGGAAAAGATCATCGCGCACTGCCACGGCAATGAGTGCTATACCCATATCGATTACGAGCCGATCCCTTCGGAAGGGTATGCGGTGGATATCATCGACAAGTTTCGCGAGATCCTTTTTCCCGGTTACTTTACCAAGGAAGCGCTGGATCCGGTTAATATGAAGTACAGTTTGGGCCAGACGGTCACGGTCCTCTACGACAACCTGTCCGAGCATATCATCCACCACATCCGGCACGACTGCCTGCGCTACGGCCAGTCGTGCAGCCATTGCGAGGAGAGCGGCCAGGCCAAGGCACTGGCTATCCTGGAGTCCATTCCGGATATCCGCCAGTTGCTGGCCACCGATGTCCAGGCCACCTTCGATGGTGATCCGGCGGCCAAGAGCCACGATGAGATCATCTTCAGTTATCCGGGGCTCTACACCATCATGGTGCATCGGGTGGCCCACCGGATGCACGAAATCGGCGTTCCCCTGCTGCCCCGCATCATGAGCGAGCATGCCCACAGCGTCACCGGCATTGATATTCACCCCGGGGCCACCATCGGCCAACGATTCGCTATCGACCACGGCACCGGTGTGGTCATCGGTGAAACCACTCGCATCGGCGAGAACGTGAGAATATACCAGGGCGTTACGTTAGGCGCCCTGAGCCTTCCCAAAAATGCAGGGGAGCAGTACCGCGGCAAAAAGCGCCATCCCACCATCGAGGACGATGTGATCATCTATTCCGGAGCGACAATTCTGGGCGGCGACACTGTCATCGGCGCCCGGTCGGTCATCGGCGGCAACGTGTGGCTCACCGAATCGGTACCGCCGGACACAACGGTGATTATGGAACAACCCCGACTCATTTACAAATCGGCCAATCAGGAGGCCAAAGGAGCTTAACATGCAAATCTACAATACCATCGAAGGTACCATGGGACGGACCCCGTTAGTAAGGTTAAACAAGCTGTCGGCCGGCCTGCCGGGTGAAATATTGGCCAAGCTCGAATTTTTCAACCCCCTGGGCAGCGTCAAAGATCGTATTGCCACCTATATGATCGCCGACGCCGAACGCCAGAACCTCATCAATGCCGAATCCCTCATTGTGGAGCCCACCAGCGGCAATACCGGTATCGGATTAGCCTATGTCTGCGCTGCCAAGGGATACCGCCTCAGTCTTACCATGCCCGACACCATGAGTGTCGAGCGCCAGAAACTGCTCAAACATTTGGGGGCAGAACTGGTATTGACGCCGGGGTCCGAAGGGATGAAAGGGGCCATCGCCAAAGCCGAAGAGATTGTCGGCCAAAACGGCAACGCTTACATGCCCAATCAATTTGAAAATCCTGCCAATCCAGCGGCCCACAGGGAAACGACCGCCCATGAGATCTGGAATGACACCGAGGGGCGGGCGGACATGCTCGTCTCCGGTGTGGGAACCGGCGGAACCATCACCGGTGTGGGGCAGGTCATTAAAGCCAAGAAACCGACATTCAAGGCCATCGCCGTGGAGCCGGCCGACTCACCGGTGCTGTCCGGGGGAGAGAAAGGGCCTCATAAAATTCAGGGGATCGGCGCAGGCTTCATTCCGGCCATCTTGGACCGCAGCGTGATCGACGAAGTGGTGACGGTAACCAATGACGACGCATTCGAAACCGCCCGGAGGCTGTCCGACCAGGAAGGCATCCTTTGCGGCATCTCCTCCGGCGCAGCCGTATGGGCAGCCCTCCAAGTCGCCAAACGCAGCGATAACGCCGGCAAGCAGATTGTGGTAATTTTGCCCAGCACAGGGGAGCGCTACCTGAGTACGCCGTTGTTCGAGCAATGAAACGTGTCCTGATCGATGCCTCTTCAGCCATCCTGCTCTACAAAGCAGATATCTTTAAGGATATGGCAGAGCATTATCTGCTGATGATGGTTCCGACGGTATTCAGGGAGATCACTGTCGCCCACCGCGATGGTGCGGAGGTGTTCGGTCAAGCGAAGGAAGCCGGAAAAATACGAATGGCGGTTCCCATAAACGCATGCGGATCTGATGCGGTCACTGCATCACTCCATGCAGGTGAATTGGAAACCATAAAGGCCTACCACAGCATAAACGCGCATTTCATCATAATGGATGACGGCAAAGGGGCCAGGGTCTGCCGGACATTGGGCATCCCATACGTCAATGCATTGCTTTGCCCCGGTATCCTCTATCTCTCTGGCAAAATCAACCAGGAGACCTGCCAGTCCACCTTTGGATACCTGCGGAAAATAGGCCGATATGGAGACGACGTGATCTGCTTTGCGGAACAAGCTGATAGGATTGGACTGGCATCGTTTTTCCCATAATGAAAAATCATTCATTAACTAATTGACATTTCGGTCCGTTTGTACCATTAAATCCCCCAGTTCAACGTCTGTGTTCGGAAAGCCAAGCCACCCGCTTTGCGGGATTATATTTGACTCAATTGAAATCTGATAGATTCCCAATAGAATCTGAGGGGCTTACCCATGTGAAGCCCGATTGTTAACTTGAAAAAGAGAGTGGTTTAATGGGTATTCAAGAACGAAAAGAAAGAGAAAAAGAGAGAAGGCGCCAACAGATCATTGTCGCGGCCAAACGGGTCTTCTCCGATAAAGGTTTCAACAAAGCGACCATGGAAGATATTGCCAAAGAAGCGGAGCTAAGCCCCGGTACGCTTTACCTCTATTTTAAGAACAAGGAGGAGCTCTACGCATCGCTTTCACTGCGTATACTGCAGTACCTTCACATTCGCGTATCCCATGTTCACAAGGAACCGGGAATCAAACCGGTGGATAAACTGGACGCCCTCATGGACGCCATGTACGATGTTTATGACTTTGACCCGTTGATCATCATCAACATGTTCCATCTGCAGTCCAGTGAGACGCTTAAAAACCTGTCTGAAGATCTGTTGCTGGAGATAAAGGATCTTTCCAGGAAATCCATCGTCTCCATAGCGAATATTTTCAAGGAAGGAATGGAGGCCGGCGCCTTTGTCAACCACCATCCCAATGCGCTGGCCGATATTTTCTGGTCCCTCTTCTCCGGAGTCGTCCTTTGGGAAGCGAGCAAAAAAATCGTCGATGAAAAAAAGGATTACCTGAAGGAGACCCTAAAAACCGCATTTGCCATATTCAAAGCGGGCATTGTGCTCAAGGAGGCCCAATAGCATTGCAACGATCAGGATAGATCTCACGGTACACAAGAAAGGGGCTCCGGTGATTCCGGCGCCCCTTTGTTCTTTTAATTGGTCCAAGGTGGCGAAATAACGGTCAGTGCGCTACTCTTTGGGATGGCACTGGTTGCAGCCGGTGGGACCGGCGGGCGGCAGCTTTTCGCCCAATGAGGCTTTGGATGCCTCCATGGCCTTGTTATTCTTTTTAATTTCCTTGTGACAGCCGATGCACAGGTCATGGTAAGCATTTTTATAGTACAGGATCTTCATTTCCGGATCTTTAACCGGCTTGCCATCTTCCATTTTGGGCGCTTCCTCCAAATCGTGACAACCGGAAGTGGTGCAGCTTTGAATGGCCGATGCATTGTCCCATTGGTGGTGGCATTCAACACAGGAATAGGTGAAATGAACGGCATGGGGAAAGGTCACCGTCGAACGCTTGGCTCCATCAACGAGGGGCTTCAGGTCGATATCGCCCAATGGAACACACATCTCGTCATCTGCAACCAGCAAAGTCCCCGAAATCAATGTCATCAATACCACTGTCACCCACAACACAGACTTACGCATGCTTACCCCCCTGTATCGGTAATCGGAATCGACAACACGGAAATGGGTGTTTTGATGGCGCTATCCGCCTTTCGGTCAAATACGGTGCGACAGTCAAGTTTCAGGCGTCATCCCGACCGGGCCGTCGAATTTTAATTGTCCAATCAAAATCGAAGAGAGTCCTATAATATGTTCAGGATAATAATTCAATCAGAATCTGATCTTCATATGGCGATTGCATTCGGGGTGTCTCTTAATATTTCCTTTGGTGGGAGACCCGCTACGGCTGAGTGATCAGGATGGCGCGGACGGCACCGCATGCAGTCAGTTCACGCTGTTCGCGTTGAAATTTGGATTCCTGTGCAGCCGTGACGATATCGGCCATCGTGTGATAGCCTTTGACCGATGTCTCGGCGCTCCAATACCATTCGGCCCCGCTTGCTGGAAAATAGGGGGCTTTTTTGTTGATGCCGGCCAATTCATAAACGGTGGGCAGACGCCAGTTGCTATGCCCGCCAAGACGAAGGGTTTGAATATATTTGATGGCTTCTTCGTAGGTCAGGCAGCCGGCCAGGTCCTGATGGGAATCCAGGATCGCCCAGGTCAGACCCGTAGAGAGATCCTTGAAGGTGCCGTCGCCGTTGGCGCGATACCGGGATGAACCTTTCAATTGGGATTCCATAACCGCCTGAAGCTTTATAGCGCGCTGTTTGCGCCTTTTCTGCGCCTCGCGCTGCCGCTGCAGTCGTTCCTGTTCCAAACGTCGTTGAGATTCGATTTTACGCCGCCGTAAACCGGTCCGCCGTTCCGCTTCCAAACGGGCCATCAGGGTTTGGGCATCACCGACATATTCGCTTTTGGTATTGCGCTTAATGTACCGATCGACTTTCTGAATCCTGGCAAATATGTCGTTTTTCGCGTTTGCGGCATATTGCTCGACTGTGTTCCATCGACGCTGGGCATTTATTTTCAAGCTCAGGCGGGCCATCTGATCCTCAATGTGTTTGCGCTGGGTGGTTCCGGGATGGTCCTTTAAATAAGCTTTAAATTGCTGATGGGCTTTAATGTAATCCTTACCGGCATCCTCAGCCGCGCTGACCAATTGATCATAATCGCGCCGGTCTTCAAGATCCGTTTTGAGGGATTGAGCTCTTTGGGCAAGATCATGCCCCGCATATGCCGCGATGAATTTTTCAGCATGGTCGATGCACGATTCCCAACGGCTGCTTTCCTCACACGATTTAGCTTCTTCATGCAAAAACGTAAGATACTTCTCTCCCATTTCGTTGATCAGGATTTCGACGTCCTTCCGATATTTGCCGCTGGGAAACTGCGAGATATACTTTCGGTAAGCCTCCAGTCGTTTGCTGAAATCGAGCATCGCCGCTCGTTTGAGCTCCTCGTAGTAATATTGATCCAGAAGGTTCTTGATCTCTGCAATGGACTGGTTGATCTTGTCCGTGTACTGGCTGTTGGGGTATCGCTCAAGGAATTGCCGGTATATATCAATGGCTTTTGCTTCGTAGTGCTCATCGAGCGGCAGAGCGCTGACGCTGAGGGTCGCTTTTTCAAATTCCCGTTCTTCGATGCGATCCTGGTCGGCTGCGATACGTGAACGAATATCCGCATCATAGGCAGATTTCGGATAGTCTTCCAAATAGGTTGAAAGTACCTCAATTCTCTGTTCCGGAGATTTGATCTCTTCAAGCCGTTTCAGAAGATCTCCATAGCCATCCGACATATTGCGGTTTTCAAGAATATGAAATGAAAGCACCACGATAACGGAAATCACGGCAAATGCGCCCACCCCGATCCCCAAGAGCTTGAGGAAGGATATTTTTTTGCGGGGGGTCTCGGGAGCATGGGCCCGCTCCAGACGCACCAATCGCTTGGTGGGCGGTCTTTTTCCGGACTTCCGAGACCTTGCCCTGGCCGGCCCTTTGGGTCGGGGCGGTTGTTCCTGGGTTGATGCCGCCTCGTCTTTGAGCTTGAGACTTTCCATCAACAGATGCATCAGCGGCATCTTAATCTCTTGGCTTTCCGGCACCCCAAGCGGTTCGATGTCGATCGAAGCGTCATCCCAGCTGATAATGTGAAACGCAGCCTCCTGGCCTTTCAGGTCGTCGAATTCGGCCGCAAACAGGTATCCCTCTGAGAGATGGAGCACCCCAACCCGATGGCGTGAGGTCACCCGAAGGGTAAACGTCGATTTTTCCATTTCTGCCATTTGTAAAAAAGACGGCAGGCTGATCCCTCTGATCTGGCCGCCGATGTCGGCATTGATGCTCTCAAAGGCACCATGGGAAACCGTCTGTTTGACCAGGGTCTCCAATTGAGAGTAGTCTTCATCACTCATCCAGTCCGAGCAATATCCCAAATGAATTTCGATTTTGGATTTGTTTCGTCGCCAGGGCCACAGAGCGCCGTAGAATTGACCTGTTTTAAGCTCCACCGCAAACAAGGACTGCTCTTTTTGTATCCCCCCTAAGTATTTTACCACGGAGCTCTTGCGCAGCTTTCGGGGCAGGGCCTTATCGGCCGGCTTTACAGCGGGACCGAAAAACTCAGCAAGGATGTTTTCAAGGTCTTCAATGTTGCGGTTAACGGCCGTGGTTTGGTAGAGGCTGCGGGATTCTTCGTAGAAGCGTTTATTGATATCCGGCAATTCATCGATTTTACGAATCAGATCGATGAAGCCCTCCAGGAGATGCTGATTGGCTTTTAAATCGACGATTTCATCACTATCGCTGGTTAACACCTCAGCAACGAGCTGTGGATCCATTTAAGACCGTTCCTTGTACCTTTTTGTAAAACTGCAATTAACCTGTTGAATGCTATCACTTTTTAGTCAGACACTATAATTAAAAACCTCATCGATGTCAAAGACAAGATATTGCGCGCCCCCGGGCTGTGGACTATATAGAGTTGGGGGTTGTACAATGGTGCCATACAGCACTATAGCGCTAAGGATTTGTAATGAGACAAGATCGAATACGACTGCAGAGAAACGATTTACGGACGGCGCCTAGCGGCGTTATACCCCAAAGGAGATAAAAGCGATGCCCCGACACTATTATGAGCCAAAAGATTTGAAGGATTTTCCCAATATAACCGAACACGCAACAGCCGAAGGCGAAAAATTCTTTGAATATTACACACAAGCCACCAGCGCAGGGCATCTGTCCGAGCGTGAAAAATCCCTGATCGCGTTGACGGTGGCGACCGTGCGACATTGCCCTTACTGCATCGATGCCTACACCAATAAATGCCTCTCCTTAGGCGTTACCAATGACGAGATGATGGAGGCCATCCATGTGGGCGCTGCCATGACCGCCGGAGATGTATTGGCCCATGCGACGCAAGTTCGTAAAATAATCTAAAAAAAGACGCTGCAACCTGAGATGCAAGCACTGCCATGTTGAGGCGGGGCCGCATCGGAAAGAGCTGATGAATCGCCCGGTTTTTGAAAAGTGCCTCGAGATCCTGTCACAGCATGCCATCGATACCGTTGATGTCACCGGTGGAGCGCCCGAGATGAACCCCCATCTTCCCTGGTTTATCGAAGAGGTTTCCAAACTCGATCGCAGGCTTCTGGTGCGGACCAATTTGCTGATCCTGCTTGAAGAAGAGTATCGCCACTTTCTGGATATCTATTCGAATTATCGTGTGGAAGTGGTCACCTCCCTGCCCGACTACCATCCGGACCGTACGGACCGGCAACGTGGCCAGGGGGTCTTTGAAGCCGTTATAAAGGTCATGAAAGCACTCAACAGGAGGGGATACGGACAGGACGGCAGTGATTTGATGCTGGATCTGGTTTACAACCCGGTGGGGGCATATCTTCCCGGCTCCCAGGAGGCGTTGACCCGGGAATACAAGAAACAACTGGCCGATACATATGGGGTCACCTTCAATCAGCTCTTTTGCCTGACCAATTGTCCGGTGGGCCGCTACTTGGAATTTCTCATCCGTACGGACAATTACGAAGATTATATGACCGATCTTATCAATGCCTTTAACTGGTCGGCCGTGAGCAGCGTTATGTGCCGCCAAACCCTGTCCGTGGCTTGGGACGGCAAGCTTTACGACTGTGATTTTAATCAGATGTTGGCCATGCCGGTGAACCATGGCGCACCGTCCCATATCGACATCTTCGATTTTGACCGATTAAAAGATCGGCAGATCGTCATCGCCAACCACTGCTACGCATGCACCGCCGGAGCAGGTTCATCCTGCCAGGGGGCGATTGAGGGGTGATAGCGAAAAAACGCGGACAGATAGAAGCAATCTACAAAAATCGAAGGACGATAAAGGCCGTTGCGGCTGAAATCATATGGAAGAGGATAGCGGGATAGAGGCTCTGGGATCGTTCGCGCACCATTCCCAATGCCATGCCGAAAACAGCTGCCGAGAGCAGTCCCAATGCTTTCTGCCAGTACGGGCCCGGCACCTCGTTGC
>JARRKU010000015.1:41094-84854 GCA_037387725.1 Desulfobacteraceae bacterium
CCATATGCAGCCCATCCTGCCCCATGGCGAGCCATCGGGGTGCCCATACACCGCCGGCCGAACCGGCCAACATCGCAACCGGCAAGAAAAACCACCATTTGACACCCACCGGATAAATCCAGCCGTATTGCCAGGCGCGGCAGCGCGCAATGCAGAGCAACGCCACAACTGTGGCCACTATAATGGTAATAATGAATCCGGATTCAGGAAGGGACCAGATCGGATGGAGATCCTCGATACCGAACCATTGGGCCGGATTCCAGTAGAATTTCAGAACATAGGCGATCAGGACCACCAACCCCACCAGTGCGGCCGTCATACCGCAGCGATACGCCTGGGTCCCGATTCCGGTCCGGTTGACGGCATCCCGGCAGGTATAAGAGATTTCCGCCGGTGATAATTTGGTGCCGCTATCTCTGGGGGACCCGCCGATATCCGCAGAACCACCCCATTTGTTATTCTGGGTGCGGCATTTGACCGCAGGATCGACAAAATTCAATCGATCATAAATCTCCTCCAGCGTGATCGGCATGAACAGATCCATCTGGCGAACAGTGTAAGTGTTGGACCCTGTTTTGAGAAATACGATGCCCAAACGATTGCCGTACAACTTGTTCAGGTGGGGCTCGATCTCGTAAATCCCCATGTCCGCAGCCACAACCGCTGCAATGCGCTGTTTGGACAAATCAATGCGCGCCAGCTCCTCGATTCCCTGGTAGTCTGCAAAATCGCTGGGTTTGTAAAAAATCTGGTCTATTTTATGAAGAATCGTAACGGTATAGGTCAGAAAGTCCGTCTGGCTCCAGCGCCCCTCTTTTTTCAAGGAGATTTCATCGCTTCGCAAATGGTCGACGACCCGCTGAATCTTACGGACCAATTCCGGCGGTAGCGCGCAAAGCTCTTTCAGCTCCAAACCAAGCGCATCGATCACCCCTTCGTATCGCACCAAGGCAAAAAGAATTCGGCGCTGGGTTGTCTCCTGTTTACCGATGCGGGCATGGTTAAGCAAGATCCAGATGGAAAGAATAGCGTCCAGATCCGGTTCATTGGAAAAAATATGCCACTCGCGCCCTTGCAGGTCCAGCCCTTTCATATACATCACCAAGGTCTGTTCGCAGGTGGCCAGGGTGAAAGCGCGCACACATCCTTCATGATGATCCAGATTGTAGACCTGCCGCTCATGGTC
This sequence comes from Desulfobacteraceae bacterium, assembly GCA_037387725.1. Classification (GTDB taxonomy): domain Bacteria; phylum Desulfobacterota; class Desulfobacteria; order Desulfobacterales; family Desulfosarcinaceae; genus JARRKU01. The sequence goes on from JARRKU010000015.1 coordinate 42,281, forward strand.
CATGAAGGGTTCGCATTGGGCTACGCCATCCAGAAAGATGGTTCCCCCCGGAGATTTGCGTGCCACCGACCCCGTGACCGCCAGTCCGGGCTCGACATGCACATTCAGGTTGGGCGCTTCCTGGCAAATCAGCACGCGCTCGTCGCCGCTGCCTTTGATCGTATACCGCTCGGGGAGCTGACTGGGTAATTTGAAACGCGCTTTTGGCGTGGAAGGGGTTTGCGTGGTGTCGGAATCAACAAACCCAGCGTCATTCGCCAGGCGACGCATTATGTCATTATTTTTTGCAGCACTCATTCAATTATTCCATATGCGTCAAATCCCGACGCGCACCTGAGATGCCGGGAATGGTCCAATACAATCTTACTGGCCCTTTAACCGCCACACGCAACTGTTTTGCCTGACGATTGGCAATCAAATCAACTGCAGGGCGGTCATGCCGGCCATAGTTCGTTCGGACAGGATATCAATATCAGCCGCTGGTCATTGGGTCAAGACTGATCCCCATCGTGGCAACCCCTTGCCGTCCCGAGCGAGCAGCCATATGGCCATTGGCCACCGTCCAGGACCATCAACATGCCTTTTCCATGCAGCCTATCGCTATAATTTCAATAAGATATAAAAGGGATGCTGCGGGTGCGGCCAGGCCGATCCTGCGATCTAGTCGGCAAGCAGTCTGGATTTTACGGCCCTGGCGATCTCCACCAGCCGATAGGGCTTTTTGATGAAAGTCGCACCCAGTTTTAACGCGGCCAGCACCCGCTCATTTTTGGTATACCCGCTGGCAATGACTGCTTTTTGGCGGGGGTATTTGGTCAGGACCCGCTGCAATGTCTCCAGACCGTCCATACCGGGATCCAGGATCATATCCAGCAGCAACAGATCCACCGGCTTCTGCTCAAGGTATTCGAGAGCGGATTCGCCTGAGGAAACAGCATCGGCAGAGTACCCCAACTCCTTAAAAATGGCCGTTGCAATCTCCCTCTGCTCGGCCACATCATCCACCACCAGAATGTGCTCTCCACTGCCGGACAAGTTTCTATGCAGCAGCTCATCCGGGGTTGGCTGAAGGGCCTCATCGGTAACCGGCAGGTAGACGGCAATGGCCGTTCCTGAACCCGGCTTGCTGTCCACTTCTATATATCCGTTGTGATGGTTCACCGTATCCCAAACCACGGTCAAACCCAGTCCGGTGCCGCTGCGCCCCAACTTCTTACGGGTAAAGAACGGCTCAAACACATTGTCGATGTCTTCCGGAGAGATCCCGACCCCCTCGTCCGAAACCAGCAAACGCACATAGGGACCTGGATTGACGTTGCTGTAGCCTTTCGGTGCCTCAGTCAATTCCCGTTTGCTCAACGCCACTCGAAGGGTTCCGCCGTCCTCCATTGCGTCCGCGGCATTGGATATCAGGTTCATCACCATTTTTTCCAAATGTACGGCCGATCCGGACACTGGGGCCGACTCAAGCTCGAATTCAGAGACGATGCGGACCTGCGGGTGGTAATCCAAAATGGTTTGACACTCCGCGCTGTCGATGAAATTGCGGATGACCTCCATAAGGTCTAGGGGTTCCATCACAGCTACGTTGCGCCGTGCCAGTGTCAACAGGTCCTGTACGATGGTGGCGGCTTTGCGGCCCGAGTTTCGAATGACGGAAAGAGGGCGATACAGGGGATCGCTCTCCTTCATCTTCATCAAAAGCAAATCCGGATAGCTGAGGATGCCGGAAAGCACATTGTTGAGGTCATGGGCCACACCGGCTGCCAGCGTGCCAATGGCTTCCATTTTTTGAGAGCGCAGCAGCTGTTCCTCCAGTGCCTGGCGTTCGGCCATCTCTTTTTTCAGCTGCCGATTGCTCTTCCGCAACGCTTTGGTTCTCCGCTGCACCTGCCGTTCCAGCTCCTCCTGATTGATTTTCGCCTGCCGGGCCAATATCCATTTTTGCGTCAACGTGGAGGCCAGTTGGGCCACTTCAGAGGAATCAAACGGCTTTTTCAGGATCAGCAGATTTTCATTCATACCCAGGCGTTTGTTAATTTCTTCCCAAGAGTAATCCGAATAGGCCGTGCATATCACCACCTGGATTTCCGGATCGAGGGCCCAGATCTCTTCGATGGTCCTTAGACCGTCCCACCCCGGCGGCATGCGCATATCGATAAATGCCAGCTGGTACGGCATCTCCTGATCCATCGCCAACTTTACCTCATCGAGCCCCTGTTTCCCCTGGGAAGCAAATTCAAGATCGAAACTGGGGCAGCGCCACCGGGGCGCCGGTTGCTCCCGTCCAAACAATTCGCTCTCCAGTTCCTCCAGTTTGGACAGATCGTCCTTTTGAGTCAATATCATTCTGAAATCTTTGTGAATATCAGGATTGTCATCAATGACAAGAATACGACGAAGTATCTCATCGTGGGATTCAGTCGGTTTCATTTTCACTCTCCATGGTACGAAGGGGCAGTTCCAGCGTAAACGTTGCACCTTTACCGGGCCCTGAACTTTCGACGGTAAGGATCCCGTCCATCTCCGAGGCGGCTATGGCGCTGCTATGCAGGCCAAATCCATGTCCCTCCCGGCGGGTGGTGAATCCATGCTGAAAAATCCGGGTCAAGTTCTCTTGGGCAATGCCGACGCCGTTGTCGGAAACGGAAATCAGAATCTGGTCAGAGGGGCAGTGGCGCAATGATATCGTAACCTGTTTATCGATGGTATCGGTGTCGTTAAACGCCTGCCTGGCGTTGCTGATCAGATTGGTCAGAATCTGAAGCAATTTCTGTCGGTCCAGGACCACTTCGGGCAGGGGCTCCAAATGCTTCACCAACCGAATGCCGTGCTTCCTGATCGCGTCGATATTAAGCGCTTCGGCATCGTCAATGACGTCGACGATACGGACCATTTCGGTGAGCCCGATGATCCGACTGTAGTTTTGCTGCAGGCGAATGATATCCTGGAGGTGCTGGATGTGACGCTCCAGATCGTCCACCCCCCCCTTGAATTGGATACTTTCCGTTTCAAATCCTGGGCGGTGATCCCGACGCTGTTTAAGACGTTGCCGACATTGTGAAGCACATCAACAGCCATTTCGGCCATGCCGGCCTGACGGGCGGTTTTCACCAACTCCCGATTGGATCGGTTCAGCTCTTCCACCATATGATTGAAGGAGTCGGCCAGGGATTGCACCTCGTCACCGGTTTGGATATCGATCCGTTGGGTGAGGTCACCTCCCGCCAATTTTTGGGCAAACTGGTCCAAGCGCTGTATGGGAATCGTCAACCGCCGGGCGTATAAAAAGCTTGCCATCAAACCGCCGACAACAGCCAGTAAAGCCACCAAGAGCGTTCGGGTATAAATGGCCCGCAAGTCTTTGTAGAACTTCTCCGGAGAAAGGCCTAGGTGAATCCATCCCCAACTGATACCGGCATATTCCAGAGGATAGCTGACGTGGAAAGCCTGGCCGCCCGACAGGCTGTTCTTCACAAATTTCCCCTTCGTAATCCCGGTTTCTGAAAATGGCCGCCACAAGCCGTCCAATTGACTCTGCTCCCATCCGGTACGGGTGTGGATAAGGGAGAATCCATCTCGCCGGGTGAGCACCACATATTTGAGACTTGGATTCTGGGAGACCATATTCATGCAATGTTCCACAATGCCGCTGAAGTCTTCGAGCACAATGGATTCAATGGCCAACTGGGATGTGGAAGTATAGGCGACTTTGGCACGCTGGCGCATCTCCTCCAGCAGCTGTTCGCGCTGGGACGGGATGGTGATGAACAAAAACACCACCGCCGTAAAGACCACCAGTATCCACGCCATCAAGGCTGTTCGAATAAAGATGCGCCGCTGGTACTTTTTCACCGGTTTGGCAGGAGACGGCTTCGGCGCTTCATCATGGTTCGTCTGATGTGTCATCACCCGATCTTCAAATCTCAATCCCTCGATTTAATCCCATACATGTGACGGGCAATATAAAGGAAAATTCGTAGCAGCTTTTGGACAGCATCCATCAACTGTATACGCTATACCCTGAATACCGGCGTTTCAAGTGGAGCCCTGTGATATCAACCGTTAAATTCGAGCAGCTTCTTCATCTCCCGCCCGATGACAAAATCGATGTCAAAGCGGGATGCCGCATTCTCGTACAAGGCCATCTCTGCTTTGGCGCGGGCCAGGGCTTCTATGATCTGGGATTCAATCACCACCCCGGTGGAAACCATCTCGTTCATATAGGCGCGCACAGCCAATTCCCGGTGCTCCCGGGCGTAAGATGCGGCTGCAATGGCAGCGCTGCGAATCTTTTGTGAACGGTCTATCCGGATGAAACCATGCTTGACCTGGAGCGCCACCCCCTCCTTTAGCAATATTTGCTGCGCTTCCAAGGTCTTCAACCGGGCTTTGGCTTCCTTTATTTTGTTCGTGGTCATAAATCCTGTGAAGATAGGCATTTGGAGGCCAATGCCGACGCTCCAGCCGGTTTCGTTTTCTTCGGTGGCCATGCCGCTATGGTCCAGACCATTGTCCCAACGCCATAAGGTTCCTTTTAAAGCCACCTTGGGCCAACGGGCGGAACGCTCTTTATCCACCAGCGCCCTGGCGGCCTCCAAGCCTGCACCCAGCCGTTTCCAATCCGGATTGAACCGATAGGCGCCGGCCACCAACCTTTCAAGATCCGCATCGACTTTCACAAAGGGGATCTCATTTTCGGCCAGCGCCACAGGGGTATCCCACCGGAGGCCCATGGTGTTGCCCAGTGCGGCAATGGCCAACGCCACATTTGAGGCCAACTGCTCAACAATGGAACGGGTGCTTTCTAGCACCACCTTGCTGCGCAAGTAGTCCAATTTGGTCACCGACCCGCTGCCCCCTTTGTATAGCCGTTCGGTCAGATCGGTCGTGGCGCGCAACCGCACCAAGGTCTCCTGACCGATATCGGACAACCTGCTGGCCACCACGGCGCCATAATACATACGCTGGACATCGCGCACCAATTCCAACTCGGTTCGGCGAAGGGCCTGCCTGGCCGCCTGTACATTCGACCTGGAAGCCTTGACGGCATTTGAGCGCAATCCCCCGGTGAATAACGGATAGCTCATGATCAGGCCGGAAGTGATGCTTTTACGGTCCATTACCGTTACATCCTGCTCCGGCACAACGGTCTGGCCGCTAATAGTGCCCAGACCGGGAACAGCGATATTGTAATCATAGGTGTTCGAAGGAAAAAGGAAATGAACATCCTCATCCAGCTGGTTGTAGGTGGATTCGGCAGTGATCTGCGGCCAGAAGGCGGACAGGGCCTGCTTGTGCTGGTACTCGGCCGTCTCGACGGCCAATCTTGAGATGCGACGCTTGCGGTTTTGTTCCAATGCAATTTCAATGCATTGGGAAACGGTCAAGGGGGCGGATGGCGTATGAAGTCCAGCCGCTTTATGGCGCTCCGCACGGACCAGCTGGACCCCTTGGGTGGCCATTAACAAGGCGCAACATAGAACGAATAATCTGCGAAACATCGAACCTCCGAATTTGCCAAGCGGCCTGATTTTTTTCTAGGGCTTACAATTTTCAAAGCACAAATTCCAATGGCTGCCCGTGGGTATGCCGGACCTGCACCGGCATCCCCCCTTATCTATTAGGTTATCGCCCCGGATCGAAAAATCTTAATTCTTTTCGCTTGTTATCTACATCAGAAAGAGATTGGAATGAATCGGGAAGTACAATTGTTCCCAGGCGGCCACATATATTTTGACATTTTCCTTACATTTTCCTAACAATCGGCCAAAATTTTGGTCAGGGAACGCCAAATACACGCCCGGACCCAATCTTTGACATAAACCCAAAATATTATGCGGTTTTATGTCAATCGACAGGAATTGATATGGACATCTATGTTTTTGCGATTGGAATCCTGTTTGCCGTAGCGATTATGGATTTGATGGTGGGGGTGAGCAATGACGCGGTCAATTTTCTCAACTCCTCGGTGGGTTCAAGGGTCGCTCCCCGCCATACCATCATGATTGTCGCCAGTCTGGGCATTCTGGCCGGTGTCACCTTTTCCAGCGGGATGATGGAAGTGGCGCGCAAAGGTATTTTCCATCCCAAATTTTTCGTTATGCCGGAGCTGATTACCATCTTCCTGGCGGTAATGATCGCCGATATCCTGTTGCTGGATTTGTTCAACACCTTTGGCTTGCCCACCTCGACCACCGTCTCCATCGTATTTGAGCTGCTGGGCGCCGCCATTGCTGTCTCCATTGTCAAAATCAGCCAGAGCGACCAGAACGTGTTGGCCCTGGCCGAATACATCAATACCGGCAAAGCGCTGGCCATCATTTCGGGAATCCTGCTTTCGGTGGGCGTCGCCTTTGCCTGCGGCACCATTGCCCAATTCGCCACAAGGCTGCTCTTCACCTTCGATTATAAAAAGCGCTTGCGCCGCTACGGCGGTCTTTGGGGCGGCCTGGCCCTGACCATGATCACCTATTTCATCCTGATTAAAGGCGCCAAAGGCGCCTCCTTTATGACGCCGGAGATGGTGGACTGGATAAATGCCCACACCTGGACCATCATCAGCGGCGGATTCGTGGGGTTCTCAGTGCTGTTTCAGCTTCTGACGATAACCACCCGCGTCAATATCCTCAAACCCATCGTGCTCGCCGGCACTTTTGCCCTGGCCATGGCGTTCGCCGCCAATGATCTGGTCAACTTCATCGGGGTGCCCCTGGCCGGTTTCCACACCTTCACATTGGCCAATGCCGGCCCGGATCCGCTGACCGTGCCCATGGCGGCCCTGCAAAAGAAAATTCACACCAACACCTTCTTCCTGCTGACCGCCGGCGCCATCATGGTGGCGACCCTGTGGTTCTCCCGCAAAGCCCGTACGGTCACCAAAACCGAAGTGAATCTAGGACGACAGGATGAGGGACTGGAACGTTTCGATTCATCCCAGCTTTCGCGCATCATCGTGCGCATGGTGACCGGACTGATGGATACTGTCGGCCGGGTGTGGCCGGAGCCGTTGCGCCTTTGGACCAAGCGCCGATTCAATAGCGCCGATGTAAAGCCGATCCCCGGATACGACGGCACCATCCCCGAGTTCGACCTGCTGCGGGCCAGCGTCAACCTGATGGTGGCCAGCGCTTTGGTGGCATGGGCCACCAGCATGAAACTGCCGCTGTCCACCACCTATGTCACCTTCATGGTGGCCATGGGGACCTCCCTGTCCGACCGTGCCTGGGGGCTGGAAAGTGCGGTATTCCGCGTTACCGGAGTTCTAACCGTGGTCGGAGGCTGGTTTTTCACCGCTTTCAGCGCCTTTACCGTGGCGCTGACCTTTGCCTTCGTGCTCATGTATGTGAACAAATGGATCGCTATCCTGCTTTTGCTCACGGTGGTCGGTCTGGTGATCCTGCGAAACTTCAAAATTCACACCCGGCGGGAAAAGGCCACCGAGGAGCTGGAACTGCTCGATCTGAAACGGGTCGCCGATGCTGATTTTGCTACAAGGACCTGCTTTAAGCATAGCGGCCGATTCCTGGAAGTGGTGCGGACCAACCTCTCCAGGTGCTTCGACGGCATCCTGACGGAGGACCGCAAAGCATTGAAAAAGCTGCGACGGGAGACCAGCAAGATCCAGGCATGGTCCAACATCATTGTCGCCAATATCTTTAAAACGCTAAGGCTGTTGCAGCAGGATGAAGTCCACAGTGCCGGTAAATACGCCTATGTGATTTCGGCGCTGCAGGAGATCTCCGAAAGCCTGCGTGATATGATTCTAAGATGTCATGTCCATACTTCCAACCAACATGCCGGTCTGCTGCCGCCTCAGAAAAAAGAGCTGCAGCAGGTGCGCAAGGTGGTGGATGCCTTGCTGGAAGATACCGCCCGCATCCTGCACAGCCGTGAGCCCTTCAAATACCGGGAAGTAGCCGGACACTATGTCAAGCTCAAACAATACCTTGAGGATTTCGACAGCACCCAGATCGACCGCATTCGCAGCAGCGTATCCAAAACGCGGTTGAGCATCCTCTTTTATGGCATTAACAACGCATGCCTGAAGATCGCCGAGCAATCCCTCCAACTGGTCACCATATTTGACGAGACCTTCAAAGTGGAGGATAAGCAAGCGTAACTGTTCCACCCCCTCCTCAATCAGGCCCAAAAGCGGGACGGCCGATAAGCTGCCCCGCTTATCATCTTTTTAGCCGCTGAACGACCCGACGTGCTCCTGTGATCCGTAAAAACCGATCGGCCCGAAAAAATCACGCCCGGTGTAGACTTTATTTCGCCACAACCGTCTGAAGGATTAAACGCCCGAAATAAAAGATTGAGGGAGGACAGCCATGAAACCGATGAAGTTTACATTATTGATAGGTACACTCGCCATAGTATTTCTTTTGGCCACCAGCGCCTGGGCCGGCGGCAGGGGCGGGGGGCATGGCCGGGGGGACCATGGCTATCATCAAGGATATTCAAAGCATTACGGCCATCATTACAGAGGTCATGCCGGTCATTACCGGCACCGTCATTATGTCAAACGGCACCATCGTCACCGCCACCATTACAGGGGGCCGAGGTACTATAAACCGCATCGCCACTATAGATCGCACTATCCCGGCTATGGATACGGACTGCACTTCTCTGTCATCGATCCTTACTTCAGTTTCGGATTCAGCACCGGAGGCCGTCATTAGCCACAGGGAAAAGTGTACGCCCGGACGTCCATTGGTAGGAAAATGCTTCGCGGAAAACAGGGGGGTGGACCGGTTCGGTCCACCCCTTAAATGATTCTGCGGCAGACCTATCCGATGATGGCATTCGCTCAACCGCCGAAAAGGAAGCGGCATAAGATGACGGCGCAAACGATACCCGCCAGATCGGCGGTGAGCGCGGCGGCCATGGCGTAACGGATGCGCTTGATCTGCACCGCGCCGAAATAGACCGCTAACACATAAAAAGTCGTTTCGGTGGAGCCTTGCAGGGTGGTCACCAGCATGCCCACATAAGAGTCCGGCCCGATGTTCGGATCATTGATGATGGCCGCCATGATGCCGTAGGCACCCGATCCGGAGAGGGGCCGCATCAGCGCCATGGGCAGGGCTTCGGCCGGGAGGCCGACCCGGCCGGTTAGTTGTCCCAGCAAACCGACGAGAACATCCATGGCACCGCTGGCGCGCAGCATACCCACCGAAACCAAAATCGCGACCAGGTAAGGAATGATACGCAGCGCAACCTGAAACCCCTCTTTGCCACCCGCCACCATCACTTCATAGACCCGCACCCTCCGTATCGCCCCGAATCCGAGAAAAAATACCATCAGTCCCGGGATGATCCACGGCGCGATGGCGCGGCCGTATATAACCACCACAGGAATCATGGAAAAAAGCAGCAGAAGTGCCAAAACACTGACCCACAGCGGGTAGGCCCGACCATCGTCTTCAACCAATTCTTCACGAATCGTTTGCGGTTGACCGGTCCGCGTCGTCAGCTTGGCATCCTCCGATGCCGGTATCGCCGGAAACCAACGGCTGTAAACCTTGGCAGCGATAATAGCGATGGTCGTGGAACCGATGGTGGCGAACAAGGTGGTGGGAAGTATGGCCGCCGGTGCATCCGAGCCGGCGGCTGCCCGCAGGGCGATCACGCCGGTGGGCAGCAGGGTTACGGAGGAAGTATTGATGGCCAGAAACAATGCCATGGCATTGGTGGCGGTGCCGCGATTGGCATTGAGGGTGTCGAGTTCCTGCATGGCCCGGATTCCGAAAGGTGTGGCGGCATTGCCCAGCCCCAGCGCATTGGCCGACATATTAAGGATCATGGCGCCCATGGCCGGATGATCGGCCGGCACATCCGGAAAGAGCCGCACCATCAAGGGGCGGATCAATCGGGCCAGTATTTGGAGCATGCCGCCGGCTTCCGCCACTTTCATCAGCCCCAAGAACAAGGTCATCACGCCTACCAGTCCAATGGCCAGTTCAACCGCCCCGCCGGCCGACTCAATCATCGCTTTGGACAACACCTCCATGGGAGCGCTCTGCCCCTGGACAGGATTCCAGGTGAACTGCTGCCATCCGGCAAATCCAAAGGCCACACCCACCAGTATCAGCAAAATCAGGTTCATGGAATGATACAAAGGCTCCTGGCATTTTACATTTGATTTCGTATAAACAATACCTTAGCGAAGATTGCAAGGCAAGGGTTCGATGTCTAAAAACCCATGGCCTGGGCTTTGCGGAAAGCCGTATAGCCGTCCAATTGCCAGAGGCACCTGCGGTTTTCCTGTATCAATCTGTACCGATATCCAGCGCCCGCTGCAAATTTTTCAGAAGTATCCAGGTGGGTTAGGATTGACACATCAGCCGGTTTGTATCATGATCGCCGCACCGAATGAAAAAATGCTGCAGCATGGCATCGATTCCAATTTGAATACAACTAATGCAAAAGGGTATGGTTTGAAGAAATCCAGCCGACGCCGGATTAAGGGCGCCTTTTTAATCTTTCTGCTATCGTGTTTGTCGGCTGGCATCTGGACACCCACTGCTGGAACGGCCAAAGAGGCCAGCCCATCGGAAATAAAAAAGGCCGTAATGCTCTTCAGCTACCGCCAGGGGTGGTGGGCGGTGGAGGATGAAAACCGTGGCATCCTGAGGGGGATGGCTGTTCTGGGCTATATCGAGGGCCGGAATATTGACATCACCCGCCTTTACATGAATACCAAAACCGAGAACAAGACACCGCAGCAGATGGAGGTTGCCGCCGCCCATCTGCTCAAAGAGATCAAGGTCATCGATCCTGACATCCTTATCATCATGGATGACGACGCCCTCCGCCATGTGGGCGCCAAACTCTTGGACACCGAGCTGCCCATTGTCTTCGGCGGCATCAATCTTCTGGTAACCGATCCGGCCTATGGATGGATCACCGACACACAAAGGACGGCTCTGGCGGACAGCCTGGAAACCCCCGGCCACAACATCACCGGTGTGCTGGAGCGCATTGCCATCGCCTCGGGCTTTAATCTCCTGCACCAAATTCTACCGGACGCCCGGACGGCGCTTTTTCTCTCGGATAACAGCCTTCTGTCCCAACAGGTGTTGCAGGTTGCGGCCGAACAAAAGGCATTCTCCAACCTTCCCATTACTATCATTGGGCAGCTGTATACAGATGACTACGAGAAGATGAAGAGAACCATCCTGGAGTACCAGGAAAAGGTGGACTGCATCGTGATGTTTGTGCCGTGGACCCTGGTCGACGACAAAGGAACCCATGTCCCCCAGGAAGAAGTCGTGCGGTGGATCCTCGAAAACAGCAAACGGCCCGGCATCGCCTATCTGGACATTCTGGCCGAGGAGGGCTTTCTGTGCGGCGTAGTGGTAGACATGGTGCAGCAAGGCGTGCATGCCGGCACCATGGCTGGCCGCATAATGAAAGGAGAACAACCGAGAAACATCCCCATCCTTGATCCGGTGGCCAACCGCATCACCATCAATCTGGCCAGGGCAAAGCAATTGGGGGTTGAAATCCCGTTTGAGATCCTGAAAAATGCTGATGTGGTCTACAAAACCATGACCCTGTATCCGGAAGTGAACCAGGGAGTAAAGCCGTGAAGATCTATCCGCGCATCCTGTTGAATACCCTCCCCCTTATCTTTCTGGGGCTCCTGTTCGTGGGCGGCGTCACCTACTATCTCTCGCGAAATGCGCTGAACAACTTGGCGGAGAAATGGCTCACCACCAGACTATCCGCTGCTACCCGCATCGCCTCAGAGAATCTGGAGGTCCTGAACAAGTACGGCCTGGGAGAGATCAAGGCCAATGTTAAAAAAGCACAAAATCACACCGGCGAAACCATTCGATCGACGCCATTGGGATCCAACGGCTATTTTTGGGTGATCGACGCCGGCGGCGTGGTGGTGGTTCATCCGGACAGAACCCTTGTCGGACGCCGGATGAATGAAGAAGAGTGGTTTCAGAAGATCCAGGGAAGGTTAAGAGGAAAGTGCAACCATCCGGGGCCCAATGCAAGGATGCTGGCCGTGTTCAGCTACTTCTCTCCCTGGGATTGGTACATCCTGGCCAGCGCCCCGCAAAGCGAGCTTTACGGCGAAGCCTATCGGATGCGGACCTATGCCTTAGGCGCCGGACTGGCCGCGATGATGTTAATGGCGGTGGTCTGCATGCTCCTTGCCCGTCGCCTGACAGCGCCATTGGATATCCTTGCCGGTGAGGCCAAGCGCATCGGCCGCGGCGATCATCGCGTGGTGACCCAGCTGGACCGGCGTGACGAAATCGGTACGCTGTCGGTGGCCTTTAACACCATGACCCGCCAGTTGGACCGGCGCATCGCCCAGGAACAGTTGATTTCGAATATCTCCCGCCGCTTTCTCCATTTGTCGGCCGCCAAGAAGATCGACCGGGCCATTCTGGAAGCGCTGGAACAGATCGGCAACCATACCGGAGCCGATCGATGCTACGCTGGGGAGATCTCTATGGACGAGAGTCGGGTCGGAGAGACCCACGAGTGGTGCCGTAAAGGAATCGAGCCCCAAAGCAACAACATGATCGGCCTATCTCTGGATAGACTGCCGTGGTTTATCCAGCGACTTGAAGAGGACGGCCATATTCTCGCGCCCAATATCGAGGATCTGCCGGAAGAGGCCGCCTCGGAGCGGGATATATGGGAATCAAGGGGGCTGGTGTCGGTCATCCGGGTTCCCATTACGTATGGCGGAAGGCTGCGCGGATTTTTAGGCCTGGATGCCAGCCGCCCCCGAAAATGGTCCAACGATGAAGTGGCGATGATGAAACGGGTGGCAGAGCTTTACTACAACGCCCTCGAGCGCCAGTGGTATCAAGACCGACTGGCAGCCGAAAAAGAACGGCTCGCCGTAACCCTGCAAAGCATCGGTGACGGGGTTATCACCACCGGTGTGGACGGACGGGTGCTCATGATCAATCCCGTTGGGGAAGCCCTGACAGGCTGGTCCCAAAGGAACGCAGAGGGACATCCCATCGACGAAATATTGACCCTAAGGGAAGAAGATTCCAGGAACCGGCTGCCCAGTCCCATTGCAGCTGTCATCAGCTCCCACAGGACCAGCGCCGTTCCCACCCAAAGCATCCTCACCTCACGAAGCGGAGAGGAGCGGCTCATCGCCAGCAGCGTCGCCCCCATCTGTGACCGGGACAGCAGGATTGTCGGCGCCGTTCTGGTCTTTCGGGACATCACTGAAAAGCGGCGCATGGAAGAGGAGATGATGAAGGTCGAAAAGTTGGAATCCATTGGCGTGCTGGCCGGCGGCATCGCCCACGATTTCAACAACATTTTGACAGCTGTGATCGGCAATATTTCCCTGTCCAGACAATGCGCCGAATCGGGCGGCGAACTGCGCGACAGGCTGGTTGAGATCGAAAAGGCGGCATTTCGCGCAAGAGATCTCACCCAACAATTGCTCACCTTTTCCAAAGGTGGTGTTCCGGTCAAAAAAGTACTTTTTTTGGATCGTCTCTTTTACGATGCCGCCATGTTCGCTCTCGGGGGATCCAACGTGGGCCTGGCGTTCGAAGCTCCTGATGGGCTGTGGCCAGTGGAAGCGGACGAAGGCCAGATCAGCCAGGTGGTCAACAATCTGGTCCTCAACGCCGTCCAAGCCATGTCCAATGGTGGTGTTTTAAATGTTACAATGAAAAATACGCCCCTCACATCTGAGGGAACCTTGCCGCTGCCGGCCGGCCGGTATGTCAAAATAGAAATGCAGGATTGTGGCACTGGAATTCCCAGAGAGAACCTGGGACGCATTTTCGATCCCTTCTTTACCACAAAGGAGACAGGGAGCGGACTCGGATTGGCTGCATCTTACGCCATCATCGAAAAACATAGCGGATTTATTACGGTAGATTCGATCCAGGGACAGGGGACGCTTTTCACCCTGTATTTTCCGGCAGCGGATAAGGCCTTAACCCGTGATCCAGTCCAGCGTCAGGGCCTCGTCAAGGGGACCGGGAACATCCTGGTGATGGATGACGAAGCGCTGATCCGATCGGTGGTCGGCGATATTCTTAAAGCCGCTGGGTACAATGTTAGCTTCGCAAAAGACGGCCGTGAGATGCTGGAGCGATATGCACAGGCCCAGACCAACGAAGCACCGTTTGACGTCGTTATAATGGATTTGACCATTCCCGGCGGTATGGGAGGCAAGGAGGCCATCGGAAAATTGTTGGAAATAGATCCCCTTGCCAAGGCGATCGTCTCCAGCGGATACTCCACCGACCCGGTAATGGCCGACTACACCCACTACGGCTTCGTGGCAGCCGTTTCCAAACCATTCAAAATTGAAGAGCTCTGCACGTGCGTAAAGGAAATCCTCTCCGGAAGCGCCGCCAACTGAGATTATTGGTGTTTGCCCAAGATTACAGCTATGGGGTAGACTTTTTGCACCGCGTTACCGTCTGAAGGATTAGGCGTCCTATCGGCGTGTAAGTTTTTGGATCGCCAACCGACAAGCAGATTAACCAGCCAATATCAAAAGCAACCATCCCGGACCACGGAAGGCGGCACTATGAGCGCAATCGCAATACCCCAAAAAAGTATAAGGTTGGCAACCGTGTGGCTCTCAGCCTTATGGATCGCAACCGGTTTATTGGCCGCGACGTCCGCACGGGCAGATATCTATTTCTGGCAGGACGCTGCAGGCACCATCCACTTCAGCAACCAAGATGCTCCGGCGGATGCTTCGCTATATATGCGCGAAATCGCCCGCCCTGCCAAGCCGGAAGCCAGCGACCAAAAAGTTGAGAAGGACGACGATCAGCTGGCGAAGGAATTGGCGCGGCGACAAGCCCAGACCCAGCAGCGCCTTGATGAGGCCAACCGCAGACTCGACCGCGCGTTGGAGAAGGTGGACAACCTGACCGAATCGGTGGCCCGCAGTCAGGCACGGGCGGAGGCGGCTGCGGAGGCCGCCCGTCAGGCGGAACAGGAAGCAGCGGCGGCAGTGAACAGCCGGGACGAAGTTCGAGAGCGGGCGATCGTTTATGCGGCTCCTTACCGCTACCATTATAAGGACCGCAGCTACGGACACCGAAGGCATAAGACCACCGGCCGACACTCCCGCCACCTGAACCGCGCTAAAAAATTCAGGCCACAGCACCATCGAAATCATTCCGAACTTGAGAGATTCAAGGGGCATCGGGGCAAAGCGGCCAAACATCGGATCCCCGGCCCCATCCTGCCGCCGGAGCCGTATCGGATTCCCAAGGCATACGGAATTCGATAAACCCATTAGACCTTTCGCCATCTTTTTTGTGCACCATCGGGGTAAATCTTCTGGGCAGGTCGCGAATCAGGTGCTAAAAAGGGCGCCCACGCTCTCGCCGCTGTGGATCCGCTTGATGGCTTCAGCCATAAGGGGCGCCACTGAAATGACATCCATATTCTCCATTTGTTTGGCCTCATCCACCTGCACGGTATTGCTCACCACAAAGCGGTCGACTTTTGAGGCGGCCAGATTAGCCGGTGCGTTGCCGCATAATACCGGATGAGTCGCCCCCATTACCATGCTGTCGACGCCGGCGCTGGCTAACGTCCGGGCAGTGGCGACCAGCGTACCGCCCGTTGAGATCTCATCATCGAAAATAATGGCGTCTTTTCCCTTTACATCCCCCACTACCAAGCCCTGCACCACCTCATCGTCCCCCAGTCTCCGCTTGTCGATAATCGCCATGGGAACACCGAGCTGGGCGGCAAACTTGCCCACCCGCTTGGCACCGCCGGCATCGGTGGCAACCGCCACCGCCCGGGATAGATCCATGGTGTGCTTAAGGTGGCCGGCGATCAAAGGAGCAGCCGTCAGGTGATCCACCGGCATACTGAAAAAGCCATGGACAGCGTCGGAATGCAGATCCATGGTCAGCACGCGATCCGCACCCGCCGCTCTGATCAGATCAGCCATTAACCGCCCGGTAATGGATATTCTCGGCGCGTCCTTTTTGTCTGACCGCGCGTATGAAAAATAAGGAATCACCGCTGTAATCCGCCGGGCTGATGCACTGCGCAGCGCATCCATAATAATGAACAACTCCATGATGTGATTGCTCACCGGTGCGGTAAAAGACTGGATCACGAAGACATCCCGCTCTCTCACATTGGTCAGTACGCGGACAAAATAGTTGTCATTGGAAAAGCGGGATATCTCCAGCGGGCTCAATTCGATGCCGATGTGGCTGCAGATCTCCCGGGACAAGGGCATGTTGGAATTTCCTGAAAATACGCGCAATGCTTCCATTGGGCCAACCTCCTCCAGCGGATGAAAGGGCGCGGATATGGATGATCACCCATTCCGCAACCTTCTCCTAACACAATGCCGGTAATTGTGCTATCCCCCCAACGGGCGTTCTGAAGGCACCCAAGGCTGCAGCCAAAGGGTGCGGTGCGGGATTGCCCATATCAAAAGGAATAGAACCGCAGAGTACCGGACAAGGAACCTCGAATGTCCAAGTGCGGTATCGCTGCACTCGGCCTTTAAGATTTTTATTGGCAGAATGCCTTGCTAAGATATTCGACATTCCATCGCCCGGTGCTTACGGTACGAAAAGATCCCTACACCCTTGATCGGCGAACGATTAGAAATGGACACCCCATGAAAATCCGGTCCCATATGCCTTTCAAGCTCCCCTACGGGGCTTACGGTATCACCCTGCGCATGGATCCGGCCATCAACCCGCTGATTACCGCCTCATTTGTGGATCGAAACCTGGAAGATGGTCTCAAATCGATTCTTAAACCCTACAACCATGTGCTGTTTTGGAAATCAGTCACCCGAAAGCCCAACCGGTCGTCATCCCCTGCTTACCGGTTGGACGAGATCCATGTCTTCCATCCCGGCAAGAAACGCCGCATGGTCGAAATCGAGGCGCTGCCGGAACCGATCGAACCCGAAGCCCCCATTCCCGTTGAAACCAACGTCATCATCAAGGGCAATAAGGTCTTTGTGCCGGTTACCCTGGTCTATGGTGACAATGAGGTGCAAACTACCCTGCTGTTCGATACCGGCGCCGGCAGCATCGTGCTCCACCAGCGCGTGGCGGATCAATTAGGCATAGAGGAGTTTCAACCTTCCCGCGGCCAGGGGGTGGGAGGACTCCCGATCGTCACAAGAATGACCCGGCTCACCTCGGTTGAAGTGGGACCGCACAAGAAGGAGAACCTCCGGGCCGACATCGTCGAATTTCAGGGGACGGAAGATACCGATTATAATGGTCTGTTGGGCATGAATTTTATTCGAGGGCTAAAATTTTCCATCGACTTTGAAAACCAGACGATCCGGTGGGCGCCCTAGCCTATGGGGAGAGACCAAAGGCGCCCTTTCCGGAACGCGCACACCAGGCTAGAAACTCATCCGCTGCACCTCTTTATAAGCATCAATGATTTTATTCCGGATCTGGTTGATCAGGTGGAAGGAAATCGAAGCTTTTTCCATAGCGATCATGGTGCCATGAATATCCTTGTTGGTCCCACTGGTAAGCGCTTCCACCGCCTTGTCGGCCTCGGCCATCTGTTTGTTGACATCGTTGATGGCACGGCCAATGATCTTTCCAAAGGCACCATCCGTCGGTTCGGCGGCCTTGGATGGATCGGCCAGCGGCGTACTGATGGGTGGAACGGTTTTGTTGATGATCAGATCACTCATATCTGGCTCCTATTGCAACTTTTCCCGAGTACAAGGTCCATTGCCGATTTGCTTTATTTCCCATTGTTAATGGCGGCTTTCAACACCCCGAACATCTTGCCGATGATCTGGGAAGCAGCCCTGTAATTAATTGCGTTTTCAGACAGATTGACCATCTCCCGATCCATGTCAACGGTATTGCCGTCCCCCCGCAGGGAGAGACCGTCGCTCTCTTTTGTGTGGATGGTCACTTGATCGAAACCATTGCTCACACTGCGGAGATGGTTGCGGTGTGTGGTCTCCAATGGCAGGGCGTGTGAGGTGTTGCCGGTTTTCTGAAGCTCATCTTCGATGATGATGTCAAAGGACTTATAGTGCGGCGTATCCGCATTGGCAATATTGGAAACAATCAGTTCGTGTCGCCTCGCCCTTAAGTTGAGCGACTTTTCCAAAAGGGGAAAATTTCCGCCGAATAATTTTTGAATGCCCATGGCCATGCATCCTTTCGAAAGGGTCACCGGGAAACTTTGCACTTTTTATGCCATAATTTAGTCCCATTGGAGAACCCCCAACGCAGCGCAGCCGGCGGCCGGCATCTCCCGGGCAACGGCAGCCCCCTGGGTCGGCAGATATAACCACAAGGGGCAATATCTGCCGCAGGAACAATCGGTTACTGCAACTCCCAGGCCACAATTATCACCGGTATCCTCTCACGCATTTTTCCGCCAAGAACGCTGGCATCGAATCAAAGGCAAGCTCTCATCGCCCATAAACAAGTCAAATTTCCGGACACAACGGCCATTAAATTGACCAGCGGTGGGCTTGACCCTGCCAGCACTTCCGATATGGATCATTGGGCGGCCGGAGATGACAATCCGTTTGATCTTTTGGCCTGATTTGGTTATATGCCCCACTTTCCAACGGCAGCGCCTGCCCCATAAAAGACTCATTGCAGGCGACAGAATGGCGCGCAAAGGGTATAAAAGAGCGAATTCACTTGAAATCGAACATTTACAGCCTCTACATCATCAAAATCGCCAAGTGGTTTAATCTGGTGATGCCGACCATCGTTCTTTTCTACCAGAATCTGGGCATGGGCATGCAGGAGATCTTCCTGCTCAAATCGATCTATTCGGTGGTCATCGTCGTATTCGAGATCCCTTCCGGCTATTGCGCCGATGCCTGGGGCCGTAAAAAGACCCTCGTCGCCGGCAGCGTACTGGGCACCCTGGGCTTTGTCATCTACAGTACCAACACACTTTTTGCAGGTTTTGTGGCGGCGGAATTGATTCTCGGACTGGGCCACAGCTTGATCTCCGGCGCCGATACCGCCATGCTTTACGATACCCTCAAATCAGAGCACAAAGCCACAGCTTATCTCAAGCACGAAGGGCGCATCACCGCCGGCGGGAATTTTGCCGAAGCTCTGGCCGGCATCACCGGCGGCCTGCTGGCCACTATCAGCCTGCGCACGCCATTTATGGCCCAAGTTGCCGTGGCGGCTTCGGCCATACCGGCGGCGCTCCTGCTCAAGGAACCGGCACTGAACACACTCCGGGACCGGCAGCTCAGCTTCAGAACGCTCATCACATCGGCCCACAACGCGATCACCCGGCATCCGACCCTGCCTTGGGTGCTGCTCTTGTCTTCTTTCACGGGTACGGCTACCCTGACCTACGCATGGTTGGTTCAACCCTATTTCAAGGCGGCCGGTTTGCCGCTGGCCTTGTATGGCGTGATGTGGACGCTGCTCAACCTGAATGTGGGGGCCGTCGGCCTATTTGCCTATCGATTGGAACGACGCCTGGGGCAACAAACATGCATGATCGGAGTTGTCGTCGTGATCGCCGGCAGCTATTTCCTCACCGGCCGCTATATCAGCCTGCAAGCCGTAGCAGTACTATTCGTCTTCTATACCGCCCGCGGGATGGCCACCCCGGTTTTGAAAGAGTATATCAACCGGGATTGCGCATCAGCGGTGCGCGCTACCATTTTGTCCCTGCGGAATTTTATCATCCGCATCAACTTTGCAGCGGCCGGCCCGGTCCTGGGCTGGGTGGTGGATCACCACAGCCTCAATAGCGCCTATTGGCTGGCCGGTGGTGCCTATCTCACCGCCGGCGCCGCATGCCTCGGCTTCTTTACCTTTCGGAAGCACACCATCCGACCGCATCCTGAAAAGACGTAGACTGTGATTTTAACACCGTTTTAAGGCAACCCTTTCTCTACGCCGCTCATGCCAGACCTTATATGGCCCACCATGAAGCGCATACATGAACTCCACGGAGTAGAGCAGAGCAACGGAAGAGTAGTAGACCCATAACAGTACGATGCACACCGACCCCAGCGAGCCGAAAAGCACATTGATACGGGAGACATTTTGAATATAGAGGCCGAAGACCTCCCGTGCGCCGATCCACAGCACACCGAATAAAAATCCGGCTATCAGCCGATGTCGCCATTTGATATCGATGTTAAGAAACAGCTTCACCGTCGTCAAGAAGAACAACGCCAGGATCAGCAAGGAGGCCAGATTGGTCTGTGACAGTGAAAAAAGATCCAAGGCGCTTGCGAATAGATCACTCAGGTAGCCGGCACCCTCCACTGTTTTTTGCAGCTGCCAGGCCATGTCCGACGCCACGGTCCAAATAAAATTGAACATAAAAAAGCAGGCGATGGCAAAGACGCTCATGGCCGCATAGGCCACCTGCCCTGTAAACAGATTGCGCCTCGGGATATTGAAGATTTTTCGAAACGCCTGGTCCAGGGTTTTAAAGAGCAGCCCGCTGATGATGGGCAGCATCATCAAGTTGATGGTGGTAAAAGAGCCCAGGCCCACCGAATCCACCAGGTGCGTCTGGACCCACTGCCTGGATACAAAGGGAATCAGTTGATTGATGTCCTCCACCAACAAGGCCACCATATCCCGGGGAAATAGCTCCGGCAAAAACAGATGTTGCAGCAGATTCAAGATAAAAAGGAAAAGGGCGGAAAAGGGGATAATGGCCAGCAGAAAGACAAAGGAGATGGCTGCGGAAACAGTGGTGCAGTCGTTGCGCACGAAGTTGCGGCCTGCAATCATGAAAACGCGGTAATAGAACGTGTGACGTCGTGCCAGTCTGCCCATTTCTCTCAGTCCCGATGCGATGTGTAAAATCAGTATCGACTGACTGGTCCATAGCTTAAATGCCTAATGGGAATTCTGTAAAGGGAATTCAACACTATTCCTCTGCCGGCCGGGGCCGGATTCAAAATCGTTCAGGGTCCGGTTTGGCCTTGCACCATGCGGCGTGGGATGGGTATGATATCGGCAACCCTACAAAAAGGAATTCTTTAATGATACTGCCTTACAAAGACACAGCACCCGTCATCGCCCCGGATGCCTTTATCGCTCCCAATGCCACCGTCATCGGCGACGTTCACATCGCCGCCGGCGCCAGCATCTGGTACGGCACCGTGGTACGCGGGGATCTGGCGCCCATTCGTATCGGTGCAAACACCAATATTCAAGACAACTGCACCATTCACACGGACGAGAACAAACCGGCCATCATCGGCGAAAATGTCACCGTGGGCCACAACGCCATCGTGCATGGATGCACCGTGGCGCCGAACACCCTCATCGGCATGAATGCCGTCATTCTCTCCGGCGCCCATGTGAAAACCGGCACCATCATCGCTGCCGGAGCGGTGGTTAAAGAGGGTGCCGCCGTCGGCCCCTTCCAGCTCCTGGCCGGTATGCCTGCTGCGGTTAAAAAAGAACTCTCCGAGGAGATATTGGCGTTATTGAAATTGCCGGTGGCCGAATATCTGGAACTGGCAAAGCACCATTTCGAAATGCTGAAAAAAAGTAAATAAACCGTATCGCCCCCAATGTTCCAAAAGTCGGAAGGTTTCAGAGCCAAAGCGCCAGGGGCGCAACCGTAGCGAGCCTACTGCAAGCCCTTGGCAACACCATCCTTGCATCCTCCGGCATTTGTAACATCCGGGCGGATGCCGATGGTGTAGAGCACCCTCATGTTGAGCCACAGTCCCGGCTTTTCGGCCAGAGCGTTAATCTCCTCCAAATGTTCTTTCCTGAAAGCTGATTTGCGATCTTCCGGCAGCTGCTCAATCAGTCCGCGAAAACCTGCGTTCCAGCAGATCTCCCACCACTGATCAGCATCCGGCAGGTAGTAACCGAGATCTTTTTCGAAAACGGTAATGTCCACCAGTCCTGCTGCTTCGAAAAGCGATCGGCACTTCTGCGGATGGTCCGCTCCCTTCCTTGTCGCCGGTGGCCGCTCCACGCCGTATCGCTCTATGCACTCCAGAAACCGATCCGCCAGGGGAGAAAAAACCTTTTGGCCGAAACTGGTGATGGCCACCCGCCCCCCGGGCGCTACTTTGTCAGCCATATGGCACAGCTGTCCGGTCATATTCTCCACAAAAAAGAGACCAAAACAACAAACGACCAGATCAAAAAAACCGTCTGGAAATTCAATCTCATGCATGTCCATCTCGCTGAACCGCAGATTCTCCAAACCCAAGGCCGCCCGTTTTGCTTCGGCCCTGGCCAGCATGCCTTTGGAAAAATCGATGCCGTGCACCTGCCCGTCGGGAAGACGCCCGGCGATCACCAGCGCGGCGTTGCCGGTACCGGTGCCCACATCGAGAATCTTTTCATTACCGGAAAGGTCCAATGCATCCACCAGGTGCGGTACACTCTCGACAAAAAACCGCATGGCCGGATTATCGTAGCCCGACGCCACGGTATCGAAGGTCTTAATATACATCGCTTTGCGCGTCGCCGCATCCACTGCCGTACCTCCCGTTTGGATTGCAGGGTTGAACATCAGGCTAATTATGACTTCAATGCTACGGCCTTATCCGCCGAACACCTTGGAATTGGGCAACCAATAGTCGCCATCTCCGGATAGAGAGGACATTGATATCGCTTGTAAATGCTTAAAGGATATGGACCTTGCCGACAATGCGGCGGGCGGACCGTTTATCGTGAATGGATCAATTAGAGCACACTGTACACCACATCCGGCCCGCGACATCAACCCCTATATTGGATTAGAAAGATAGACGATACAAAGATTGAAAAATTGTCGGGGTCAAGACAAATCGTCAAAGCCCCTTTACATCCCCTGGATACCGATAGATGCGGCGCGGGTGGTTTCTTACGGCAACACACTTTGCTGAAAAGAGCGCCTGGGCTGCATGCACCCGACCGATTAACCGCATAGGAGGTAAGGATCGTGATCGCGCGCCTCTGCCAATGCCAGCATCAGTCGGCAAAGGATCTTCCGCATTTTCCGGGGGGTGTTGCCGTTGTGGCAACCGGTAAATTTCGTCAATATCTGAACAAACCGATGGGGATACTCCAGCTGGGGGGAGTGCCCCATCCCGGGCCACAGGATCAGTCGCCCTTGGGGTATTTTTCGAACGACTTTTTTTAGTGCCTCGATCGGGATCAATTCATCGTTCTGCCCGCCGATCATCAGCACCGGTACATTCAAATTCCCGAGAGCCTTCCGGACATCCCAGCGAGACAACGATTCGGCATGGCCGGCCGCCGCATCCCAGGACATACGTACTGCATCGTCCACCAGCGCCTCGAAGTCGCCGTCGATCCTATCCTCGCGCATCATTCGACCGAGGGATCTCCTGAATACGTTGCGGGTGGTCCCCCAGCGCTCCGACATCCGGTAGGCGCTGTGTATTATGCCGGTGCTGCCGCCATAGGCCCCGTCATGGCCGGCCGCTTTCAGGACGCTCTTCCCTTCAGCAGGGGCAGGGGCCACCAGGGTCAGGGTTTTGATCCGTTTGGGGAGCTTCAAAGCATACTCCAGCGCGATGCATCCGCCCAGCGAATGTCCAACCAGATGAAGGCGCGGCAATCCCAAGGCCTGAATCAACTGGTCCAGGTCATCAGCGTGCTGGGCGATGGTATAACCACCCTCCGGCCGATCCGAATCGCCGCATCCGCGTAGATCCGGCGCATAGGCCTGAAACCCGCTGGGCATGTTTTTCAATACCGGCAACCACCAGCGCCAGGAGGCAAAATTCCCGTGCAGCAAAAGAAAGATATCCTTTCCCGTACCGCCGGTTTCATAGTGCAGGTTCAAATCAGGGGTTTTTACAAAAGGCATGGCTCAGCTCCAGTAATATTAACCGCCTCACCGTGTTTGAGCAAAGCTTGTGCCAGTTGTTGTTAACGTTCGCCTTTTATTATAATTCAATATCATCGATCCGGATTTATCCCATCACTGAATGTAACAAAAGGACGCTTCTTAACCCTATTTTAACGTAATTTCTATATGTTATATTGGAAGTAGGCAGAGGTTGCCACCTGCGGGAATCCCATTCGTATGTGGACAATTCAACGCAGTGCTTTGAAACCGGAATCAGGCCGAGGGGCGTTTTTGTAACCGTTTGTTAACATTTTTCAGACACCAGCAGCCTTTTCCAGTTTGCCCATCAGGCTGCAGCGATGCCGGAGTGTTCCGCTGGCTGGTATTGCCACCCGGGCACAACTGGTATTGGAAAAGACAGCCTTGAGGTCATTACCCCTATTTCAATGGAGCACCATGCATCCCCTTAAAAAAGACCTTATGTTGTCTTAGTACGGCCATAATTCCAAGGGGAGAGTACTGGTGGACCATGCTGCAGACCAAAGCCGTCATGCATCGAGCTGTTTTCTGATCGTCACCGCCTGCCTGCTGTTGATGCTCTCCTTCGGTTATCGGTCGAGTTTCGGGTTGTTCGTCAAGCCTGCCACCGAAGCCAATGGATGGGGTAGGGAGGTGATCTCCGTAGCCCTGGCCATTCAAAACCGTGATCCATAGGCCGCCATTGCAAACGCCGTCGCTGTCATGGTATTCTTTAACGAGCAATGGCTGATGTGTTGTGGAATACCGTGTGCCATGCTCCCCAATCGTTGAAACTCAGACGCACCTTTGTCCTGGTTTTCACCGCGAGCAACGCGCGCGGCATACAAGCAAATCCAAGCCACCCGCTATGCGGGCGGCTCTTGACTCCCGCCAACCATCTAATTTGGGCGCTCACCGCGGACAACTCCACCCGGCGGCAGTTTCCTGCAAAGGCATTTGGCACCCATGGCGCGATCCGACCTTAAAGCTCTCATTGAACGAATCACCCGCGATGTGGTTCGGCATTATCCTAAAGCGGTTGTGCTGTTCGGATCTGCCGCTCGGTATCTGAAAGGCCGACAAACACAGGCACCTGAAGATATCGACCTGCTGTACGTCGGCACTATGGCCCCCATCGGAAAGAAAGCGTACGGCATCCCCATGGACCTCTTCTTCTTCGAGACCCAGGAGATTGTTGCCATTGCCAGATCTCTGAGATATCTCCCCAAAGCCGCGGCCAGAGCCAAGATGTTCTTTAAAGACAACTGGAAGGGGTATGTGCGCGCAGACATTGCCGCCTGCCTTTTGCTGGGAGACAGATATCCCGAATATGGCTTCCTGCAGATGGAAACCGAAGAAGCGTACCGGGATTACGCCGTTCACAAGGTCCTGCACGGAGCGGACTGGTGGCATGCCCTCCAGCAATACGCCCAGGAGCATCGCGGCATCAGAGGCCTGGGAATCGATAAAACCTTGGGGCAGGACAGGTTTTCAGCTCTGTGTCGGTGATCCTGATGAGGGCAAAACTTTTGGCTGCAACCATCCCAATACATCAATCCTCGTCTTTGCCCACCCCCCGTTTCCTGCAAGGATTGTTTCTCTATGGATTAAGGATTCCAGGGGCAGACAGGCAAGGACGTGGAGAGTGAAGAAAGTCGTTTCACCACTTTTTCACTCTCACCCCCTGGTGTCCATCATTGGTCATCATTTTATCAGAAGCTATCTCAAAAAAGTCTTTTGGCCCAATCTGGGTGTTGGTGCCGGGTTTACATCCTCAACATACTACAGTATGCCTGCGGTTTATAACCCGGCCACGCCTACACCTTGGACCAAAATCCGTTTTTTGAGATAGCTTCTATCAACAACAGGGTACGCCTTACTAATTGAGGATGTTGTCCCATAAGCCTGATGTGCGGCATATGGTCGCTGAATGGTCACGGTCACTACTTGGAAAAGGGCCCAGGCCACCATCTGACCTTGTATATGCCGTTCGATTCAACTTCCAATTGTGAGGCGACTATGGCATTATGCTTCTCTTTCAGATCCTATGCCCCTCCGTAGTCAGTCCAAGCCTGATTTTCCTTACATTTTTTTGACCCATTGTGATTCGCAATCCTTAAACATTAAAATGGCTGCCAATCCGATAGCCGGATTGTGGTCTCATACGCAGGCGGGCAGGGTTTCAAAGCATGCCATCGATGTGGATAGCGGCGATGCCGGGGATTTGGAATCATAGACCAGCACCCGGCTGAGTCAAAAAGCTGGGATGTTATAACAGAGTCTATTGGGGGATGGTATTAGGGAGATGCAGAGCGCCATGGCAGAATCACCGTGGCGCTCTGCGGTTTTCATTAACGACCGGTCAGAAAATCGAGCACTTCATGGGGCGGCGGCGGTACCGGAACGGGCAGCCCCCCTAAAAAGACGACCCGGGGTGCCAAAGGATGCGGACTGGAAGCCTGGTACCGGGGTTTCCGGTAATGGGAACGCTTGGGCACGTAGTGGTCGTGTCTTCTGTCATGGCCATGCCGGCTGACGTAGCGATCATGTCTAATGTGTCGATTGTGCCGCCTCTCAGCGCGAACGTGCTTTCTGTAATGATCATGATGGTAAGCCTTATGATAGCGCTTGGCGTTTGAATGTACCCAATCTTTAGAATGATGAGCGTCCCGACCCCGTCTGTCTGCCATGGCCGTTCCGCCGAAAAACGTCATTACCACTGCTGCAACGATAACCGATTTAAGGATTTTGGCCATCATGTTGTTACCTCCTTGGGTATTGGACCGTCTTTGTTGGATCCGCGTCCGTTTTTCCAGTTAACCATGTTTCCCATCTTGATCGCGGATTTGAAATGAGAGACGGGGGAGTGCTTCAAAAAGTCTACAATTTTTTTGATTTACACTCGAAAGGAGGCATGTTCCGATATATCTAATTGAATATAAACAATAAAATGCTTCAGATCGGTCCAGCAAAATTCTGAAGCATTCGGAGGCGTTTCTTGCTCTTGCTTTTAGTGGGTGTGTTGCAACATTGCTTTGACGAGAACACACGAAAACGCTCTTGCGTTTTTCATCTTGCCAATAGAGGTGGTATCAGAACGACTCAGATACCCTTTTGCCTGATTTTTTCTCTGAAGAATATTCTGATATATCTGATGCTAGACAATATCAGCGCCAAACCTATGCCGATGTATAGAATCGCCAAATCTTTTTTCGGAATCATTGAATGGCGCAACGCTGCTCCCATCCCAATCATCACACCGATCAGCAAATAACTTTTCCAAGGGATGAAAGCAAAAAAACACTGCTTCCCTGTCATTTCAAGGATCCGGTTCATGTTTTTATCGGCAATTCTCAAAAATCCGAAATGGTGTACCAATAGCGCCAACAATATTCCACCGCCTGCATATAAATAGAAATCCATTTTCGCGACGGTCGACAGCCACGAGAAGGCCAGAACCAGGAGCATGATGCCGACGCCTTCCCATGCAATACCGGCCAGAAACAGCAGAAAAGTCTGCGATACGGCCGGTTTATATTTATCCACACTTCTCATGACGCACCCTCAAGTCCTCGGCATTACCATATAGATTATGTACCAATGGAGCGATTCGTCAACTATATAAATAGGCCGGGTTCAATCTCAGAGGGCCCTGAACGCGTATGGGCTTGGTGCCCGGCAGCATCGCACAGGTGCGGCGTTCTGTGTTTCACCGAAGCCGCAACGGAATGAAAACCTTATGGAAATACGTAATAATCAATGATATATGGATGAATATGCCCGATCGCAATGCATTGCTCCGGTTCGAGTCTCAAAGGCTGGAAGCCGTTATAAGAGACGCCAACGGGGAGGCGATATCCCGTGAGATTGAAGTGCGCACCCATCCCATATCGGGCCGCAAATGCCGCATAGCCTTTAGCCGCAGCGAAGAGCTTGAGCCGGGCACCGAGCATCTGCCGCCGGCGCCCCCGGATGCCGAAGGTTCATCCGAATGCCCTTTCTGCCCTGGCAATATCACGCATCTTACCCCCCGTTTGCGCAAGGAACTCGACAGGGAGGGGCGGATGGTGCACGGCACCTCGACCCTCATTCCCAATCTTTTCCCTTATGGTGCCTATTCGGCGGTAAGCCTGTTCGACGATCGCCATTTTGTGGAGATTGGAACGGCGCACCCGGAAACCTATGCCGATTGTCTTTCCAATTGTGCCCGCTACCTTGAGAAGGTACTGCGGTTTGATCCCCGAGCACAATTTATGGCCATCACACAGAACCATCTGCCGGCGGCCGGCGGCTCGCTGGTCCATCCCCACCTTCAGGTGCATGCCGATCGCCTGCCTTCCAATCAGCACGCATTTCTCATGGGACGAGCGGATCAATACCACCGCAGCACCGGGCGCCTGCTGTTCAGCGACTATCTGGCGGCCGAACAAATGGACGGCCGGCGGATCATCGGTGAGACCGGCCCCTGGCACTGGCTGGCCGCTTTTGCCCCGGAAGGATTCTTCGAGATCTGGGCCCTCTATCCAGGTAAAACCGCCTTCAGCCAGATCAGCACAAAGGAGTGGAAAAGCTTGTCCCGGGGGGTTGTAAACGCCCAGCGCTTTTACCGCAGTTTGTTCCGCAACAGCTATAACCTGGGGGTTCTATCCGTCGAATCGGATGAAAGCGCCCTGGAACTGCAGGTAGTTTTGATCGTTCGCGCCAACTATGCGCCCTGGGTGCGCAACGACATCACGGGTTACGAAGTCATGCTGGGGGATATGGCCACCTTCACCGCTCCCGAAGAGACGGCACGTCAGGCACGCGCTTTCTGGCAGACCGGTTAGAAGCTGAACTGTTTCAGTTTTTTGAGAAAATGGAAAAATTATGAGAAAAATAAGCGCCCCCATTATACTCATACTTTCACTTTCCTTTCTGCTCACCCTGGCGTGTGGTGAAAAGGATAAAAAAGAGGTTCAGAAGAATAAAACAAGAACAGGAACCCTTGAAAAGAACCTTGCCAAACCCAAAAAGAAAGTCCTTTTTGTCAACTCTTATCATGCCGGGTATGCATGGAGTGACGGGATTATTAAAGGCGTACTGGATACATTTAATATAGTGATGGATAGGAACGGGAACCTGGACAATCAAGACAGTGATATTGAACTCAGAATTATCTATATGGATACCAAGCGCAACCCGGATGAAGCATTTATTAAGGCGGCGGCCGCGAAGACAAAAGATATTATAGATTCATGGAAACCTGACGCGGTTATTGCTTCCGATGACAATGCATCCAAATATCTCATTTCCCCTTACTATAGAAATGCGAAAACACCCTTTATTTTTTGCGGTGTAAACTGGAGCGCCTCGGAGTATGGTTTTCCTTGCAGCAATGTAACAGGCATGATTGAAGTATTCCTCGTACCCCAACTCATCGACACAATGGAACAGTACGCCGATGACAAGAGGATCGGATTTATCGATGCCGACAATACCACCAGCCGAAAAGTCGCGGCTAATTACAAAACAAGATTCGGCCTGAACCTTACAGAATATTTTGTAAAAACATTCTCAGAATGGAAAACGGCCTACAAATCGCTTCAGGACGAGGTCGATATGATCATCATGAGCAATTATTCCGGTATCGCGGGCTGGGATGAAAAGGCGGCAAAGGCATTTATTCTGGAGCACACCCGCGTACCAACCGGAGGTGTTATCGATTTAATGGCGCCATATTCCATGATTACTTATGCGATGATAAGTGCGGAACAGGGAGAATGGTCGGCTAAAACCACTTTGGATATACTGAATGGAAAATCTCCGGAAGATATTCCGATTGTAACAAATAAAAAAGGAAAGATCTTTTTAAACATGCCTATTGCCAAAAAACTCGGAATAAAACTTCCCATTGAGCTCATAGAACGTGCCACGTTTGTGGAAGAACGATAAGCAATGAAGAACATTTCAATAATTTACAGGCTCATGCTTTTTATCATAGGCGCCTTTATCGTCACAACCATCAGCGTATTAATTCTATCAGACTACCAGCTTAAAAAGATTATAGATGAAAGTAATAATGCCGTCTATCAGGAGAAACTGGAAAAAATATTTAAAACCCTCGACACCAAATTCCAAAGGCTCAAAGCCACAGGGATGATCGAGACCTATGAAGACGACTTCAAACACTCAGTTCTAAAAAATCTGCGGCGTTTGCATTTCAAATCGGATGACCAAAAAATCTACCCTTTTATCGTGGATACGAACGCCACAATAGTGCTGCATCCTAAACTTCCGTTTGGGGATACTTCCATGGCGGATAAAAAATATATGCAGGATATCATGAAACTGCAGGAAGGAAATTTCTATTATGCAAATGCGCTTGGAGAAGAAAACTGGTGTACGATTAAATATTTTAAAGAATGGAATTGGATCATAGGATATTCGGTTCCCCTCGATATCAAATACGCGGATGAGCGGGTATTTCGAAATAATCTCATTTTAATAATGGTAGCGATCATCGTTATTGCCGGAACACTGATTTCATTTTTAATTACCCGAATGATGCGCCCAATTATCAAGCTGACGACCGCATCGGCCGCCATTGCAAATGGCGACTTAAACCATCCAATTGATGTTATAGACAAGCCGGTGGGTGAGCTTCAAGTTTTGTCTCAAAGCTTCGCATTTATGCGGGATTCCATCCGGGACCAAATTACCGATTTGAACAACATGATCGTTCAACTCAAGGAGCGGGATGAACGGATCCGAGAGGTTGTAAAGGAACTTGAGGAGAAGAATAAAAAGCTGATAAAGAGCGAGGAACAGCTACAGTCGATAATTGACAACTCCACCGCTGTAATCTACCTGAAGGATTCCGCTGGGAAGTATATCCTTATCAATAAAAGATTTGAATCCCTGTTCCACGTGGTTAACAAGGATATCGTCGGGAAAACCGATTATGACCTTTTCCCAAAAGATATGGCGGATGCATTCAGGTCAAATGATCAAAAAGTCATTGCAACCGGAGATCCTCTTGAAATAGAAGAATACGCACCCCACGATGACGGTGTTCACACCTATATTTCGATCAAATTTCCACTTCACGATGCTTTGGGAGACATCTACGCAGTATGCGGCATATCCACCGATATCTCCGAGCGGAAAAAAGTGGAAGATATGCAAAACAATTATAATCGAATACTGGAACAGACCGTTCAAACAAGGACGCAGGAATTCATGGATGCCAAGGAACAAGCTGAAATCGCGAATAAAGCAAAAAGTCAGTTCCTGGCCAACATGAGCCATGAATTACGGACGCCATTGAACGCCATCCTCGGTTTTTCGCAGATCGTCTCCGCCAGCCATAACCTGAATGCCAAG
Organism: Desulfobacteraceae bacterium; assembly: GCA_037387725.1. Lineage (GTDB taxonomy): Bacteria > Desulfobacterota > Desulfobacteria > Desulfobacterales > Desulfosarcinaceae > JARRKU01. The sequence continues at coordinate 73,439 of JARRKU010000015.1, forward strand.
GACAGGGAATATATTCAAATTATCAATCGCAGCGGAGCGTATTTGTTGACCTTGATCAACGATGTTCTGGATATGTCCAAGATAGAATCCGGACAAATTATCCTCAATGAATCGGATTTTGATTTCTATCGCATGCTGCTGGATGTGAGAGAACTTTGTAAAATTCGATTCGATAAAAAGGGACTGTATTTGACAATTGAAATGGCGCCTGAGGTTCCACAATACGTTCGGGCGGATGAAACCAGGCTGCGGCAGGTGCTGGTCAATCTCCTGAACAATGCTGAGAAGTTTACCACTGAAGGTGGGGTAACACTGCGGGTTCAATGCGACGATAATTTTCATGAATCGGATGGCGTTGTTCATATCCAATTTGATATCGAAGATACAGGCGTCGGCATCGATTCAAATAAGATCGATCAAATATTTGAACCGTTTATACAGGACAAAGCCGGGCTGAATTCCGGCGAAGGAACCGGGTTGGGGTTACCGATAAGCCGCAAAATTGTACGGTTGATGAAGGGGGATATCATTGCCGAGAGCAAATTAGGGCAAGGCTCCCGTTTTAAAGTTCACATCCAGCTTACCAGGCTGGAACATGCCGAGGTGAAGTCCTTTCTGGATGACCGAAAGATTATTGGTCTTCAGCCGGATCCATCAGGTCGCATTGCCCGATACAGAATGATGATTGTTGATGATATAGAAAACAACCGGCAGATTCTGTCTCAATTATTAACCCCAATGGGTTTTGAAATCTGTGAAGCCGGCAATGGCAAAGAGGCGATTAGGATCTGGAAAAAATACTGCGCAGAAGGTCATCCTCTTGATTTAATCTGGATGGATACGCGCATGCCTGATATCGACGGCAATGAAGCCACAAAGGAAATCAAGCGCCTGGCCAAGGAGGCGGGCTATAGCACGATCATTATTGCTGTGTCTGCTTCAGCATTTGACCGAGACATCGAAGCAAGTCTTTCAGCAGGGTGTGACGATTTTGTGAGTAAACCATTTAAAAATTCAGAAATTTTTGAAAAAATGCATCAACACCTCGGATTGCATTTTCTTTACGAAGAACCGCTTTGTAACCATTCAGCCGATTCCGCAAAAGAAAATGATGAAATGCTTAAAAGCATACAGGCATTATCTACAGATTGGCGAAATGCGATGATACAGGCGATAGAGTCTTGCGAATATGAAGAAATGTGTTCCCTCGCCGCTAAAATCCGCGATCAACATCCTATTTTGGCCGAACGGATCCAGCAGGAAATCAACCAGTTTGACTATGATAAAATATATAATATCATCCAAATAAGATAGTTACTTTTTTATCCTATTGAACAAAATAGTGCCTACTTGCCAAATGATGTCGCAGTGCTATTAGATTACTATAAACAGGGTTCAAGACCATTGTTCGGATTCTGGACCATGGCGGATTGAAATCAAAGCGCCTGGTGAGCATCGGATATGACTTCAAAAAACGCATTGCCACTGGAAAAATATGCTTCTTTGATCGACCTTGAAGCGCCGTTTGACGCTCCCGGTCCTATCCCGGCATCGGGCAAAGAGACAGAAGTCATCATTGATGAACTCCTGGCTTTCTTGATGGCCGAATCAAATACCAATGACGGCCTGGGAGGTGTGCAAGATAAACGGCGGCTGCTTCAAAGCCTTTTAACCATTCGCGAGCCGAATGCTTTGCCCGACTGGTTTCATACCGGCATGGATAGGCTGCTCCAATGGGAGATGCGGCGAAAGGAAATAACAGATGCATCCTTGCTGCCGAAAATCAGCACGGTTCTGCCCCAATCGGCCTATCCGGCGGCCAATCTTTGCGCACTGTGGCGAGGTGATGTGACGACCTTGAAAATAGACGCAATCGTCAACGCCGCTAATGCCGCACTGTTGGGATGCTTTACGCCATTCCACGCCTGTATCGACAATGTCATTCATGCCGCCGCAGGACCGCACCTGCGGCAGGACTGCCATGTCATCATGCAGCATCAAGGCCGTCCGGAACAGACGGGAGGGGCAAAAATCACACGCGCCTATAACCTGCCGTCCAGGTTCATACTCCATACCGTCGGTCCGATCTTTGACGGGAAACGGATAGGACCATCGGCAAACCAGGCCGATCAACTCGCCGCTTGCTACAGCGCCTGCCTCGATCTGGCCTCCCGTATTTCCGGTCTTGCATCCATCGCTTTTTGTGCCGTTTCAACGGGTGTATTCGGATTTCCAAAACGCGCCGCCGCCCGAATCGCATTGGACGCCGTCGGAATATGGCTGGACCGTCATCCTGGAAAAATGGAGCGGGTTGTTTTTAATGTTTTTTCTGAGGCAGACCAACGGGTTTACATCGACACATTAACAGGTTCGGTATCATGACAGCAACGGCCACGGGGTTTGATGAAAAAATTCATCGGTTCTCCCGCATGCTCAACCGGGCGGATTGCATTCTCATCGGGGCAGGGTCCGGCTTATCCGTCGACGCCGGGCTGGACTACTTTGACAAGGCGTTATTTGCCAAAAGATATCCGGCCATGCTTCAGTACGGGTATACCATCAGCGCCCAGCTCATGGTTTTCAGCACCTCGGCCCCGGAGCTCTATTGGGGGTATTACCTTGCCCACGCAAAGAATATGAGGTTCGGTGAACCCTACAAAACGGTTTACAGCCGCTTGCTGGACATCGTCGGAGCCCAGCAGGACTACTTCGTCATCACCACCAATGTGGATGCGCTGTTCGTGCGCAATGGCTTTTCGGACAACCGCATTTATACCCCCCAGGGAGACTATGCCTTGATGCAGTGCCGTCGACCGTGTCGCGACGATACATGGCCGTCGGGACCGATTATCGACCGCCTGCTTCCAACCGTTGATCCCTTGACCCAGAAACTGCCCAAGGCGCTTGTCCCGGTCTGTCCGAACTGCGGCGGCCCTGTCTTTTTCAATCTGCGCGGGGGCAACTGGTTCGTTGATGCACCTTACACAGCACAACGCAGGCGATACCAGACCTGGATCGAAAGAAACCAAAAACGCCGAATACTTCTCATTGAAATCGGAACCGGTTTTAACACACCGGTCTGGATTCGATGGCCATTTGAAGAATTGACGCTCCAAAACCCCAACGCCAATCTGGTGCGCATTAATTTAGAGGAATCCGATATCCCCGAAAACATCCGCAAACGCTCCCTTGGCTTTTCAAACCGGGCCATCGATGTTGTCAGCGCTGTCTGGAACCATCTAAAAATCAAGGAAGTATGGTAAGGGATGTTTATCGTCTTCAGCATACGGGGATTCCATCCGCTCATTTATTTCACTTAAAACCCGTTTAACGGAATCTCCATCCCCAAACATTGTTTGCAGGCCAGTTGTCGTAGGGATCCTCACCTATGGTTTTCAGGGGGATTTATAGTTTGCTATCAAGGCCGAACCCTTCTCCTTGGCCTGAAATTCAGACAGGGCCTTCGCTGCTGCGTCACGATGCTCGAACCGACCAAAACGTACAAAATACCAGGGACGCTTGCGGGCATCAGACAATTCCAGGATGTAGGCCTTGTAGCCCTTGGTCTGCAATCGTACGACCGTTTGCCGCGCATAAGCTTTTTCCCGGAACGCGCCGACCTGGATAGTGAAGTTTGCGCGCGTCGGCTGTTCTGATGTTGGTGATGCCGGGATATCGGCGCGGGGAGGAGATGATGCATCTGTCCCTTCAGGCTGAGGCGAGGTATCGATTCCGGATGCCGGCTCTGCGGCGTCGACCGACGGTGACGCATCCGGCATTTCCGGCGACCGGGATGCGCTCTCAGACTGCGTTTCGGGATCGCCTTGGCCGGTCTCGGCCGAAGATGATGCAGGGGGTGGTAGCGTTGCCGGTTGGTCAGGGGGCGTAGATGTGCTTTTTTCCTCCGCTGGCGGCAGGCTTGTTTCCGTTCGGCCGTTGTTCTGATCCATGGTGGCAGCCAATGCCGGCGGGGAGGCGGCCGCTGGTTCAGCTTTTGCGTTGTCCGTCACCACGGGCTCGGGTGGCGGTGCCGGAATTTTACGTCGCACTACGGTTCTATTCCTGGTGGAAAGCGCCGTTGGCGGCACCAAAGGCTTGAACCAGAAAAAAGCTAAGATGAGTGCGCCACCGACCAACATCACGGCCAATATCAACATGAACCTCATGCGGCCTGATCCGTCTATTTTCAAGGGGTACCTCCGACCGGGTCTGGTATTATATGAAGTGTGCCTTCCCTGTCATGTCATTGAAAAAGGGAAGACGCCCGAGATAAGATATTGTTCAACGTTTTTCGGCTGCGGCCTGCTTTTTCGACCCATTATTTCAATCGATTATTTTTAATCCGATCTAACAACTGCAGCGAATCGTTGATTTTCGCTATCATGGTCGAGATCTCCTTTTTTACAAATTCCGATTCTGAACGATTGGTTAATTGCTGAATCTTATCTTGCATCTCGGCAAGATTGTTTTCCAATACCGTAACTTTGTCGTAGGGTATTTTACCATTCGTTTTGACCTCGGAGCTGATCGAAACGACTTCTTCATTTAAGCTTGCAAGTTTATCTTTATTCAATTGAATTTCCGCCAGTGTTTTTTCTAACTTTGACACCTGATCAGCATTCTGACTGTAGTACTGATAGCTTATGACGCCGAAGACCAGCACCAATACCAAGGCGATGGCCGACAGGATTGCAAATCTTCTCTTGGTCCTTTTACTTTCGGAGGCCTGGCTCTTTAATTCACTCTTGGTCTCTGCAATGACGGTCGCGTAATCGGACAAAGTCTCCCTGGATATCTCCTCCCAGGGAGAATTGGTATGGACGATCTTTTCCAGAAATGTCTGATAAGTCCGTGTCAACGAGAGTTTGTCGCTGCGTTTTTCCATGAGAACGGCGATTTCCTCTCCGTAGGCATACTGGGGGACATGTTGAACCTGTACATCATCGAAATATTTTCCCAGGGAACATTGTTTGAGCCCATACGCTTCCGTTAATACTTTTTCGAAAAGGGGCTCGTACCCGCTTATGTCTTTGTCACCGAACCGCCACAGCTCGCGTCGTTCAGGCTCCGAGGCTTCAATACGGGATGGCAGCGGAAAGACCATCAATGGCCTTAAATCCTCTGATTGACGGCGATATTCGGTCGCATTTCCGACCAAATCCAACACACCCGCCAGACTTTGCCGGTTCGGTGTAAAGACAAGGACGAGTCGTTCCGGCATCAACATCGTGCAAATGCCGCTGGTATCCGTCAGCCCTGTGCGGGAATCGATCAATACGTACTGGTATTTTTCTGCAAGTTTATGCGCCAGCGAAATAAACAACATTGGAGATCGGGCATACAGCCCCTCCCAGTCGAAGGTGCTGGTATTATCGACATAATTCTCGTCAAACGCCCCCGCCTTCATTAAAAACAGGTTTGGCTCATGGGTCATCAGGACATAATCATCGATCTGGACTTGTGACAATGCCCCGTCCGCATATTTTTCTTCATCAGTCCCTGATTCGGGTGGATCTTCCGGTGTCCGCCGGTCAAGTTCCTGAAACAGATCAATCAATCCGGGTACTCTTCCCTCAACATCTTCTGAGGTTTTTAAATCTTTTTGGGCAATCCGATCTCTGAAATAATGATGTAGCCCCGGGGCTTCCAGATCCCAATCGATCATTAAAATTTTTTTATCGACGGGAAGCTGATTGGCTAGAAGGCAGCCGACATTGGCCAGCGCCATCGTCCGGCCCGTCCCCCCCTTGTAGGAGTAGAAGGTGATAATCCGACCGGACTGTTTTGCTGTTGGTTGGTCCATTTTACAAACCGCGACCTGGAAAGCGTCTTTGATTAGGGTGTGATGGTTTTTTCCAAACGACGATATTCTCTTCATCAGGCAATTCAAATTCATTGCAAGTGCTGGATATATCGCAGCCCGCATCTTCAAGCGCATTGTAATGCTCCACAATTGTACGGGCTATTTTTTCTATTTCTGCGACATATTCGGCATTTTGAGAAATATCGGAACTGGCGGTTGTAAACTTGCTGAAGTCGCAATAGGTATTGGTTTCTCTCAATTCCGCGGGTATCTCGCCATCGATTCTGGTTCGAAATATGATTGGAATAATCAACCTTTTCCCCCGCATCGCCTGTTTTCCCAATATTTCCATTCGCTTTTTCTCGACTTCGCGCATCGCTTCGAATTCTCGCAGGCAGTACATATGCTTTTCATAACGGGGTGAATAGACCACTATCATGCAAAGACTCCGGCAAATAGCTTCCGCAATTTTTTCCGTATGCTGATAGCCAGGTTTCAATCTTTCCGTATCAATGTACACCTCTTCATCCAGAAACGGTTCAAGATAGCTTTTAACCGCCCGGGTGAGCTGGTCTATGAATTTTTGGGTCAATTCTTGTTGGCCATGGCAATAACTTATAAAGCATGAATACATAGGCAACACCTTGAAATGGCTCTTCAACGGGGCACCGGAGTTCCCCCCGCCGCCCGGATGGTACGCCATATTCGCTTAATGGACTTCAGTCCGGCTATACCCCTCCAAAAAAGTAATGGTCCAACGCTGGGTTTGTAATCGAATGGATTTGTTGAAGCCCCCATCAATCAACGGGGACTTGCTCCCCATACCCGTAAATATGACAAACTGGTGCCTGTGTGTCAATCCGATTGTCACTTCAGTATGTTATACAGGTAGGCCATAAAATATCGGCCACTCGTCGCTCCTCATATCCTGCCAACGCCTTATTTTTTGACTGGCCGGTCTGGCGACCTTTTCTGCGCTGCTGCCGACCTTTATTCAAACCTGGCATTTGAGCAATACCCAGGCTGGATGGTTGAGCGCCGTCTACTACGGTGCTTATGTTATTACCGTGCCGATCCTGACCGCCTGGACCGACCAACGGGATGCCAAGCGCATCCTTTGCATAGGACTGATCACCGGATCCTTGGCCAGTCTATGCTTTGCGTGGGCCAGCGGTATCTGGACCGCCATGGTCCTGAGGGTCCTGGCCGGCATCAGCCTGGCAGGCATATACATGCCGGGACTCAAGCTGCTCAGCGACCACATCCAAGGACCGCTTCAATCCCGCTATGTTTCCTTCTACACGGCATCCTTCAGCCTGGGAACAAGTCTGTCCTACTACTTGGCCGGCGAGATTCATCTGGTCTGGGGATGGCGTTGGGCATTTACTGTTTCCGGTTTACTGACCCTGGCCGGTTGTATCATGATGTTGTTGACCGTACCGGCTGGAAAAGTATTGGAAGGCCGTGGGGCAGACAGCACTGGCGTTCGTCTGAGGGCTGTCCTGGGTAATCGGCAAACCATGGCCTATGTTCTGGGATACGCCGCCCATATGTGGGAATTGTTCAGTATGCGCTCCTGGATGGTGACTTTTCTGACCTACAGCCGCCAGTTTCAGATCGCTTCCGGCTGGGCGCCGAGTCCGACCCAGGTCGTGGCGCTGATCAACCTGTTCGGCCTGCCCGCCAGCATCGGCGGCAATGAGCTTTGCCGCCGCTGGGGGCGTTCCCGTATCTTGCGGATGATCATGTGGTCTTCGGCGCTGGTTGGCATCGCCGTCGGATTTTCTTCACGACTGCCCTATGGCTGGGTTGTTGGCCTGGGTCTGGTTTACGGGGTACTGGTACTGGGAGACTCTGCATCGTTGACTGCCGGAGCGGTAGCCAGCGCACCCCACGGGGGGCGCGGCACGACGCTGGCGGTGCATTCCACCATGGGATTCGGCGCAGCATTTCTCGGTCCCCTGGCCACCGGCGTCGTCCTCGATCTGTTGCGCGGCAATGCCTACCTGGGCTGGAGCATGGCGTTCATCTGCATGGGCGCCGGCTGCGCCCTGGGCCCCCTGGCTTTGCGGCTGAAGCAAAAGGATGATGACCAATTATAGATGCGACGACCACCATGGAATCCACATAGAGACCGTAAAGGCCGGTGCAAATATCGTGGCCGCGCAGTGATGAACATCATCAGAAGCATACATCATACCAGCGCTGGCAACCAGCCGCCGCATATTTCTGTAGTTGACAACGGCCTTCTAGTTAAATTGGGCAGGGTAGCCTTCTGCTTAGACCTCTCTCTTCTTAGACACTAGAACCTGAACCCGTTTAGCCTGCTGATTTTTATCCACGGCTTCCAGGCGGATGGTCCACTTAGAACCTTTTGCAAAATACCGGCCGTCGATACGGCCAATCAATTGATACTCCAATTGGCCGGAACTCGGCCCGTACGCCGGCTGCCATTGCTTTGGCTTCTCCCCTCGACCCACAAATACGGTATAATGATCCAGGTTACCACGTATCACCCCATATAGATCCACTGAGGCGATGCGACCTTTCACCTTGTTTACAAACACTTCTGTAATTCTCGGCGCCAACAATGCATTGGGTTTTTGCATCAGGGCGCCATAGGCATCGAGCCGGCCATATCCAGTTCTGGGATCCCAGCCTTCCGAATGGATGTCCTGGGCGCCTTGCAGGATCATATCCTCCACCTGGCGGTTGCTCAGATCGGGGTCCCTGGCCCATATCAAGGATGCGGTGCCGGCCACCATGGGCGAGGAAAACGAGGTGCCGCCGGCTCGAAAATAGTCCCCCGGTATCAGCGGCATGAAAATCCCGTCACGGGCGCCTTTTTTGGCGGTCAGGGAGTAGATTTCTTCACCCGGCGCCGCCAGGGCCACATTCAATCCTCGGTTGGAGGTGATGATAGGCGCTCCCTCCACATCCAGGGCACCGATGGAGAGCACCCGCCGGCGTGACGGCAGGTTGTAATCTTCGATATCACCTCCCTCATTGCCGGCGGCTACTACGATCACACACCCCATGGAATAGGCGAAATTGATACCGATCTGCTCCAAATGGGATACCCCCCGCCCGCCCAGGCTGAGGTTGATGACGCGGGCGCCGTTGTCCACCGCATAGCGGATGGCTCGATAGACGGCCACGCTCTTGGCTTTGCCTTCCTTGTTGAGGACTTTAAGCGTCATCATCTGCGCCCCCGGATTAATGCCGGCGATGCCTTCTCCATTGTTGCGTTTGGCGGCGATAATGCCGGCCACAAAAGTGCCGTGACCGTAATCGTCGTTTATATCGTTGTTTTCAGATACGAAGTTCCAACCGTTGATGTCATCCACATAGCCGTTGGCGTCGTCATCCATTCCGTTGCCGGGGATTTCATCTGCATTGGTCCACAAAAATTGCGGGCCGTCTTTGTGGGTGGTGTCCAGACCGGAATCGATCACCGCCACCACGATGTTTTTTTGCATACCGTCGGCCACATCCCAGGCCGAACCCGGCGTTCCTTGGGGCTTGAACCCCACCGCACGTAATGCCCATTGATCATTGACGCCTTTATGGTCCGTGGAGATCGGCGCACCCACGGCACCCAATAGAAATCCCAGGCCTTTTTTGACAACAGCGCCTGCTTTCCCCAAACCTTCCTTCATATAAAGCGGATCATTGGGTATGATCTCTTCGGCGACATAGGCGATCTCCTTGGCCGTATAGAGCGGTGCGAGCTGATCTCCCACCGACACCGAAGCGCTCTGCCAGCCGGCTCTGGGATTAAAGGCCAGATTCCCAGCCGACGGATGCAAACTAAAGGAGACCTTCTTGGTATTCAGAAAGCGTTCCAATGCAGCACGGTCCTGATAGGTGGTTCCTTCCCAAAGATTGAGGGATACGCGTGCTGCTCTCCGGGCCCATTGCATATCGCCCGTCAGGGTGTAAGTGAATTTCATCATGGCCTTGGCCGCATCGAGGGCGGCAATGCTCTCTCCTTTGGCTTTGAGATCCAGAATAAAGGCCCACGCATCGTCAAAGGCTCGGGTCATCGCAGCCTGCAATTCTTTTTCGGTCATCGGCTCATCAAATTCATAATCATCGGCTTCCCAATTGTTACAATACTGCCAGGCCATCAATTCCAGCGCATCCTCCAGATTTCCAGTATCATGATACTTTGAGGCTGCCGGAAATCTGGGCTCCATGAGGGGCCCCAATAATACCGGCTGAGTATTCGAAAATTCCCAGGAATTATCCGGCGGGATTGTTCTGTCATCCTGATTCGACTGCCGCAGATTCGAGGTTGAGCCCGATTCGTCATTCTCTTCCCCAAGCAAATGTTCCATATCGGTTGCGCGAAGTCTATAATACCCATACATTTTATAATGATAGACGGAATAATGACTTCGCTTGGACGGATCGGTAGCCTCACCCATATCATCGCCATCCAGGGATGTTCCGTCCAAAGGATCGTCTTCTCTCAATTTTTTCCCTGTCGATGATTGATTCCATCCCTGCCAGTCATTCGAATACTTATGGGTCATCAGGTATCTGTATGTGCCCTGTATTTTGACATCGCCGGATCCGTTTTCATCGGCTTTACCGGAACTGCTTTCAGCCTCTTCGTCGGACAATAGCATCTGCGATAGCCTATTAAAGTCCTCTTCCAAGCTTTTGCTCTCGCTCTGAAACCCCAGCCTTTCGCGCACCTGTGCTTCACTTTCCACAGCTCTCTTGTCTTCCGGCTTTGCGGCGTTCGGTGCCTGTGCGCCGGCGTTTTGGGAAGATGCGCTCCCATTATCGGCTGAGGCACCGCTCCAAACCGAAACCAGTCCAATGAACAACAGGAAGGCCGCGCCACACCACCATCGTTTTGATTCAAGATTAATTTTCATGACGCCCTCCCGACTTTGACTTCAATGCCGCCTTGTAAGCGGCCAGGCGCTTCCGGTTCAGGAATTGCAAAGCCAGATAATTCTGATACTCGCTGCGCGCTTGTGCTTTTTTGATCAAAGTTTCAAAAAGGCGCGGTTCCTTTTTGTATTCTTTGTAAGCAAGCCCGCCCACCAGTACACCCGCCGAATCATAAACCAACACGAAGCGCCTGGATCCTTCACCGTGGCTCGTCACGATGGGACCGATCAGCCCCATGCGCTCGCCGGGCCACTCGCGGTCGGTCTCTTTAACAACGGGTTTAAACGGTCTCGTGCTCAAGCTGGCCCAGTCCACCGTATCGCTTGACAGCTTATGGTCGAAAGATGCGGTTTCCCCCGCTTGTAATGCCTTGTCATTGGCAACCGAATTTGTGGATTCGCTGCCGGCACATCCAAACAGCAGGAGCAAGCATAAAATCGGAATCAGATAAGAGAAGAGGGGCGTTTTCATCGTGTCGCCTCCTTATTGCGAATGAAAAATGACCGCTGACAGGTGAAAGAGGAGGCAATCCATGCATGAAAAGCACATCCGGTGGCCTGCCTGGATTTTAGGTCGAAAAAAAGGGTGTATGGTTTCACCCGCTTTCCATCGTAATGCTTGAGATGGCTATATGCTGTAACTTAAAATCTTAACAGAAAAACTAGGGCACATAATTGTCTCTGTCAAACGCCGGGGGGGAGGTCA
>JARRKU010000015.1:84896-106676 GCA_037387725.1 Desulfobacteraceae bacterium
GTCGACCGGCGTCATGTCACGGAAGTAATTTCTGAAGCAACCCTTAACGGCAGCGCTAATCTCTGATTTGTCCCTCCAACCTTGGATGCAGTGCATGCATTTTTCTGAATCGGTATTATAGTAAGCCATTAACCTGGAGACCGCCATTGCAGCACAAGCCCGCACCTTTAATACAAGGAGACAGACAGATGACCGATAAGAATACGATCCCCGAATCCGCCGTGGACCCCATATGCGGCAAGACGGTTGGTCCTGGCCAGCGACAGTATTCTTCCAGCGATGACAAGGGTGTGCACTATTTTTGCTCGGAAGCATGTCAGCGCCAATACGACGCTGCTGATAAGAAGACCAAGAAAGGGATCTGGGCGCGATATACCGAGCGCCTCGAAAAAACCCACTGTACCCGCAACCCGCCGGAATGCCGTTAACCGGACAAGGTTTTCCGCAGCCAGCGGGCGATCTTGCTGGCCGTGTGTCCTGGATCAATCGGTTTGGAGATGTAATCGTCCATCCCGGCGGCAAGACACTTTTCCCGATCTCCGGACATGACATGCGCCGTTAAGGCGATAATGGGTATTCTTTTGTTCAGGCGACGACCGGCAGTCTGTTCGATCGGCACATTGGCTGCGGCTTTACCCACAGGCGAGTTCCGCCCGTCCGGCAATTCTCCTGTATCGGCGGACAGGTATTCCTGTTCCCGGTTGCGAATGGCACGAGTGGCCTCCAGACCGTCCATTTCCGGCATATGAACATCCATGAGGATCAGGTCGTAATCCTGACAGGCAACGGCATCGAGCGCGGAGCGGCCATTGGGCACGGCATCGACAGCATAGCCAAGGTTTTCCAGGATATGAATCGTCAATTTCTGGTTGATGGGGTTATCCTCAGCCAAAAGGATCCTGCCGCGCACCGGTCCTCCTGCGCCAGCCGGAGCCTGCTGGGCCGGGTCCGACTCGTCGCCCGGTGAGATTTCCTGTTTGCGGGGAAACAGGACCGTCATCAAGGAATCCCGGAGACCGGACCATTTTATGGGTTTGAACCCAACGGCGTCGAATCCGGCCTCCCGTGCCACATCTTGATCCTTGCCGCGGTACCGATCCATGAGCATCACCTTGGGTGCCTGCGCCAGTTGGGAACGGGTCCTGTTGGTCCGGCCCACTGTTTCAAGATCCGCTGACGGCATTTCAGCATCGACTATCACAATATCAATTGGCTGTTGTGTTTCAGCGGCCTGATGGATCGACTCAATGGCCTCGGATCCACCCGGGGCCAGTTTCACAATGCAGCCGTATGCCGTAAGGTAGGCAGCGAGAATCTCACGTCTGGCGGCATTGTTCTCCACGACGAGAATCCGTTTGTTTTCAAGACGGCCATCGGATTCGCCCGGGGCCGCTTGATCCTGGACCGATTCCGGACGGTCGAGTCGCGCGGTAAACCAGAATCTGGAGCCTCGCTCCGATCGGCGTTCCACGCCGATGCGCCCCCCCATCATATCCACAAGGTTTTTACAAATGGCCAGGCCCAGTCCGGTGCCGCCGAACTTTCGAGTAGTGGAGCTGTCCCCTTGGGAGAAAGGTTTGAATAGGCGATTTGCTATGGATGCCGAAACACCGATTCCGGTATCGATGACCGAAAAATGAACCTGAACATCGGTCGGTGACTGTTCTTTGACCGTTGCCCGTATATTGACTTCGCCTTCAGAGGTAAATTTCAAGGCGTTCGTGGCCAGGTTCAACAGCACTTGACGCAGGCGCCAGGGATCGCCAATGAGCTGTTTGGGGATCTGGGGGTCCACAAAACACGTAATATCGAGGCCTTTCTCCAAAGCCTGAAGGTTGATCGTTTCCGTAAGATCTTCCATCAGTTTTCGAAGATCAAAACCGATATGCTCGAAGTCCAGCTTGCCGGCTTCGATCTTTGAAAAGTCAAGAATATCGTTGATGATATTTAGCAACGCATCCGCACTGTACGCCGCGGTTTCGGCAAAATCCAGCTGCTCCGGCGTCAGATTGGTGTCGCGTAGCAAGTGGAGCATGCCGATGACACCGTTCAAGGGAGTTCGGATCTCATGGCTCATGTTCGCCAGGAACTCGCTTTTGGTCCGGTTGGCCATTTCAGCCTGCTCCTTGGCTCCCGTCAATTCTCGAGTCCGTTCCTCCACTAGCTCCTCCAGGTGCTCGCGGTGTCTGCGGATCTCGGCTTCGGCCTTCTTTCGATCGCTGATGTTCGTGAAAAACGCGTAGTATTGCTCCGTATCCTTATACTTGGCCAGATAGCAAGTCACTTCCGCAGGGAAGCGAGTGCCGTCCTTGCGCACCTGTTCGGTTTCAAAGCGAAAGCTGCGATTCTTGCGCAACGTGGGCAACCCCTGCCGATACCATCTCTCTTTTGACCAACCGGGATCGATATCAGGGATGGTCATGGTCATCAGCTCTTTGTCGGTATAGCCCCATAGCTGAACGGCGGCTTTGTTCGCATATGTGATCCTTCCCCCCGGATCGACACGCAGGATCGCAGTGGCACCGTGATCCACGGCATATTGCGTCAGCCGAAGATTCTTCTCAGTCTGTTTACGATCGGTAATGTCCAGCACGGATCCGATGACAGCCGACCTATTGTTATATTGGATTCTACTGCCGAACACTTCATTGTAAACGACGCGTTCGTCCCGGGTAAAGCCGCGGAGCTCGTAATGCATGGATTCGATTTCGCCGCTAATTCGTTTTTTGACATTTTCAGCCACCATGGCCCTGTCTTCAGGTGCTGAGAGATCTTTTGGCCCTATCTTGTCGATGATCTCATCGGGTCGGTAGCCATACATTTGCGCGAACTTGGGATTAACATATCTGAAAAGGCCGTCTTGAATAATATACACTCCGACCAATGACTTTTCAGTCAGGTTGCGGAATTTGGACTCTGATTCCATCAATGCCGTTTTCGCCGACCGTATATCCGTAATATCCAGCAACGCTCCGCCTATATGCGCAATTTTACCGTCTGGCGTATGCATTTTCCAGATATGGTGATCAACCCAGGCCTCTCCCCCTTCGGTGGAAACGATTCGATAGCTTAGTACCGGCTTTTCGATTTCCTTGCCCTGGCAGAAACCGATAAGCGTTTGAAGGATGGACGGCCGGTCCTCGGGATGGATGATGTCGGCAAATTCCAGACGACCGGAATAGAAATCATCGGGTGTATAACCGAAACGGCGCACATTATCGCTGACGAAAACAATCGGACAGCCCTCCTCCACCCGCCACGAAATCGTCACGCAAGGATTATCATCGACAATGCGCTTAAGAACACTGTTTTCCTCCGCCATCTTTTTTAGTTGTGATTCAAGGGCGTTGCATTCTCCCACGGCAGCACTGAGCTGGGATTTGGCTTCAGCGAGTTCCTGCTTAAAAATTCTGTCATGCGGGGAGCCGGTTTCAAGTTCAACCGGCCTGGTATCGGCACTTGTGGACGGGTATGTTGGCGGTTTCTTTCTCATTTTTCTATTTCGATCCCGGTTTCGGCGGATCGAAAAATCTTCAATCCCCTACCAACTTTCTTTGACTGGTGGTGTGTCTGAATCGCTTATGTGCGGCATGCCCTGAGCTTGCCACAATGGTTATCCCGGTCCCCTTCATTATCGGCGCTGCTACCCACTTCCTTAACATACCCGATTGCAGGAAGCAGGAAGAACGAGTCCACAGACCTGAAATGAACGTTGACATGGGGCCCCAGTTAATTATACCCATACAGCATTCGGGAGAAGGAACAATCGTGTCGGTATTTTGCGCGGTTTGAAACTTCTGGTCGATTTTCTGTTCAATTCAAAATAGAACAACTCGTTCAAAGATGCCCTGATTTTCACGCACCAATAATTCTTCCACCTCGTAGCACGGCATAGAGCGGAGGGTCAAACATTGAATTGCCGGCAGAGCGTGGGGTCGAACATTGACGGGCGTCTCCCATTCCTGCGTTGATACAAAGCCTCTCCCCACCAATTAATCACTCCATTCATCTGATGGCGATCAACGCAAATGAGACTAAACTGTTATGCATTCTGTACCGATGTATCTATAATCAGCCATTAGAGCTCAGCGGCGAAGCAGGCTGTTGGTTCCGGGCGCGCATAACAATGGCATCGAGAACGGCTATTCCACCAATGGGATACCGCGCAACATATTGTATTAATATTGGTATTGACACACAAGCGTCTGCTTGCCATACTCGATTTCATAAAAGTAACGCCTTGCCCTTTCGATTTCGACGTTGGGTGCTTTAGTCTTCGAGCAAGATTTTCCATTTATGAACCGGCACCATCCAATAGAATGGGACGGATAAATGCAGATGAAAACAAAAGCTCTCATATTTTGGATGATCCTGCTGTGGCCCCTATACAGTGCTGCGGCTGATCGGTCTGTCCACTTAGCCACACTCAATTGGTCGCCCTATATTGGAGAACACCTCGAGGGGTATGGATTTGGTGCCGAAATCCTGCGGACAGCGTTTGAAAGGGCTGGATACGATGTCACCTTTTCATTTATGCCCTGGGTGCGGGTTCTCAAAGATGTCGAAATCGGTGCGTATGATGCGGTCTGTTTTGCATATTTTTCAAAAGATAGGGAAAGGAGATACCATTTCACCGATTCCTATGCGCAGAGCGTGGTGGGTTTCTGCAAGCTCCGCGACGCGGACATCAAATTCCAATCCTTGCAGGACCTCACCCCCTACCACATCGGCGTGGTGCGTGGTTTCGTCAATACACCACAGTTCGACGCCCTGAAATCATTACACAAAGAAGAAGCAAAAGACGAACTCACGAATTTGAAAAAACTGCTCACTCGACGCGTCGATCTGATCATCATCGACCAATTCGTCCTGCAGCACCTCATGAACACCCATTTCCAAACCAAGAAGAACGAAGTGGTGTTTTTAAATCCACCGCTGATCAAACAGCCCTTGTACTTGATGTTTTCAAAACAGCTGCCTGCCACTTCGAGGAAGGTGCAAGCGTTTAACCAGGCGATTGAGGAGATGAAAAACGACGGCACCATAGAGACGATTATCAAACGCTTTGGCTATGATTATACCGAATAATTCGATAGATATCCCCTGCCATCCGGTCAACCGTGCTTTGATGTTTGTTTGGCGAATAAAAAGCCGTAAAATTATATCGGATTGGGCGAGGTCTATTCGCGTGGCATGGTGGGTCCTGGTTTGGACACTCTGCATTTCGCTTCCAAGTCATGCGGGTCCCCCCTTGTTAAAGCTGGCCACGCTAGACTGGCAGCCTTATGTAGACGAAGAACTTGACGGCGGCGGCTTTGCTACAGAAATCGTACGGCGGGCTTTTATAAAAGCCGGATACCAGACCGAGATAACCAGCATGCCTTGGATCAGGGTCCTGGCCGAAGTCAAAAAGGGCGCGTTCGATGCCATGTACCCAGCCTACTACTCCGATTCGCGATCGAAAGACTATGCTCTGTCAACGTCCATCGCCAACAGTCCCCTGGTCTTGTGCAAACGATCGGATCGAGCGTTGATCTACCGTTCGCTCGAAGATCTCAGGCCTTATATTGTCGGCGTAGTGAGAGGATATGTGAACACGGCCGCTTTCGATGCAGCCGATTTCATCACCAAAAAGATCGTCAACAGCGACAAGCAAAATCTGCTGAAAGTGTTGACGGGCCGTATCGACCTGGCCGTCATCGACATGTACACGGCGCAGCACATCATCGAAACGTCCATTCCACAAGCCAGAGGCAATCTTGATTTCATGATGCCTCCCCTGGATGTAAAACCCCTGTATGTGGGATTCAGCAAAGCGCGTCCCGGCTATCACAAACGTTTGGAGGCGTTCAATAAAGCCTTGAAGGAACTGAAACAGGCCGGCATAGTCGCGCAAATTTACGCCAGGTATGGATTCCATATCTTCCAGCCCCCCATGAAGAGCCCGTGACGATGGGGCGCTCTATCTAAGCTTGGGGAGACCCGGCAGATTCGATTATGAAACAATTCGACCATCCTTCCATCACCAGAGACCTGACCATCGGGATTATTCTCACCGTCATTATTGTTTCGACGGCTGCCATATCCATCAGCTATTTCAAAGCAACCGTGGATGCGAAAAATCGCCTGAGTGCCAGGGCGGAACTCCTTTCAGACAACCTGGAAAAGATTCTCAGGAACTCCTTGTGGAATTTTGACGAAGAGACCGTCAAAGATATCGGCAAATCCTATGCCTATAACGAATATGTGGTCGGTATTCGGATAACAGATTCTCTTGGCAATGTCTACTACGAGCTGGAAAAACCAGTGACCGCATCTCCGCTTCGCATCACAAGAACGGTCATGCACACAGACAAAACGGTCGGAAAGATGACCCTGCTGCTGGCCGCCCCCCATTCCAAGGACCTCAACCGTCAGTTTATGTGGTCCAGCGTTTTTATCATCCTTATCAACCTGATTTCCCTCATCGTAATTATTCGATTTCTGCTGCGCCGGTTTCTGGAGAGACCCATCCGCTATTTCAGCGAGGTTGTGGAGAACTATGGAGAGGGCAATCCGGAATTGATGGATACCTATAAGACGCCTCTGGAGTTTAAACCATTTCTGGTCGTATTGGAAGAAATGGGTGACAAAATCAATGCGCAAATGTCGGCGCTAAAGGAGTCCCAGCATGAATTGGAGCGGCGGGTCGAAGAAAGAACCATTGAGCTGGCAACCGCCAACAAGGAGCTGGAAATCGAAATAGCCGAACGTAAGCAAGCAGAGAGCGAACGGATCAAACTTCAGGACCAACTCCAGAGAGCGGAAAAGATGGAAGCCGTCGGGATGCTGGCAGGCGGTGTGGCCCATGATCTGAACAATATCCTCTCAGGACTTGTCAGCTACCCGGAAATGATCCTGATGAACCTCCCTGCGGACAGTCCGTTGCGCAAATCCATTCGGATTATTCAAAAATCCGGGGAAAAAGCGGCCACAATTGTTGAAGACTTGCTCACAATGGCCCGCAGAGGGGTGGCCGTATCGGAAATCGTCAACCTGAATCAAGTGATCAGAGACTACCTGCAGAACCCTGAACACAAGAGCCTGCTGGCCTATCATCCACGGGTCCAGGTGGAACATCAGCTTGCCCCTGATCTGCTAAATATCTCCGGCTCACAAATCCATCTTTCCAAAACCATTATGAACCTTGTTTCCAATGCGGCCGAGGCCATGCCGTCCGGCGGGAAGGTGGTGCTGTCCACAGAGAACCTGTATGTGGACAAACCCATCAGAGGCTATGATGAGGTGGTGGAGGGAGATTATGTCGTATTGACCGTCACCGATTCCGGCGCCGGCATCAAACCAGAAGACCGGGATCGGATTTTCGAGCCCTTTTATACGAAAAAAGTAATGGGTCGCAGCGGCACCGGGCTGGGGATGGCCGTTGTCTGGGGAACGGTGAAAGACCACCACGGTTACATCGACATGCAGAGCGCCGAGGGGGTCGGCACGACCTTTCGGTTATATTTTCCCGTCAGCCGTGAAGATCCCGCGGAACAAAGGATTTCCCATCGTGTAGAGGATTATCAGGGACATGGTGAGACCATATTGGTGGTGGACGACGTCGAGGAACAACGCATCATTGCCACCGAGCTCTTGCAAAAGCTTGGATATTCCGTCAGCGCAGTTCCAGGAGGCGAGGAGGCGGTGAACCGTCTAAAAGAAGAGCCGTTCGACTTGCTGCTGCTGGACATGATCATGGATCCGGGAATGGACGGTCTCGACACCTACAAATCCATCCTTGAAATCCACCCCCACCAGAAAGCCATTATCGCAAGCGGATTCTCCGAAACCAGGCGTGTACGACAAGCCCAGGAACTTGGGGCCGGCCAGTACATCAAAAAACCGTACTCGCTTGAAAAGCTGGCCCTGGCAGTGAAAGCGGAGTTGAGGGGGGGTATTGTCACTCCCAAGCAAAATTGAGATGATCTCTCCCACACGAGCCGTGCTTATATGCGGATTCGCTTTTTTACAAGCCCATTTCGGAGATCAAAAAAGCGGCCGTGCGAAGTGCGGAGCTGACCAGGCAGCTGTTGGCTTTCTCCCGCAAACAGATTGTCACACCCCAGGTTGTCCGATTGAACGACCTGGTCGCCGATCATTATGAGATGTTGAGCCGCCTGATCGGAGAAGAAATTCAAATCGAATTAATTCCGGCAAAGGCGCTCTGGAACGTCCGGATCGATCCCAACCAGATTCATCAGATATTAACCAATCTCGCCGTCAATGCCAGAGATGCCATCACAGGCGTTGGCACAATCCGCATTGAAACCGCCAATGTTTCCAAAAACGATTCACAGACGGACCCTAATCTGCCCGCTGGTGAGTTTGTCGCGTTGACCTTTCAGGATACCGGCATGGGAATGGATTCAACGATCCTGGGCCATATCTTCGAACCCTTTTTTACCACCAAGGCGGAAGGAGAAGGAACCGGTCTGGGACTTGCCACAGTATATGGCATCGCCAAACAAAACGATGGAGAAGTATTGGTGTCCAGTGAACCCGGCCGTGGAACGACAATCCGCCTCTATTTACCCAGGTATTCGGGTGCAGACCAGAGCCCGGCGGTTGCTCAAACCCATCAGGCCGGCCATACCCCCAGCGGCGGGGAAACCATTCTGATTGTTGAAGATGAGCCGCAATTGTTGGAATTGGCGACCGTTATTCTGGAAAAGCACGGCTATCGTATCCTTGGGACCCACCATCCAACCGAGGCAATCGCCTGCTGCCGTAACTTTAATGATGAAATTCATCTGCTGCTGACCGATGTGGTGATGCCGGAGATGAACGGCAAACAGCTCCAATCGCGGATCAAAGCTATCCGCCCGAAGATAAAGACCCTCTTTGTATCCGGGCATACGGCGGATATCATCTCCGCTCGCGGGGTCCTTGAACACGGTGTCGATTTCATCCAAAAGCCTTATTCCATAAAGGATCTGACACGAAAGGTCAGAAAAGCCCTGGACAGATAACCCACCGTCGTCCGAGGCATATGTCAGGCGGTTATCGATATCTGCGACGCGCCCATCGCAACAATGCCGACCGTGATTGCCACTGCGTGACTATGAATTCAATACAGTTTCGACTTTTGGGGCAATGCATACACTTCCGGACGATCGATGAGCAGATAGAAATTGCCAAGTCCGCCCAAATAGTCTTGACCAACGCCATACAGATAGGCGCTCGTCTCTCCGAGTTCATGAAGCTGTTTGACCCGTTCTTCTGCTCTTGGAATAAGTTCTCTAAGCGGTCCGAATTGAATTGAATCGGTCGGGCAGGTCTGGGCACATGCCGGGATCATGCCATGTTTCAGGCGATCATAGCACAGCGTGCATTTGCGGGCGATTCGAAGATCCGGATCTCCTTCAATGACGCCAAAAGGACAAGCCCCTGCGCACGCAAAGTATCCCTTGCACAATTTCGGATCGATGACCACCGTATCAAACTCGGTGCGTTTGATGGCATACTCCGGGCATGCATCGATACAGGGGGCCTGGGTGCAGTGCTTGCAGGCATCGCTCATCATCAGCCAGCGGGCCTCGCTGCGCGCTTCATTAAACCGCTCGATGAATCTAACGTGGCGCCAGTGGAAGCCGTCCAGATGCAAGGTGTTGTCATAACCGTAGCCCAATATCCGGTTTGCACCGCTATGCGTCGCCTGCAGGCGGTTCCACTGTTTGCAGGCGACCTCACAGGCTTTACAACCAATGCAGACCGTTGTGTCCGTGAAAAAACCCATGCGTTCGATCATTGTGCCTTCTCCACATTGCAGACAAAGGCTTTGGATTCGTGGATGCTGACATTGGGATCACCGATCAGCGCAGTGAGTTGGTTGACGGCGTCGCCAACCACAACGCCCTGCCAGCCCCAGTGCCACGGCATGCCGACATGATGGATGCGTTTGCCGCCGATTAAAAACGGCCGCATGCGGCCGGTTATTAAGGCCCTTGCCTGAATGCTTCCCCGGAGAGTGGTGATCCGCACCGGTTGATTGTCGTATATCTCCAATTCCCCTGCGAGCTCGGGACTGACCTCTATAAAGAGCTCCGGCATAAGCTCGCTGAGCCAAGGATTCCAACGGCTCATGGCGCCGGAGAGAAAATGCTCCGTCAGTCGAAACGTCGTCATCACATAGGGAAAACGCTCGTCGGCCACTTCCGCGAGCCGGTTGGCTTCGTGTTTCCAGTACTTCAAAACCGGATTGTTCTGCTGGTGATAGAGCAGATTTTCTACCGGAGACTCCACAGGCTCATAGTGTGTCGGCAGCGGGCCGTCCGTCAATCCATTTGGCGTAAAAAGCAACCCGACACCATCCGGCATCATGATAAAGGGACGGCGGCCGGAATGGCAGTCGAGCCCGATACCTTCCGGGTCAGCCGGCGCATCCGGCCGCTTGTGTATGGCGAAGTCCGGCGTATCGTAACCGGTCCATTTCCTGCCGTCCCACCAGACCCATTTTTTGCGCTCGCTCCAGGGCCGTCCATCCGGATCTGCGGAAGCACGGTTGTAGAGCACCCGGCGATTGGCCGGCCAGGCCCATCCCCAATTTAAATGCGCACCGGTTATCCCCGGCGGATCGGGCTCCCTGCGCTTGGCCAGGTTGCGGTCAGGCGACGGGAAGACACCGCAGTAAATCCAGGATGCGCAGGTTGTGGACCCATCATTTTTTAATTCATCAAATCCGTTGAGATGCCGGTCCGGATGATCGGTTTGAAATCCATTTATCTCTTTTAGAACCCTTTCAACGTCAGGCTCCCCTGGTATATCCGCTGGAACGGCCGGCGCATAGTCCCAGACGAGATTCCGGATCCCTCGATCGCGCGACCGGGAACTGCGGGCGTATAATTTTTTCAGACGCAGACCCAGTTGGTAGGTGAACCAGGCATCCGACCGGCAGTCGCCCGGCGGATCGGCCGCTTTAAAATGCCACTGCAACATCCGCTGGGTATTGGTAAAGCTACCTTCTGACTCGGCAATTTGCGCGGACGGGAAAAAGAACACCTCGGTCTGAATCTCCTCGGGTTTGATCTCTTTTCTCACGATCTCAGGGGCTTTATTCCAGAAAGAGGCTGTTTCCGTGATGAAGTTATCTTTTACCACCAACCATTGCAGGTTTCGCAATCCCTGCCGTTCCAGGCCTGCGTTTATTGAAGTGGCCGGGTTCTGGCCGATGCAGAGCATGCCCTTGACATCTCCCTGGGTCATGGCCACAAACATCGGCATATGGGAATGATCCCCGCTGATCTTCGGGTGCCAGCCATACCCGAAATCATTTTCCGGCGTGGCGGCCGGCCCGTACATGGACTTCAGGTAAGACACCAAAAACCTGGGCATGTTGGCCCAGTATCCTTCGGCGCTCGCCTCTGCGGCAAGATAAGCGCGAAGAGAACCGTGATCCTTGAGCGCCGATGGGGCCGGCATATACCCATGGATGCTGTGGTAGAGGGTCGGCACGTCGCTGGAGCCCTGAATGGAGGCGTGGCCGCGCAGCGCCAATATGCCGCCGCCTGGTCTTCCGATATTGCCGAGCAAAAGCTGGAGAAGGGCGCAGCAACCGATAATCTGGGAGCCGTTGGTGTGCTGGGCCCATCCGACGGCGTATGCCCAGCAGGTCGTGCGATCGCGGCCCGAATTTTCCAGCACAGCCCGCGCAACCTTGAGAAAGGTCTCTTTTGGACATCCGGTCACCTTTTCCACCATCTCGGGGGTGTAGCGGCTGAAATGCCGTCGGACCAGTTGCATGACAGCATGGGGATGCTGCAATTTTTCGTCCCTGAGCACGGCGGGCATCTTCAGGGAACGGATCAAGTCCTCCAATGCCGATCCTTCCGATGACCGGTGTGGCTTCGGGTTTTTGCCATCGCGCGCATACTGCCACGAGGCGTTGTCATAAGAGCTGGTTGAACCGTTGTAAGCCCACGGATCCGCTTTGTCCGTGTGCCGCATGAATCCGGAAAAGATGCCGTCAAGATCCTCCGTGTCACGGAATTCTTCGTTTATGATGGATGCCGCATTGGTATTGTTCAAAAGGTATTGCCGGAAAAAGGAATCCGAATTCCATCGCCGGTCATCTAATACATAGTTGATGATACCCCCGAGAAAAGCAATGTCCGAACCGGATCGAATGGGAGCGTGAATATCGGCCTTGGCACTGGTGCGTGTAAAACGAGGGTCCACATGGATAATCGTGGCACCTTTCAGCTTTGCCTTCATGGCCCAGCGAAAAGCAATTGGATGGCACTCGGCCATGTTGGATCCCTGGATAACGATGCAGTCTGCAAACTCCAGATTGCGGGGATACGTCGATGCAGCGCCTCGTCCCAGCCTCGCCCCCAGACCGGGGACGCTTGAACTGTGTCAGATGCGCGCCTGGTTTTCAACGGCCACCACGCCCAATCCCCGCATTAGCTTTTGCTGCAGGTGGTTCCATTCGTTGTCCAGCGTTGCGCCTCCCAGCGCGAAGATGCCGGTTGTATGATGAACCGCTGTTCCATCCTTAGTGCGTTCGACAAAGGTCTCATCGCGGGTCTTTTTTACCAATTCAGCCACACGATCCATCGCCCAGTCCAGGGATACGTCATCCCAATCCCTGGCACCGGGCTTTCGATGAAGCACACGGCTGGCGCGATTGCGATTGTAGTGCAGCTGCAATGTCGACGCGCCTTTGGGGCACAGACAGCCCTGGCTGTGGGGACTTTGGGGATCACCCTCGATATTTACGATTCGACCGTTGACCGTGTATATCAAGATGGCGCAGCCGACGGAGCAGTAAGGGCATACGCCGAGGGTAAGGGCAGCTTTATCCAGCCGGAATTCTTTGGATTTCATAGATGCACCGCTATAAATTGAAAAGCATGGAGAGAGACGGCATTTGCAATAAAAAGCGGTATGGAGGGTGAGCCCGGAGCTATGGATTGGTTCCGACGGTCTACGAAATATGCCGCCTTATCGTCAACCTTTCGTCCCTCATTAAATCATATCGTAACAATATACATTCAATCTGCCAATGCATCTATTTTATTTCAACGAAATAAAGATCCATCCCCAAAAGTTTGCGAACATCCAGGTCCCGCTCACCTTGTCTCATTGAACAGGAGAAAGATACGGCGACAAAACAGTTTTGGGAAATCGATTGGGCGACTGTGGGCGATCGGAGGTCGCACCAAGTTATCATATAAAGATTATATGCTGTTTTATCAGGGTACATTCAAGGTAGATTCCTGGAGACACACCATAGCACGGATATTATTGACATCCCTATCCTTCTAACTTGAGAATTTCGATTATTGTTTGGGTTCAAATTTTAGGAGCGTCTCGGAATCCCCTGAAACCATTTCTAATCCAATGAATGCGGAATCTGAATGCGTTGGGATTACAGGTATTAATCACTACCCTGATGACTTTCGGATTTGCTTGCCAAAGGAAGGCTGATCTGCTGAAAACCAGAGAAATGGATAGGATAAAATCAGATAAAAAAAGTGATGGACATCTCTATGAAGGGAGAAGATATGGCATACCTTATCCCGCTCATGCTCTTGGTTTTGACTGCTGTGGGCTGTGCGCAGCCTGCGAGATACATCGCCACTGAGCAGGATTGGGAAGCGGCGATGGCCGCATTGGATTGCCCGGCACGGGAGGCCCGGCAAAGCGACGGCTTCCAATCGGCCGCCGTTGCTCCAGCGCCCCTGCAGCCCGGAGAGATGCGGTGCATAAAAGTGTCGGCAGAGAATCCCGCCGCTGGAAGCGGGGTTGAGATCATACAGGGCCGATCCTATCAGTTCGCCATGACACCGTTAACCGTCTGGTACGACCGTCAGGTGGCGGCAGATCCCATCAATGGATGGGGAGAGAACCTTTCGCTCTGGTTGAGGTTCATTCGCTGGATCAGCATTAAAAAAGCCCGCTCGCCAGGCTACGATCTCATGGTCCTGTTGGGGGAGGTAAGGGGACAGCCGCCGGTTTTGTTCGCCTTTAAAGATTATGTGGAGCAAATGGACACAAAAGCATCCAAGGCAAGCGGGACCTTTATCGCACCGTTGTCCGGTAAACTGACCCTCTTTGCCAACGATGTCAAAGATTATTATGAGAACAACAGCGGATACCTGGTTCTCAAACTGCAACTGGCAAACCCGTAACATCTCAGGCGGATCAGAAGCGCAATGACCAACAGGTGTAGATGGGCCCCAAGAACAAGAAACTCAAGAGAAGAGAGCCGCCCCCCAAGAAAAAGAGAGGTCCAAGAGTAGGATGGCCCCTAATGTAGCCCTATGGACGCGATAGTGACGCGTCCATAGGGACTGGGTTCCTGGAGCATCTAATGCCCGATAGAAAAGAAGAAAAAGCTGCCGGAAACAGGATCGCGGAACCTGAACATTAAATGGCCGCCCTCGCGGTAATAGCTCCCGTGTTTGTAAATTTTCGGATGGCCCTTTGCATAGCGATGCCATTGATCCCAGGATCTCCAGTGGCCCTGATAGCCATACCGGTGTCCTTTATGGACGTAATGACTGTAGCGACGGTGCTTCTGGTAGGGGTGTTCGCTGTATCCATGATGCTTGCGGTATTCGTAGCGTCTGTCATGGTCATTGTGACGATAAGTGCGGTGACGCTTATCATCCCGGTACCCGCGATGATCGATTCGTTCCTTCTCGTTTCGATGGCTCTTCTGGTATTGTTGCGGATTGTTACGGTTCCCATGCCTCGAGTCGTTATTCCTGCTGCCGGAAAAGGCAACACCAGTGAAGCAAAAGATGACAATGGCAACAACGCTAAGGATGTAAGGCTTTTTCATTGTTTTCCTCCAAGCGACCCTGATTGAAACGATATCAGGTGTCAGATTCCCAAGGGTTGAGTGAATTTGAAATGAGAGACGAAAAGGTGCTTCAAAAAGTCTACATTTTTTTCGACGGGTACCCGGAGGTAGCCTGCAGGGCTTCTACATGCTGAATTCACAGGATATTGGAATCCACTAAAGGCACATCTCTAATCATCAATCAGTTTCATTAATATTGATGATTAACGATGTCCCGCTTTGGTTTCCGCTCGCTGTGAACAGATGGGGCTGATGTGAATGATCTGGTATGGTGCTATAAAATTATTCCATCTGCTCCACCATGTGGATCATACGGTTGGTGGAATTTAAGATGAGGTCGATGAGACGGCGGCGCTGGTGGTCTTCCAGGTCCGGGTAGTCCCGTAGCAATTCTGAGACAGCCCGGACGGATGTGAGGGGATCAATGAAAGAGTTGGCATGGTAGCGATTTGTCTTTGATGTATTGGAAGGTTCTTGATGCATGGCACTATCCTTTATAGTTCGCTGGATGAATTTGTTTCCACCCGAGCGAGCCCCAGCTTCGAAAGCGGGCCCTTGCAAAAGGACCCGCTTTGCTCCAATGCCAAAGGAAATATATCGTGCATCTTTTTCTTAGGTCACTAGGCGGATACCTCGACCAGTTCGCCGAATTCTTCTTTGGGTTGCGGATCGATCCACGGTCTGCCTACCGGGAGAATGTCTTTGCCGAAAACTTGCAGAAAAATGACGTGGGCCATCATGTACCAGGCATTGAGGGCGCAAGCGATGAGCACGTATGCGGCCATCGACTTCAATTGGGGGTAGCCGAAGTGGGCCAGATCCAGCAAAATGAATCCGAGGAGAAGCAAGGTGAAGGTCGAAGACATTGCCGCGTGGATCCGCAAGGAGGCCACCCACAGGATGGCGGTATATCCGGTCCATGCGACCAGGAACCAGCCGATATCGGTCCCGCTTGATTTGTAGATGCCAAAATGATTCATCAGCAGCATGAGGCACAACGCGATCCAGAAGGCGCCGTAGGAGACAAAGGCACTGTAGCCGAAATTGTTACCGCTTTTAAGCTCCTGAAAACCCGCTATCATTTGCGCCATTCCGCCGAATACCAGCCCGAGGGTGACGACGGGGCCAATGCCACACCACCCCAGGTTATGAAATTGCAAAATCAAGGTGGTCAGTCCGAAACCGGCTAGCCCTACAACTGCTGGATTGGCGATCGGTGTGGTTGTTTTTGCTTCGGCCATAATCTTATCCTCCTTGATGGTTGAGGTGACGAATCGGAGATTCCCGGAAGGTTATGGGGGCCGCATTCCATGCGGCCCCCAGCGCACCCTTTCCCCAAAATGAATGACATTTATCGCAACGAGCCGCGTTCAGTTGCTAATGTCAATTTTATGGAATGATAAGAGCTTGAGCAAGTGACGTGCCAATAGCGAGTTTTTACATATCTATCCGTTATTATTACATAAATAGCATAGGTCAGTTGCTCTCTGGAATTATACATTCACAACTTAAGTTGTGACGGCTGAGATGGGCGTGCAGAAATGCAAAGGGATGTAAGCGCCAAAGGCAATTACAACCATGGTTGCACTGACAACTTTAGTTGTAGGCATACAACCAAACCTGTCATTTATTGCTGCGCGACCATTTTTTGAGCCTTTTGCTCAAAGCCTGTTGGGAGATGCCCACCATGGCGGCGGCACTGGATTGGTTGTTGCCGGCCCGCTCCAGCGCCGTTTCAATGAGCAGGCGCGTGGCTTGTTTGATGGTCGGCAGGGGATTGCCGAAGATGACCGGCGCCGTGGCAGTTTGGTGATCATGGGGCAGTCTTGTTTCAGCTTTACGCCCTCGGGTGATGTGGTCGTGGATGATGCCCGGGGAGAGGGCACCGGAAGTGTGCTGGGCAAGGGCATCGAAAATCATGGCTTGCAATTCGCGCACATTGCCTGGAAAGGCATACCCTTTCATCAGATCGAGCACCTCGGGGTCCAGGGGGGGCTTGGGCTTGTCCAGGTTCCGGGAGGCTTTGGCCAGAAAATGGTCCACCAGCAGGCCCAGATCCTCCTTGCGTTCGCGCAGCGGGGGTATCAGGATACGATGGGTCTGCAACCGATAATGGAGATCTTTTCGAAAACGGCCCTCTTCCTGCAGGCCCCATAGATCGGCATGGGTAGAAGCGATGATGCGCGCATCGGTCTGGCGGGCGGTATCCAGACCCAACGGCATATACTCCTTTTCCTGCAACAGCCGCAGCAGTTTGACTTGGGAGCTTTGGCTCAGGTCGCCGATCTCATCCAGAAAAAGAGTGCCGCCCGCGGCACGCTCGATGAGGCCGTCGCGTTTGGTATCCGCGCCGGTGAAGGCGCCTTTGACATGGCCGAATAAGGTATCGGAGAAGACGTTGTCATCCAGGCCGGCCACATTGACCGCTACGAACTCGCCCTTGCGGCCGCTGAGCAGATGAATGGATCTGGCCACCAATTCTTTGCCGACGCCGGTTTCACCCCGAATCAACACGGGCTGCGTGGTAGGGGCCACGGACTCGATATATCTAAAAAGTTTTAACATGGTGGGGCTGTTGGTAACGATGGCATCGAAGTGTTCGGGGTGTTCCAGGCGGTCCTCGAACAGATGATCCCGCAGGGCCTGGTTTTCCTGATGCAGTTCATTGAATTTCAGTGCCTGGTGAATGGCCGCGATCAGGCGGCTCTCCCCCACCGGCTTGACAATGTAATCAAAGGCGCCGGACCGCATACAGCGCACGGCCGTATCCACATTTATGGTTCCGGTGACGATGATAATGGGAATATGGGGAAATTCCGAGCCGATCCGTTGAAGCAGGTCTTCCCCGTCAAGGTGGGGCATGTTCAGGTCCAGCAGCACCACGCTGGCCTGTCGGCCGTTAAGAATATCCATGGCCCGGCGACTGTCCTGGCAAGTGACCACATGATTGAATCCAGCCAATCGCAGGGTCGTATCGATGGCCAGCAGGATATTCTCCTCATCATCGATGACAACGATGGGATGCCGGGGTTCACTGGATGGCGCCATGGCTCCTCTCCTGATGATCTTTTTCTTCTTTTACGGGCAGGTATACGGTCACGGTGGTTCCGTAGCCCGGCGCTGATTCGAACGCCATACGGCCGCCGTGGTCCCTTACGATGGTATGGGAGATGGAGAGCCCCAAGCCCGTGCCGCCCGTATCCCTTTTGGTGGTATAAAAGGGATCTGTGATGCGCTCGATCACATCCGGGGCCATGCCCGTCCCCGTATCTTTCACCTTGAGATAAATCCCCCCGCTCTCCTTATCAAGGCCGGTGCTGACGTCCAGGGACATCGGCCGCCCGCTGTCCGCTGCCTGGCATGCATTGACCAGCAAATTGACCGCCACTTGTTCGACCCGCTGTCCGTTGCCGCTAAAGCGCGGCAGATGTGCGGCATAGTGTGCCTTGAAATCGGAGGTGGTTTTTTTGATCATGTTGCCCACCAGGCCCACGGCCTTTCCCACGATGACATTGAGATCGACATCGCTCTTGGCGTGGGTTGGATGAACACCAGCAAACTCCTTCAGATCCCCCACAATCCGTTTGACCCGGCCGACCCCCTCGCGGGCGTCGCGCAGCAGCCTGGGCAGGCGCTCTTTCAGCTGCGGATAGGGCATGCCGCCCACGGCAAAGTCTTCGGATTGCTTGAGATGCGCATCCATGACCGGCTGGCAGGATTGCCAGAATTTTTCAAAGACCTGCAGGTTGAGCATGACCGTGGCAATGGGATTGTTGATCTCATGGGCCACTCCCGAAACCAGGGTGCCCAAGGATGCCAGCTTGGCGGACTGGTAGAGCTGCTCCTGCTGCAGACTGGCCTTGGCCTTGATTTGCCGCCCTATCTGCTCGGCTTTGGCGCCTTGTACAATCACATAGATCCCCAAAACGAAAATCACCGCCGTAATAAGCAGGCAGCTGGCGGTCATGCGGCGAGTGATGACCAGGATCTGGGAGCGCACATCTTCCACATAGACGCCGGTTCCGACCACCCACCCCCAAGGTTTAAATCCTTTTACGTAGGAAATTTTCGGCACGATTTTATCCGGATTATCCTGCCACTGCCAGCGGTAGTCCACATACCCGGCGCCCTTGTTACGCACGATTTCGGCAAAGGTTACGAAAAGCCGCTTTCCGTCGGGGTCTTTGATATCGGTGGCATCCTGTCCTTCCAGGTCCGGCCGGTACGGGTGCATGACGACATTCGGATGCATATCGTTGATCCAGAAATAGTCCTTGCCTTCAGGCCCGTACCGCAAGCTGCGCAGATGGGCGGCAGCCCTGGCTTTGGCCTGGTCCACCGATAGCGCGCCATTTTCAGCCATCCGGGCATAATACCCAATGGTACTCCAGGCCGATTGGGTCAAGGCAGAGATCATTTCGCGTTTGCGATTCATCAGTTGGGTTTCCACATCGGGCAGGATTAATCCAAAAAATGTGGCGATAAAAAGCACGATGGTGAGCAGGACCGGGGTGAATATCTTGACCAGTGTGGCTGGAACCCGCTGGTCTTCGGACGGATTTTTAGACTTGGACCTTATTCTCATAAGCAGTATGACGGCACTGACGTATTGACGTAATCGAAAGCAAATCTATTCAAGAAATGATGCGACAGCAGATAAGCGCGAGCGAAGGGATAAGACGAGAACCTGTGCGGGCTGATGGAGGCCGATTATTCACACATTTTGCACCAATCGAGAATGAAACCACCTTTAAGTATGCCAGCAAGGCGATTGTCCGTCAATGCGCATGTGATATAAACCAATGGGTCCAGTCTGCGCTTGGCTCAATTGGATTTTCTCAATTCGTCAGCTGTTCTATCAAGGCGCCCGTGGCCTGATAGGTCTGCGACGCATAGGCCGGAAGGCTGAAGCCTTCACCCTTGCCGTCGCCATTGCAGTCAAGATATTCGCCGTCACTGCTTTTGATGGTGCCCCGCAAGTGCATTTTGTAAGTGCCGTGTTCTTCAAGTGCAGCACCGCAAACCCAGGTGGTGACATTCGGCCTGATCCGAACGGTGTTGTTCCGGGTCGATGCATCGACCCAGAAATTGCTGGGCGTCCTTTTGAGCAGCCGGATATTTTGATTTTGCTTTACCGTGACGCTGTCGATATTTTTATTGAAAACGACGCCAACCGCAAGGTGGTTCTGGTTGTTGATTGAGATCGTTTTGAACTCCACGCGGGTCACCCGGAAGGCTTTCAGCACCGACGTTGCATCTTTTATCGCCTAGGGCACGATGGGCTTTTTCAGCGTTCTTCCTGGGCTCAAGGGCGCCGGCGGTGTGTCTCCAGCGGCCGGAATGGCCGCAACCAGGATGATGCACGCCAGAAGAATTGTCGATAGCGTCGTTCTCATGGAATCTCTCTTTCCATAAGT
The DNA here is from genome assembly GCA_037387725.1 of Desulfobacteraceae bacterium. Classification (GTDB taxonomy): domain Bacteria; phylum Desulfobacterota; class Desulfobacteria; order Desulfobacterales; family Desulfosarcinaceae; genus JARRKU01. The sequence goes on from JARRKU010000015.1 coordinate 105,165, forward strand.
TGTTCGACCGGCGGCCGTACCAGCTCCGCCGCTCGATTGTGTTGTTGGCCTCATTGGTCTTGCTCCGTGTGTTCCTCTTTTCCAGCCACCATCGGTCTTAAAATGCAGAATTTGGATATTTGACGTACGTACTCTAACTGCTCTGTTTTATATGTATCAACTATGTATCCTTCTCTCTATTTACTTTCGAACAGGCAAGTATGACTATTTTTTGACGAAAGACTAATTTTAGCTTCCAACGCATTATTTGCCAACGACTTTCACCCAAGAATTTTAATCAGTCATGCAGACTTGGGCCGAAGAATCAACTGCGTACACCGAAAAAGCGCTATGGTTTTTCCGATGTCATCCGCACGCACAACAGCGTCCCAGACCTGTGTGGTTCGGCCTCTGTGCGCCAGTTGGGCAACGCAGCTCACAGATCCCTCAAGCGCCGTTCCGATAAAGTTGGTTTTAAGTTCGATGGTGGTGAATCCCTCGGCGCCGTCCGGCAGGTTGTGAACCGTGGCATAGCCGCAGGCCGTATCGGCCAGGCCGACGACGGAGGCAGCATGCAGGAATCCGTTCGGTGCGCGGAGGCTTTTCCGTATCTTAATTTGCGCCCGCAGTTCCTTTGCATCGACGGAAAGAATTTCTATCCCTAAATGGCCAGGCAGGTAATCCCGACCAAATTCATTCCATTCGTCAAGATTCACTGGCCTTTTTATGCGCGTCATCCTTATTCCTTTCAAATTTATAATACGTTTACCCTCAGTGAAAGCGCCTTTGGCTTGCGCTTGGAAGACGGATTTCAGGCAAGCTGCCCGGTATGGCCGCTCACATAGATAAAGTAGCCAGTGCAATTGTAACACACCGGCGAATGGGCTCAAATTTGGAAATTTAGAGGGCACTTCTGAAATTTAAAATTTGGGAGGTTTTATATTGAAGGCGCAAATTTGAAGAGATGTCCATAGTGCCCGTGCTGCCTTAAATATTATTTAGTCGATACTGAAAAAACATATAACATACAATAATTATTGGTAAAAACATGCAAGATGTGATATAGAAATTGCAAGATTTTGGCATTAACCATCAACTTTTCTTGCAAATTTTATCACATGAAACCACGCAAATCAGCCCATAAAAATCGACAAAAGGAGCTGTTTCTAGTTGAGCTGGTACAAATTATCGATCCTGGTCACAGCCTGACAAAGCTTTCCAAGGTGGTAGACTGGGTCCGATTGGAAGAAGTATTTGGCTCAACATTTTGTCCGGACAATGGACGGCCAGCTATTAGCACAAGACTCATGGTGGCGCTGCATTATCTCAAATACACGCATAACCTGTCCGATGCCGATGTTGTAGAGGCTTGGGTTGAGAACCCTTATTGGCAGCATTTTTCCGGTATGAAGTATTTTGAGCATAAAATGCCAATCCATCCATCGAGTATGAGCCGTTGGCGCAAACGGATCGGTGAAGCCGGAGCAGAAAAGCTGCTGCAACAAACCATTGAAGCCGGATTAAAGCTTAAAG
>JARRKU010000016.1:0-59888 GCA_037387725.1 Desulfobacteraceae bacterium
AAACATTGTTTAAAACTTTTTTGATCAAGTGGCCGCCGTTTAACAAGTCCCTTCCGATCAATAGGAATGAAAAAAATATCAGAGAATCGGACCAATAATTTTGAAGCATCATTCTAAGAACCATCATTGTACTTCCTATCGTAGCTTCACCTAAAAATACTGAAATTATAGTTTGTCTTTCAGCAATAAGCATGTAGACAGCATTAAACACCTTTGGCAATAGAACTATTGAACGTATAAACAGAAATATGGCAATTGCCTTCATGATGAGACTTAAAAACTCATCCTTTTTGAAATTAGTTATTTGCTTCATTTAATATACCATGCAATTATGTCAAATGAACATAGTCAGTTTTGCGGTAATACTTTTTTGCCGAATAATCGTCGAACCCATGAACCACCGTTGAATAAATTTCGGCCTGCAACAATATAAATAACAAACTTTAAAATACCGCCTATCGAGGAGCTAATAAGCGATGGCAAAGCTGCTTGTGCAATAGAAATTTCGTCAAACAATTTACCATAAGAAACGCCTGACACTATAAAAAGACCGACTGCTGCTTCAAGCGCGCTGAGTATGGCAATGACAGCGAGAACAAATAGATAGATAGCCGCTGCTTTAAAAATCAAATCCACAATATCGCTTTTTTCCAAACCACTTCCTCCACACAACATGGATTCGACGACCCAATAGCCGCATTATTTTACGGCTGTTTAGCAGCCGGAATGGTATTATTGTGCTGGCTAGCCCAATAATACCCCAAATTTCCGGTGTTATTGTGCTGATGAGCACAATAAAAAATTGACATTTAGTAAAACCTGCCGTATATGTGAACAAACGTTCATACAGGTTCCCGCCTTTAAGTGTCTTTTAGGGTTTTTAATGGGTTTTTCTGAGTCCATTTAGCACCATCTATGCCGTATGTCAAAGAAATTATTGCAAATTATCAGATATATACGGGGGGCATAATTATGTTTGATGATTCGATCTCGCCGGCTGATGGTAAAATGGTTGAAAAAAACGAACAACCATATAGACGAGGCCCTCGGCTTCTCGACCAGGTGCGCAATGTGATTCGCTGCAAGCATTATAGTATTCGTACGGAACAAAGTTATGTGGATTGGATAAGGCGTTACATTTTTTTCCATAATAAACAGCATCCTAAAGGTATGGGCGAAGCGCATATCAGTGGTTTCCTGACGCATTTAGCGGTTGATAAAAAAGTGGCCAGCTCCACACAGAACCAGGCTCTTTGTGCATTGGTTTTTCTTTACCGCGAGGTCTTAAAGAAGGATGTCGGAGAGTTTGAAAACCTGATACGGGCTAAGAAGCCGCAGAAATTGCCTGTGGTCTTTACCCGTGAAGAGGTTAGAAGTGGTTTCAAACCCTCCCTTCGAACCCAACCTCTGTGTTGGGCGACAGATTTAAATCCTCGAAATAGCCTACTATTCCTCCGGTTTAAATCTGTCGCCCGCCTTGATCTTGGGCCCGAATGAAAGGTTTGAAACCACTTCTAAGCAGATATTATTGCAGCTCAAGAGCTTTTGGGGCACAAAGATGTCAGCACTACAATGATTTACACCCATGTATTAAACAAAGGCGGCAAAGGGGTGCAAAGCCCGGGGGATACCCTTTTCAAACAATGAAAGAGGCATAAGATGGATATGGATGAGTTGACGCCACGGCAGCAAAGCGTGCTTGATTTTATCGTTGAATATCAAAAGGAACACCGCATGGCGCCTTCGGTGCGCGAAATCGGTGAGCACCTGGGGTTGAGCGCTCCGGCTGGGATTCACCGGCTGCTCCATGTGTTAAAAGAGAAGGGGTATATCGTGGCCGAACCGGGCAAGAAGCGTTCATGGTCGGTGTTCGGCGGCGATAACTGCTTTGGCCTGCGGGTCAAAGGCGACTCCATGATCGGGGCCCATATCCAGGATGGGGACATCGCCATTATCCGGCCCCAGAAGCAGGTGGGAAACGGCGTCATCGCCGCAGTGCTGGTGGAAGATCTGCTTACCGAGGCCACCTTGAAAATCGTGCAGCGCACCGGCACGGCGCTCACGCTGAAGGCGGCCAATCCTGCGTGTCGGTCGTTGGTCTTCCGGTATGGGGGGCGCAAGCGGGTCTCCATTGTGGGAAAGCTGGTGGGGGTGGTTCGGCGGGGGTGACGGCATTTGATTATCTCTTAAGCGCTTTGCCTGCGTTCCAGCATCGGCCTACCGGCGCTCCCAGGGACCAGTATTGGATGCTGGCCATGTCGAATAGAAGCGGCCGGACTTTGGCGATGTCGATCTTGCCCTCTTTTAGAACAGCTTCGTCGGCATAGGTCTGGATCAGTTCTCCGATGAAGATATCGTGCTTTTCGAAGTCCAGCACATCATGCAGCTTCAACTCCATGTTGACCGGGCACTGGGACACCATGGGGGCGGTTTTCAGCTCTCCGTAGAAGATGTCGAATAGGGTTGATTTATCGACATTCTTTCCGGATTTGATACCGCAGTAGTCGATTTCGACCATCAGTTCTTCCGGCGGCAGGCCGATGCTGAAGGTCCGATTTTCTTTGATGCCGGCGTTGGTGTAATGGACCTTGCCCAGGCCGATGGAGAGATACTGGGGGGTGCCGTGGTTCAGGATGCCCACATGGGCCACGGTGAGAAAGTTGGGGTTGCCGTTGACGGTGGCGCCCACCAGTGTGGTGGGCATGGGATAAAGGGCGTTGACGGGGCCGATGGATTGCATTTTCGTCTATCTCCTTTTTCTAAATTAATGTCGCTCCTTTGGCCGTACCCGGGGCTGCCAGACGGGATATGCGCTGGACGATTTCTTCGCTCAGGCTGATGGATGCGGCAGCGGCGTTTTCGGTGACCCGTTCTGGTTTGCGGGTGCCTGGGATGGGGAAGATGTCTTCTCCCTGGTGCAGCAGCCAGGCCAGTGCGAGCTGGGCCGGGGTGACGCCGATCTCTTGTGCGATCTTCTTCAACGGTGCGAAGCGATCCAGGTTGGCCTTGAAGTTTTCGCCCTGGTAGCGGGGATTGTTGTGGCGGAAGTCGCCTTCGGCCAGCTTGTCCACGGTGCCGGTCAAAAATCCGCTGCCCAGGGGTGACCACGGCACCAGCGCGATGCCCAGTTCGCGCAGGGTGGGCAGCAGGTCGGTCTCCGCTTCCCGCCGCCACAGGGAGTACTCGTATTGGACGGCGGCAATGGGGTGGGCCCGGTGGGCCCGGCGAACCTGTTCGGCGGTGGCATTGCTCAGGCCGAGGAAGCGCGCCTTGCCCTGCTCGACTGCGCGTCCCATGGCCCCCACGGTCTCGTCGATGGGCACGGCCGGATCCGGGTAGTGCAGATACCACAGATCGATATGCGCCATCTTCAGGCGTTTCAGGCTCTTCTCCAGGCAGGTCTGGGCATATTCCGGGGTGCCGTTGACGTTCAGTGAGAAGCCCCAGCCGGTGGGAAGTTCGGTTCCGGTTTGGTCTGGGGCGAAGACGATGCCGAATTTGGTGGCCACAAAGGCGTCCTTGCGCCGTTGCAGCAGGGCGCGTCCCACCATCTTCTCATTATGCCCGTTGCCGTATGCGTCGGCGGTATCGATGAAATTACAGCCCGCATCCACGGCGTGCGCGATGACGGACAAAGCTTCGTCTTCTGCGGCAGCGCCGTAGTATCCTTCCAGGCCCATGGCGCCGTACCCGATGGCACTGACCGGCGGCCCGCTGCGACCGAGTTTGCGTTGGTGATGCATGGCTTGTCCTCCCTATGTTGGTTATCATTACAGATAAGAACTGTGATGGCGGCTGTCACCTTAAAAGATCCCGTGCGGGGCAGGCGTCCATTGTAAAGGGATTTTCAAATTGATATGGCTGATTAATTGCGGCATTGATGTTCAAAGGCAGCGGAGACGAAATGGGAAAGGAAACTTTAGCAGAGGGTTGCGCTTTATGCGGGCTGCCGCGGCGGTCGGGGCGCCATCGCAGCGAGTTCGGCGGCCGTGTGCTTGACTTCTGCTGCAAGGGCTGCCTGATGGTCTACACCATGCTCATGGAGGCCGCCGATTCTCCTGACCCGTCGACCTTTCAGCAGAGCGAGCTCTTTCGGCGCTGTGTGGCCGCCGGCGTGGTGCCTTCTCCCGGAGAGACATCAACCGGAGATGGTGCCGTCAGCACTTCGCCGGAAACGGCCGGAGAAGTGCCGGACGGTGAATGCCTCTCCCTGCAGCTGCAGGTGGAGGGCATGTGGTGCCCGGCCTGTGCCTGGGTCATTGAAACGGCCCTGAGCCGATTGGACGGCGTGGAGCAGGTGGCATGCGATTTTGCCACCGACCGGCTGCGCTGCCGCTACGATCCCGTACAGGTGACCCCGGAGACCATCGCCAAGACCATCGGCGGGTTGGGGTACCGGTCGTTGGACGTGCAAGGCAAAGGAGAGCGTTCGCTCTGGGTGCGGGAATTCGTGCGCCTGATGGTCAGCGGGCTCCTCTCGGCCAATGTGATGATGCTCTCCTGGTCCCTCTATTCCGGGTTCTTTGCTTCGCTCACCGGTGAAGGCATCCGCTATATCTCCTGGCCCATGCTGGTGATGACCACGGTTGTGATGGTGTATGGGGGCGGCCCCCTCTTTAGAAAAGCGTGGTGGGGCATCCGCGTCGGAGCGCCGGGAATGGAGGCCCTGGTCTGCCTGGGGGCCGGCACGGCCTACCTCTTCAGCCTCTATAATTTCCGACAGACCAGTTGGCACCTCTATTTTGATACGGCTTCCATGCTGATTACCCTGGTGCTGTTGGGCAAGTTGCTGGAATCCAAGGCCAAGGTGCGGGTGCGCAGGGACCTTGCGGGTTTTCTGGCCCTGCAGCCCAACAAGGTCCGATTGTGCAATGACCGTCACCCCCAGGGACGTTTCGTGGCGCTGGCGCAGCTGGCGGCCGGGGACCGGTTTCGCGTAAAAGACGGCGAAATGGTGCCTGCGGACGGCCGGGTGGTCGCCGGGCATGGATTGGTGGATGAATCGGCGGTCACGGGCGAATCCAGGCCCAAGTCTGTTGCGCCGGGCCAGAGCATGACCAGCGGCACCCGCCTGATCAAGGGGGACGTTCGTTTGACGGCCGAGCGCGTGGGCGGCGACGCCTTGCTGGGCCAGATGGTGGCCATCATCGAGTCTGCTTTGTCCCGGCGAACGCCATTGGAGAGCCGTACAGACCAATGGCTCTCCTGGTTTGTGCCGGCCATGGTCGGACTGGCGGCGGCCACCGCCGTTTTTGGATATCTGCTGGGGCTGGCCTGGGAAGCGGCCTTCATCCGCGCGCTGACGGTGCTGGTCATCGCCTGCCCTTGTGCGTTGGGGATTGCCATCCCCCTGGCCCGCATCGCAGGGATGTCTGCGGCCGGGCGCGCCGGTATTCTGGTGCGCGATTTCGAGGCCTTTGAAAGGGGCCAGGGGGTCGATTGCGTGGTGCTGGACAAAACCGGGACCCTGACCCACGGGCAATGGTCCCTGGAAAAGATCGAGGCGGCCGACGGAATGGGCGAAGCAGAGGCCCTGGCGCTGGCGGCCGGCCTGGAGAGCGGTGTGGATCATGCCGTTGCCCGGGCGGTGCTGGCCCATGCCGCCGCCTGCGACATATCCCCGGCCGAGGTCCAAAAGGTCAAGCTATCGGAAAATGGCGTTGAAGGAAAATTTGAGGGCAAGACGGTCAAGATCGGCACCTGGGCCTTTGTCGCCGACGACTCCCGGCGCCAACCGGTTTCAGAGACGAAGGAGGGGCTGCTTTCCAGGGTTTTTCTGGGCCTGGACGGCCATCCCTGCGCCACCCTGGGTTTCGGGGACAGGCTGCGGCCGAGCAGCGCCGGGCTGATCGGGGAGTTGCAGCGCCGCGGCCATCAAGTCCATCTGATATCGGGCGATACTCCTGCCGCAACCCGGCAGGTGGCTGCAAAACTGGGCATCGAAACCTTTCAAGGGGGATTGCTGCCCAGTGATAAGGCCGCCTATGTGGGCGATTTGCAGTCCGGCGGTCAGAGCGTGATCATGGTGGGCGACGGCATCAACGATGCGCCCGCCCTGGCCCGGGCGGATCTGTCGGTTGCCGTGCACCGGGACGCCGCCCTGGCCCAGCAGGCGGCCCAGGTGACGTTGATGCGCGGCGATCCGGCCCAGCTCATCGATTTTTCGACCCTGGCCGGGCAGGTCAACGCCAAGGTGATGCAGAACCTGGGTTGCGCCTGGATATACAACCTGATCAGCATCCCCATTGCCATGAGCGGCCTGCTCAACCCCCTGGTCGCCGCCACAGCCATGCTGCTCTCCAGCCTGACGGTGATCGGCAACACCTTGCTGCTGGTCAGGAACCATGAACCTTGAACCAATACCTATTTTGTTCTATCTACGCAGGCTGCAGCAAAAACCCTGAGGACGGAAGGCCGGATGGATGTCGATGTGAACAATCTGGACCATGATGAAGTCGCCCGCTTTGCCGCCCAGGCGGACAAGTGGTGGGATCTCAAAGGTGAGTATAAAGCCCTGCATGAGATCAATCCGGTGCGCCTGGCCTTTGTGAAGGCGCATGCCGGGCTGGACGGGCGCAAGGTGCTGGATGTCGGTTGCGGTGGCGGACTGCTCTCCGAGCGTATGGCTGCAGCCGGGGCGCGTGTCACGGGGATTGATATGGCGGCCCCCTCCCTGGCAGTGGCAAAGGCCCATGCCGAAAGCCGGGGGTTCAGCATCGATTACCGTCTAAGCACGGCCGAGCAGTGGGCCGAACAGCATCCCGGCGGCTACGATGTGGTCACCTGCATGGAGTTGGTGGAGCATGTGCCAGCTCCAGCGGTCTTGACCGACGCTTGTGCAAGGCTGGTGAGACCCGGCGGCGATGTCTTTTTTGCCACGGTGAACCGCACCCTGTTGTCCAGGCTGCTGGTGATCTGGCTCTCTGAATTTATATTGGGCATTGTGCCCAAGCACACCCACACCTATGAAAAGTTCGTGCGGCCCGACGAGCTGGTCCGTTGGGCCGGCGATGCCGGTATGGCCCTCGGCCACCTTTCAGGCGTGCGGTATCTGCCCTATATCGGCTACGCTGCATTGTGCAAAAGCAGGGCAATGAACTATTTGGTGCACTTCACGCGCAAGGCCGCTCGACGGTTTTGAAAGGATATGCGATGGATCTATGGAAAAACCCCCGCTGGTTCGGCGCCGGCAAACGGCAGGAACAACTGGATGATCATATAGCGCAGACCGGCACGGCGCGGTTCGGTATCCGCACCTATACTGAGAACGAGAAGTACAAAGCCGTGATGCGCCACTTCAACCGGGTGGCGCCCAAGTACGATTTCATGAATACCCTGCTGAGCATGGGCATCCAGCATGTGTGGAAACGCGCCGCCGTTCGTATGCTCCACATCCGCTCTGGAGATAAGGTCCTGGACGTGTGCGGCGGGACCGGGGATCTTTCCATTCTGGCGGCCCGCAGAACCGGGCCAGGCGGCCGGGTGGTGATTTTCGATATCAACCGTGCCATGATCAAGGCCGGCCGCCATAAAATAGACCCCTATCCGGAACTGGCCCACATCTCCTACGTTCAGGGGGATGCCGAACAAATCACATTTCCCGATGCCACTTTTGACGTGGCCATGGTGGGATTCGGCATCCGTAACGTCACCCACCTCAAGCGCGGTTTCAGTGAAATGCACCGGGTGCTCAAACCGGGCGGTCGCATCCTTTGCCTGGAGTTCTCCCGGCCGCTCAATTTTCTCTTTCGGGCCCTCTACGACTTTTACTCATTCAATATTATGCCCCTGCTCGGCCAATTGATTGCAGGCTCGGCCGAATCCTACGCCTGTCTGCCCGAGACGATCCGCATGTTCCCGCTGCCCGACGAGCTGGCCGCCATATTCGAGCAGATCGGATTTGAAAAGGTGCGCTACCGCGTTATGACCAATGGGATAGCCGTAGCCCACGTGGGGATTAAAAGGAGCGGTCAGGCGATGGCCAGTTGAATCAATACGAGGATCAAGGTGGCCAGGGGGTAGTAGCTGGCCTTGTTAAACAGGTCCATGGCAAGGCGGCGCTCACCACCGTCGGCCAGTTTAAATGCCGGCCACAGCAGCAGCACGATGTTGACTCCCACGGCGGCCAGCAGCAAAAGGCCGTTCCATATCAGCGGCGACGCCCAGAAGAGGATGAAATGAAGGAACATGGCGCAAACCAGGGTGGCGACGCTGATCAGTCCCGCGCGACGGGCGCCAAGGTGGACCGGAATGGTTTTGGCCTTGAAATGGCGGTCCTCTTCAATATCGGTCCAGTCACAGGGAATGTTCTGGCCGCCGATTTCCCAAAAAAAGATCCACATGAAGAGCACCACCAGAAACAGGAGGGGAGGAGCCGGGTGAACGGCATAAACCGCCGCCACGGCGCCTAATGTTTTGACCACACCGTTGACGAGGGTGCGCAGCGGCGTGACTTGCCACAGCAGGCAGTAAATACTTTCCAGGACACAGCCGGCCAGGAAGATATAAAGACAAACCGGATTCAACCAGTACGCGCCGGCCAGCGCCACGACGGCCCAACCAAAGATCCACGCCAGACCGTCGGAAAGGCTCAAAGCCCCTTTGGCTATGGGATGACGTGTCATGGCGCCGTCCAGGTAGCACTCTTCTTCAGCACATCCGCCGATGCGCACTTTTTCTTTGTCAATTTTCAGATCCACCACGTCATTCAGGGCATAGACCGCCGTATACCCGGCGAACATGGTGATGATGCCGACCACGGTCACCGAAAAGGAGGGCAGATGGCCCAGGCACAACAGGGCTGCCGCCGCCGGCGTTGCCAGGTCGATCAGCGCGTGGGGGGTTCGGGATAGGGCGAAAAACAACTTGAGGTTACGACCGATGTTCAATGCGGCAGTGGGCGGTGAAAAGGGCAAGACAGGTCACTCCTTATTGATTTGAGCAGAACGCGGGCTCGAAGCTTTTTGTGGCTTCCAGCGACTTGTTAATGCAATTCCTGACGCAAGGTTGAAAGTGAGGGATAATCTCAAATTCTGCTCTGCTTTGTCAATGGCGATGCAATGGCCTTGCTGCCCAATCATAATTGGATGTCAAGCAGGCCGGTCAATCGGCTCGGCCCTGGAAGGCGCAGACAAAAAAACACGATCCATGTCAATATGATCGAAGTCTTATATGCGGAAATCGGGATTAGCCCAACACCACCGTAATCACATCGTTGCGTGCATGGACATGCTGGATGGTGACCTGGACCAGGTCTTCGGGCCGGAGTTTTACGGCGTCGGCCCCGGAGAGCCGGCACTCCAGCATGTATTTTTGCAGCAGGACCACATACCCGTCGCGCCGTTTGAAGAGCACCAGGGCCTCTTCTTTTTGTCCGGTGCGCTCCTGAAGGTACTTGAAGAGCCAGTAGCGCTGTCGCCGGTATTGAATCCGTCCCACCAGGGACATGGGTTCTTCGGAGGTCGAGATGATGGATTCGATCTGTTCCTGGGTATAAGGTTCCTCAAGTCCGGCGGCCGCGCGAAGCTGTCGCTGGGTCACCAGATCGAAGTATTTTCGGATGGGGGAAGTCGCGGTGACATACGCCGATACGCCCAGTCCGGCATGCCGCTCCGGTGTGCTGCCCAGCACCAGACGGTTGATCTGTTTGCGTTGCATCCAGTTCTGAAAGAGCGTTCCCTTTTCGTCTCCGAAAAGACGCTCCCTTGGCTCGGCCTGGGAGCGGTATACGGCCGCTAATCCTTTTTCAGACAACCACTGCGCTGCCAGGGCATTGGCCATGATCATCAATTCTGACACCAGCATGCGACCCGGGCTTTCCCGGTTCACCCGGGTAACCACAGGTTGGCCGTCCGGCGTGGTCCAGACGTTGATCTCCGGCAGGTCGATGAGCAGCGCGCCGTTGTCGATTCGCTGCTGCCGGTAGTGCCGGGCCAGAGCGTAAAGGGCTTTGGCGCCCGGGTCATCCCCAGCCAAGGCATCCATATCCTGAAAAGTGAGCTGCCGTTGGACGCGGATCAGGCTCGGAAAGATTTCGTAGCGCACGATGGCGGCTTTGGCGTCCAGATGAATCAAGGTGCTGATGGCCGGTCGGTCCTGGCCGGCAATGAGGCTGCAGGCATCATCCGACAGCTTGGGCGGCAGCATGGAGATTTTGCCGTCGGGCATGTAGATGGTGCTGCATCGCTCCTGGGCCACTTGATCAATGGGATCATCCTTGCCCACAAAGTAACCGACGTCGGTGATGTGTATGCCGATGGTGTAGCCGTCTCCTTCCGGGGTGATGCTCAATGCATCGTCGAAATCCACGGTGGAGGGGCCGTCGACGGTCATGGTGGCAAGGTCGCGCAGGTCGCGCCGTCCGTTCTGGATCAGGGTGGCGTTGCGGCAGAGGGTTTCCGTATAGGTCTCCGCTTCGATCGAGAATTCCGAGGTGATATCATAGCGGATCAGGTCGAGATTCTCATCCGGATGCCAGCGCCCGATCTTTTTCAGAAAAGTGAAGATCGCAGACGGTGACCCGGTTCCGGCCCGCTTGAGTATGGCCCTGGCCGTCTCCTTGTGGGGACTCTCCTTTTCGAAGAGATAGTATGAGGTGAGAATGTCGCAAATATCATTTTTTTCTTCAGGGACGGACGAATTTTGGCCGGCCAGCACTTTTTGCATCCACACGCCGCCCCTGGCGATAAGAAGCTCATGGCGGGCTGCGGCTTCCCGTTGATGAACAATCTGTTCAACCTGCTCAGCCGAGTGTGGGAAATAGCGATCGATTTGAAATTTAAAATAGAGGCGGTCCATGAAAAAGGCCCGCATTACCGCCGATTGGTGGTCGTCGCTTGCTTCCTCGGGAAAGCACAGGGCGGTCATGGTGGGCAGGTCGATCCATTCCTGCTCGCTGTTGAGCACCTCCCAGAGGTCGGGGATATTGATTTGTCGGCTCAGATCCGAGCGCCGGGCGGCAATCGCCTTGAGTTCGTTGACCAGCCTGATGCGAGGTGCCGCAACATCCAGAAGTCGGTCGGATCGATGGGTCAATCGGCCAACTGCCATTTTGACCTCACGGTTATGTTCGGTCAACAGCCGAAGGCGCAACTTTTTTATATCCATTACAACAGCACAGAATATTTTCTGGCTGTCGATAAATTCAACAACGTGGCCCGGTTCCATCCGCACCTTTTAACAACCACCCCCATGAAAGTCAATTAACGGTCCCGGCAGGGGAATTTTAACCAAATCAGCGATTTGACATGATTTGGTTTCTGGTTATTGAATCTTAGTTACTGGGGCCGGTTGATCGTTCATGGTTGTTGATTCATCAAAGTTGGTTTTTTGTTTGGCGTTTTACATACCATATGCAATGGTTAGCTTCTTGGGGCCAATAACCAGGAACCAGAAACCAGAAACTATTTTTTCTTGAAACCCATCGATCTCATAAAGCTGCATTTCAGACGTCACTGGCGGATCATCGCCTTGGGATTGCTGGCGCTGATCGTCGTGGATGCGATGCAGCTCTCCATACCCCGGGTGATCAAACAGGTGGTGGACGATCTCACGATCCTCAAGGCCGGCGCCGGCAGTTTGATCCTCCAGGCGGCGGCTATTGCTGCGCTGGCCCTGTCGATCGGGGTCTTTCGCTATATCTGGCGCCGTTGCCTGCTGGGCACCGCCAGGCGCCTCGAAGAGACACTGCGCAACCAGCTTTTGGCCCATGTTCAGACCCTGTCGGCATCCTATTTCGACACTGCGAAAACCGGGGATTTGATGGCCCATGCCACCAATGATATCCAACAGGTCCGCATGGCGGCCGGGATGGGCCTGGTGGCCTTCAACGACGCCGTGGTGCTGGGGGCGGCGTCCATCGGCTTCATGCTCTATATCCATGTCGAATTGACCCTCTATGTCCTGATCCCCATGCCGATCCTGGTTTTGGTCACCCGATTGCTGGGCAAACGGATGCATGTGCGCTATCGGAAAGTCCAGGCGGCTTTCTCGGATATGACCGAGGCGGTGCGGGAACGTTTCGCCGGAGTTCGCATGATCAAAGCCCACAATGGAGAAGCAGCTGCCGGCCGGGCCGTTCGGGAAGTCTCACAGACCTACATCGATGAAAATATCAAGCTGGTGGGGATCATGGGTCTGTTTCTGCCGATGATGATGCTGCTCACCAATGTGAGCCTGGCGCTGGTGCTCCTGATCGGCGGTCAGCGGACCATTCTCCTCGAGATCACGCCGGGCGACTTCGTGGCCTTCATCGGCTACCTCAACCTGCTGGCTTGGCCCATGATGGCCCTGGGGTGGGTCACCAACCTGATTCAACGGGGCGGCGCCTCCCTGGAACGATTGAAAAAGATCTTAGAGCATCCGCCGGAGATCCGCGACCGGTCTGACACCGCGCTGCCGGCGCCCATCTGCGGAAGCATCGCGTTTGAAAAGGTATCCTTTGCTTATGACAGCCACACTGTGCTGCGCCATATCGATCTGACGGCGGCGCCTGGTGAGACCTTGGGAATCGTAGGACCGCCGGGTAGCGGAAAGAGCACCCTCCTGAACTTGGTGCCGCGACTATATGACGTGGATGAGGGCCGCATAACCATCGACGGCCGCCCTGTGCAGAACCTGCCGTTGAAGGATCTGCGCAGCAGCATCGCCCTGGTGCCCCAGGAGCCTTTCCTTTTTGCCGGCACCATTGCCGAAAATCTTCTGTTCGGATGTCCGGACGGGTGCTTGAATCGGATGGACAAGGTGTTGGAAGACGTTGGCCTTGCCAAGACATTGGAACGATTCCCGGCGGGTTTGGAAACGGTGGTGGGAGAGAAAGGTATCCTGCTATCCGGCGGACAGAAGCAGCGCGTCGCTCTGGCCAGGGCGCTGTTGGTCGATGCCCCCATTCTGCTCCTGGATGACCCCATCAGCCAGGTGGATTCCGTTACCGGGCAACGCATTGCTCGGACCATTAAGGGATTGGGTGGGGAGAAGACGATTTTAATCGTATCCCACCGCCTGTCAGCCGTCCGATTTGCCCATCGCATCGTCACCCTTCAGGAGGGAAAGGTGGTGGAGCAGGGCACCCACGATCAATTGCTGCGCAGCGACGGATACTATGCCCATATTCATGCCCTGCAGGAGTTGGAAGATGCGGTCTGATTACGGTTATTCAGAGGGGGATCACCTGGGCAAACCCTATGATTTGAAACTGCTAAAACGGTTATGGCCTTTTTTGCATCCCTACCGGAAGTTGTTGCTCGGTTCTTTGACGCTGGTCGTGGCCATCACCGCTTTGGATCTGGCGATTCCCTATTTCACCAAGGTCGCCATCGACCGCCACATCGTTCCCACCGCCGTTTTGACAGAGCATGGAGAGCGCAAGAATGCATCTCCCAAGCATCGCTTTCTTTTTGTGGACCCTTCGGGCCGGGATGTGCAGCAGGTGGTGCGGCGATATCCCCGCCTTTTCAAAGCATCGGGCCGGCGGATGCGCATCGCCCTCGAAGATCTCGACCGGTTGGCGGCCGAAGATCTGATCGTATTGCGGAAAGGGGATCTTTCCGGTCTTTCCCTGGTGGTGGTACTGTTTTCAATTGCAGTGCTGGCTGATTTTCTCTTCGTGTTTATGCAAAGAATGATCATGGAGTATACCGGTCACAAGGTGATGCATGACCTGCGGTTGAAACTCTTCGACCACATCCAGCAGCAATCCATGGCCTACTTTACTCGACAGCCGGTGGCGCGCCTGGTGACGCGGGTGACCAATGACGTTCAGAACATGCACGAGTTGTTTACTACTTTTATTGCCCTGGTATTTAAAGATTTTTTTCTTCTGGCCGGCATTGCCACGGTGTTGCTTGTGCTGGACTGGCGCCTGGCGTTGGCGGGATTTGCCGTGCTGCCGATAGTAGTCTGGACAGCGGCGCGGTTCTCCAATCGGGCCAGGGATATCTTCCGCGCCTTGAGGATCAAGGTGGCCGAGATCAACACCCGAATGTCGGAATCCATCGAGGGGATGCGCACCATCCAGACCTTCTGCCAGGAAGAGGCGAACTATGAGCATTTTGCCGCTTTGAATGCCGAAAACTACCGCCTGGGTATGCGTCAAATTCATATCTTTGCGGTATTCATGCCCATGATCGAAGTGCTGGGTATCGTGTCCATCGCCATCCTGGTTTTTTTCGGCGGGCTCGGTGTCTCCAAAGGGCAGATCAGTCTGGGGGTGCTGGTGGCAGCCTTGAGCTACATGCGGATGTTTTTCCGGCCGCTGCGCGACCTGGCGGAAAATTACAATATTCTTCAAAATGCCATGGCATCAGCGGAACGGATATTCGAACTGTTGGACAGCGATGCACGTTTGCCCCAAAACGCCCGCCACCCAGGGGTAACGTCCGCTGAGGCGGCCGGAACTGCAGTGGTTGAACTGAGGCGGGTCAGTTTCTCCTACACCCCTGGTGAAAAAGTTCTGGATGGCGTTAGCTTCAAAGCCGCCAAAGGTCAGACCATCGCCCTGGTGGGCCCCACCGGTGCGGGCAAAACCAGCGTACTGAACCTGATCATGCGGCTTTATGATGCCACCAGCGGTCAGATCACCCTGTTTGGCCGGCCGGTTCAGAATTGGGGCCTGGGGGACTTGAGGTCGCGGTTGGCATTGGTTCCCCAGGAGCCGGTGCTTTTTTCGGGCACCCTGAAGCAGAACATTTTTCCCGATGCCGACAGCGTCCCACCGGCCCAAGTGGACCGCATCGTCGCAGCCGCCAATTGCCAGGACCTTGTGGCGCGGCTGCCCCAAGGGTTGGATTCCCCTCTGGTCAAATCCGGCGCCGGTCTTTCCAGTGGCGAGCGGCAATTGGTCGCCATCGCCAGGGCGCTGGCCCGGCAGCCCCAGCTTATCCTCCTGGATGAGGCCACATCGTATATCGATTCCCAAACCGAGGTTGCCATCCATCAGGCCTTACAGAATCTGATGGCCGGTCGAACCTGTATCCTGGTCGCCCACCGTCTCTCCACCGCCCGCGGGGCCGACCGGATTGTGGTGATGCGGGCAGGGCGCGCAGAAGAGATCGGCAGCCACGAAGATCTCATGACGGCAAAAGGGCTCTATTGGAAATTGAACCAACAGGAGGGTAAACACTTTGGGGAAACGAACGTCCAAAGCCTGGCAACCAACGTTGAACATCCAACAAGGCATTCCGCCGATTTGTAAAACGACGCAGCGCAAACCACCTCCCACTCGACGTTCGATGTTCATAAAATCGCCATGGCGCGCCAGGCAACCGTAACGCATTTACTGTACAAAACCGAATAAGATCACCCTGTTCAACCATGATCCAGGAACCAGGAACGAACAACCAATTGGCCTTGCCAAACCCCTACTCACATGGTAATACGCGTCTGTCGAGATTCGCTGCATAACTGGGCTTCTTTATTCATCATCGGCCTCAATCTCCAATCTCGGCACGTTATCCATCAAGATGAACAAGCGCATTCATCTTTTCCGATGAGTGGTTAAAACAAGAAAAAGGAGGTTCAGACAATGCCGTACAACGCAGTAGAAATGGCAGACTGGCAAATTTCTGAGGCGGCCGAAGCGAACATGCCGACTCCCGAAGAGTGGCGTGTCAAGCTCGGATTGGAGCCTGATGAAATTCTTCCCATGGGGCGCCTGGCAAAAGTGGATTTTCTAAAGGTGATCGACCGTTTGAAAGACAAGCCCGATGGAAAGTACATCGAAGTGACTGCCGTTACCCCGACCCCGCTGGGAGAAGGCAAGAGCACAACATCCTGTGGCCTTATGGAAGGCCTCGGCAAACGTGGTGTCAATGTGGGCGGTGCTCTGCGTCAACCCTCCGGCGGCCCCACCATGAACGTCAAAGGGACCGCTGCCGGTGGTGGAAACTCCCTGTTGATCCCCATGACCGAGTTTTCACTGGGGCTTACCGGTGACATCAACGACATCATGAATGCCCACAACCTGGGCATGGTGGCGCTGACCGCCCGTATGCAGCATGAACGCAACTACAATGATGAACAGCTGGCCCGCCTGACCAAGATGCGCCGCCTGGACATCGATCCCACCCGCGTTGAGATGGGCTGGATCATCGACTTTTGCGCCCAGGCCCTGCGCAACATCGTCATCGGTCTCGGCGGACGGTATGATGGCTATACCATGCAGAGCAAGTTCGGCATCGCCGTGGGTTCCGAGCTGATGGCCATTTTGGCCGTGGCCACCGACCTGGGTGACCTGAAAGAGCGCATCAACAACATCACCGTGGCCTTTGACAAGAGCGGCAAACCGGTCACCTGTCGCGATCTGGAAGTGGGCAACGCCATGACCGCATTCATGCGCAATACCGTCAACCCCACCCTGATGTGCACCGCCGAGTATAACCCGTGCTTCGTGCATGCCGGACCCTTTGCCAACATCGCCGTGGGCCAGAGTTCCATCATCGCCGACCGCGTCGGACTGAAACTGTTCGACTACCACGTCACCGAATCCGGATTCGCCGCCGATATCGGCTTTGAGAAGTTCTGGAACGTCAAATGCCGGTTCTCCGGTCTGAAACCCCACGTCTCCGTCCTGACCTCCACCATCCGCGCCCTGAAGATGCACGGCGGCGGACCCAAGGTTGTGGCCGGCAAGGATCTGGATGAGGCTTACACCAAAGAGAATCTGGCACTGGTGGAGAAGGGTGTCGAAAACATGGTTCACATGATCGGCGTGATCCGCAAGGCCGGCATCAATCCGGTGGTCTGCATCAACCGCTTTTACACCGACACCGACGCCGAGTGCGCCATCGTGCGCAAGGCGGCCGAAGACGCAGGCGCCCGCTGCGCCGAATCCAAGCATTGGGAACTGGGCGGTGAAGGTGCCCTGGAATTCGCCGATGCCGTCATCGACGCCTGCAACGAAGAAAACGATTTCAATTTCCTCTATCCGCTGGAGATGAAGCTGCGCGACCGTGTCGAAATCATCGCCAAGGAAGTCTACGGCGCCGACGGTGTGGATTGGGCTCCGGAGGCCAATGCCAAGGCTGAGATGCTGGAGAACGATCCCAAGTACGCCGATTTCGCCACCATGATGGTCAAGACCCACCTCTCCCTGAGCCACGATCCGGTCAAAAAGGGCGTGCCCAAGGGATGGCGGCTGCCCATCCGCGACGTGCTCATCTATTCCGGGGCCAAGTTCCTGTGCCCCTGTGCCGGTACCATCAGCTTGATGCCGGGAACGAGCTCCAACCCGGCCTTCCGCCGCATCGATGTGGAGCCTGACACTGGAAAGGTGACAGGTCTGTTCTAAACG
Source organism: Desulfobacteraceae bacterium (assembly GCA_037387725.1). GTDB lineage: Bacteria > Desulfobacterota > Desulfobacteria > Desulfobacterales > Desulfosarcinaceae > JARRKU01. The sequence continues at coordinate 17,288 of JARRKU010000016.1, forward strand.
CTGCTGCAATGGGAAACCTAACGCCCGGGCTTCGGCCCGGGCGTTTTTTTGTGCCGATTGGCCAGTATTTTGCAATGCCTTCTATCAGCCGAACATATCGGCGACATTTTGTGGGCACAGATTCAAGGTGCTGAAAATAAAAGGCATGCCTCGGTACACGCAGGCCTGCGGGTGTCAATTTGATGACAACGGTGACGAATTCATCCCCAACTTTCAGTGTTGGCAGAGGATCGGCTGAATGGAAAAAATACGTTTAAGCGCCATAGAAAAAACCGTGACCAAGAGCATCATGGAAACCTTCGAGAGCATGCTCTCTTTGGATCTGACCAAAGTTGGAAAGGTCACCGATGAAGGTCTGAACGACCAGCGTATGGTGGGGGTGGTCCATTATGCCGGTGAGGTGGTTGGAAAATTGAGCCTTCATGTCAGTCAGGAATTGGCCGTGCTGATCACTACCGCCATGCTGGGAGTTGAGTCGACTGAACTTCACGGCGATGAAGAGGTCAAGGACGTGCTTGGTGAGCTGACCAATATTGTCAGCGGCAATTTGAAGAGCGATTTTCTGAATGCCGATCTGTCGTGTGTGATATCCACACCGAACATCACGCGGGGATCGGATTTCAAAATCCAAGCCAGCGAAATGGCGATCACCCATCAGTGGGTCTTCCGCCATCAGGATCATGAGATTCTGATCGACCTGGCCGTCGAAGAGGACCTGGGCGCCAAAGTTTTCATCCCCGGATTGGAAGCCCTTTCCGCAGATGAGGTAACGGAGAAAATCAACTCGGTGGACATCACCACAACGGTGATCAATTCGGTGATCGATGTCTACTACACCATGCTCTCCATGGAGATAGAAAGCATTCAGGAGGTGCCGCCCGATTTCAGGGAGGACAAGCGTACCGTCGGCACGGTGAGTTTTGCGGGTGATGTACACGGCATGTTCAATATCCAGGTTAATGACAGCTTTGCCCGCACCATGGCAGCGGCGATGCTCGGCATGGAAGAGGATGAGATCGAAAGCGAAGAAGAAGTCTTCGATGTCATCCGAGAGATGAGCAATATAATCGGTGGCAACCTCAAATCGGCCTTTGTGGATGTGGGGCTTTCGTGCGTACTGTCCACTCCGGCGATTACCAACGGATTCGATTTCAGGGTTGAGGCGCTCAATATCATCAAAACCGAGCGGCTGCTGTTTAATTGCAATGGGCACACCATTATCATCGATGCCGGCATTAAAAAAGATGGCGACTCCGGCGATGCGGCGGAAACTGAACAGGGACAGATTCCGGCGGACACCGCGGAATCGGAAAAATCGACTGGCGATGAAATTTCCAATCTGGATCTGATTCTGGATATCCCTTTGAATCTGACCGTAGAGCTTGGCCGCACCAGAAAGCGGGTGCATGAATTGTTGAAAACCGGGAGTGGATCTGTGATCGGGCTAAACCAACTCGAGGGGGAACCGGTGGATGTGCTGGTCAACGATACGCTGATCGCCAAAGGTGAGGTTCTCGTCGAAAAGGAAAAATATGGCATCCGTATTGTTGAGGTGGTCAGCCGAGGGGAGCGGGTGAAGAGCCTGCGATAGCCCCTAAATAAGATCATCTTCTCCATCTCGAAGCTGCTCTGCGATTTGGTCGACGGCCTCGTTGAGTATGACCAGATCCAGCAGGCCGATTTCATCCGATTGGGAGGCCGACATCATCTGTTCCAATACGTTCTCTTTATTGATTCGCAATCTGGCCATGGATAGAATGTAGATCGCCGCGATGTCGTCAATTTCCTGGGGCAAGGCCTTTTGGGGCAACGAACTGTTCAGCGGTACATCCCATGCCATCTTGTCTACTGCTTTTTTAGCAAATTCCTGCAACTGGCGCCAGTTCATCGGCCAGTGATAATTCATCAGGCGTTCCATTTCACGCATCCCTGGCAGTGCCAGAGAACCCGAGGGCAGGTTGTGATGGTAGTGGTTGAGGAACCAGGAGAGTATTTGCGGTATTCGTTCTGATCTCGTTCGCAGGGGCGGCAGAAGAATGTGGAGGGTGTTCATCGCCTGATAGAGTTTGAAGCTCAAGCGGCCGCTGTTGAGAAATCGCTCAAGGGGCTGGAGGCTGGAGGCCAACAGCCACGGCGGAGAATCCGCATAGCCGGTGCTCAACAACTCCAGCAGGCGATTTTGGATCTCCTTTGTGGCGCTTTCAATATTTTCCAGGTAAAAGACTTTGCGGTTGGGCGATGCCAGCAACCGGTTTAACCGGGTCGTGGGAGAGGGGGCTGCACCGATTGTAAGCTGGCGGCAATCGATCTTTTGAAATTTAACTTTGGAATGGGGATAGTGGCGGCCGAGCAGCCGGGCGACGGCCTCCTTGCCCACTCCCATCTCGCCGCTGATTCGAACGGTTAGCGTCGTATTGGCAAGACGACCGACCAGCTCCCAGAGTATGCTTGCAGGTTTGGATTTCATTCAATAATCAGTTCAGTCAGATATCAGTTCCAAGTTCACAGAATTCTGTACGGCCGTTCGATAGGGTGTACAATAGGAGCATATGGCAAGAAAATACAATACTGGTTTATTTGGGTATTTATACTGATCTAAAATAGGTATAAATTTGAACTGCTGCCGGTTCAACACGGCTTTTGCTTATGGATAGCGGGCTTTAAGGGGAAGAAATTTCCCGCATATCGGCGCTTAAAAGGGATTTCAGACCCATGGGTATGGACTTCTATGGTTTCTTGATTAATATGGATAAAAGACAATCGAGATCCGCTAATTGGCTCATTCCAGACCGAGTGCAAAGCACGTGGCGTCTAAAAACAAATCCAGGTCCCCCGCAACTTGGGGTTGTCGTTCACACCGATCTTTATTCATCCACCCATTATTGGACAAAGGAGGCTGCGGGTGACGGACAAGATTATCACCATCGATTCAACCGGCGGTCCTCACCAAATGATCCTGCAACGCATATGGAGAATGGTACCGGATAAAGATAAAGATGACATTGATCTGAAAAGGTTGCTTGCTTTTCGTTTGCGTGTCGATGGCGAAGCCGCCACCAGCGAGTTTTTGATGCGTAAAATTCGCGATATGATCCAATGCGCATTTCGCGGTCGGCTGTATGATTTTCTTAAGGATGATGAAGTCGCCAGACAATGCGGAACATCAAAACCGGATGGCGGTCCGCCTGAAATCGCATGACGCGCTGCAAAAACCGGAGGCCTCCTGATCCGGCGCCTGTCACGACAATGGCGTGATTGTACCACAGTTGGTTGGATTTGCAGTAAATTTTCTCCAGCGGCACACTTGCCATTTTGGCGCTGAAACCCGCCGGCTTTTGCAGCATTTGGTTTGTCACAAAATTGGGATTTCAGTACCCGCCGCTTTTATGCGGCATCTAGGACATGCCGAATAGAGGACGCCAAATCCCGCTTCAATATCGGCTTTAGCAATAGTTTCCGGATGCCGATGGATTCCAAAATCTCTTTAGATATTTTGTTTCCATTTCCGGTGCTCAAAATGATGGGAAGATTCGGTCGGCTTTGCAGCAATTCCTGGGCCAGCGTCGTGCCCAGTTTTTTGGGCATGGTCAGATCGGTAAGCACCAAATCGAAAAAGCGAGGGCGGCTATTGAACACCGCCAGCGCTTCGGCAGGATGCTCACAGGTGGTAACCTGATATCCCAGACTGGTCAGCATCCGGGTGAGCAATCTCAGCAACGGAGGTTCATCATCAACCACCAGGATATTTTCGCGTCCCCTGGGCATGATCGTTTCCACATTGTGGGTGTTTTCATCCGCACCTTCAATCAAAGGGAGAAGCACCTCGAAACAAGTCCCCTGGCCCATCCGGCTTTCAACGGTTATGGAACCGTGGTTGGACTGGACGATTCCCAATACCACGGACAATCCCAACCCGCTGCCTTGTCCCTGTGATTTGGTCGTATAAAAAGGTTCAAAAATGCGGTCGATGATATCCGGGCGAATGCCGACACCGTTGTCCTTAACCTTAAGCCGCACATATTCCCCCCTTAAAACCAAACCGTGGGCTGTCTGCCGATCCTCGCCCAGGGTGATGTTATCCATGGAAATATCAATGGTGCCGCTTTCGTCCATCAGAGCGTGCGCTGCGTTGGTGCACAGATTCATGATAATCTGATGGAGTTGAGCGGGATTCACTTTGATATTGCCCAATTTAGGGACAAAACGGCTTTGGATCTCTATGGTGGATGGCAAAGATGCGCGCAGCAGCTTCAGCGCCTCTTTAATCAGGGGCGCTGGTTGAATGATGGTTTTCTCCATGCGGTCCTGACGGCTGTAGGTAAGAATCTGCGCAATCATATCCTTTGCTCTGTACCCGCCTTTGAGAATTTCCTCCAGGTTCTTAGCCTGGGTGGATCCGTGTTGCGCGTCTTCCAGCGCCAGTTCGGCAAAGCCCATGATCCCAAACAAAATATTGTTAAAATCATGGGCAATGCCGCCCGCGAGGGTGCCGATGGATTCCAGATGCTGGGCGCGGTTGGAGCGAAGTTCCAACTCCCGCTGGGCCGCTTCCGCTTCTTTGATTTTTTGAATGTCTACGAAGCTGATAATCCAGTGCGGCCGGTCATTGAGGACCGTCGTCTGGGTGCTTGCCAGAATGGGAATATCCTCACCGGCTGAGGTCGTCAACAGGCATTCAACGGGGTGAGATGTGGGAACGGGCATCTGGGGATATTCAGTCTCCTCAGGCATGGCAATCAAGTCATCGATGCAGCGTCCACTCAGTTGCTTTATTTTGAACCGTGTCATTTGGGCGCCTGCCCGGTTGATTTCCACCACTGTTCGCGTTCGGCCTTCAATGATGGCCATTCCCGCAGCAGCGGTTTCAAAGACGTTCTTGAATCGCATCTGGCTATCGGCCAGTGCTTTCTCCGTTTTTTTGCGATGCGTGATGTCTCTCGCCAGGCTGAAGATGGCCGCATGCCCGTTCGTATGTTCCCCCAGGACATTGCTGTACTCAAAATAGCGGGGTTCACCGCTGCGGGTGGACAGGGTGATGTCGCCTGAAATGGTGCCTTTTCGACGAATATCGGTTAAATACTGATAGTAGGCGGCCCGTTCGTCGGGTATGATCAGGTCGTAATACTTTATGTGGACCAGCTCATCGAGAGAATACCCCAGTCCATTGATCATTTGTCGGTTGGCTTCCAGGATGTTGCCATCCAAATCATAGACACACATGTGGTCGGTGACATTGTTTACCATGCGACTGAACCGTTTCTGGCTGTCCCGCAGGGCCAACTCGATCAGTTTTCGCTCATTGATCTCCTCTTTTAACATTGCATTGGTTTCATTGAGCTCAACGGTTCTGCTCGCAACCCGCTCCTCCAGGAAATCGTTGGCCATGGCCAGTCGGCGTTTTTTGGATTCAAGCTGTCGGGACAAAAAGAAATTTTTCCGGGTTTGGTATTCGATGGCATAACCGGCCATCATGCCCATGACACCAATGAGGCTCAGGTGGAACGCTTTGCCGATGATGTAATTCTGGGGGGCGCTGCCTACGGTGGTGGTGACAATCAGATAGGCCGGCACCAGGAGGCAGACGACAGTGGTGCCCCAGATGAATCGCAATCGTGAAAAGGTGAAAATGTAAAAAATGATTTGAACGAGACCACCGACATAGGAATATTTCGAATATGGCGCCGCCAGTTGCACCATTGCAATGATCCCCAGACCACAGATCAGGGTCGTGAGGCTGAGAACCGGTTGAAAATAGCGATCGGCAAATCGGCTATAGCTGAACAGGAACACCGTCATGATGACTGGGCAGACGACGGCCCATCGGATCATCCAGAACAGATAGTACCGTTCAGGTATAATGATCCGGTCGAGAGCACCGAATGCAGCGTAAAAAATAAAAGCGGCAAAAACGGCGATACGGATTTGGTTGAGGGTGCTTTGAAAATAGTAGCGCTTAAAATCCGGTTCGATATGGTCGTGAGCCCCTGCAAAAGCAAGGGTCAAGCGATTGAAATGCATCCTGGAATCTGAGCTGTATCCGGTCTTTGAGTCCATTTGTATGTACCGCTGCGCTGTCCTGGTTCTGTTCCAAAATGGTCAGTTCCTTGTGAATTTAAATCCTTATCGGCTACTTAGGGGAATATCTTGAGTCCAAAAGTGCAAGAAAGCGCTAACCGCGTGAGGCGGGTACCTTGAAAAAGGTCCCGGCAAGAAAATGAAGGGAGGTGCCCTGCCGGAAACGGCTATCCGATCAAGGGGTTGTAAATTTGTGGGCCAGATCGTTGTCGATCACATAGATGCAAACGGCTTTGGCGCCCAGAGGGGTATAGTGATACTTCTTGATGATGTTGTTTATCATATAGGTGACATCATCTTGAATCCTTTTATCGTAGGTTTTGAAATCCTCTTCATCGTAATCTTTGATCGCCCGACGGAAATTTTCGTTATCCAGGAACGGGTCGAGCACCTTCTCTTTGATATTGTAGATGTAGCGCTCATTTAAATTTCCGAAAAGGCTGGTCTGGGAGAGCGTTCTATCCTCACCCATGATTTCCTGGGGCAGGGTTTGGGTGGCATATTCTTTTTGCGTGTCGACCCGCAAGGTCTTGCGTTCTTCAACACCGGCTTTGCGTCCGAGGATACGCTCTTCAAATTCTTTGAGATATTCTTCCGTTATCTTGATTTTTTCACTGGTGTAGGGGCATGTGACGGTGGCGCCGATTTCAAAATTGACAGCGAAAATATAGTTTTGAATCTCGGTGGCGATCTGTTCTTCGTTGTAATAGTAAAGCGATTCCTTGACCTCCTGGAGCACCTGGTAGTCATACATGTGCTGCAGGGAGGAGAGGAATCCGTCCGGGATCGACGCATGCAGATCCTTGCGGGATTTGAAAAACTTGACCAGGGTGGACATATCGATGAAGCGTTCGCTCTTGGCAAAGGCGTTGTAGAATTCACCGAAAATATGAATAGAGTCGCGTCCCGATATGCCGTGTTTCCCCTCGTTCTCAGATTCGCCGATGATGCGGCGTCTGCGTTTGGCATTCAGCCGCTTGCGATCCTCTTCGCTGAGCCAGTTGGGGATGTAGCCGGTGTAGATTTCCATTTTAAGTAGCTGCAGGTTTTTGTCGCAATACCGGCTGTATTTGTCCGGATCACCGATCCATTCCAGCATGGCATCCGAACGCAAGCTGAGTCGGGACGAGACGATGACGCGGGCAAAGTTATGCAGGACCCTCGGCAAAAATGCGTCTTCGATATGACGTCCGAAAATGTCGCGATAAATATCGATCTCGGTGTTGATGTCCAGGACATAGGAGATGTTCACATAAGCGATGCGGTCTGAAAAGGACTGAATATTCTGAATGTTCTTCTTATCTTCGGGGTTCATCAATGCCATGAAGAGAGAATTGACGTTCTCTTCAATGTCCTGCACTTTGTGCACGGCCTCGCTGATAATATTGTGCAGCTCGATCAGACGATCGATGTTGTGGGATTTGATATCCATCAGGGCGTAGAGGCCGTTGTTGGTTTTGGCGTAGCGCGAAAAAAGATACTGAACCTGATTGCTGTCATCGAGCAAACGGTTGATGCGCCGTTGCAGCATGTCGTTGGTAAACACGGATCGTTTGAGGGGTGGGTCACCAGGGTTGAATACGCTGATGCCGGCCCCCAGGCGCCGGTTGAACACGTAGTGGCGCGCCCAGATCGACTCAAAAACCTTCTTTGGGTCATGGAGCCGGCTCAACAGCGCCTCGTAAATGGAACTGCAAATGGTGCAGGGAATATCCTGAAACACCCACTCATACTCTTTGTTGGTGAAAAGGGCGTATTTAAAGGCGTCGTTTTTAAACAAATCATCGAAAAATTCGCGACGTTGTGATTTGGGGATGATCAGCAGGGGATTGTCGTGGCTTGGGCAGGCGATCTCGAAATAATTTTCTTCCTTTTGGGCCAACACTTTGGACTTCAGGCGGTCGTACTGCTGCTGCTGGGACTCTTTCTGGAGTTGCAACAGCCTTTCCAAAATGGTCACCGTATCGCTGCTCATAGCGGGTTGCCCCATGTCGGCGATGTTGATACGCCAGATGACCTCATAGCGTTGCCCCTCTTCGGTGTTGGCGTACGCCTCGAATTTAGTGAGCAAGTTATTCAGGAAAGTGCTCTTTCCGCATCCATGCGGGCCGTCGAAGATGTAGATCTTGTTTTGTTGGGCGCCCTGGCGCATGCTGTCCACTTGCTTCATCAGCCGGTTGGAAAACAAGCGGTCGGCGAAAAATGGATGGTCGGAGCCATCCACGAAAAGGCGGCTGAAGTCGTAGTTGACGTATTTAATGGATTCCGGATCGTCAGGATACTCGTCCACGCCCTCTCCCACATGGGCATTGATCATATCGTGGAAGAATTGAAATACGTTGCGGATCATATGGGTGGGGCGCTGATAGACTTTTTCGAGGAACGCTTCGTAGGGGATCGGGGCGTGCTGATCCTCGGAAGCCTTGGCGCTATGAATATGCTGCATGGCTTTTTGAATATTGTTCTTCAATTCCTGCATATCGGCCTTCTGCAATGGTCGTGGCTGCCAAAGTGCGCTGTCATTATCCAACAATTCTTCTGCTCAGTTTACGGTCTTTCATGGTATAAACCACCCTTTGCCATTTTACGGCAGGCGGTTTAGGCATGTCGGACGGCTTGGGCCTGTCCGATTTCGGCGGCATGAACTTGGGTTCATGGGTTTCCAGTTCCACCGGCCCGCCCCACAGATACTCAGTGCCCAACAAGGTGTTGGGGATAAACTCCTTGAGCAACGGCTTGCCTTCGAAGCGATGCACCAGGTAAAGGGTGTCTGCCTGGCGACCCTTTTCATGATCGATGGAGACATGCGGCGGATGGTAAAGGCTTGAGAAGAGCATTTGCCGGTAGTCTTTCGCCTTGCGGCTTTTGACGAAATATTCCCATACCATTTTGGCCTCGTTGAGGCGCTTGCCGGCCACAAAGAGTTTGTTGTGGGTGATGAAGTCCTGGTCGACAAACTGGTTGATAAAGGTGAAGTCGCTGTAATTTTGTCGGACGCTGAAGATGAATTCCCGGCCGGTACCCTTCTTGGTATCGAAATGCTTCCTTGCGTGTTCGTCTTTAAGATTCTGAAATTCCCAGGAAAGTCGGCCTTTGTCCACCAATTCCTCGATAAAATAGAAAAGGCGCATGCCCAGCGCATAGGGGTTCAGGCCGACGCGCGGCATGGAGGTGACGCCGGCGTTGACCCGTGCGTAATCCACTTCGTGGCCGTTGATGCGGTCATCCTGCAGGTAAAGGGTCTCATGCCAGTAGCTGGCCCATCCTTCGTTCATGATCTTGGTGCGGACCTGCGGCTGGAAAAAGAGCGAGGTTTTCCGCACCACCTGCAAAACGGAGAGCATCCACTTGTTTTCTTCTTTGTTCAAAAACGGGGAATTCTCCATGATAAACTGCATCAGATCGCACGGGGGGGCGGATTTTTGTTCTTTATACTTTACAAACAAGGCTTTGAATTCTGGGTGCCTGCGATCCACCTCGGCGAAGAAAGCCTCTTCGCCGAGTTCTTTCTGATCGCTTTTACACTGGTTGTAGCGCTCGATTTCCTTGATGTACTCGCTGGTTTTTACTTTTTTAATGGTCTGCAAGAAGATATCAAAATAATAATCCACGCGCAGGGAAAGATGGTGAGCGGTATTGGGAAAGAGACGTTCCAATTCGGCAAAATACCCAACCAGATTGTCAATACCCCGGGAAAACTCGATCGCGTAATCCACCCACCTGCCCCGCTCGGCCCTGAGTTTGGCAATCACCCGTTTGTCGGAAAGGGCCTCACCGGAGAAGTCATAATCCCAGGTGTGCCGGTAATAGAGGTTGTTCTGGAAAAAATCGATGTGGGCCAGGACATGATAAAATATCATGACATTGAGCCAGTCCGGGTTGTTATCGTTGTAAAAGGAGATGGCCGGCCGTGTATTGATGACGGTCTCGTAGGGATTGCTGGGATAGAGCTCATATTTTCCTTTGCCCTTGAGCACTTCCAGGTCATGCACCCAATAGTCGTATAGCGTCGGAATCATGACTTTTGGATAGAGTTCGAGCAGGTCACGGTTGGTGACGATGTATTCCAGCGATTCATCCTCGAACTGAAGGCCTGCGGCCCGGGCGCGCTCTTTGCAACCCTCCATGATCTTTTTGGTATGTTGATTGACCAGCTCCATGCAGACAGCTTTCTTTGCCGGGATCGTCGCTACCCGACTTTCGGGATTATGGGGAAATCAGTTTCTTGATGCCTTCAATGAGGCGCGATTCATCAGCCTCATCATTGAGAAGATCCATACGCAACAGTTCCGGGGCCTGGTCCAACAAGCCTGATTTTTTTATATACTTTTCAACCTCGGTGGCCGTACCGGCGCTGTGCTGGGCAATGGTGATACCCACTCGATTGGAATACCGCAGCATGGTCTTGAGCTGGGGAATGGCTTCCCGGCCTTCGGTATCCCAATCATCCCCATCGGTGCCGTGAAAGATATAGATATTGTAATCCTGGGCCAGGTTTTCCTTCTCGACGATCTCATTGACCAGCTTGTAGGCAGACGAGACCTGTGTTCCACCCGCCACTTTGGAGTTGTAATAAGTATAGAAATCCTTGACCTCTTTAGCCGTGGTGTCGTGCAGGACAAACCGGGATTCGACCTGGTTGGCGTACTGGTACAGCAGCCAGCTGTAAATCATCACATGCTGGGATACGATCAGCTCGGTGGTTTTTCCGGCCATGGACCCGGAATAGTCCCGTACGAAGAAGACCATGGCCTGGGACTCATAATCTTTCTCCCGGCTCAGAATGCGGTAGATCATGTCCTTGGGAGAGATCAGGAATTCCGACGGATCGATGTTGTCCAGGTCGGGCAGGTTGCCCATGCTGATATTGGTCTCGAGGATCTGCCGCAAGGTCGCCTTTTTATCCAGAAATTGTCCGAAACCGCGATTGCGGTCGGTCATGTCATAGGTATATCGTGTGAGGGACCTTTTCTTGCCCTTATCTTTCAGGTTGGGAAGCTCGAATTGTTCGGTGAGAATTTTGCCCAGATCGTAGGCTGTGGACTCCAATTCGTGCTGTTCCTCACCGCCCTGCCCGGCGCCGCCCCCACCTTGCTGACTTTCGTGGACCGGTTGTTCGCCGATCACTTCGCCCTCTTCACCATCACCCGATCCCCCGGCGCCTTTTTCTTGCTCTTCATCAGAGAAGGAGGGGTCATGGATCAGTTTTTCCTCTTCCGTAGTGGGGACGACCACGACCTTGTCGGCACCGCCGCGGCCCGGCTTGACCATGCGTCCCACCTTGATCTTTCGGGGAAACCCATCTTTTTCCCGCTGCCGGTCTTTAGCCAGCAGATCGTCGATGGAGCGGATATGGCTGGTGTAACTGCCCCTGGGAGGGGCGCTGGACTGCATCATCATCATATCGTGAAAAGCGTAAAGGCTGGGGAAGGCCGGCGGCTCCGGTGAAACCGCTGGAGGCACTGCGGACGACTGCTCAACCATGCGAATCTCCGACAGGATCTTTTCCTCCTGTTCAGAGGAGAGCCCCAGCTTTTTCAGTTTTTTATAGATTTCCCATAGTTCGGTTTTCATTTAATTCTCATCTTCCTGGGTGCAGAAGTACTCAATGGTCTTCTGCGCACAAGTACGGCAATATCCCAGTTTGTTGAGCATGGTGTCCACCATGCGGTCGTAAAGCTTCTGGTTCTCTTCGTTGGTGCGGTTGGCCAGCGCACCGATCAGGCTGCCGGCGCCGGCGATATCGGATTTGAGGCGGACATCGGTGACCGCCTTGACCAGTTCCAGATTGTCCATAAAATCGTAATTGGGATCCACTGAAATTTTCTGACCGTAGATTTTGCGAATGGAGGTGCGAAAGGTCTCCCGCTGCTCTTCGGTTTTGAGGCCCAGGCGCTCCTCCACGCTTTTCACGTAACGCTCGTCGATTTTCAAGGCGCGCAGATCACCGGTCTGGGGATCTTTGTACTTCCACATCTTGTCCGGGCCCAGGTTCTCGGCATCGATGCCGATGATCATGTTGACATAATTCATCACATCTTTGCGAATGGCCAATGGTTCGTCCATGTAGGCATTGAACATTTCGGTCATGATCCGTTCCCGGTACATGCCTTTGGCGATTTTGATGTCTTCAAGATATTTGGCGCGGTCATTGGCATCGGTGACGTAATCCAGGATGATACGCTCCAATGCAATGTAGATGTCATAAGCGAACATACACCGCCCCTCGTTGGTCTCCGAACTTTCGATCAGCAGTTGAATTGCGCGACCGACATTGCGCTGGCCCAGGCCCTTCTGACCGAAGCGCTTGGTGATATCCGGCTCCTGGTTCAAGGTATCGATGACCTCCGCAAGGGTCTTGATGCTCTTTTCTCCGGCCACTTCACCGGCCGCCAGTTTCATTGTTTCAATGGGGGTCAGCTTTTCGGAACGCGGCAACCGGGTGAGTACCGATGCCACCGATGTGGCGTAATTGAGGTTGGGGTCCTGATGCAGCGCCTCATAGGTCAGCGTGGTTCTGGCCTGGTTGCCGATGGCATAGGCGGTGAGATCGTTTTGCAGTTTGTAGTTGGTATTGTGCGAGACGTAGCATATTCGGCAGCGGTCCACGATGGGCGCCTCTTCCTTTTCCGACAGGAAGCGGTTGAATTCGGAATTGTTGCTGGTGGCGATGATCAGGGTATCGATGGGCCACTTGTAGCCGTCGATTTCAATATTGCGGTTTTGGATCACTCCCAGGTAAACCTGGACCAGGTCCTTCTTGTTCTTGTAAATTTCATCGGCGAAATGGATGCCGCCGCCGGCGACGCGGGCCAAAGCCCCCCGGCGCAGATCGAACCGATAGGGATTGTTGGTATCGGTGATATGCATCAGGCGTTGAATGGATTCTTCACCGAGCAGATCCACTGCCGACGAAGTGATTTTGTCCTTGGCCGGGTATTTGCCGGTGACCGTTCCCAGGCTTTCGGTCAACGGCACGGGGATGATATCGACCATCTCCAGCATCTTATCGAGATCCCCACCTGTTTTTTCACGCATATCATTCCAGATATAGCCGCTGCAGGCCCCTAGCGGACGATAGTTGTCGTACAATTTTTCGATTTCCTTATCGTCGAAACCAAACGTTTTTCCCAGAAACCGCTTGTTTTCATCCGGGGTATCAAACAGGTTCATGGCCAGGATCATGGGGTCTTCATAGGTCTGGGATTCGACGGCGGCTATCCGACCATAGTTTCCCAACTCCTTCATACCGGTGAACCGAAACGTGTATTTTCGATTTTTTGGAAGGGACAAAAAGGAGCGGTACGCGGAACAGAGAAACTCCACAAAAAAGGTCTTTCCATTGCCGGGCTCGCCCACCAGAACAAAGGCCATCTCCTTTGATGAACCGTTTTCCGCTGCATCCTTGACGTAGGATACAAAGCTGTTGATCTCATCATACATGCCGATGACGTGCTTAGAGCCATTCCTGAAGATATTGAAATCATAAGTGGTTTTGGCATTGACGACCACTTTTTCGATCTCGCTTTCAAGGATCAGTCGGGCCACGCTTTGAAAGGCATTTTCGAAAACACGTTCGCCCTGCTTGACCGCCATACAATGTTGATGCAGCTGGGATTTAGGCTGGGTCTGCACTTTTTTGGCCATGGTTTCCCCCGTTATTTGGTTAATGCGATTAATTTGCTTCTTTCGGCGCTCCGGATTCGATTCTATTGTTCGTCGAGGTACAACGCTTGGTTCGCGGCGTCATCCGGGTATCCTGTGGAGATGGTGTGGAACATGGTGGTGGACGTTTTTGCGACACCCGGCCTGTTATGTGACGCCGTACTGCTCAGATCTACTTCTATTATAGAGCGCTTGTGAGGGGTTGCAACTGAATTCTAAAGTTAATCAGCTGTATTGGTAACAACCCGAAATAGAAGAGAGCAAAAAATATGCCTTTTTCCGGTTTTGGTGGAAGCGCAGGGGAGAGGGAAATAAGATTATATTGATTATTGTGGAATTTATTAGTGATAATAAGGTGATATGGTATGGTCAAGGGGGATGGTGTCTTTGCAGCTGCGCGGCTGTATCCCCGGCTAAAAATGGTTAACGTCAAAAGTATGACCCTGATAAAAAATTTCAAGCATGTCATGCCGACGCGACTGAACAACAGCGAATGGGAAGATGGATATCATCCATGGCTGCGGCCATATCCCGCTGGTTGAGTATCCCGCACTATCCGCCAGAATCTATAAGGATTTTCTCCGCAGGGTTTCGAACAGGGCAGGCGGAGAATTGATGTAAGCGCTATCGCAGGACAAAATGCCGGTCCCTTGATCGAGTACACTATTGAAGGGTATCTATGATGGCATCTCCGAAAGCATCCACCTGCCATTGGTGAATGCCGTCCACTTTGGCCAGGGCGGTGGTGGTGGCGGGGTTTTCAATGGCAATGGCTTTGATCAAGGCGCGATTCAACAACAGTGCGGCGTTCAGATCGAGTTCTTCTGCTTTGGCGTCGCGCCAGGCGCGAAGGGTTTTGACCCTTGCCGGTACTTTTCGGGGAACCCGCGGCGAGCGTTGCCGCGGGTATACCGGTAGTTGGTCCTTGGGCATGCGCCGGGCGTTGCGCACCGCCTCCATGACCGCTTTGGCGTACATGTCGTACTGCTTGTCGCTCAATACGCGGCTTGCTTTGAGCTGGTTGAGGCTGGTCGGCATGGCCAGCGCAATCTTTTTCAAAGCGGCATTGCTGATCACCTTGAACAAAGGGCGGTCTTTTTGGCGGGCGATGGCATTGCGCATTTGCAGCAACGCCTCCAAAACGGCAAGCTGTCCGGGTTCCAGCCGGCCTGCGCCCTTGAACTTCAGGAACATGGGGCCGTCATTGTTTTTGGCAGGTCTTACGCCACAGAGCAGCCGGCATTCCTCGGTCACCCATTGTAGGCGTCCCAGTTGGTCGAGTTCCCGGGTAAGATGGAAGGCGAGGGGGATGAGATAGGTCACGTCCGATGCCGCGTAGGCCACCATCTCATCGGGCAGGGGGCGGCGTGACCAATTCTTTTTCTGGTATTTTTTGTCCAGCTCAACGCCAAAATGCCTGGCGACAACGGCTTCCAGGCTGGTCTCCGACCATCCCATGTACATGCTGGCCAGTTGCGTGTCGAACAAATTAGCAATGGTAATGCCGAAATCTCGGTAGATGGAACGGATATCGTAATCCGCGCCATGGATCACTTTCGGGATGTCGGCATTTTCGAGCATCGGTTTGATGGAGGTGAGATCTTTGACCATCAATGGATCGATGACTACTGTCTGCCCATTGGCGGCCATTTGGATCAGGCAGACCTTCTCCTGGTAATGGAACATGGAGTCGCCCTCGATGTCTAGGGCAATGATGTCCGCCTTGTGCGCCTGGCGGACGAAGGCCTCCAGCGCTTCGTGCGTGTCGATATATTGGTAATCCTGCTCCGGCACTGCCGGGCTATTTTTTACTTGACCCACAGGGGCATTTCTCCTACTTCAATGTAACTTATCGGTATTTGGAACAATACCGACCATGGACCTCTAAACTGCAAGGTGATGCCAAGATGATCACTATAACACTTCCCGACGGGAGCATAAAGCAATTTGACAAGCCGCCCACAGGCATGGATGTGGCCTTGGGTATCTCCGAAGGCCTGGCCCGCAATTGCGTGGCCATGGCCGTGGACGACCAGCTGCTCGATCTGAATCGCGCCATCGAAAAGGATGCCGCGGTCCAACTGCTCACTACGAAAGACCCCGAAGCGCTGGAGATCATGCGCCACAGCGCCGCTCATGTCATGGCCCAGGCCGTGCTGAAGCTCTATCCCGACGCCAAGCTGACCATCGGACCGGTGGTGGAGGATGGGTTCTATTACGATATCGACATGGAACCCATCTCCGAAGAGGCCTTTGACCGCATTGAGGCGGAAATGAAAAAAATTGTCAAGGAGAAGCTGCCCATCGTGCGACGGGAGGTCTCCAAGGACGAAGCCCTCGAGTTTTACAAGCAAGAGCCTTACAAAGTTGAAATGATACAAGATCTGGAAGACGGTACCATCTCCTTTTATCAGCAGGGCGATTTCACCGATTTGTGCAGGGGGCCCCACGCACCGCATACCGGTCTGGTGAAAGCGTTCAAATTGATGAAGGTCTCCGGAGCCTATTGGCGGGCCGATCAGTCAAAAGCTCAGCTGCAACGCATTTACGGCACAGCCTTTTTCGACAAAAAAGAGCTGCGCAAATACCTGAATTTCCTGGAAGAGGCCCGCAAGCGCAACCACCGGCGCATCGGACAAGCCCTGGATCTGTTCTCCTTTCACGATGAGGCGCCGGGGATGCCTTTTTTTCATCCCAAGGGGATGGCGGTCTGGAACGCCCTGCTCGACTACTGGCGCGAGGAGCACCGCACCGCCGGCTACGTGGAGACCAAAACCCCCATCATGATGCAGCGCTTTTTATGGGAGCGCAGCGGGCATTGGGACAACTACCGCGAGAACATGTACACTTCCAGCATCGACGATGCAGATTATGCCATCAAACCCATGAATTGTCCCGGTGGCATGCTCCTGTACGGTCGCAAGCACCACTCCTACCGGGATCTGCCCATCCGGGCGGCTGAAATCGGCCTGGTGCACCGGCATGAGCTGAGTGGTGTGCTCAACGGCCTGTTTCGCGTTCGGGCTTTTCATCAGGACGATGCCCACATCTTCATGACCCCGGACCAGATTCAGGATGAGATTCTGGGGGTTCTCAAGCTGGTGGATCGTGTCTACAGCAGATTCGGACTGGGATTTCATCTGGAGCTCTCCACGCGGCCTGAAAAATCCATTGGCACCGATGCGCAGTGGGAGACGGCCACCAACGGTTTGGAGTCCGCCCTCAAGGCGTACGGGCGGGAGTACATAATCAATGAAGGGGACGGTGCCTTTTACGGGCCGAAGATCGATGTCCATATCAAGGACGCCCTGGGACGAACCTGGCAATGCGGCACCATCCAGCTGGATATGTCCCTGCCGGAACGCTTCGACCTCTCCTATATCGGACAGGATAACGAGCGGCACCGGCCGATCATGATACATCGGGTGATTTTCGGCTCCATTGAGCGCTTTTTCGGCATTCTTGTGGAGCACTTCGCGGGAAAATTTCCCATGTGGCTCGCACCGGTACAGGTGATCCTGCTGCCCATCAACGACGATCTGATTCCATTTGCCAAGGAACAGGGAGCCGAGCTGGAAAAGGCCGGACTGCGCATCGAGGTGGATCAGCGATCGGAAAGCCTCAAAAGAAAGGTAAGAGACGCACAGCTGCAGCAGATTCCACTGATTTTGACCTGTGGGGCCAAGGAACAGGAAGAGGGTACAGTGTCAGTGCGTACCCTGGACGGCAAGGTGCGCCACGGTATCCCGCTGGCGGATTTCAGCCGGAAGGTACAGGGCCATGTAGCGGAGCGTCGGCTCGAGCTCGACCTTTTTATCGATTAACAGCGCCATTTCACATATCTTGTATGCGACAATTCATTGCTAACTGGATGCCGGCGATTGGTTTTTGTATCCTGATCTTCGTGCAGTCCGCTTTTCCATCCCCTGAGCAGCTGCCCAGCTTTCAATATTCGGATAAGCTGCTGCATCTGACAGCCTACGCGATTCTGGCCTTCCTTTTTTGCCGGGCCTTCAACAGCACAGGTCGTTGGCGGAACCGGCGGAGGATGGTGTTCCTGTTTGGCGTCGTGGCGGCCACCCTCTACGGAATGAGCGATGAGTGGCACCAATCGTTTGTTCCCGGTCGCTTTGCCGAAATCGGCGATGCTATGGCCGATTTTGCCGGCAGTTTGGTCGGTAGCTGGATCTACTTGCACTATCTGTCACGGCGGTCAAGATCCCATACATCGTAGCGGGGACCACCCATCCGGGCGCCAAAGGAGCGGCCCAATCGGCGCGAATCATTACAGGCTTGGTTTTGATCGGTCCGAATCATGTAAAATAGCCGCTAAAACCGCCCTTCACATTGACAAATGACGGCGTTTTCTATAAATATGATTGCCTTTATGGATTGTTGCATCAATCCTAGTAAAATAACACCGATAAGGAGTAATCCCTGGCATGGACGCCCCACAAACGCTTTTGATCAACGGACATGAGCTTACTTTCGAGCCCGGAGAGACCATCTTGACGGTAGCCCGGCGCAATAACATCGAGATTCCGACCCTTTGTCACCTGAAGGGCACAACGCCTACAGGTGCTTGCCGCATCTGCGTGGTGGAGGTGGAAAAGGCTCGTACGTTGTTGGCAGCCTGTGCAACCCCGGCGGCGCCGGGCATGAAGGTGCAGACCGAATCGCCCAAGGTCATCGACGCGCGCAAACAGATCATTCAGCTGATGCTCAGTTCCGGCAACCACAATTGCGCAGTGCGCGGCAGCGACGATGCCGAGTGGACCGCCTTCCAGCTCAAGGTTCAGAGTGAAGATGCCAGCGGCGAATTGTGTCCGGTGTGGGGAGACTGTCGGCTCCAGGATTTGGCCTATCGATATCAGGTATCGGGCGAGGCCTTCCCAGCCACACCGACCCAGTATCCCATCGAAACGGTCAACCCGTTTATCGTTCGTGATTTCAGCCGCTGCATTTCATGCGGCCGCTGCGTGCAGGCTTGCAGCGACGTCCAGGTCAATAACGCTATCAGTTTCGGTTACCGGGGACCGCACTCCAAGATTATCGCGGCCGGTGATCGGCCGCTTAAAGACTCTGCATGCGTATTCTGCGGTGAATGCGTCCAGGTTTGCCCGGTGGGTGCGCTTGTGGAGAAGGATGTCCGGTATAAAGTTCGCCAGTGGGATACCCGGCCGGTACGCAGCACCTGCAGCTATTGCGGTGTGGGATGCCAGATCAACCTGCATGTGAAGGATAATAAAGTCGTGAAGGTGACGGGCGCGGACACGGTTCCCAACCACGCCAGCCTTTGCGTCAAGGGTCGCTTCGGATTTGATTTCATCCATTCGGACCAACGGTTGACCACCCCAATGATAAAAGAGAACGGCCAGCACCGCAAAGCCACCTGGGATGAGGCTCTCGATCTAGTGGCCGATAAACTCAAGGGCATCCGGGATACCCATGGCGGCGACAGCATCGGGCTGCTGACATCGGCTCGAGTCACCAATGAGGAAAACTACATCGCACAGAAATTTGCCCGGGCGGTGCTTAAGACAAACAACGTCGATCATTGCGCGCGTCTCTGACATAGCTCCACCGTGGCCGGTCTGGCCGCAGCATTTGGATCCGGTGCAATGACCAACACCATTGCCGATATCGAGACAGCCGACGTGATTTTGATCACCGGTTCCAACACCACGGAAAATCATCCTGTGCTATCGTCTTTCGTCAAGCGCGCGGTGAAGTTCAACGGCGCCAAAGCGATCGTGGTGGATCCCCGCCGCATCAAGATGACCGAATTCACGGACCATTGGCTGAGACCCAACTTAGGCACTGACGTGGCGTGGATCAACGGCATGATGCATGTGATCATCAAAGAGGACCTGCACGACAAGGCATTCATCGAATCCCGGACCGAAGCGTTTGAAGCGCTCGAACAGGCGGTGGATAAATACACCCCCGAGTTTGTGGAAGGCGTCACCGGAATTCCCGCCGAAAGCCTGATCGCAGCGGCAAAGTTGTATGCCGGTGCTGAGAACGGCAGTATCCTGTACTGCATGGGCATTACCCAGCATGTCTCCGGGACCGACAACGTGAAATCCCTGGCTAACCTGGCCATGCTGTGCGGCAATCTGGGCAAACCCGGCGGCGGCGTCAATCCATTGCGGGGTCAGAACAATGTTCAAGGCGCCTGCGACATGGGCGGCCTGCCCAATGTCTACACCGCTTATCAACCGGTCGCCGATCCGGCCGTTGCCCAAAAGATGGAAGGGGCTTGGGGGGTTTCCGGGCTCTCCACCGAGGTGGGGCTGAAAGTGACGGAAATGCTGCCGAAAGCCCACAGCGGAGAGTTGAAGGCCCTCTATATTATCGGCGAGAATCCATTGGTCTCCGATGCCGATATCAACCATGCCCAGAAGAGCATGGCCAATCTGGAGTTTCTGGTGGTCCAGGACATTTTTATGACGGAGACGGCCCAGATGGCTGATGTGGTGCTGCCGTCGGCCTGTTTTGCCGAAAAAGACGGCACTTTTTCCAATACCGAACGGCGGGTTCAGCGGGTACGCAAAGCCGTGGACGCACCGGGTGAGGCCAAAGACGACTGGTGGATCACCGGACAGATTGCCAACCGGATGGGATATGAGATGGACTATCGGGACAGTGAAGCGATCTTCAATGAGATCGCCAAGGTGACCCCTTCCTACGCCGGTATCACCTATGGCCGGATCGATGACGTCGGTCTGCACTGGCCGTGCCCCACCGCCGACCATCCGGGCACACCTATTCTGCACGGCCAGCAATTCACCCGTGGCAAAGGTCTATTCCATGCCATCGAGTGGGTTCCGCCCTATGAGCAGATCGACGATGAGTATCCGCTCTATTTGACCACCGGACGGGTATTGTACCAATACCACACCGGTACCATGACGATGAAAACCAAAGGTCTCAATGAACGCGCCCCTGAGTCTTTTGTTGAGATCGCCAAAACCGACGCTCTCAAGCATGAACTGAAGGAGGGCGATAAAGTCGTCGTCACTTCACGACGGGGAGAGATAACCGCTACGGTGAAGATCTCAACCAAAGCCGTGGAAGGCACCATCTTTATACCATTTCACTATGCCCAGGCCGCGGCCAACCGATTGACCAACCCGGCAATCGATCCTGTTTCCGGAATTCCCGAATTCAAGGTATGCGCCGTGAAAATCGGCAAAGCCGCATAACGAATTCGTCATACGCGTTGATCCGCAGGCCGGTCCTTTCATAGGACCGGCCTGCTGTCTTCCTGCCCGTTTTATGTCTGATAAATGACAAGAGCAAGTATAATTTTATCCATAATTTTGTTGCATCTTCGTCCCAAGTTACACACAATCAAAATGAAAACAGTCAATTGATTATCAATGAAACCAATTTGGGAAACCAATTTGGAAATATCAAAGGAGTCGAAGTAGATGTCTACATTGCTTTATAATCTCGCTATCGCTTGTTGGGTAGGGGCAACATCCTTTTTTACTTTTGTCCTTACCCCCGCTATTTTTAAATCATTTAACCGGGATATGGCGGGAGAAATTGTAGGTGTACTTTTTCCCGGATACTTCAAATGGGGTTTGGTTTGCGGAGTGATTTCCCTTGCCACAATTTTCTTCTCATCAAGCGTCAAGTACAAGGCGATTGCATCAGTTATTATTTCAGTTATGCTTGCCATCACCTTGGTCCAGTCATTTGTGATCGAGCCAAAAGCAGCAGAGTTAAAAAAGGCAATTCCTTCGTTTGAAACGACGCCACAAGATGATCCGCTTCGCGTTCAGTTCAGAAGATTACATGGAGTGTCAGCAGTGAGTAATCTTGTTGTTATCGGCGGCGGTATCGCCCTGATTGTCCTTCTGCAAAAACAATAGAAGTGGCTTCAAAACCTTCCTTCGAACCCAACCTCTGTGTTGGGAGCCAGATTTAAATCCTCGAAATAGCCGACTATTCCCTTTGGGTTTAAATCTGTCGCCCGCCTTGATCTTGGGCCCGAATGAAGGTTTTGAAACCACTTCTAAATTTCTGTTGAACATCGAACGTCGAAGGATGGATTCGCTGCGCTCAGCCGATTTATAAATCGGTAGAATGCCATGTTCGGCGTTGGACGTTCAGAGCTTCAGGACAGAAAGAGCGGGGCTCCATCCCCGCCGGTTTGCGTTCATACGTTGGTTGCTCGAACAGGTCGGCACGGGGCTGACCCTAATCTCTTTTGTAACGATTACAAGTTGGAAATAGAAATACCGTGGCCCGTTACCTTAATAGATGATATATCCTTGAATGACTACGAAGGACGCGAAGCGCACTGATTTGAATATATTATATTTTCTATTATCCCTTCGTGATCTTCGTACCCTTCGTGGTGAAAATCAGACTTTACAGGCTATGATATCGTCTCATGGTATCTATTACGAGGGAGGTTTTTATGAAAGAGAAACGCAACCTGCATCTGAAAGTGCAGGAGATGTGCGAATGTTATGCTGCTACGGATCCGCTCAAGAAAATGTCTCAGATGGCCCATGAGGCAGACACCGAAGAGGCGGCCGTCAAATGGATCGCCCTGGCCACCTTGCACGGCATCAATGCCAATGCCAGGAAAATAAAGATTTCTCAAGCCGGTGATACGGTGAAGGTGACAGCCGAATACCGTCCGAGCGAACTGCCTGCCCCCAACAGCGCCATCGCCGAAAAAATCATCGCCACAGTGCGGGAAATCACCCATATTGATGCGGATAAAGGCAGGCTGCCCCTCTCACTAGGCGTCAGCGGCAGCAGCATCGATATTGAGGTGAAAGTCAAATCCAAGAAAGAAAAAAATTCGGTTACACTGGAATTCAACGGCTAGCACCGCCAAACATCAGGTCATTAACCACTTCATTGATGTTACAGGTCGGCAAGCCGCAGCTTATGGTTTATTTCGATGCCGGTGAATTTCGATTACCGAACAAGGAGCCGCAGAATGTCGAATGGAGGTATACTGCCCAATTCATATAAGGCAGGGCGAAGCGATTCCATACTTCGAAATTCTGCGGTTCTTTGTTCGATATTCATCGGTTGACGTCGCCTTGTTGAGAATTAAATCGCAACTTCCTTTAAATTGGCGGCTTTTAACAACTATCTGATGTCTCTATTCATCGTTGGCGGCGTCATAGCCTTCAGGGGTGAGAAAGACGCTTGTCTTAAATTGGTTCATATCTACCAGGCCGCGCACATAGAGATCTTTCAGGGCTGCGAGGGTGTCGCCAGGCGCCGAAGGGATGGCGGTTACGATATCGCTGATATCCAGAATTCCCGGAGGACCGTTTTCATCCCACTCTCTGGCCAATAATCCCAAGATCTTCTTTTCGCCAGGCGTTGGTGTCGGCATGGCGCCTATCCCCCTTGCGTTACCACGACATTGAGAATTAAGTCTCCACGGCCGCCGTCCGAGCGCGGCATCCCCTGACCCTTCAGCCGCAATCGCTTTCCGGTTTCCATGCCGGGTGGCACGTTAACGCGAAACATGCGCCGATGCATGCCATAAGGAACAGTGACCAGTTTGCGTGTTCCTGTACGCGCTTCGTAACCGGAGATGATCAAGGTGGCTTGCATATCCCGATCCGACTCGATTGAAGTGGGGCGGGCCATTTGGAATCGGTGGCTTTTTTTCGTGCGGTGGCTTTTCGTATTGGGGAGGTGATGCCGGTTGCGGGAATTGCGTCCAGGAGTTTAAGCAGAATCATGCCGCAGACAAAACCGCCGATGTGGGCCCACCAGGCGATATTGCTGGCCGCTGCTGAACTGCCGGGGGCATTGAAGATCTGGATCATGAACCAGATTCCAATGAAGAAAAAGGCCGGGATCTCCACAATCCACGGGATAAAGATGATGGGGATCAGGGTCAGGATTCCGGCCCGGGGGTGCAACAGGAAATAAGCCCCCATAACACCCGCCACTGCGCCGCTGGCACCGATGGTGGGGACGGTGGAGTGGGGGTTGAGCGCCAGGTGGGTGAGCCCTGAAATTACCCCGGTGAACAAATAGAAGGCTGTGTACCGCAGTGGTCCCAAATGATCTTCAACATTGTCCCCAAAGATATAGAGGAACAGCATATTGCTCGCCAAATGAAGAAAGCCGCCATGCAAAAACATGAAGGAGAGCAGGGAGAATCCCTGATGAATCAGGGGAATCCCATCCCCTCCGCCCGAAAAGGTATACCGGGCCGGCACCAGACCGTAGAGATAGACAAAGCGGTGAAAGCCCACGTCCGATCCCTGCATGAGCTGCACACCGAACATCACCACATTGAGGCCTATCAACAGCGTGTTGATAACCGGAAAATTCTTCGAAGGAATGGTATCACGCAGCGGTATCATTGGATCAGCACTTAGACAAAGATCCGCATGCTCAGGTCCACCGCGCGTGCAGAGTGAGTCAGCGCTCCTGAAGAGATATAGTCTATGCCAGTGTCGGCCAGCTCAGCCAATCGGTCCTTGGTGATGCCTCCGGATACTTCAAGCTTGCAACTTCCGCCAACCAACACCACAGCTGCTTTTATTTTCTCCTTCGTCATATTGTCCAGCATGATGATATGAGCGCCGGCATCCATTGCTTCCCGGACTTGATCGAGGTCCTCGGTTTCCACCTCGATGGTTGTCCCGTCAGGTACTTTGGAACGCACCCGTTTAACAGCTTCTGAAATGCTCCCGGCGGCAGCGATATGATTGTCCTTGATCAGGACGGCGTCGTAAAGGCCCATGCGGTGGTTGGTTCCCCCGCCGACGCGCACTGCCCATTTTTCCAATTCCCGCCAGCCAGGAGTGGTTTTGCGGGTGTCGAGCAGCTTGACATCTTTTCCCTCCAGCAGGGCAACATAGCGGCGGGTCAGGGTTGCTATTCCAGAGAGGCGCTGAAGAAAATTCAAGGCGGTACGCTCTCCGGTTAAAAGGGTTGCCAATCGGCCGGAGAGCGCTGCGACTGTCTCGCCTTTGCGGACCCAATCGCCTTCGGTGAAGGCGGAGTTCAGCTCCATGCCGGTATCAATGCGTTTAAATACCCGGCGGGCCAGATCCAGACCGGCGATCACCAGATCTTCCTTGGCGACGATTTCACCCCGCCCCTCTGCCTGGGGGGCGACCAGGTGTTGGGTGGTGATATCCCCTGGCCCGATATCTTCTTCAAGCGCCAGGTCGATTATTCTGTCGATGTACTTTGAAAAATCCATACCATTTCCGAATCAGCAATGACGCGCAGGCCTGACGCTGGTCTCCATGCATCGGGTTGAGATTATGATATGAAGGATTTAACCTTCTGGAAGGTGGCCTCCAGCTTCTGCCGCTTTTCCGATAGAGCGGTTTGCTTCTCGCGCACCTCCGCTACCACTTGTGTGGGCGCTTTTGACAAAAATCCCTGATTGCTCAGTTTCTTGTCGACGCCAGCCAGCTCTTTGGTAAGCTTTCCGATCTCTTTTTCAAGGCGCTGGGCCTCCTGCCCAAAATCCACCACCCCCTTGAGTTCCACGAGCAGGGTGGCATCATCGATAATGGCAGTTGC
The DNA here is from genome assembly GCA_037387725.1 of Desulfobacteraceae bacterium. Taxonomy (GTDB): domain Bacteria; phylum Desulfobacterota; class Desulfobacteria; order Desulfobacterales; family Desulfosarcinaceae; genus JARRKU01. The sequence continues at coordinate 42,569 of JARRKU010000016.1, forward strand.
TGCAGTGGCAGAACGGTCGTCGTTATCCTGTACCTGCAAGGTGTTGAGACGGGCCAGGTTCGAAATCAGCCCATGGTGCATTTCCACAGTTTGCCGCACGGAATTCCGTCCAGAGGCAACCGCCACGTCCAGTTTGGTTGACGGCGCAATGTTCATCTCGCCGCGGATGTTTCGAATGCCGGTAATCAGCGCCATGACCAGATCCATCTCTGTCCGTGCCTGACCAAGTTGCCGGATGTCGGCCACATACGCTGCTGGCTGTGGCCAGACGGCCTTCATGATGGAACCGGCGGTGCCCGGCAGCTTCTCCCATATTTCTTCGGTGACAAACGGAGCAAAGGGGTGCAGCAGGATCAGAATATCTTTCAAGGCCGTCCACAAAACCTGCATGGTGGCGGTCCTGGACGGACCCTCGGCTTGGTCGTATAGCACCGGTTTGACGGCTTCCAGGTACCAGTCGCAGAACTCGTGCCACACGAATTGGTAGGCTGTGCCGGCCGCTTCGTTGAAGCGGTATTCCTCCAATGCTTCGGCTACCTTGCTGCTCACTTCGTCGAGCCGGGAGAGGATCCATTTGTCCGGCAAGGAGATGTGCGCCTCATCTATTTTTTCCCAACCGCTGTCCAGGTGCATTAGAGAGAAGCGGGCGGCATTCCAGAGTTTGTTGATGAAATGGCGGTATCCTTCAACCCGACGCTCGGACATCTTGATGTCCCGGCCCTGTGCGGCAAAAGCGGCCAGGGTGAAACGGAAAGCATCGGTTCCGTATTGATCGATGACATTCAGCGGATCGATGACATTGCCTTTGGATTTGCTCATCTTCTTGCCCTCTTCGTCTCTAACCAGGGCATGGACATATACATCCCTGAAGGGAACATCCCCCATGAAATGAATTCCCATCATCATCATTCGGGCCACCCAGAAAAAGAGGATGTCGAAGCCGGTCACCAGCACCGACGTGGGATAGAAGGTATTGAGCAGCTCGGTTTTTTCAGGCCACCCCATGGTGGAGAAGGGCCACAAAGCGCTGCTGAACCAGGTGTCGAGGACATCGCTCTCCTGAATCAGGTCTCGTTGGCCGCATTTGACGCATTGGCCGGGTGCTTCCATGGCCACCATCAGCTCGTCACAGCTCCGGCAGGTCCAGGCTGGAATCTGATGGCCCCACCAGATCTGCCGCGAAATGCACCAGTCCTTAATATTGTACATCCAGTCAAAATAGGTCTTGGCCCAACTCTCAGGAATGATGCGTGTTTTTCCGCTCTCCACGGCTTCGATGGCCGGTTTGGCCAGGGTTTTGGCATCCACAAACCACTGCCTGGACAGATTGGGCTCCACGATGCTTTTGCAGCGATAGCAGTGCCCCACCCCGTGTTTGTGATCCTCCATATTGACCAGCAGACCTTGTTTTTTCAGATCAGCCGTAACGGCCTTGCGGCAGGCAAAGCGATCGAGACCGGTATATCGTCCGGCGTCATCGGTCATGGTGCCGTCTTCGCCGATCACCTTTACACTGGGGAGCTTTTGACGTTGCCCGATTTCGAAGTCATTGGGATCATGCGCCGGGGTGACTTTCAACGCTCCGGTTCCAAATGCCTTGTCCACATAAGCGTCTCGAATAATGGGAATTTTACGGTCCATGAGGGGCAGGATCACTTCGTCGCACGATAGGTTCGCGTAGCGTTCATCATCCGGATGAACGGCCACGGCCGTATCTCCCAGCATGGTTTCCGGACGAGTGGTCGCTACGGTCACTGCTCCGGAACCATCAGCCAACGGATATTGGATGTGGTAAAGGTGGCCGTCCAACTCCTCGTGCTCGACCTCCAGGTCGCTCAGCGCTGTCCGGCAGCGGGGACACCAGTTGGTGATGTACATACCGCGGTAAATCAGACCTTGTTTGAAAAGCTTAACGAAAACAGTTCGCACCGCACGCGACAGACCTTCGTCCATGGTGAAGCGTTCCCGCTCCCAGTCGCAGGAAGCGCCTAATCGTTTAAGCTGATTGATAATGGCACTGCCGTATTCTTCGCGCCACTTCCATACCGCTTCGATAAATTTCTCACGGCCCAGCTCATGCCGGTCTCGACCCTGCTGCGCTAATTTTCGTTCCACCACATTTTGGGTGGCAATGCCCGCGTGATCGGTGCCCGGCATCCAAAGGACGTTGCCCCCTTTTAGCCGCCGGTAACGGCACAAAATGTCCTGCATGGTATTGTTCAGGGCGTGCCCCATGTGCAAGACACCGGTAACATTGGGAGGGGGGATGACAATGGAAAAAGGCGTTCGATCACTGCTGTCGGCGGCTGAAAACAGTCCCTCTTTTTCCCAATACGCATACCACTTTTGCTCTACCGCTTTCGGTTCATAGCCTTTGTCCAGTAGATCCTTACTCATGAATCTGACTCCTTTGTGCGCCTTGCCGCGGCCAGGCCGGGGATTGTGTCGTGCTGTTGACGTAAAATATCGGCACGTGAGAAACACAAAAAGGGATTATTAAGGAATAATCCCCGTTAAAAATCAAGTGATAAATCGGCTTCCGGCGGTTCATGGGTTTGAACCGATCGTATATGTGGCTGGATGTGTCTAAGGGGCGTCCTGATCGGACAACCCTTGCCGGATGTTTTCGACTTCCCGCGTTACGGCTTTTTCCACTGCCTCGGCAACCATCTTTTGAATGGTATCGGCATATTTGGTTTTCAGAAGACGCTCCACAGCCGCTTCTATGTTACCGTTCGACAAAACTTCCTGCTCCTTGTCATCGGGTGGTGACGGTGCTGCGTCCAAGGTGTCCGAAGCCATGCCCGCATTAGACGCGGTTGCCTCGTCAATCTCTTTTGCCTCTTCTGAATCAGCAGTCGGCAACGGCTCCTCTCCGCTTCCCTTTTTAAGCACATCCGTCAGTAGAATGATCTCTTCTTCGTTGCTTTCCTGTCCCTCAGCCTGCTGAGCCATCTCAGTAAATTCTTCTTCCCCTATAATCAGGTCTGCCTCTCGGATCAATTCGTCCATCTCAGCAGCGTCGATATCTTCTGTTCGGTCAGCATCTGTTTCACCATTTGCATTCATATCAAAGTCTTCCATATCGGAGAGGCCAAGCGCTTCTTCTGTTTGATCGGGTGTATCCGATGATTCCGGGGCTGGTTCGGGTTCCGACGCGGCATCCGGAAACGACGCGCCGGATGTCAGGCGTGCATCATCGATATGATCGGCCGGTTCGCTTTCCATACTATCGCTGTGTTTAGCAAGACGCTCAACTTCCAGATCCGCCGGATCCACTATGTCCACCAGGTCGATGATGTCGTCTTCTCCGGCATCGGACGCTTCGCCAGCCATTACTTCAGCCGGATCAACGATCTCGGTTAGTTCGATGATTTCATCATCTTCATCTTCGCCGGAGATGGCTGCATCGAACTCAGCAGCATCAGATGTCAAGGTCGCATCGTCGGCGGGCGGCGCGGGGGCCTGCTGGGGGGCGTCATCTGTGTTGATCTGGCGCACCGCATCATCGACCATCTGGGTAATGCCGCTCAGCTTATCGAAAAGCTGATCGCTTTTTTCTTCTTCGGGGTCCTTCTGAGGCTCTTCGAACTGAACCGCATCGAAGGCGGCGTCGACTTCATCTTCAATGGAAAACGGTGTTTCAGCGGCATTGGAATCTTCTGATGATACCAACATCTCAGCGCTTTCATCGAAGGGCTGTTCGGGCTCGGATGCAGGCCCGATTCCTTCCGATGGATCGCCGGTCTCCTCTTGCCGGTCGGCGGCCTCTAAAGGCGGCATTTCCATGGACATCGATTCGGCATCGGATAGAGGGCCGTTTGCAGTTGGCGTCAATTCATCGCTTTCCGGGGGGCCATCAGGCTGTACAGCGATGTCTGACCCTTCGTCTGTCAACAGATTTTTTTCCGATTCATCAGCGCCGGAAGGCTCGGACTGCGCACTTTCACTTTCATTGATCGGAGGAGGCGTTGACAACGGTTTCTCTTCCTGAGGAGGCGCTTCCTGGATAACCGTGCCATCTCCTAGATCATATATCTTATGTCTGGCCTGATCCGCTAACTCCATTTCTTTTGTCAGGTCGAGAATTTTCTCTTCCTTGTCAGCGTCAGGTTGATTCCTGGATTGGTTATGGTCTTCCATAAATCCTCCGGGTTTGATATAAAAATCGCATCCCTTGGGACCGATTCGAACCACATGCCAAGGTGGCGGTCAGCATCTGGCTGATTATTTCAGTGTATTCAATTGCGGTTTCACTCAATTGAATTTTATCATTTTGATAACGTTCTATTCTGGAACATTATCGGTCGCTGGAAGCGAAATATTAGTTTTAGTCAAGCGTTTCGCGCTTTTACGCTACCATAAGGGTGTGGGGGTGTCAAGGAATTGCTTCTTAACACATTTATTAAATTAGAGATTTAGGTGAGACGGGATTGCCATCAGGATGAATTGATGCGACGCTTTTTTATTCCTCCCCATGAGATGGGAAAATACGAATCGGTTATCTCAGGTGATGATGCCCATCACCTTCGTGATGTCCTTAAGCTGCAACCGGATGAACTGGTGGTGGTTTTTGATGGTCAAGGGAGGGAATTTCGAGCGCGGATCCTTTCCATCACCCGCCGCCACGTCAGGGTGGCCATGCTGGAGCGGGTGGAGGCCGAGACCGAGGCTGTCCTGGACTTGACCATCGGCCAGGGATATCTCAAAGATAAGAAAATGGATGTTTTGGTGCGGCAACTCACGGAACTTGGTGTGGTGCGCTGGATTCCCTTTTTATCCGCACGGTCGATTCCTTCCCCTGATCCGGAGCGTTTGAAGGGGCGATACAAGCGCTGGCAAAAGATATCCACAGAATCTCTCAAGCAGTGCCGGCGCAGTCGCGCAATGATAATTACGCCCGTGGTGCGATTTGAAGAAGTCCTAAAACAGGCGGAATCGTATGATTTTAAAGTGATTTTCTGGGAAGGAGCCAAGGCCGAGGATGCGATGCATCGCAGGCGTTTGCCAAAACCATCCCGTCCCTTTTTGGTGATCGGGCCGGAGGGGGGATTTGATGCACAGGAGATCGCATTGGCCAAGCAGAACGGCTTCGAAGTCGCCGGCTTGGGGCCCCGTATTCTGAAGGCGGAAACCGCCGCCTTAGTGGCCGCCGCCTTGGCCCAATTCGTGTTCGGGGATATTTAAACCCTATCGTTGCAACAATAGGGTAAGAAACGATTGTGTGCCTGCTGTGGAGAAAGAGTGGCTAATTCGATCATTTCCGCTCAAAATATTCTTGACAATCAATAGGGGGTTCTATAGGTAACTGGTTTCGTTTACAGGTAAATACATTTTGGGCCGAGGTAGCTCAGTCGGTAGAGCAGGGGACTGAAAATCCCCGTGTCGGCAGTTCGATTCTGTCCCTCGGCACCATTTTTCATAGAAGGCGCCATTTCGATGGGGCCTTCCCTTTTTTTGTCGTGCCGCTCCGATTACTCTTTCCCGGCTTCAGATTTCTTATCGGCTGAACCGGCGTCCTGAGCCAGTTTTTCAATCTTTTTGGTCAACGCCTCTATCTGTGCCTGCTTCATGCCATTGGGATATGTGGGGCTCACTGCGCGCTGCTTCACGGCTTCAATCTGTTTTTCAAGTCGCTTTCGCTCGGTTTGGATTTTTCGACCATGGCATCGTAGCTGGGGCGGCGCTTGTTTTCAGATGACGGATTAATCGCATCCGTTACCTGGGACGATGTGGCCTGATACTCAGTAACACCTTCAGGCGGTGGTTCACTGCTAAATCGCAAGGTGCCATCTTGTCCCTTCCAGGAGTATATTGTGTCGGCAAAAGCGGAATATGGCATCCACTGCAGGGCAACCATGGTAACGGCGAGGATTATTTTAAGCATGATTACCTCCTTTAACGGGTCTAACATAATTATTAACCACCCATCGGGACTTTGACAATGCAAAATGAGCCGCTGCCCAAAATCCGGCAAAGGGATTAATGCCGGAACTTAGGGATGGACGATAAAACCGAACAGGCTTATGCTGCTTGTGGTCCGCTGCGATTCTGCGGGAGAGGGTTTGGCCAGGAGTAATTCTCTTAAATGGCGGGATCAGCTGTCGGATTCCAGGCTGTCAGATTCCGGATGGTTAGGCTGCCTTGCTGGTATCGCAAAGAATTGCTGTACTATGGTAAACAGGTCGTTTACATCATAGGGTTTGGATAAGAATGCGTCCGCCCCCATCTTGCTGGCGATGGTTTCGAAGTCCGGATTGCTCGTGGTGAGGACAAACTTTTTTTCAGGGAATTCTTCTTTTACCTTTTTTAGCAGTTCAATCCCGTCCATATCCGGGATGTTGGCATCGGCGATGACAATATCAGTGTCGTCCGGCCGCTTTTGCAGGAATTGCCAGGCATTGAAGCCAGTTTCAAATGTCGTGATTTTCCGATTGATGCCATATTCGATGGTATGAACGGCAAAATCCCGTACCAGTTGATCATCATCGACGACGATGATTTGAACCTCTCTATTGGTGCCGGCTGAATCCACTTTAAGCGACTTTCAAGAATGGCATATCCGACTGGTTGTTGAAGGTGATGGTCTCACATATGATATCGATGTTTTCCTGCATCGCCTGTTTCCGATGCTCTCCCATCGGAAAGCCTTTGCCGATTGCTTTTATCATGACAGCCAGGAGCTTTACACGCTGGAAGAAGATATGGTCAAATTCCATCGCCCTCCATGTGGGTGTGGGCTGCGCGGATCCGGTAACAAGTCCACCGAGGTCAATGGATTCCGACTCAATATGTCTTGCATTTTCGAGCATGGCTCTTCGTCGATGCCGACCGCAAGGGCAGCCTTCAATATATGATTTTCCCATGATAACAAGTAATTTAAGCCTGGATAAAAAGATATCGTCCAAATCCATTTCTCGGGATTGGTTGGGCTTGGAGCCGAGTCGGAGCATAGGATCCCTTCCTGATTCAGAAGCGCAACTTTTTCCGCTTGAGTTCCAGATGAGTGGGCTGATTTTTAGCCTTTTCATTCCGACAAGTCAAGCGGCCACTGCTCGGCAAGCGCAGGCCAGACTTGTAAAATCGCGGTCATGAAATTTAATTTTAGAGTAATAACAGATGAATGAAATGAAAAAGGGGCTATCGAATACCGAACAATGTTTGGATAAAACATCCGGACCCTGATCCACCACCAGCGGATCCTCCGCCGCTGCTGCTGGTGCTCAGTGACGCTGAGGTATTGGTTGGGGTATCGTCGTCAGTTCCAGCCGCAGCCTGCAACGTCGTGAAATCGCATGCTTGGGATGGTGCTGATATATTGCCGCTTTGGTCGAAATAGCATACCGACCAGTAGTAGCTGGTGAATGGTTGCAGTATTGATGGGGGGACCGTGATACGCGTCAAATTAGTAGAACTGGTGTTGTCGAAAACGCATGTATCATTATCGAGCCTGTAAATCATCCAACGGGTTTGGGCATGGAAGTCGCCGATATCATGATCGATGAATGTGCTTGTGGTCAGGGTAGGCCGCAAGCTGACATCCTGGGCGTTGTCCGAGGGTGCAATGGCGATGGGCTGAAGTGGTGGGCTAGAGGAGCCACCTGTCGTGCCGCCAGTTGTTCCGCCGGCGCAATAGTAAGTGACTTCGTTCGAATTCCCGCTTTCTTGTGCACCGACATAGGCACGGACCACAAAAGCGTAAGAAGTGTTATCAGCTAATCCCGAAACAGGAGCAGTGGTTGAAAGGCCAATGTCCGTATAATAATTATAGCTGTAGCTTGCTCCAGATACCCTCTGGTAAAGACGGTATCCGTCAGGCGTGGGGGTGTTGGAATCCCATGATAAGGTTATCTGGCACTGAGCATAAAGACCTGCCGGAACAAGGAGCAGTACCAGACAAAAAACAAAAACATAGCTTGAAAGGGAGACTACATTCAGTCGTATTTTCATTTTCCAGCACCAGATGAGGGGCCGGTCCAGAGACCGCTATAAATTGATGTTCATCTTAAACCAGCTATGATGTCCACATAGCCGGGGGCAACAATGTCGACAAAGTCGTCAAAATTCAAGTTGGGCAGCGTTTCCAGTGGTTCGGCTAATTGAAACTGTTTGGCTAAAACGCGCCGTTCTTGTCCGGTCCTTCTTTCTGGAATGTACTTAGAATAATGAAATTGACGCCGCTCGTAGCTGAAACGTCTTTCATCGTTCTGGGATTGAGTAGGGGACATTTATCCTATCTATCCTTTTATGTAAAGGGTTTTTGCAAACGAAACCGGTTATTACCCGTTGCAGGCAATATGCATGCCTGTGATACCAAGTTTGGGCAGGTGTCTGGATTTTACCGTAGCTGAAGGATTGGGGTACTGATGTTTATTTTTCAGGGTCATATTTTCATCCTGAAAATACAATTTTTTCCCATTTTAAAGTGCAATTTTTTGTAAATGGCCTTTTGGCAATGAGTGGTTCTGAAGTCGATGCAAAGCTTGCGGCTAGATGCAACCAATCCAAGCTGTCTGCTAAACGGGTGTGCGTTGACAACGGCTTGGAAAAATCTGCTAAATGCGCTGAGGGATGTCATTTACATGGAATTTAATTTCTGATACCTATGGGCTTTGGCCCGAGATTTTTATCTGCTGCCATGAACCGCTTTCCGCAACCATCCGAAAGACCATGGATCCTAGTTACGGCATTACCGGCAAATTGTTGATATGGTTTTTTGCTATCGTTTCCATTTTTTATGGAACCATATTGGTGCTGTATCTCAATTTCCAGCAGGTGGCGCGCATCTCCGAGCGGATCGTCAGCAAAAATTATGCGATATCGGATCATTCCAAAAAGATGTTTGAAAACCTTCTCAGCATGGAGGAAAATGAGAAAAAATATCGGCTACTTAAAAAGAATGACTACTTGAATTTTTTCTGGAGCGCGCAACAGGAGTTTGAGAAGAGCCTGCAGAAGATATTGACACTGAAGCTTCAGGGCCAAAATTTATCCCCCCAATGGGAGCAGGTCCATACCGCATACCTGGAATACCACAACCCCCAAAATGGGAATCCGGTGGATAACAACGATAATGGGAGGAAAATATGGATCCCTGAAAATGTGATTAACCAGTGGATCGAACTGATTTCCAAGGCCCGCATTGAAAACCAATTAGAGGTGGAAGAAGCCACCAGAGAGCTCAATCGACTTGGAAGGGTATCCATTCACAATGCCTTAATTGGTTTGGGATTATCGAGTCTGGTCGGTTTGCTGGGCGTTGTCTACCTGGCGTATTCGATGATTCGCCCGCTCAAGGAATTGATGCGCGGCATCCGGTCGGTGGCCAAAGATCGGTACAGTGAACCGGTCCGCATTCGCTCCAAGGACGAGTTGGGTGAACTGGCGACGGCTTTCAATGAAATGGCCGAACGCCTCCGACAAGAAGAGCGTCTGAGATCGGACTTTATCTCAATGTTGAGCCATGAGATCAGGACCCCTTTAACCTCCATTCGAGAGTCTGTGAATATGGTGGGCGAGGAGGTTATGGGCCCCATCACTGATCGACAGCGCCGGTTTCTGGAAATAGCCGGCAGCGAAATCGGACGGATATGTGATTTGCTCAATCATTTGATGCAGGCATCCCGGTTGGAGCCCGGGGCATTGCGGCTCCAATTCGAGCCGGTGGATTGTGTGACCCTGGTATCCGCATGCGTGGATAGCCTGAAACCGACAGCCGAGTCCAAGGAGATCGAGATATTTTCGGAAATACCGCCTGAAACGCCCGAAGTTCTCGGGGATGCAAAATATCTGCAGCAGGTATTTTTGAATTTGATGGGAAATGCCATTAAATTCTCCGATGCGCAATCAAAAGTATGGGTCAAGGTTGGACCTGGTCCCGACCTGATTTCGCTGACTTTCAAAATCGAGGATAATGGCCCCGGCATTCTTGAGGAGGATCAGGCTAAATTATTCAATAAATTTTACAGGGCACCATCGGTTAGAGACCATTTGGACGGTGTTGGGCTTGGATTGAGTATTACAAAGAATATCGTTGAAGCCCACAACGGCAATATTTGGGTTGAGAGCGTAGTAGGGCAGGGCAGCACCTTTAATTTTACCTTGCCTTTGGCGCCTTCAGCAAATAGGGTCATAAATTTAGAGAAATGATAATTATTGCGCTATAGACGGGTCGAGGCGGCAAACCAAAGATCATTGATGCAGGTTGTGAATATGAATATGAACAGTTTGGGATTTAGTCGATCTTTACTTGGCTTCTTGTGCATAAGCCTTTTGTTCGTAGGGGGATGTCGGGTTACCTGGCCCTTCAAGTTTTCCCAAACCGGGCCTCAACCCTCGGCAGAGGAGGTCCGGCAGTATCAAAAGGCGGTCGTTGCTTACCAAAAAACTGCTTATCTTGAAGCCGCCCAATCGTTTGGCATCTTGCGGAGGCAAACCCAGGACAAACGGTTCGCCCGTATGGCATTGTACGGATTGGCATGTTCGAGACTGATGGCTGCCACTACACCCGAAGCCTATGCCGATGCATTGCAATTGTGGCAGGAATGGGTTGACAATGCGCCAAAGAAAGTCGATTACGAGAACCCGGTATTGGCGGATGCTTTGATAAAGGAGAAAATGCTCTTTTCCAACCTTCCATTGGAAACGATGGTTTCCAGATGGATTCTCATCCAAAGCAAAATTGAGATGGACCGCTTGAGGAGTGAGCTCGAGGCCGCCCAGGAGACGTTGAACAAAAAACAGAAATTGATCCAGTCCCGTGAAAAAAAGATCGGCGAGTTGAGACGCAAGATTAAAGCGTTGGAGACCATCGATCAAAAAATCCAGAAAAAGAAGGACGCCATTCCATCTGCCGATGCGCCATAAACGGTGAAAAAATGGATAAACAAGACGAAAATGCATCATCCATACTGATCGTAGATGATGATAAAAATGTGCTGGAAGTGCTCGAGGCGCGCCTTATTTCAGCGGGCTTTGTGACTTATCGGGCAGAGAACGGACGAACCGCGCTTCGTCTGCTCAAAGAGAATCAAATCGATTTAATGATCTCGGACATGAAAATGCCGGGCATGAGCGGCATGGAGGTTCTGACAAAGGCCAGAACCATTCAACCCGGATTACCGATTATATTTCTTACGGCCTACGGCACCATACCGGATGCGGTTAAGGCCGTGAAGGCCGGGGCCGTCGATTACCTGGCCAAACCATTTGACGGCCGAGAACTGGTCTACAAGCTGAGAAAGGTTCTCGAAGATGTTCCGGGAATGAAGGATACGACCGGAAGTGATGATGCCGTACTGATGGATCGGGAGAATGTCAAGAGCCCCAAGATGAAGGAGCTCTATTCTCTGGTCAGCCGGGTGGCGGGCAGCAACGTCAGTGTCCTTATCTTGGGAGAAAGCGGGGTTGGCAAAGAGAGAATCGCCCGCATGATTCACCAGCTCAGCCCTCGATCAAATGAACCTTTCGTGGTCGTGGATTGCGGCAGTACGCCGGCCGGCCTGCTGGAAAGCGAGCTTTTTGGCCACATCCGCGGCTCATTCACCCATGCTGTCAGTGATAAAAAGGGGCTCATTGAAACTGCCGACAAGGGCACACTGTTTCTAGACGAGATCGGAAACATTTCCGTTGAGATGCAGGTGCGCCTGTTGAGATTTCTTGAAGACCGAAAGATTCGGCGAATCGGCGATCTCAAGGAAAATTCAGTGGATTGCCGAGTGATTGCGGCGACAAATTCCGATTTGGTTGAGGATATCAAGGCCGGCAATTTTCGGGAAGATCTTTACTATCGACTGCGGGTCGTGACCCTCAACATCCCACGCCTGAGAGATCGAAAGGAAGATATTCCAGCGTTGGCCGAGATATTCACCCAGACCTATTCCCACCAGCATGGCGCCCAATCTATCAAAATGTCGGATGAGACCATCAAATACCTGTGTGAGTATCCATGGCCCGGTAATGTCCGTGAGATGAAAAATGCCATTGAGGCGGGTATTGTCCTGTGCAAGGGCACTATACTGAAACCGAACGATTTGCATCTTTCAGGTCTGCCGTCTGTTGATGCGTCCATGGACGAAGATCTGGATTCAGTCGATTCCTTCTCCCTGGAAGATACCGAGAAAAACGCTATTATCCGCGCTCTGAAACAAGCCGGCGGTGTTCAAAAGGAAGCGGCAAAGCTGCTGGGGATCAGTCGGCGCGCCATTCATTATAAAATCAAGAAATACGAGATTGACTCGTCAGGCATCAGAGCCCGCGGCCTGTAGCCTTGAAGGGGCCTGAGGACTCCATATCCTGTGTTGCCAAGGGCTTGCAGTAGGTTGACTACGGCTTCGCCCTTGGACGCCTTGGCTCTGGAGCCCTCAGGCCCCTTCAAGGCCACAGGCTTGCGGACTCCATATCCTGTGTTGCCAAGGGCTGTAGGGTGGGCATCGCCCACCAGAATTGACGCAAACACCACTATCACAAAAGGTGGGCAATGCCCACCGTACGGCTTCGCCCTTGGCGCCTTGGCTCTGGAGCCCTCCGGCTTCCTCGCTGCTATAAACAAGTGATTCCATGCGACAGAACTTGCTCAGGCCCCCGTTTTAACCGGGATCTGATTCAGCCCTTGCACTATTGGCTTTTGGCCTTGGAGCCTTGCAGACTCTTCAAGGCTAAAAGCTGGTTCATTCATTTCGTTGACCTTGGCTTTCGCCATGGATAATATATTAACGAGAAAGAACGCCTCTGGACAAAGGCTTTGAGTTGGCCACGCCAGGTTGGTCTGGCGCTGTTATCACATTCGCCTTTCAAGCCTGTCGTTGGCGCATGTGTTTATTGTAACCGGACGTAGACCTGTGGCTCTATGGGGTTTAGATTGGGACTTGTTGGAACCGTTTGATTCATCCCCATGAACTGGCGTTTGCCGGAAGGAGCTGATTAAGTTGAAATCGATCATCCTATTCTTAGTTATTATCGGTGTCTGGTTCATCATACAGGCCTATATCTTGCCCAGACTGGGTATCTCCACCTGAGTGCGCGATGCATGTCAGGTGACACGCAAAGACGAGCATGACGGAGCCGAATCAGACTAAAAAAAGGTAGATGCGGACACTGATCTCATCCAGGCTATTCAGTCCGGGCAAATCGACAGGTTCCCTGAGTTGGTAGCGCGATACGAGCGGGTGCTGTACAACTTCGGTCTCAAGATGTGCGGCGAGGCCCAGGATGCGGAAGACGTGGTGCAGGATACGTTTCTAAACGTATTTCGGTACCTGAAAGGGTTTCGGTATGAGACCAAATTCAAAAACTGGCTCTATCGAATTGCCACCAGCACTTGCATCAAGAAAAAGCGCAAATCCAAATTCGCCCCTGATCGGGAATTGTCTCTGGATGATTTCCTGCCACAGGATGAGGCGGCGGTCGAAAATCAAACGCCTGCTTGGGCAAGACTTCCCCTGGACCAGGTTCTCAATGAAGAGTTGGGGCGGACCCTGAAAACGGCGATCCTGGAATTACCCGAAAAATACCGGGTGGTTCTGGTCCTGAGAGACATCGAGGGATTCAGTACCGAGGAGAGCGCGCAGATATTGAATCTTAGCCCCGCGAATATCAAGGTTCGTCTACATCGGGCGCGTCTGTTTCTGCGGGAAAAACTTGAAACCTATTACAGCGATTACAAACATGGATAAGGCGATGCACGACCATTCCAAATGCAGAGAGCTTTTTGAAAAGCTTTCCGAGTATATCGATAACGAACTTGACTCGGCCAGTTGCGATGCGATCGAGGCGCATCTTCAAAACTGCCCGCCGTGCCAGTCGTGTCTGGCAACCCTCAAGCAGACGGTGGCGCTTTGCCGGGAACTGAAATCATCCTCTATGCCCCAGGCGGCTTCCCATCGGTTGCGTACCATGATCGAGCAGATGCTGGTTCAGTGACGGCAGGGGCAGTGAGCCGCACCAGGCGACCCCCCAGTCCGGATGTCATCCATCTGATGCAGCTGCCTTTGCCTAAATCGTGTGTAGGGTCAACGGCCTGTTGCTCAGTTCGCTGTTGGCCTTTTTCAAATGATCAGCACCGGCGATGACCGCTACGCCGGTATCTTCCGGCGGCTTTTTGAAATAACGATCCACTACCGACATCAGGGAGTCGGGTGTCACCTGGAGCAATTTTTGTTTGAATTTGATTCTCTCCTCGTCGCTCAGTCCGATGATGAGCCGGGAGAATGCCTTCTGAGCCGCTGACCCGGGCGGATCGGGTTTATCAATTTCAGAACAAACCTGGAGGACTGCTTCCGTGATGTCTTCTTTGTCAAATTTGCCGCTCTGCATGAACGCAACGACCCCTTCAAAGACCCTCAGGGTCCGAGTGATGTGGGGATCACGATATGAAGCAAGGCTGAACAGGCCGCTCTCAGGATTATAAACGGAAAATCCGCCGTATGCTCCCCCCTTTTCGCGAATTTCGCCGTGTAGGTAGAGCGACCGCAATATCTTGCCAAGTACTGCCAATGCCGGAGCGTCAGGGTGGCGCAGAGAAACGGTGGGCAGCGTTTTGGCGACGAACGCCACCGCGGTGGAAGTGGTCCATCCCTCGTGCGGCACCATTTTTTCTATTTTGAGATCCAGCTCCGGAAGCTCCGGCCGCTGATGGCCGCGGTGAAAGGTGGAAAGCGTCTTACCCGCAGCGATGCGTTTTGAGGCCTCAGCGACATGATCCGAATCGGCGACGGCGGCCATCAGGACATTGTCCGGTTGAAAGATGGACCGCCCGATAGCAGCCAGCTTCTCTGACAGCGCCTCCATGGCCTTCGGATCATTTTGGCGGTTGAATTCGCGAATGGTGCATACCTGATGGATACCCGACCAGATCTCCGATAGATGACTGGATGGCGAGAAGGATCGGGAGGAGAGCGAGATGGCCAATCGGTGTCCGTTGTGGACGATCATGGATTCCAACCCGGCCTGGTATTCCCCCAGCAATTGTTTCAACCGGGTTTGATCGGTAAATATGGCCGAGGAGATGAGCTCTTCAACCAGGTCCAGGGTGGCGGGTGTGTTGCGGTATAGGCACTTGGCCTTCATGGATATTAAGGGGAGGCAGACCTGGTTTTCGCCCCAGGGCGATCGGGCATGGGCACCGAGGGTGATACCGCCGGTGACGGCGTCGATTCTTTGGGCCATCTGGGTATAGCTGCTCTTTTCGGTGCCGATTTTCGTAAAGGTGTAGCAGAAAAATGGGACCCAGGAGAGCAGATCCCGTGGAAGATTGGCGCTGGCTGCGATCTGAAAATAAAAGATGCCGGAGGTCGGTTGCGCATAGCACCATAATGGAACGTCGCCGGAGATCGATGACGGCGAACAGGACGGTACGTCCGGTGGAATATCGGCCAATCGAAGTGTCGGCAGGCACGAGATGTCTTCATCACTTTCCTGCAGCGCTTTAAGCGCTGCGGCGTCCTGGTCAATCTGCTCCTTTTGAGCTGCAGAAAGTGTCGCCATGCGCGCCATCAATTCCTGCTTGATGCGTTCCTCTTCTATTTGCGCTTTTTGCTGATCCGGTGCAAGCACCAGGCGGATCCGATGGCGGTTGTCAATGAAACGGCGTTGAATATAATCTTCAAGGAACGATCTGCCGTCCAAATTCTCTTTCAACTTCGCCAGGTCTTCATCCAATTGCAGGACTTGCTCAGGAAAGCCGCCATGGAGCCAATTGCCGATGATGGTCAGCAAAAGCTTCAACCCGTAAGGGTAAGGGGTGTTGGTGATCTCCCTGCGGTGAAATTCGATCTGATGAATGGCGGCGTCCACCATTTCACGCTGGATGCCTTCGCTGACCAATCTGCGCAAAACGTCAAAAACGATTTCTTCGATTTTATCGGCATCGGCTTCATCCGTATCCTTCAAGCCACACGCAAACAGGGTGTCCCGGTTGTCCGCGTCGAAACCGGTTCCATCGCTCAACGCACTTCCCAGGCCGGCGTCCATCAACGCTTTGCGTAAAGGCGAGGCCGCATTGCCCAATAATATCTGCTCTAGTACAGAGAGTACCAGGACATCAAAGGTGTCACACACATCCCCCATCAGCCAGGCCAGCGTGACCTGGTTTTTGCGAGCTGGATCTTCGTCAGGGGACAGGGCATAAGTGTAGCGAACCGAGCGAGGTGTATCCCAGCGGGGTTGCATGGGGACATCGGTGCCGGGATCGATGGCCGCAAAGCGGGTCATGATCTTTTCTTTGATAAATTCCAAATGCTTCTTTAGTGAGAGATTCCCGTATGTGTAAAAAAAGGCATTGCTGGGGTGGTAGTGTCGCTGATGAAAGGCTTTGAGCTGCTCGTGGGTGAGAGAAGGGATATCCTTGGGGTCACCGCCCGAGTTGTTATGATAAGTCGTGTCCGGATAGAGGGCATTCAGGATGGCGCGCACCATGACCTGGTCCGGTGAAGACATGGCGCCTTTCATCTCATTGTATACCACTCCCTTGTAGACCAACTGGCTCTTTGCCGCTGTTGCATCCTCTGCTTCAAACTCCAGCCGGTGGCCTTCTTGCTTAAAACTCAGCGCATCGATGTTGGGGAAAAAAGCCGCATCCAGATAGACATCCATCAGGTTATAGAAGTCTTTGGCGTTTTGGGTGGAGAACGGATACATGGTCCAATCCGATGCGGTGAAGGCATTCATGAAGGTGCTCAGACTTCTTTTCAGCATGGAGAAGAATGGGTCCCGCACCGGGTATTTTTCCGAACCGCACAGCACGGTGTGCTCGAGGATGTGCGCTACACCGGTTGAATCTTGAGGTACTGTTTTAAAGGTGACGCCAAACGTGTTCTCCTGATCCGGCGTGCTGATATGGAGGTGATGGGCGCCGGTCTCCGAATGGATCAGTTTGTAGAGGAAACCGCTGATTTGCTCCAATGGGATGATGTTTTCAATTCGATATCCGAACATCTCCGTTCGGAGCTCAAGTCCCGGGTTGCGGGGGTCGTTGTTATGGCTCATGGGTTGCTCCCGATTGTTCGATGTAGATGCCGCGGCTTTTTCGTCTTATCTTGCCGTTTTTGTTCAAACGAAAGATGATGTTGCGAAGTTTTTTTGCCCCGTATCCGGTCTGGAGTTGAATTTCGGCAAAACCGACGCCATCCTTATAGCGCCGAACGATTTCCAGAACATGGTCTGAAGCGGTTGTCGCAGCCGCCTTTGCGGATCCTTTCGTGCGATTGGAACGGCGGTTTTTCTCCGGAATAGCGTTGACAATGAGGCGTTCGATACGGTCCAGCCGTTGGTTGAGGCGATCGATATCTTGTTTGGTCGGGATGTTATAGGTGTGCATAAAAAA
>JARRKU010000016.1:59893-75544 GCA_037387725.1 Desulfobacteraceae bacterium
TTTGCCATGCCGGCCTCCAAGATTTTCAATTGTCGCTCGATTTTATAAAATACTTGAACTATTAGATATATTAAGATCCCCTAATGAATCGTTTCGTAAAAGTCAAGGGAAACACACCCTGTACCATATGGGAATGTTTCACCACAAACCACAGGTGCGTTGAGTTTTCATAAACGCCGTGGTAAGTCGACCTTTCAATCGGAACCGGCAAGAGAGACCCCCATGACGTCACCCCATACCCTGCTCAAAGCCTGGAATATCAGGCCGCGGAAAGAGATGGGACAGAACTTCTTGATAGACCAGGCCACAGCCCGGCGCATTGTGGACCACGCCGGATTGGCGGCCGACGATGTGGTGTTGGAGATCGGCTCCGGGCTCGGCGTGATGACCATTGCCGCTGCACAAAAGGCGAGGAAGGTTATTGCCGTCGAAAAAGATAAGCATCTGGTACCGCTGTTGAGGGCCGAGCTGCTATCGCACAAGCTTGCCAATGTGCAGATCCACGAAGACGATGTCCTGAAAATGAATTTGAAAGCCCTGGTGGGGGCTGAAATGCAACCGCTAGTGGTGCTGGGCAATCTGCCCTATAACATTTCCTCCCAGATTGTTGTCAAACTCATGGACGTGCGGCAGCATGTCGATCGTGCCGTTCTCATGTTTCAAAGGGAGCTGGCCGAACGGCTTTGCGCCGGACCGGGAACCAAAGCATACGGTCGATTATCGGTAAGGCTCCAATATTGTGCGCACCTGGCCCCTTTGATGCGAATCGGTGCATCCCAGTTTCATCCGCGCCCCAAGGTCGATTCAGCCGTTCTGGGGATTTCCTTCAAACGCCATATCGACAGACCTGTCAGGGATGAGCGGCTTTTTGCCATGGTCGTGCAAGCCGCCTTTGGTCAGCGTCGTAAAAACTTGCGCAATGCCCTTTCCAGTGGTTTGCTGTCATTGGAGCGTCCGGAGGTGGAGCGGCTTCTGGATGCCGCGCAGATCGATCACCGCCGGCGAGCCGAGACCCTTCCTGTGGATGTATTCGTCACACTGACCAACCTAATTGCCGAAGGCCTGGTCGGCAATGGGGGCAAGGTTTCATGACCTATCGCGACTATGGCCCTATACCCCAGCAGGCCAAGCCATTTTCGGGCGCAGCGGCCTGCCAACCCGGTGGATGAAATGTATATTATATATAATTTAAGGCACTTGTGTAGATATTGACCTGGGGCTGCGCCTAAAGGAAACAATTGACAGCAAACGGCCGGAACAGTATAAGGAATCGCCTGAATGGGGATGCATTCCCACAATTGCATAGGCCATAAACCCTGGTATAATGGGAGCTCACGTGCGGATGCATGGTAATCTATATTAGAAAAATAATTGCTTTGGCCAAAGGCGGCTTGAGCAAGTTGGTCTTTCTCGTCACAAAGCGATTTGATCTGATCGAGGTCAAAATCTTATCCATCGGGCTATTGCTTTGTGTTTTGACCGGCGCTTATTTTCTATATCTGCTTTTTACCGATACCAGTTTGTACAAGGTCATGACCTCCACTGCAGCAGTGCATTTGATGGGGGGAAGAGCGGTGGGCATTGCCACCTGCCTGGCGGCCGGTATCAGTATCTTCTATACGATCTTATACAATTTATATCTTGAGGTTGTTATCGTATTGGTGGCCTATGGCATCATCGTGCTGATCATGCGCAATGTGATTCAACCCAAGATATTTCGCAGCGCCGTGCGACAGGCTGAATTGACCGCTCAAAGGGAGAAGACCAAAATCAAGCGCTACGGCGCCATCGGCCTCTTCCTGTTTGTCATGTTCCCCTTTTTCATGACCGGCCCGCTGGTGGGCGCCATCATCGGCTATCTGCTCAACTACAGGGCCATCAACAATTTTCTAATTGTCTTCAGCGGGACACTGACATCCATTATCATCTATGCCCTCGTGGGCAATGGTGTCATAGAATTTATCAGCCGATATGTTGAAATCGAACTGCTCAAAAAATGGGGCGGCATCGTTGTGGGGGTGGGCATTCTGGTGTTTATGATCTATCACTTTAAGACAGTGAAGGCTTTTCTGGACGATCAGGACCTGGACGATTAATCCCTGTCGTTGCAGAAGCCGGAGGACTCCAGATCCCGTGTTGCCAAGGGCTTGCAGTAGGTTGACTACGGCTGCGCCCTTGGCGCCTTGGCTCTGAAGCCCTCCGACTCCTGCAACGACAGGGATAGGTGAATGATTGAATCGGTTTTTACTCCTGTTGGAGTTCTTTCAGGTTGGCGAAGTAATCCAGTATTTCCGGGTTGCGCAGGGCGTCTTTGTTCAATACCGTCTTACCTTCGATGACGTTTTTAACCGCCAATTCCACCTTCTTCATGTTCAGGGTATAGGGGATATCCGGAGCCGTCAGGATTTTCGCCGGCACATGGCGCGGTGAGGCATTGGTGCGGATGGCGGTTCTAATCCGGTCGCGCAACCCCTCGCTGAGCTCGGCATCGGTTGCCATCTTGAGGAAGAGGATGACCCGCACATCGTTTTTCCATGGCTGGCCGATAACCAGGCTGTCTTCCACTTCATCAAACTGTTCCACCTGACGATAGATCTCCGCCGTGCCGATGCGCACGCCACCGGGATTGAGGGTCGCGTCCGATCGGCCGTAAATCACAACGCCTCCGTGTTCGTTTATTTCTATGTAGTCGCCATGAGCCCAGATACCGGGGTAGATGTCGAAGTATGCGCTATGGTAGCGTTCGCCTTCCGGATCGTCCCAGAAGTAGATCGGCATGGAGGGGAAGGGCGCTGTGCACACCAATTCCCCTTGCTGGTTGACAACGGGCCGGCCTTGGCTGTCGTAGGCGAAGACCTTCATGCCCAGCCCGCGGCATTGCAATTCCCCTGAATAGACCGGCCCCATGGGGTTGCCCAAGGCAAAGCAGCCATTGAGATCCGATCCCCCGGAGATGGACGCCAGCTGGAGGTCGGACTTGATATGGGCATAAACAAACTCGAATCCCTCCTTCGTCAAAGGGGAACCGGTGGAGAGCAGGGCCCGCAGTCCGGTGAGGTTATAATGCGCCGTTGGCCTGAGACCGCTGTTTTGAAGGGCCGTCAAATATCCCGCGCTGGTGCCGAATACGGTAATGTTTTCATCCTCCGTCATCTGCCAGAGGGCAGCGGCATCAGGGTAGAATGGATTGCCGTCATACAGAATCAATGTCCCTCCCACGGCAAGAGAGGCGGTCAGCCAATTCCACATCATCCATCCGCAGGTGGTAAAATAGAAGATGGTGTCGTCACGGGTCAGGTTGGTGTGCAGCACCAGCTCTTTGAGCTGATTGATCAGCACACCACCGGCGCTCTGAACCATGCACTTGGGAAGTCCGGTGGTACCGGAGGAATACATGATATAAAGCGGGTGCTCAAAGGGCAATTGTGCAAAGGCGATTTCATCGCCTGGACCGTCATCCAGAAAATCTGCATAATGGACGGCGTTGGGTACCCTGGAGATGTCGGGATGATCGTCGATATAAGGGATCACCACAACTTTTTCGATGGAGGGGAGCGCTTTTAGGATATCGGCGATGCGCGCCAGGGAGTCGATGGGTATTCCTTTGAAGTAATAGCCATCGGCCGTAAACAAGACCTTGGGTTTGATCTGTCCGAAACGGTCCAACACACCTTTAATGCCGAAATCGGGTGAACATGAAGACCAAACAGCACCCATGCTTGTGGCCGCCAGCATGGCCACGATGGATTCGGGCATATTGGGCACAAATCCCACCACCCTGTCACCGGCACGGACGCCGGCGTTGTGGAGCGGACGGGCAAGACGGGCCACTTGACCATAGAGTTCCGCGTAAGTCATTGTGCGCCGTACCCTGTCTTCTCCCCTGAAAATCAGGGCCTTACGGTTGTCTCGATACCGCAGCAGATTCTGGGCGAAGTTGAGTTTCGCACCTTGGAACCATTTGGCGCCCGGCATGCGGTCAGGATCATCGATTACCATTTCAAAAGGTTTGGAAGATTGGATCTGGACAAAATCCCAGACAGTAGCCCAAAAATCGGGAAGGTTGTCCACGGACCATTGGTATAATTGACTGTAATCAACGAACGCCGTATTGAAGCGCTCGTTGACCGTCTGCATGAAGCGGTAAAGGTTCGTGGCCTTTATCTGTGAATCCGAAGGTTGCCAAAGAATATTCGACATGGGACCTCCCCAAAGGCAATGAAGGTTTTTATTCGACAGTTACGCTTTCGTCCGCCTCGCCCCGTATCCCTGGGCGGATTAATTGTCCAATCCTTTCGGAGGGGAATTGAAAAAATGGTTCAATACTCTGCCGATGATCAGGCGTAAGTGAGTAGAGATGCCCGGCTCTTTTACTTCAAATCTCAAGCCGTTTTTTTCTATCTTCAGATCTTTATTGGGGTATGCGCGTGATGCTGTGTCGATGAGTTGGAGGAATTCGTCTACTTCTTTCGGGTCGTAAAACATCACAGGCTTTCCTCCCTTTGCAGGGGCGATCAATCTGCGGCCCCTTCTGGTGATCCGCCTGCTGTTTCGCATTACATTTCCTCGGCTACGCTAATGATACGGTCACACAACATATTGACGTAGCTCCCCATTTCGTTGTCGTACCAGCCGTAAATCACAGCCTGGGTAACCTGGGGCCGGATAATGGTGCTCTCCATTCTGTCCATCAGGTTTTGGGGGATGCCTACGACCTTGGTCAGATCGATGGTCAATTCAGCAGTTCGGGTGTGGGTCTCGTTTCCTTCGATTATGGCCGCCGCTTTGGGTATTCCTACGATATCACCAGAGACATTTTGCTCATAGGTAAAGTGCAGGTAGTTGTTGGGATCCTGCAGTGCGGCCTGTTCGTAAACCCGGTTTATGGCTTCCCGGGTGATCGCGCGTCCGCTGGGCTCTTCCTGCAGGCTCAATACCAGGATGATGAGAGAGCCTGTGCTGGTTGGAACCCGTACCGATTCCGCAATAAAACCGATGCCGCTCATCTCGGGGATCACCAGGGCCAGTGCCTTTGCGGCACCGGTGGTGGTAAGGATGATATTGTTCAAGATGCTGCGGTTTTTCCGCAGATCGGATTTGCCGCCTTTGGGCAGTCGGTCGAGTACCTGCTGGGACCCAGTGGCCGCATGGACCGTGGCCATGCTGGCCGACAGGATGCGCTGGGCACCATAGGCATCCAGCAATGGTTTGAACATGTGGGCCAAGCAGGTTGTTGTGCAGGAGGCATTGGAAATCAATTTGTGCCGCCTTGGGTCGTAATCATGGGCGTTGATTCCCATGACCGTCGTAACGGCATCCTCCGGCATGGACGCTTCATTTTGGGTCTTGAATGGCGCCGATACGATCACTTTCTCTGCTCCGGCGTTCAAGTGACCGCGAAGCGCACCTTTGGGGGCATCCGCTGCTGCATTGGGATCCAGGAACTGGCCGGTGGTGTCCACCACCAGGCGGACGTTTTCAGACCGCCAGTCGATATCGGCAGGATTGCGGCAGCTGCGCAGAAAGCGGACCAACATACCGTCGATGCGCATGGTACCTTCGGCTTCATTGAGCTCTTCTATGACCGGCTGAGCATTACAGCCCAAAAGATAGCTGTGCAGAGAACCATAGTTGGAGTCCCGTTGGGCGTAATGGGCAATGTCATTCAGAGAAGTGCCGGCGTCTCTACCAATATTGACCACTATGTTATTGAAGTATTTCCGGGCAACTTGATTCCATACGGAGAGTTTGCCAATGCGTCCGAATCCATTGATTCCAAGGGCAAGGTCGCTTTGGCCGCGATGGTTAGCAGTCATCCTTCCTCCTTCATTTAGGGTGACGGTTTTAATCGCCGACTTCTTTTGATCTTTACCTTTCCTTTATAGACAGAGCCTTCTCGACCGTCAATACTAACGAAATCCCCAGAGACGAGTCGTTGCTGGGTAAATGTGATGGTACGGGCCGTCTCATCGCATATCAGATTCCCACAACCGACCACGCAGGTTTTGCCCAAACGGTGGGCCACCACCGCTGCATGGGAGGTAACGCCGCCCTTGGCGGTAACCAATCCGTCGGCTGCATGGATTTCCTGGATATCGTCCGGAACGGTATCTCCTCTGGCCAAGATCAGATGGGTCCGGGGTTCGGCTTTGCGCCAATGCTCGACTTCGCCCAGGGTGAAAACCAGCCGACCGCTCATTGCGCCGCCGCCCACCCCGATGCCGTGTCCCAGGTAGACGCTCGCCTCCTGCTCCGAAGGATCGAAGGCAAACACTTCCTGGCGTTCACGGATGGCCATGTCCCGTGTTTGCAGCAGGTAGAGCTGATCGGCCGCTGGCCCTTCGAAGGTGAACTCGATCTCCTGTGGCGCCCACCCCTTTTCGGAAATCAAGGTCTGGGAGATGTGTCGCATGGTCTGATAGATCCGCGGATAAGCCGTCTCCAGGGTGATGTCGGTTTCGCGCATTTCCATTTCCTGCTGGCGGATCGAGATCGGCAAAGTACTGACCAAGCCGGAAACCACATCCTCCCCCTGGTTGCCCAGCGTGAAGTCGCCCCACAGGTCGGCGCTTACACCGGTCCAGCGCGGGTTGTGGGTGAAAACGACGCCGGATCCCGAGTTTGTGGAGAGGTTGCCGAAGACCATGGCCTGGACGGTGATGGCCGTTCCCCAGTCATCGGAGATGCCCATGATCTTTCGATAGCTCTTGGCCTTGGCCGAATCCCATGAAGCGATGACGGCTTGAATGGTGGCGAGCAGCTGGTCAAAGGGTTTATCAGGCACTTGATGGCCCTGGTCTTCAATATGGTGTTTGTAGGCTACCGCCACTTGCTGCATCTGTTTTCCTGAGAATTCACGTTTAAGGGGAATGCCCCATTGGCGTTTGAACCCGGCGATAATATCGTCGAAGTCGTTGCGCTGTATTCCCAAGGCCATGCCGAAACATTGGAGAAATCGGCGAAAGCTGTCCCATGCGAACCATTCGTTTTTATAATATCGGGATAATCCGTGGGCAATCGCTTCATTCATGCCCACATCCAGGAAGGTTTCCATCATGCCGGGTTGAGAAATGGAGGACCCGCTGCGCACCGACAGAATCAAGGGTTTGGCCGGAGAACCGAATTTTTTCCCGGTAATGGCTTCGAGCTTGCCGATATGTCGGATCAGCTGTTCCTCGAAGTTTGCTTTGGCCGGTTGGAACGATTCGATGATGTCCCAACAGCGAAATACTTCCGTGGTGATAATAAATCCCGGGGGCACCGGAAAACCGAAATTATGCAGCCGCATCATGTTCTGGCCTTTGTTGCCCAGATAGATGATGCCGGTGGCCAGGTTGTTGGGATCGGCCAGCGAAGTAACGGTTCGCTTTGGATCATAATTGAGCAGCCGGCGCAGATGCCCTTCGGGCAGCTTGCTGGATTGGTGGTACAGGGTGTTGAGGATCCGGGTGAGAAAGAGATCCAGCTGCTGCAGTCCCAGGGACATGGCCAGCCGGTCCCGCAAAAAGATCTCCGACACTCGATGGCGCAGCTTGTCCGGATCTGCTGATCCGTTCACAGGATGGAACTTGTTTTGTATTTGATCGGACGGCAGACGCGACAGAATCCGGGTCAGATGTTTTCCGTGGATATTGTTGAAGTAGTCCTGGATAATATTCTTGACCGCCTGGGAGAGGCCTTTGAAAATGTCGAGATACTGGGTGAAACTGAAACCCTTGATCTCCATGGAGTGCACCAGAAGATCCAGGTGATGCTCCAATTCCGCTGAATCGATGCCATCGATCTTCAGCGCCTTATCCAGCAGCATCAGACAGTCGTAGATCTGGTAGCAGGTGGCTTTGGTGACCAAGCTCAAATCGACGTTGTGGATCAACTCCTCCAGCAGCACGTTGGCCAGAGCCTCCAGCCGCAGCGTCAAGCCCATGGCATCGAATTTCTTCTCATTGTAGCTGCCGTACATGGAGGGGATGTCCACGGTGAAGTGCCGTTTTTTGTATATGTTCTCACTGATTTCGAAGTGTTCCGGGGAAAGAATGATCGATTTGAGCCGCTCCAGATAGTCCAGCAATTTGAAAATCCGGCTTTTTAGATTTGACTCACCCAGCGCTTCATCGAGTTTGTGAAGTTCGGGGAAAGTTTCCGGCCGCAGCGAGTGGAAATACGGCATCAGATTGATGAAATTCAGGTTGTACTTGTTGTTCAGCTGTTTATACAACTCGGCAAAAAGCACGATCCGTTCCCGGTCAATATCCGTAACACCGCGGGTTTTGCCAATGATGCCTTTGAGTTTGCTGGCCGGTGCAGATAGCAGGTCTGTGGGCAATGCCACTCCCGACGCTTCAAGGCCTGTTACAATGGCATGTACGCCGTCGATATAGGCACCTTCGGATTCTATCCCATTGTAGATGTCGGGAGGCATATACGAAGCCAAATGGGTTTTGTCCCGCTTGGCCCAGAAATGCAGCACCGCATCCATAAATCCGATGATCCGGTTGCTGCTCTCTACGTGGCTCTGTTTTCGCAGAAAATGGATCAATGGGTCCCGACGATGACAAATCTCGTCGAGTCGCGTAGAGACATCGCGTAGCTCACCCTCGGCGCCGATATCGTTGAAATAGACCGGAAAGAGTCGTGCCAGTTGTTTGCATAAATTATAAACAGGGCCGATGGGGCTATTGAAGAAATGGGTAATATCTCGTCCGAAGAGATCCGTATCTTTGATAAAGACACCGCTGACCGCAAGATGAATGATCAAGTTGGAGAGCAGACGTGTTGACTTCTCCGGCTGCAACCGAATCAGGTTCATCCAGGTGCGAATATTTTTAAGATGGGCGCTGTTGGCCTGGATCTGCCAGTCATTGCCTACGCCCCTGATTTTCGGGGCTTGGAAGCCAAGGTCAATGACGGCATCGATAAAGTAGTTAATGAGTTCCCGATTACCGGTTTGAAAGATCTCCCGTCCCATGGTGTCAACGCAGGTGACTGTCGTAGACGGAAATCGGTCCGTATGGGCGTTGAGGATCGAGAACGTTTTCTGGATTAAATTGTGGACATGCCGCGGTTTCCAGTTGGCGATCAACCAGCTGATGGTACGGTTGATCTCCCGCAGGATATCTTCATGGTCATTGGCCAAACCTGGCGTATTCATGGCCTGAAACAAAAAGATCGCCTTCCAGTAGTGGCCACGATCCTTTTGGGAACCGAGTTCCATCAGCTGGTCAGGGATGCATCGATAAGATTTGGCGATGTGGTGGTGGTCCACCAGCGTGAGCATCGCTTTGAGCAAGGGTAGTGACCGCCATTGGCTCTCGGCAGACCTCTTTTGGAGTTCCGACCGCTGGGATTTCATGGTCTTGTGGGAGATGGGATCAAAGATCGCTTCCAATTCCTTTGACGAAAAAGAGATTTCAGCCTTGGCAAGAAATCGTTGCAGCGGATCCACTTCACTCAGCCAGTAATCATAGGTGGTGGTGTAGTATCGTGCCAAGAGACGGTTGATGGCCTGATAATTGAACTTGTCGGAACCCGCGGCGTCCAACAGGCTTTGGGCCAATCGTTTCATGCCATAGAAGCTGCGAACAAAATGCTCGAAGGTAGGATCAGGCAATTGTTGTATAATGTCGAAGGTTTTGGCCACGACGGGATAGAAGCGCTCCAGTGCGTCCTCCGATGAGGTGATGATCTTTTGAAGATACAGGATCAAATTGTCCGCTGCATCCACTTGAACCTGGTGTTCCGTATCGGATTCCAGGGCGCCGCAAAACAGGTTGATCAACCGGCTGACAGCCTCGGGCCCTTTGGGGTGGTCTTTGAACAAATGGAAATAATCTAGGGAAAAACCGCGACAGTTATCAACGATATATTGCCAGTTCTTATAGGGGTGGGAAACTTCTCTCAGAAAAATGCCGAGTCTATCCAGAAGCCCGTAGTAACCCGCCATCACCTCCTGCAGGCAAGCATACTTCGGATCGACCACCACTTCGACCTGGGTATGGGCCAGATTGACCTCCAATGCCTTGGATTTTAGCATCCGATCCTCCGTCCATTATTCGTGGCACCATGGCACCTCCTGAAAATCATCGTCTAACCTCTAACAGAGGTGTATGGCGTTTTCAAGATCATTGCCAATTGCACTGGCGCTGATAGAGCATTTTCGGCAGCAGCGGGATAGGAGTTGCATCATTATACTATATATTGAAGCGAATACATTTTTTTCCACTACATCATGTGGCTTAAATGTTGACATTTTTTCCTTTGTATGAATTTATGAAACGACTGTATCTGACACGCAGCGGCCACAGAATGAACAGACTGATCGCTGGATACCAATGGTGAAAAAAATAAGTTGTTTTCAGCTCGGGCCCCATACACCCGCTTGCGATTGTAATGATCGAAGCACCGGCTTGCCTACGTCTTTCCGGCCTCCAAGCGGAAATCCGAGCGTTCTGATAAGCAGCCGGTCATGGTCGCCTCGCTGTCTTTTCCTTGATACCGAATGGACCGCAATCCGTTATACCTTCCGTTTGTATCAATCTATCGCGTCTGTAGCGCATACATCAACCGGGGCTGTTTTGATGGCACCGAGCTAAGCTTGACCATGTTCAATTATTGCAGTGAAAACCGATTCAAAATGATTGCAGGGATCTACCAGGCAGAAATTGGTCATATTTAATCATCAGTTTATTAGGGGTTGTGACTGAAATGTTCCAAGGAGGTGGATGGTGGCTAAGATCAAACAGCGAAAATTGCAATGGAAGGCGTCCCAGTCTCCCCAAGTCGTCGGGTATAAGCTGTACTGGGCACAGGGTGAGAAAGTCAGCTATGATAGCCCGTGTGCTGATTTGGGCAGGGTGACTGAAGTCACATTGCCTGATGATGTGGATGCTTTTACGCCGGCAACCGGCCCTGTTGAGTTCGGAGTAACTGCGGTTGATGAATCGGGCAACGAATCTGACCTGGTGACGGTATCGGCACCGCATCAATTCAATGCACCCTCTGCCCCCGAAGAAATATGGATAGAGGGTCCGAAGGATTCTTCCCCCCAGGCCCCCAAGGAGGAGTTGTCTGAGACCGAGTCTCATATTTCATTGCTGGAGCATACCATTAAGGGTGCCGATCAGCAGAAAACCGATGATGAAAATAGCGGTTCTTCAGAAGCAGCCGGCCTGGGCAAAATGGAGAAGCATTTCGGAATTCAGTGACGGATTGTGCAGTAGTTTAGAAGCCGCCTCTAGTCGTCATCGGCGACGATAACGTTGCTCAATTCGTTTTGGTCATCGGGCCGTATGGGAAAGTGCGTTTCGAGTATATCGCCGACCTGCGCTACCGCTTCACTGATGGCGTCAGACGGCCGGCCGCTTTTTATCCCATTGGTGATGATTCGCACGATGCCGTCCCATGTGTCCGCATCGAGTCTGGCGTTGATGCCGTGGTCTGCCAGAACCCATACTTTGCGTTCAAATACGGAGATAAAAATCAACACACCGGTGGCGTCTCGGGTTCGGTACAAGCCGTGGCGGAAAAAGCTGGTGACAGCGGCTTCTTCAACTTCTTCATTGATTTCGCGGCCGGATATGAAGCAGCGCTTGAGCGAAGGCCATTTCCTTACCAGCAGGTAGGATGCGGCGAAAATCAGAGCGAAGAGTCCGATAAACAGCCACATATTTTGGGTCCCCAACCATAAATACCCCCCCACAACCGGTGTCAGCACCAAGGCCGACGGCAATGCAAGGGCGGTGGCGCCCAATACATTGGCCATGGGATAATGATAGCTTGCCGATTGGACCATGCACACTATCTCACCAGAGGTCTTGGCTTCAGCTGCCTTTACGGCTTCATCGATCCGCTGGTAATCCTTTTCGGTTAAAAACGATTGGGCCAAATTCTTCATCCAATATCACCTTTACGAAATTTTACAAAAAAAGGATTATCCTCGAACCAGAAACCAAAAACCAAGAACCAAGAACTATGAACTGATACTGTCACCAACCGCCCGAGGCGCCGCCGCCGCCAAATCCGCCACCGCCGCCCGAAAAGCCGCCTCCCCCGAAACCACCGCCGCCAAATCCGCCGCCGTGGCCTCTTCCTCCCCGATAGCCGGTGGTGTGGCCAAAAGAAAGCGGTCCCCCCAGCAGCCCCATCAGTAGCGCTGCCACGACTCCCACAGGGATCAGCAGCAAGGTCGTCAGAAATCCTGTTTTGAAAAAGACGGCGCCTGCAATGGGTGCCATGATACCGCCGGCTGCGGCGCCCACGCCGCGTTTGATGCGGCTGAGCATATTGATGAAATAAAACAACGCCAGCAGTCCCATCAGTCCGGGAGAGGCACTTCCCCCCCTCCGTCTCTGCCGCTTGGGGGTGACCGGCGCGGTGTACTCTCCGCGCACCACAGCGACGATGGCTGAAACGCCTTGGATGATGCCCTGGTCGAATTGCCCCATTTTAAATTGCGGGACCATCACATTGCGGATGATGCGGCCGGCGGTCAGATCAGTGAGCTTGCCCTCCAAACCATAGCCCACCTCAATTCGGATTTTTCGATCGTTCTTTGAGACCAGCAGCAGCACCCCGTTGTCGACCTCTCCTTGACCGATCCGCCATTGCTCCACCACTCGCATTGAATATTCTTCAAGTACTTCTCCGTCCAGGGAAGGGATGGTGAGGATGACCACTTGGGTGCTGTCACTCTTTTCCAATTGGGCCAGAGCGGTTTCCAACTGCTGTTCAGTCGAAGGATGTATCAGATCGGCCAGATCATTGACCCGTCCCCTGAGCGGCGGTATGTCTAAAGCAGCTGCCGGCAGGGGAATGACCGAGCATGCGATGAGAATGACCCCAAGCCATCGTTTCAGGGTAAGCATGTATTTCACCATAGGATCGGCGCACCTGGTTCGAAGGTCGGCGATGGGTCTCAAAACTTGATTTTGGGCGCTTGCTGGGCACCGCTCTCCGCTTTGAAATACTCCTTGCGTTCCAGGTGAAGTATCAGGCTGTTGGTCAGGTTATAAGGGAATTTTCTAATGGCGCCGTTGAATTGTTCAACGGCCCGGTTGTAGCGCTGACGCGCCACATTAATACGGTTTTCAGTACCTTCTAGCTGGTTCTGCAGATCGAGGAAATTCTGATTGGCTTTCAGGTCAGGGTAGCGCTCCACCACTACCATCAGGCGTGCCAATGCAGAGGATAGCCCGCTTTGGGCATTTAAGTATTGCTGCATGGCCTGGGCATTACCGAGGTCTTTGGTGGACAATTGAACGCTGGTCGCCTTGGCCCGGGCCTCGACAACCGCTTCCAGCGTCTCTTTTTCATGGGCTGCATATCCTTTAACTGTCGCCACCAGATTGGGAATAAGATCCGCCCTTCGCTGGAGATTGGTTTCGACGTTTGACCAGGCGCTGTCAACAGCCTCTTCCATAACCTGTAATTTGTTGTAGCCGCAGCTGGTGGCTGTCAAAACAATCAATCCCAGCAACAAGCAGCGCAGTACCCGTCCGTTCATGGTAACCTCCATCCGTGATGGGTTGACTGTCCACTGTCCTATCGAGCGCCGCAACCCGTTGAATATTCCACTGGTAAAACCTTGGAGCACGTTGGTTGGCCTGTTGAAATCCGGTACCCTGAGCAATCTTCTGTCGTCTGTGCAACCGGATCCGATCAGATCGGATTACATATAATACTTGGCGCATTAAAGATCAATGGGCACTTGATGAGTTGTTTCCAAACCGGGTGCGATGCACCCGGCTACAACTGCAACGATCGAAGCACTTGCGTGCTATTGTATTTCCGGCCTATGGCCGGAAATACAAGCCACCCGCTTTGCGGGTGGTCGTTGACTCTTGGTATCGACGCTTTACTAACCGTTGAATTGCTGGTACTGAACCGTTGAAAATAATCGATCACAATACGTTATGGGGTGTGCGCCTGTTGCGTTGTTTCACAGCGGGTGCGATGCAACCGGCGACAACTGCAATGATCGAAGCACTGACGTGCCTTTGTTATTCCGGCCGACGGTCGGAATAACAAGCCATCCGATTTGTTGTTGGTTGTAGACTCAAAAACGAGAAGCCATTTCATGAAGGAAAAGAATTCAGACAAGGGTCCCGTTGAACAAGCCGGTAAAGACCTCTTCAACTACGCCGTTGAACGGGATGACATCAAATGGCTCATGGCACAACTGCCCAAAGAGGCCGATGTCAAACCGACCACAGTGGAATACGAGCTTCAAATACTTAAAATTGTCGGCGTGGGTTGGGCGATTTCCTATTATCTTGAGGGGACGCCGGGCCGAAAAAACCAGATGATGGCGCTTTTCTGGAATGCCATCAATGATTTTTCCAAACAACTATCCGAGACCACCGGATTGATGATCGGTCAGGATATCGACTATTTTGAAATCCTTAAATCCCGTCTGGATGACTATGTGGAGGCCATGTCAGGGGATCCGGATGCCACTGATCCGACCGTATTAATCGGTCCGGCCTTTGCAAGAACCTGCGGTAATGAAGAAGATATCTTTGCTTCCATGACGGGTGCCAAATTGTTTGCGAATACCATTTTAAGGGTCAGGCAATACCTGGAGGCAGTCAAACTCCGCTGAATCCCGAATCGCCATTTTTAGGACCTCAGAGCTAAAATGACCAAGGGCGCAGCCGTAGTCAACCTACTGTAAGCCCTTGGCAACACAGGATCTGGGGTCCTCCGGCCGTCTATGCGCATATCAGCCGTATTGGCCGCGGGTCTTCCGCTCCGCTTCCACAAATGCTTTCAATTGATTGCGCAACTCTTCCGACAGATTTTTAAACTTGCATCCTACCGACAAATATCCAGGGGTGTCCAATTGCTTGACCCATCGCACTTCAGAGACGACATCAGCTAGAAATGCGAAATTGGTACCGCCGGCAATGCTGGCCAATAGGATTTGATCACCCGACTTGATGCTCTCCTTAGTACTCTCGGGGGCGGCGATGTTGAGACCGCCGGCGCTGATATTCACGATGGGGGCCGCAATCGTCTCATCGTTGGCAAGTTTGAAATTGCCGAAATAGCCGTCGTCTATCCTCAAATCTAGCCTGGGATATTTCCGCTTTTCCTCAAACGTCATGCTGGGCTCCTTCGTTGTTCTGATCAGCTGGATGCAAGGGCGGTATTGAATTTCCTTTTGTTAGCGTGAACTTTATGGCCTTGTTTTGGTAATTATTCCCTCTCCTTATCATAAACGAGATGAGATTGCGAGCGTTCGTTTAACAATCCAATTGCCTTGGGAAGGAATTCATGCCACAACTTTGATGGTTTATTGACGCTGGTGGGAGGCTCTGTGGCGTCAGCCGATAAAAAGCGGGACCATCAGAACCAGTTATAGGGGGTGAGCTTGATCGCTGTGATCCGGGAGGCTGCATTGGTCATTATTGTAGCCCTTGTTCTGGCGGGTGCCGGCTACATGTTCCGGCCCGCCGTCATGCCAACGGCATCTGACGGAACATTCGCGAATGGAGGGGGCGAGGAAGAAAGCGTCATTGGGGTGATGCCTTTGGAATCGGCCCGCCGTCATTTTGAACAGGGTACGGCGCTTTTCGCCGATGCTCGACCCGAGAGGGTTTATCGATTCGGCCACATTCCCGGGGCGATTAATCTGGATCCCAGTGAATTTGACAC
>JARRKU010000016.1:75588-76084 GCA_037387725.1 Desulfobacteraceae bacterium
ATTGCGACGGCGAACACTGCGCATTGAGTCTGGAACTGGCCGAGAAATTGACCTGGATGGGATACGAGAAGGTGTTCTATTTGAAAGATGGGTGGGGGCAATGGAATGCGCATCAACTGCCTGTGGAACAAGAATCCGAATAGGCTGTGCGGGCCCCCTCCCCCGCGCGAACGGCCAGCAAGCGGATGGAGAGTGGCCGTGGCACCATTAAAGCCTCTCCTCAGGGCTTATAAATATGCATCCAAAGAAGTTGATACATCATATTGCCGCAATCGGCTTGTTGATGGCCATGTTGTTATGGGCCAGTTCCTTTGTCGCCTTGAAGATGGCTTTTGGCGTTTATCATCCCATGGTCGTCATTTTCGGTCGGATGGCTGTGGCCAGCATCTTTTTCCTGGTTCTATTCATTTGGTTCAGACATCTCGTGAGCTACGCCAAGGGGGACTATAAGTACCTGCTATTTATGGCGCTGTGCGAACCCTGCCTTTATTTTTTT
>JARRKU010000017.1:0-62631 GCA_037387725.1 Desulfobacteraceae bacterium
AAATCAGGTCGAAGCTGCTCGATCATCATAAAAAGATGTAATAGAGGGAATCCGATCCCCACTATAAAGAAACCGGTTCTGTTGCTAAAACGTATGATATCAACTTGATGGTTAATGGCTATCAATATCTCTTGTACTTTATCCCAGCCAATCCAGAGCACGCCGATACATAAAAGATCAAAGAACAGAAGACCGAAATGCCGAAGCTTGTTATTCATGTGTTAATTGTCCCTTTCATGCCCCTGTCTGAGCTGGAAAAATAAATTAGTAGCCTATATTGACCCAGCTACCCATGCCCAAGCCGCCAGACCTTAGTACACTCCAAAAGCCCTGACCTGTCGCTGTGGTGGCTTTTTCTGCTTCATCTGGTAATTCTTTGAGCAGTGCTATCAGTTTTTCAGTTAATCTGTATTTATCATCCAGATATTCCAGGACAAAACCAGCAACAAGGCTAATGATTATTGCCGCGCCTATCGGTGGGCAAGCTAAAAAAGTCGAGCCGCCGGTAGCTAAAATTCCCGAAATCGCTCCCAACAACGAAGCAGTGCCCACCTTAATCAAATCCGCTCCCACACTGCCTGCTAAGTGATACCAGGCGGTTTGATCCCTTAAATAGCATTCCCATACGCTGAACGGTACAGTGAGACATAGCGTGATGATACCCCCTTTGGTGGCCATCTTCGTGATCCCCATTGCCCCGATGGCCATATTAATGATTTTTGCGTTTCTGGATGAGTACAAAGTGCCTGTAAAGATTCGCCTCAAACCGGGATATCCGGAAAAGGCGAGATACTGGCGGCCTTTGATCACTTTTGGGATGACCTTGCCGTTGATGCCCAAGTCCCTGGCCACACGAGCAAGGGTGACGGTGTCGAAAAAGGGGGACACATAGGGCGAAAAACATTTTTTGGTCTACGTGATCGCTTCCAGCCGGTCCATTGATTCCATAGACTCCAGGTCTGCAGGGGATATCTCTTTCAACATCCCGTGCCCGTGGCAGGAAATGGTCGAGTGTTCAGGAGCGGGGGTAACGCGGGTGATGGTTTGGCCGGCCTTGTCCCGGATGGACACATGGCAGGGAATCAACTCGTCCGGGTCGCAGTTCGGCCGCGTACAGCGCAGCT
Organism: Desulfobacteraceae bacterium; assembly: GCA_037387725.1. Classification (GTDB taxonomy): domain Bacteria; phylum Desulfobacterota; class Desulfobacteria; order Desulfobacterales; family Desulfosarcinaceae; genus JARRKU01. The sequence continues at coordinate 1,125 of JARRKU010000017.1, forward strand.
CCGTGGGTACCGCGCTCATATCCTTGCAGCGCTCGGATGAACTTTTGTTCCTGTATAGCCAGGCCGCTAGCAGTTCTTCGGTTTCGGTTATGAATATTTCGTGCTGGTTGTTGTTCAGTGCCGATATCAGATCTTGATCGTTGATCATGGTCCTCTCCTTTTAACAAAAAAAGTTTCGCGCCTGGGCACGATCATTAAAAAAGATGGGGCATGAATGAAAAAGATAGATATGAAAGATAGGAACTTGTATGTTGCGGCCGCGAGTATGCCAACCATTGGCTCGTGTGTCAAACCCTTTAGCATCTATTGCCAAACCGAGAATGTTTGAACGCATCTATATCCGCATCTATCGTATCGGTGAAAGCGGAAACCGGTTTCCAAGCAGGTTTTGCCATAAGATAGATGCCTCCCGGGCATCATGCCCTCTTATGGCACGGACGGCGGCTGCGGCCGCTTCTTCAATGGCGGCACAAAAGCGCTCCATTTGGGCGAAGGATAAATGTCCCGCCATCGCCCGCAGGCACGGGATTCTTGAACACAAGCTGATGATCCGTGATATGAAACGCCGCTGGGGCAGTTGCAGCCCTTCCGGTCGCATTACCATTAATCTCAGGCTGGTCCAGGTCCCCGTGCACTGCATAGAATACGTCATCATGCACGAGCTATGTCACCTGAAGCACCATAATCATTCCAAGGCCTTTTACGCCTTGTTGACCCGCTGTCAGCCTGATTGGCGTAAACGCAAGTCTGCAATCGATAAATTTCGACTGTCATAAACTGTACAGTTGCTTAATAAGAAACGATTGATTTTGATCATAAATAAAAATTGAAGAAAGGGGTTGCCTTTTTATTTTTTTGCATTTAAACAGCACGACCACAACAAAACGATAAGTCTTTTAATTTATCAAGAGGATCGGAAAGGAGGTCAAAATGATTTTCACAACTTTGCTGAACGGAATATTGAGCCTCCGTCTGGTCGGTTAACCATTTCTTGATGGGTCCGTCCGGACCCAGGCACTCCATTTGTTCAATTTATCCGTAATTTTGCATTCTTATAGGGCTTTGTGGTCGTTGTTGTACTGTCTTGTGCAGAAGTGGAGGTGCGTCATGTCAATTTCATATCCATACGATTATCAGCCGCGCTTTTGAGGTGATGAGCAAACGCCGGAAGGGGTTTCCTTCCGAAGCAAGCGTAAAACGCGGTGAGCGTGAAGTGCATGGAGAAAAGGAACTGAGCGAAAAGCTCGGCCGTAATGATTTATGCCCTTGCGGGTCTATCCGAAAATTCAAGAACTGCTGTTTGCGAACCAGGCGCTACGACGGGTCGCTGCGTAACCACTACTTTTAAAGAATAATCGGATCGATGAATAGTTTATCCTTCGATACGAAAAGGGAGAAGTATGATCGTACTTTCGAACGATACCGCCAAGGTGTGGCTGATTGCCTCGGATCAGAGTTGGATCGAGGGCGATGCGATACGGCAATTGCAGCAGACGGCTCGATTGAACGGCATGTTCGCTGCCGTGGGGCTGCCGGATCTGCATCCCGGCAAGGGTGGTCCAGTGGGAGCCGCTTTTCTCAGCCGTAATGTGATTTATCCCAATGTCGTCGGAAGCGACGTCGGGTGCGGGATGGGGCTCTGGCAGACCGCATTGAAAACCAGGAAGGTGAAGCGGGACAAGTGGGCCAAAAGACTTAGGGATCTCAATCTGCCGTGGGAGGGGGACCAGCGCGAATGGCTGCGGCGGTGGGGCCTCGATTCTTCCGATTATGACATGGCGCTGGGAACCCTTGGCGGCGGCAACCACTTTGCGGAACTGCAACGGGTCGAGCAGGTGCATTGCCGGGAGACTTTTCTGGCGTTGGGATTGGACCGGGAGAATTTCTTTCTTCTGGTTCACAGCGGTTCCAGGGGAATCGGGCAAGGCTTGCTGCGGCAGCATGCTGAGCAATTCGGCGCCGGTGGGCTGGTGGAAGGAACCGGTGAAATGCAGCGCTACATGAAGCAGCATGATTTTGCGGTCCAATGGGCAAAAGCGAACCGGTGGTTAATCGCTAAACGCATTTGCGACCAGTTGAACACCGATGGCCGGCAGGTCCTGGATGTCAGCCACAACTTTGTTCAGAAAGTAATATTGGATGGCGAGACAGCCTGGCTGCACCGGAAGGGCGCTGCCCGATCAGACGCAGGACCTGTCATCATCCCGGGATCGAGGGGTGCCTTGAGTTACCTGGTCATGCCGGTTGGCGATCAGCAGCCGAACCTGTGGTCCCTGGCGCACGGTGCCGGGCGTAAGTGGACGCGAAAAAGTTGCCGGCAGCGTTTGAAATCCCGCACTCGCGCCAAGGCGTTGACGCATACAGAATTGGGTAGTGTTGTGATTTGCGATGATCGGGAACTGCTATACGAAGAGGCGCCACAGGCCTACAAGAACATCGGCGCTGTCATTGCGGATATGGCGGCCGAAGGGTGCATTCAGGTGATTGCGACGCTGCGGCCCTTGATCACTTATAAGACAAGGAGAAGAAAATGATGCGCTGGTTGCAGATCAGCTCAGGTCGCGGCCCGGCAGAGTGCTGCTGGGTGGTGGCCCGGTTGGCGGGATTTCTGAAGGACGAGGCGGTGAAGGTCGGGTTGCGCGCCGAACTCATCGAGGCCATCCCCGGCGATTTACCCGGAACACTGAGATCCGCATTGTTAGCCCTTGAGGGAAAAGTCGGCATCGATGGTTTCATCGCAAATTGGCAGGGGACGGTGCAATGGATCGGCAATAGCATGTTCAGGCCGCATCACAAACGCAAAAACTGGTTTGTGGATGTGAAGGTGTTTGAGCCGCCGGAGCGCGCCCAGTGGCAGGCCGGAGATATCCGGGTGGACCGAATGCGGGCCTCCGGGCCGGGGGGCCAGCATGTCAATAAAACCGAATCCGCCGTTCGGGTGATCCATATCCCAACGGGGTTGTGTGCCGTCTCCCAGGAAGAGCGTTCCCAGCACTTGAACAAAAAGCTGGCCATGGCGCGGCTCCAGGAGTTGATCCGGCGCAGGGAAGATCGATCTGAAAAGCGATTGGAACGACAGCGATGGAATCAGCACAATGGCATCAAACGCGGCAATGCCGTGCATGTCTTCAGAGGAAACAGGTTCAGATTCGAGAGATAGATTTTTCAGTACAAGGAGGGCGGATGAGTATGGATTACATGATTGCCGAAAAGACTTTTGATTTTCATTGGTTGAATAATTTTCATACAGGAAAACTATTGCTATGAAGCTGAACGATATAAAAGAGATCGTGGCTTGCCTGCCCGCAGGCAGGACCAAGTTCTACTATTTCAAGGACCGCTATGCCCTCATGCTGCTGCGGTATGTCGTGGGCGAGGGCAAGGCGATCCGCGATTTAAAGGAGAGTCGCTTCAACCGGCTCCTGGGAAAGCCCATGGTCCATAAGGTAATCAAGACCGCTGGAGATGGCCGGCTCAAGGCTGATACGCTGGAATCCATCTGGCCGGAGGATTATCATTGCTACCGGTTGACCCTTGGGATTTGGGGCGATGGTGACAGGGATGCAAGATTCTATAACCAGACCTCCAGGCCGGGCTGGAACCTGGTGCTGCAGTTGAACTTTTCCGGACGGCACAACCGCGCCTGCTACCGTATGCTAAAACCGGGCAAACCGCATCCGTTTCACTCCTATGGTCATCCCATTGCAGGGGATGGGGAACATACCCTTGCATGGGCGCGCATGGACATGGATCTGGACACGGATGAGGCTTTGATTGAAGAGATCCAGACGGATTGGATCAGAAGGGCGCTTTGGAGCAGGAAGTATTTGACAGCTTACGAAAAGCGCTCATCACCCAAGCCGCGCTATGTTCCGTCATATGTGAAAAATCTGGGGTGCGATGCAAAGGCCTTGTCCCAATACATCGATGGGACGCTCAAGCCCCATATGCGAATCTGGAATGAAGCGATGCTGGCTTCGGCCATCTGGTTCTTGAAAGAGGAGATCGGGATTGGGAAGATTTATTATCATACCTATAAATTCGGATGCCAGGTGAAGCGGATTACTTATTCCAAACCGCCACGGTCATTGTATACCCAATTGCCGGATCGGTTCTGCTTTGAAAAAATTAATCAGGCGCCGGCATTTTTATTCCGAAATAACAATCGCAAGATTCTTGATTTGATCAAGAATCATAATCCACAGTTTTATGTACTGGATATCCCAACCGGGTAAGAAAAGCGCCCACTGCGATGAAATGCGTGCAACTAGAATTTCAGGTTTTGAATGGCTTCAACAATGGCGTCACGGCGTGCGGACAGGTCGCCGACTTCTCCGGCGGCTTCGGCGATGACGATTTTCTTCTCGCGAACGAATACGGCCACCAGGTAGGTGTAGTCCTGCGCCCCGTAAGGGGCGGTGAGTTCGAGCAGATAGCCTTTTTCGCCGTCGGTCTTGATGGGGGCTTCATTCAGGAAGACATAGCCGGCGTCCAGCATGCGCTTTTTCAAGGCTTCCTTCCAAAAGGGCAGTTGGGCAAAGGGTTTGTTGTCTTCGCTGCGAACACGGTAGGTTACGCCTTCAGGGCTGACGGCTTTGATCTCCCTGGCTTTGGTATAGGGGGCGAAGCCTTCGGGGATGAGGTTTCCGTTTTTGACGAAGGTGTGCACGCAGCCGGTGGCCAGACAAAAGGCAAGCAGCAGGACGGCTATGATGGCTTTTTCCGGACGCATTTAAAAAGCCTCCAATAGATCCGACAGGTTCATGGTATTGAGCCATGCAAAGGAGGAGCGGCCGCCCGGCACCGGCACGGATCGGTCGCGGTATTGGAACCGCACCTCGATCCTGGCAAAGGCGATGCGGTGGCGCAGAAAACGGATCTGTCCCCTGAGGGTTTCAATGCCGGCGACCAGCTTGATCAGCTCTTTTTCCACATAGAGGGCGGCGTCGGTGTCCGCCCGGTCCAGCAGGGCCTGGTACTGGCGCTGCACATCGGATTTGGCTTTAAGGGCGGCTTCCTTCTCCAGCAAAATCCCGCCCAGATCCTCCCGCTCGAATTGCCGATCGATCACCCGGCCCAATTGCGCCGCCTCGGTGGCGATCTTTTTGACTTCAGCGGCCGGGACCTTCAGGGTGATCCCCTGGCCGGATTTTTCAAGGAAATATCCCTTGCTTTTTTCGGCGCTGCGGGCCAATGCATCGGCCGCCGCCTGGCGATCGCCGACCTTGACCACCAGCCGCACCCGGACGGTTGAGGTCTGGTCGGCCCATCCTGCGGCGGCGTTCATCAAAGTGGCGCAAAACAATGGAATGCAAAAGGCGACCGAAAACCACCGGTTCATTTTCATCGGGCACCTCCTTGGATAACGGCAAGAATAGTCTCTTTGTAACGGCTTTCCTGGGAGGATGAGGCGAAATAGACCTCCACCAGCTCCAGCACATTTCGGGCGGTGACATGCAGACCCACCAGGTAGATAAAGGGTGTTTCCGACCGGTCCTCCATCCGCAGGAGCTTGAACTCGCCGGCGTCCAGCACCTGGACCTTGGCGTACTCGGGCCGCAGGCGCAATTTTACAGCCTCCAGCCAGAAGGCCGTGTCGCCGGCCGGCTGCAGCTCATGCCGGCTGGCCCTGAGGAACGCGCCGTCGGCGCTTTCGGCGACCCAGAGCCCCTTGGCGTTCAATGCCACCATGCCTTTGGGGAGATCGAATTTCAAAGGTTTTCCGCTGCCGGGCACCTTGTCGTCAAAGGGCGACAGCTGGTGAATCCACCTAAAGGCCTCGATCCTTTCGCGTTGGATGTTGGAAGTTTCCGCACGCAGCGCTTCGATGTGAAGGGTAATGCGCGAGAACCGGGCTTTGGAGAGCAGGCGCTTCCTTTGGGCGGAGAGGGTTTCGATACTGGTGCTGAGGCGTTCGATTTCGCGCAGAATCCTGATCTTTTCCTTCTCGCTCTTGGCCTTGGCCAGCAGCTCCACCAGACGCCGGCGGGTGTTGCGTGCGATGCTCAGGCGCAGATCCACATCCATGAAGGCTTCGGTGATATCCTCGGTGCGGACGGATTGCTCCAACACGGGCCCCAGCTTGAGCAATTGATCGAATACGCCCTTGAATGCTTTGACCGGTACGCGAAAAACAGCCTGACCGGCGTCTACTCGCTCCACATAACCGCCCCGGGCCTCCACCATACGGGTGGCGTCGTCGACGATTTTGCGGGGGCGCGGCGAGCGTAGACGAATGAAGCCGTCATGGTGAATCATCCGCTCCCGGACCGGCGCTGCGGACGATAACGGCATCTCCGGCGCCGGTTTGAAGGCATCCCTGCCGCCGGCCACCATGGCCGCTGGGGAACTTGCCGGTTTTGCCCGACCTGTGGCTTGATTTTCAACCGGCGCGTAATGCTCCACGGCTTTCTTCGCACAACCGGAAAAAAGCAGGACGATCATCCCCAGGCAGATACACCCAAACAAGGTTTTTAGAGAATCGAGAGACATGCGCTCTTTCGCAGCTATGGGTCGGTGGTGACAGGTTGGAAATTGTTTGTTTGCCTGCCCAAGCTTAGTCAGAGGGCGTTTGGCTGTCAACAACCTTTCGGAAACATACGGGACGGTATTGACGCATTAGATCACCCGTCAAGGATGGGTGGAAAGCCAACATTTAATGGCGATTGAGATGGCCGTGATGATCCGGTTCATCCTTCGAATCTGCTCTGGCTTTTAAGCTGACGCTCTAGAGCAGCCATTAGTTGCTCCGGTTCGATGGGCTTGGTGAGATAGTCGTTCATTCCAACGGCAAGACATTTTTCGCGATCACCTTTCATCGCATTGGCGGTCAGGGCGATGATGGGGATATCGGGGCTGTTTTTACCATATTGATTTTCGCGGATTTCACGGGACGCTTCAAGCCCATCCATCTCCGGCATCTGCAGGTCCATTACCACCAGGTCGTACCTGATACGTGCCAGCGCCTCCAGTGCCTCTTTGCCGTTGGCCACGCCATCGGCTTTTAAACCAAATGCTTCCAGCATCTTCAGAGCGATTTTAAGATTGATCCGGTTGTCTTCGGCCACAAGAATCCGGGTGTTTCGGAATTTTGCAGCTGTAAACGAATGTTGGGGGCCCATCGGCTGCCCATGGACCTTGGGTTTTCCGATGCATTTTTTGCTGAACAAGGTGACCAGACAATTGAAGAGCTGGGATCGGCTCACGGGCTTGGTTAAACAGGCATTAAACCCGATCTTTTGCATCTGGACCGTATCGCTGCGCATGTCGATGGAAGTGAGCATGATCAATTGGGCCTGTTTGTATTTGGGATTCTCTCTAATCTGCCGTCCCAATTCATCCCCGTCCATATCCGGTAGGATCATGTCGGTGATAATGGCGTCAAAGGGCGCATCCACTTTGGCCACCGCCTGGACTAATGATAAGGCGATTTTTCCTGAGGCCGCCGTATCACATTCGCAGCCCCAGCACGCCAAGTAGTTTTTTATGATTTTCAGGTTGGTGGGGTTGTCATCCACCAGTAAAATGCGTTTTCTGCGCACGCTTTCCAGTGCCATTTCCTCCGGTACGGTATCCATTGGCTCTTTATTAAGGGGAAGGGTGAACCAGAAGGTGGAGCCTTGTCCTAACGCGCTTTGAAGGCCGATCTGACCGCCCATCAGCGCCACCAACTTTTTGCAAATGGTCAAGCCCAGTCCTGTGCCGCCGAACTTTCGGGTGGTGGAGCTGTCCGTTTGCTGGAACATTTCAAAGACCGCTGTCAACCGATCTTCGGCGATACCGACACCGGTGTCTCGGACTTCGAATCGCAGGATGGCCGTTTCATCCGTCTGTTCAACCACGGCCACGTGAAGAGAGATTTCGCCTTGCGAAGTGAATTTGACGGCATTGTTGCATAGATTGATGATGATCTGGCGGAGGCGCCCCGGATCACCTTTGAGCAGGGTCGGCACCTCGGCCGGGACCTCGTAAGTAAATTCCAGTTGCTTCTTCTGGGCAAGCATGGCCGGCACTTCCACTACTTCGTCAATGGTACGGTGCAGATCGAACGCTATGGTTTCAAGGTCCAGTTTCCCGGCTTCGATTTTTGAAAGATCCAGAATATCGTTTATGATGGTGAGTAAACCATCGGCGCTTCTTTTCCCGGTTTTCAGCAGATCAAGCTGTTCGGATTTTAATGGTGTGTCCTTCAACAGGCTTAAGACGCCCATGATGCCGTTCAGCGGCGTCCGGATTTCATGGCTCATATTGGCCAGAAATTCACTTTTGGCGATGCTGGCAGCGTCGGCCTGCTCTTTGGCCAGCTTCAGCTCGGCTGTCCGCTTTTCCACGATTTCTTCAAGATGTTCTTGGTGCCGCATCAATGCTTCGTGCGCCATTTTGCGTTCGGTGATATCCAACAGGGAGACCAGCACCTTGCCCAGGGAATCCGCATAGCCAGGTGCCACAATCAGCTCCATGGCGACGTGTTTTTCCTCGCCTGTTAGTGTCCGTTGCACCGCTTCGCTTTCAAACCGCAGACCTCCCTCGGCTATCCTGATCAGCTCTTCCCGAAACACTTCCAGGGACTCTTCGGTGAAGATCTTGGGTAGGCCGGCCAAGAGTTCATCCTTGTCTTTGGCTCTCAGCAGGTCGAGGGTGGCCTTATTGACATCCAGGACCCGCACCAGTTGGGTGCAGCGGGCCACCGCCTCGGGATGTGATGCGAAATAGGACCGAAAATCCGCGATTCCGGATTTTCGCATGCCGTCAAAGTATGCTTTGACCTGCGAGAAATCTTCTTCCCACAAAGAGATGGGCGAATTTTCAAACAAACCGCGATATCGATCCTCGCTGTTGCGCAGCGCAAGCTCAACCTGTTTGCGTTCGGCGATTTGCTGCTCCAGGCTGCCGATCAGCTCGGAGAGTTGGCCGGTCATGCTGTTGAAGACTTCTGCCAGGTGGCCGATCTCATCCCTGGTCCGGATTTGTACGCTCAAGGCCAAATTACCAGAAGCAATCTGCGTCGATGTTTCCGCCAGTTCGCTAATGGGCTTGGCGATGCTGCGGCCAATAAATAATCCTGCACCGATCACGACGAGTGTCGTAACAAAGATGATGATGATCATAAGGTTGCGCAGACGGGTAGATGGACCGAAGGCTTCAGATTTATCTACTTCAGCCAGCAGGACCCATTTGAAATGATCCATTTCTAACGCCCTATAGGCGCTAAGCACGGGTATTCCGCGGTAGTCTTCAATGAGGGCAACGCCGCTGTCACCGGATAGCCCCTTGCGGACGGCCAGGGTATCCACCTTTTGCTCAAAGAAATTCGCCTGTGGGCCTAATTGCGTTTTACTCCTCAGAAAATGGTCGGCTCCGACCAGGTAGGTTTCACCACTTTTCCAAAAACCGATTCGCACTTTCATGAGATCGTTCAGTTGATCCGGTGAAATTTCGTAGACAAGGATCCCTAAGACATTGTCGCCGTCCAGGATCGGCATCCCGATAAAGCTGACCGGAAGATCGCCGGCAGGGGCGTAGGCTGCAAAATCGGTCATCTGCATCCGGCCGGACCGGGTGTCGGCAAGCAAATTGCGAATTAACCGGGCTGGGACTGTATCATGGTAGGGGGCCTTGAAGAGATTGGTGGCGAAGTCATCCCTCTTGGCAAAAGTATAGAGAATATCCCCTGCAGGGGATACCAGCCAAATATCCGTGTAGCCTTTGGTTTGCATCAGTTCACGAAAGAAGGCATGGTATTTGGCGTGATATACGGCATAGGGATGATAGACTTCCAGATAATACAAATCCGGACGTCCCAAAAAACCCATTTGCCGGACCTGGTTCAGGCCCTGTCCCCCCACACCGATGGCCAATTGTTGGATGGCCGTCTTTACATAAGGCAGTCCGGCGACCAGTTTAATATCCTGCTTGATCTCATGCAGGTAGGTTTCGATTTGTTTGATCTTCAGGTCCCGCGCGATGGCGAGCTGGCCTGAAGTTTGGGCGCGGAGCGCTTCCTGGAATTGGAAAAAAGCCAGGGTCACCACAGTCGCTAACGGGAGGATCGAGAAAGCCAAAAATGATAGAATCAGCTTGGCTTTCAAGGAATAGCGCAATCTGCTTTTGATGAAATGGGACACAATACTGATTTGGTTATTCGCTTTCTGCCACCACATTCGGCAATTTGCGGCGATCGTCCTTGCTGCCGCATTTCCTGTATCACAGACCCGTGGAGACGATTGTCACCAATCCTTCATGCTATTGGCCGTAACCGGCTTGTTTCATCAGCGCATCGACTTCGGCAGCGGCTTTGTCAAGCGCTTGTTCAACGGTATATTTCCCGCGCCAGGCATCTTGAATGGCACCGGCCCAGAGGTTGCCAACTTTGGGAGCCAGCGGATTGGGGCTCCATCGCATGGCCGCAAGCTGGGTGACCAGCTTGGTGGAATTCTCGTACCAGCGGCCATCATCGATGGTGCGTAAGAATGCCGCCACCTCGGGATCGAACCATACGGATCGTCTGGGCGTCATCCAGTTCCCGTATTTAATGGCCTGGCGCAGCATGTGTTGACTTGTGATCCACTGAATGAACAGCCACCCTGCCTTCTTGTGGTTGGAGAACGAGTTGATGCCAAGCCCCCAGACCCACAGAAAGGATTGTCTTCCTTTAGGACCCGGCGGCGGCAGCAGGTAGCCGACCTTGCCTCGGACGGGAGAGCCCTGTGCCTCAAGAATGGTGGCAAAAGGATTCGCATCCATGATCGCAAAGTATTTGCCGGCCTGAAACTCGGCGGCGACTTCGTACCAGTTGTATTCAGGCCATTTGGGTGATCCGGCAACCTGCATCATCTTGACCCAGTACTTGCCGATTTCAACTCCCCTGGAAGAATTAAATACCGCTCTGCCGGTCAAAGGATCCAGATCCCTCACACCATAGGATGCCATCATGGTCATGTGGTAGGTATGGATCTGAGACCAGCTTCGGATTCCCCGGCCGATAAAACCATACAGCTCACCATTAGAAAGCCGGGGAATACGTGAAACCTGATCATATAAATCATTCCAGGTTTTTGGCTCCTGAAAACCGTATTTTTCCGCAAGGTCCTTACGGTACATCAAGTTGCAGCCTTCCCACCACGCAGGGATGCAATAGAGCGCACCTTGACCCAAACCGCTGCCGATGGTGCCGTTCCACATGGCAGCATTCCATACCAAGGGAAAGAAATCATCGGGATTGTACCACGCTTTGTCCGTAAGTGCGGCATCTGCGATGTAAGGGCTCAAGTCCTCGATCCACCCGGCCTTGGCGTATTGCCATTGGTAAAGGGGCGCCGTCATGAACACATCGATTCCGCCCTTACGGCTTTCAAAATCGATTCGCAATTTCTGAAAAAAATCCTCTTCGGGCAGCACATCCACATTGACCGTGATGCCGGTTAATTTTTTAAAGTCAGACAGAAGGCCGATGATGGTTCCCTGGATGGGATGACCGCTGAGAAGGACGTTAAGGGTTGATCCGTCAAAACGGCGCCAGTTTATTTTCGATTTGTCAAAAGATGGGATAGTGGCCGATTCGGGCAATTCTTTTGCAGAAATGGATGACTTGGCTGCGGCTTTTTCGGATTGGGTAGCGGCGACATTGGAGGCCGGGGCCTGGTGCTGAGCGGATACAGATTGGTCGTCGCTCCAAGCGGGGGCATATGCAAGGATCAACAGAAGAATAAACAGTGAAAACAGTTTGGTACCAACGGCCACCGACCTTTTGCGATTTTGAAGGGAGTCTTTGAGACGAAACATTTTTAAATTCCTAAATATATGGTCCGGATTTCGACTCAAAAAAGGTTATCGACAGATTATAGTTAGACATTACTGGCAATTTGCTGGTTTTGGCAAGGGTTTGCCAAAGGTTATACCAGAAATCAGGGCGGCCGCAGTGCCCTGGAAGCCAGTTTTCAGCTTCGTCTGCAGCGGCTGTTGTTGAGTCGTTTGGTTGTCTAGAAACCGGGTGATCTGTCCCGTCTGGGCAGGATTACAACTGCGGCGACCAAAGCACCGACGTGCTTTTGTTTTCTGTGGCCTATGGCTGGGAAACCAAGCCACCCGCAATGCAGGTGGTCTTTGACTCTCAATTACTCAATAATGGAAACATTATCGACTATCAGTGTGGTATCCAGGTGGCCGGAGATGCCGGGGAGGATTTCCCATGGGTGATGGCTGTGGTTGATATTGTTGCGCAGGACCGATTCTCCGATTTCCAGGGTGCCGTCGTGGTTGTTGCTGACGAAGAAGATGGTGGGGCCGTGTTGATTGCACTCGTTGTCTTCGATGCGGGTACCGAAGATGGAAAGATACATGGTGTTGCCGTCGTTGTAGATGGCGCCGCCGCTGCCGCCGCCGGGGGTACCGGGCAGAGAAGGATTGCCGCCATTGCCGATGGCGCGGTTGTGGGTGAAGAGGCTGTTGATGATGGTCCAGGAGACGCCGATACTGCTGATGGCGCCGCCGTTGGCACCGATGTTGCCCAGGTCGCCGCGGCCGCCAAAGGTGGAGTGGACCACATAGACAGGCCGGTTGTTGTACTGGCTGAATACCCGGATGGCTGCACCGCCGACATCCGGGCCCAGTTCGGCGCAGACATTGTTGAAAAAGCGGCTGTTGATCACTTTGAACCGGCCGCCGCGCACCCAGATGGCCCCGCCGCCGTCGTATGTGGTTTCGCCCCGTGAGTCGGCATCAATAAAGGTCAGGTTTTGAACGGTTAGCCGCGGGTGGTCCTGGTCCTGACAATGGGAGGTGGTCCAGACCTGATCCGGGTCGCAGGTGTTCATATAGAGAATCCGGCGTTCCAGGTTTCCGCTGAGGGTAACCAGCCCGCCGCCGTCGATGACGATTTCAGGGCCGGTGTTGTTGAAGACCTTGGCGGTCGCTTGCATGGTAATGGTGATCGGGTCGGGGCCGCAGTCAAAGGTGATGATACCGCCCTGGGCTACGGCCGTCACTACAGCGTCAGATGTGCAGCTTCCCGGCGTTCCGTTACCAATGACGTGATCGGGCCAGGTCGTATCCACTTCCATGGCCTCATTCGGCACAGGATAATTGCCATCGGGATTGCCGGCTGCGGGCATATTATCCGACATTTGGGTATAGGTAACATTGAGGTTTCCGCCGTTGGTCACGCTTGGGCTGCTGCTGCCGTCGCCTGAACTGCCACCGGAACAGCATGCCAGGGATAGAGATAACCATACCGCCATTATCAGGCTGAGCGTTGCTTTCATATTTGTGATCTCCGGCTAATAGGGGACTTGCCCCGGATGTGCCATCGTGCAAAAGGGGGAACCCGTATGATTTCGGTCGAAGCAGATTACGTGCCAGCCGGTGCGACAGCGATGGCTGGAGGTCGCTATGACCCGGCACTAAAGGATTGGTGGGGATTATTAGGCGAATGAATCGGAAGCGGACAAGTTCGTATGTGTATATTCCTGTTTCATTTTGGTTTCTTTTTTAACTTTCAGTTACGAATTGGGGACACGTTTGAAGCAGATCCATGACGGCATGGCTGTGATGATCATCACCGTCTTTCAAAATCCTTCAGAGTGCTGTCGTTCCTATGCAGAAGTCGCCAGACGATGTGTTGGGCGAATGGATGGTGGAAAGATGCAGGTATCAAGTGATGCAAGCCCACCGGCCGGCGCTTGGCTGAGGCCGATTCAACAAAGCGCCGGCCGGTTGATTCGTATGGCCCTCTACGGTTAGGAACCGGTGGTCTTTTTGAAATTTTTAAACCCAAGCATCAGGTTGTCATATTGTTTTACAAGCTTATCCATATCCTGGGGGGTGATGGCGGTCCCATATTCATTGCGGAGGTCGGTCCATTTGGCGACCATTTCGTCCATTTTGGCATCCCATTCAGCTTTTTTGGATTGATCCTTTGCGACGGTAGCCTCATAATCTTCTACAAATTTGGATAGCTTTGTAAGATGGGCATTCAGTGTCTCGACACTTTTGGAATCTCCGCATCCGACAAAACCAACTGAAAAAACGACTAAAATGATAAGACCAACGATGGTATATGGTTTCGGATGAAAGACAAACATGGCAAATCTCCTCTGTGCGTTCAATTAATGAATTGTATTTACTTTACACATCCAATTTTGATACTCTGAATTTGGTTTGTCAAATAAAAAGATAGGTTTTCCAATATGACGTTCATGCGCAGAATCGGCGGCTGCATCGAAAAATCGCTCCGACCGGCGGTGAAGACAGGTCTCTGGATCATCAAGATTACCGTTCCGGTTTCATTCGGCGTGCTGCTGCTCAAGCTAACCGGCTTGCTTGGCGTGATCGCCAAGTGCTTTGCACCACTCTTTACGCTGATCGGGTTGCCCGGGGAGGCGGCCCTGGTCTTTGTCACCGCTGCGCTGGTGAATATCTATGCCTGCATCGGCGTGATGGAAACGGTGGGGCTCAACGGTGATGCCGTGACCATTTTAGCCCTGATGTGCCTGATCTCCCACAATCTCCCGGTGGAGACCGCCGTGCAGAAGCGGACAGGATCGTCGTTTTGGCTAATCTTGGGAATCCGCTTGACCGCCAGTTTTGCGGGAGCCCTGATCTTGAATATCTTTTTGGGGACCGATCTCCAAGCTGCCGCTGCCACCCAGATTCAGACGGTGTCCGGAGGCTTTGCCGCTGAATTTGAAACATGGCTTATTGGCATGGCTGTATTATGCGCCAAAATTCTGGTCCTGATTACCCTGCTGATGATCCTGCAGCGCATCATGGAGGAGTTCGGGATAATCCGATGGATGTCGCACCTGCTCAGGTACCCTTTGATGGTGCTGGGCATTCCACGGCAGGCGGCATTCTTGTGGATCGTGGCCAACACGCTTGGACTGGCCTACGGCTCGGGTATCATCATCGACCATGTGGAACGCGGCCGCCTCTCCGACCGGCATGCCGACATCCTCAACGCCCACATCGCCGTCTCCCACTCTTTGCTGGAAGACACCTTGTTGTTCGTGGCTGTCGGGGCATCCTTGTTCTGGATCACCGTGCCCCGTGTCGTATTGGCCGGAGCTGTCGTTTGGACCAAGCGGCTGGCAGAAGGTCTGATCGCCAAACGCAGCCGACACCTCGCAGAGTAGCGGCTGTATAAACAAGTCAAGCTATGGGGGTTGCACTTTGGACGAATAATCAATAGAACGGGCGTGCGGTACTTTGTATCCCAGCCGTTGGCTCAGACTGCTGCAGTGGCCGCTGTTTTCCATCACAGATGGTAGCGTCCTCTGCAACATCGGGATTCGTCCCATCCCCAAGTCGTCCTGAAGGTGACGTTTTAGCCGATCGATTTATAAAAGGAGTTCGTCATGACAGATATTCGCGCCATCAGCCCCAGCACCCGTTTTTGCATGGTGATCGGAGATCCCATTGCCCACAGCCTCTCGCCGGCCATCCACAATGCCGCCTATGCACAATTGGGGATCGATTTTGTCTATGTGGCCTGCCGCGTGGAGGATGTGAAAAGCGCCCTGGCCGGCATGCGCGCCCTGGAAAACTTCCGCGGCATGAGCGTCACCATTCCCCACAAGGTGGAAGTGATGCAGTATATGGACGAGATCGGCGATGTGGATCGCGGCATCGGCGCCATTAACACCGTGGTCCACGATCCGGACCGGCTGGTTGGGCTCAACACCGACGGCCCTGGTGCCCTCAAGGCCCTGATGGATGCCGGTGTGGACTTGAGCGGTAAAAACGTGCTGATGCTGGGAGCGGGCGGGGCGGCCCGGGCGATTGCCTTTACCCTGGCATGGGACAACCGGTTGGCCCGGCTCAAGTTGCTCGATATCGACCAGGCGATGCTGGCGACCCTTGCATCGGACCTGGCCTCGGGTACTCAGGCTGAGATCGCCTCTGAAGTGATGACCGATGCGGTTTTGGCCGCAGCCATGGCCGAGGCCGATGTGATCATCCATTGCACACCCATCGGCATGCACCCCAAGGAAGGCGTCTCCCTGGTGCCGCCCTCCCTGTTCCGGCCGGGCCAGGCGGTCTTTGACATTGTATACACGCCCCTGGAAACCAAGCTGTTGGCCGATGCCAAGGCCAAAGGCCTTCAGACCATCTCCGGTGTGGAGATGTTCGTCAACCAGGCGGTGCTTCAATTTGAACGTTTTACCGGCACAGACGCCCCCATCGAGGTGATGCGCCGCGTGGTCATGGAGCATTTGACATCATGAATATCGTGCTGATCGGGTATCGTGGTACAGGAAAGAGTGTGGTGGGGCGCATGCTGGCGGATCGGCTGGGCATGGCCTATGAGGGCATGGACGCCAACATCGTCCGGCGCGCCGGCATGCCGATCCCTGAGATTGTGGAACGCTTCGGCTGGGACCGCTTCCGGGAGATTGAAACAGAAGAGGCGCTGGATCTGGCGGAGCGGGACAATTTGATCGTCGACACCGGCGGCGGGATCATCGAGCGGCCCGAAAATATCCCGGCCCTGGCGAAGAACGGCGCAATCTTCTGGCTCAAGGCGTCTGTTGCCACCATCGTCCAGCGCATCCAGGGCGACGACCAGCGGCCCGCATTGACAGAGGGAAAGACCTTCACCGAAGAGGTGGAAGAGGTGCTGGAAAACCGGCGCGCCAAATACCAGGCGGCGGCTCAATACGAGATCGACACCGACCACTTGACACCAGAGCAGGTCGCCGAGAAGGTCATTTCCATTCTGAATTAATCATCGCCATAGACCACTTCCATGGCCTGTCGCAGGCGCTGGATGGGAATCTGGCCGGGTGCCGAGGCATCCTCGCCCATGGCAAAGGTGATGTCCGAGCCGAACAGACCGCCGGCGATCCGGGTGATGCCGCCCACCGCACCCATGGACATGGTGACGATGGGGATCTCAACAGCCTCACGGCGTGCCTTCAAAGTGGCTTCCATCAGGGTCAGCACATCGTTGTATCCATCCGGTGTTACGGCCATTTTAACGATATCGGCGCCCAGGTTCCGGCCCTGTGCCAGCGTTTCGCAAATAAAATCCACCTCTGGCGTCTTTTCAAAATCATGGTAGGAGAGCAACAATGGGATTCCGGCCGCCTGACAATCTGTTTTGACCGATTCGATGAACGCCGGTTCGTTGCGCATCTCTATATCCACCACATCCACATGACCGGATCGGATCGCGCATTTAATGAGATTGCGCCGGTGCTCCTGGGGCAGTTGCCGGGCCCCGCCTTCCGAATGGATGCGGCAGGTGAAAATGAGCGGGATATCTCCGATGGTGCTGCGTAGCTCAGCCAGCACCGCCAGGCAATCATCCGCACTTTCCACACCGTCGTAGCCGTCGATACGCCATTCCAGTAAATCGGGTTTCAGCCGGGCCAATTGTCCGGCTTGGTCGAGCAAAAGCGCACGCGTCTGGGCGACCATCGGCAGGCAGACGGCTACCGCGGGACCGCCGATCACGGTTTTGCGTACGGTGACTTGGATTTTGCTTTCGGGTCGCACTTGGCCTCCGTGCAAAGGGTTAACAGCCGGGGGGGACCATATCACAATCCTGTTGCGCATCCAAAACCCGCTTCATGCGGCCGGGCAACGATCGTTCAAGCAGGGACTCGAGATAGGTGACGGTTTCGCAAAGGGCGTCCATGTCAATACCGGTTGATATCCCCGACGCTTCGAACATGTGCACCGCATCTTCGGTGGGAACATTGCCGGCCGCACCTTTTACAAAGGGACAGCCGCCCAGACCGCCGGCGCACACATCAAAATCCTTCACGCCGCACTGGTAGCCGGCCCACATATTGGCCAGACCCAGGCCCCGGGTGTCGTGGAGATGAAGGGAGATACGCAGGTGAGGAAGCCCCTTTTTCATACGCAGGATCATGCGGTCCACGGCCGCAGGGGTAGCCATGCCGGTGGTGTCGGCCAGGTTTATCTCCTTCACACCGGATCGCGCCAGTTGCTCAGCAGCCGCTAAAACCGCCTCCTCCGCTATGGGGCCCTCATAGACACAGCCGAAAACGCATTGCAGACCGGCGCGCACCCCAAGGCCGGCCTTAAGTGCCTGTTCGATGGCCGTTGCCATCCCGGCCAATGCCTCCTTTGCAGGACGCCGGGCGTTTTTGCGGCTGTGGGTGTCGCTCACCGAAACAGACATGTTCACATGGGGGATGCCGCAAGCCAGTGCGCGTGCCAACCCCTTTTCGTTCAACACCAGGGCTGAGACAATGGTGTGCGGTTGCCGGCCGATGGCCCGGACCACTGCATCGGTATCCGCCATTTGGGGAACCACATCGGGATGGACGAAAGCGCCCACCTGAATCTGGGGGACACCGGCCTTCTGAAGCCGTTCAAAAATGGAGCGTTTCTCCTCCAGACTGAAGATGCGGGATTCGGCCTGAAGGCCGTCCCGCAGCACGCCGTCCTCCAACAACACTTGTGGCGATGAATCGTTCGAAACCATGATCCGACTCTACCGTATTTAGGAGGTAAAATCAATTCATCCGTGCCGTATCGTGCCGATATAACGCTAGTTTTTATCAAATCCGGTAAATCGCCGGAAATTGGTGAAGGGTGGTGCCGCCTGGAAATGCATTTCCGGTAATTGACGGCGATGTTGTGAACCGCCCAATGATGGTTATCTTTTTCTAGTATGGGCATCTTGAATTGGCCGTTGTTGGCCATTTGGATGCCGACAGACATAAATGGAGGCGTATCATGAGCGATTCAGACAGAAGCTTTGATAAAAGCTGTTATCAGGATTGTGAGTCCGCCTTTCGGAGCTGCATGAGCAGCAAGGAGCACGAGTCGGTGTGCAAGATGAAGCACGCCCAATGCTCGTGCGGCTGCATCATCGAATAGACACCTACCACGCTTTTCCGGGAAGGCTGAACATAACATCAACCAGAGATGGGGTTTCGTTGAATGCGAAACCCCATTGATGTATGGTGCTTAAAAAGGATGAAATCGCAAAAGTGATATAGGCACCATTTTTGTTTGTCACCACGAAGGACACGAAGAGCACGAAGTTGAAAACATAATATATTTTTATATTCCTTCCGTTCAGTTCTTGTCCTTCGTGGTAAAAATTGAAATTTTTAGGAGTTCATTGTAAATGGTTTCCAAACCGTCTAGGGGAGGATTGAACCCATGACGGCCTGAGGGAACGACCGGTTCCATCACTTTAAATAATGAGGAGCGATTCGTGACAAATATTCTCCCCCGGCAATCTTCGAAACGTTCCATAACAATCCAGCTTGCTTTTTTTCTTGTACTTTTATTATTAAGCGGTTGTGCCGGTATCGCCGGCAGGGGCCGGATGGATGCATTCAGCCGAATATCCAAGGCCTATGAGTGGGCGCTGGAGAGCGCCAACTATCGGGGCGCCGCAGGCTATCTGGATCCATCTGTTCAAAGACCGCCCATTGATTTCAAGCGCTACGCCAACATCAAGGTGGCTGATTACACCATCACCCGCAGCAAAGCATCTGACGACAAGCGGATGGTGCGGCAGGATGTGGAAATCCAGTATTTCCTTCTGGACCGCAGCATCGTGAGAACCACAATGGATCACCAGGTGTGGCGCTACAGCGAAACAGAAAAAAAGTGGCGGCTGCAGACAGGGCTGCCGGACCTTCCTCAAAAGTGAATCGTGTCCATGAGGCTATGTCGCCGTCTCTGCGCTCAGTCCTTCGGTCACCCACCGCCAAGCCGCTTCGATTTGATCCCATCCGAAGTAGTCGGTTTCCATCCGGCTGAACAGTCCGAAGAGACCGACCCATGTGCTTTTCCATGGTCGATCCCCCACAACAGCCAGTCGTTCGATGCTGTCGCTGTGAAGCTTGATCATGCGCAAATCTTCATAGAGCGCTTCCGCACTGTTGAAGGTGGGGTAGTGTTTGACGGTGAGCAGAATGCGAATACGCTCCCACCGGTCGATGTGGGACACCAACAGCCTGTCGATCCGGCGGTGTTCCGCATCAGTGATTTCCCCGGTGATTTTGATCGCCAATACCCGGCCTTTGATTTTCTGGACGTGCTCAAACACAGGCGCCTCCTCATGTATCCACCCATACACTAAGGCACTTGGGGGCTTTGGCAATTATGGAAAAGGGCTGTTTCATATCCGCTATGGCGACGAAGGGGCGCTGAGGGACCAATGATACGTCAGTCCAGACAATTCTCTTGACTTTGATAGCCTGCTGGTTGAAAATTTGTCTAAATATTAATTGGTTAAGGTTTATATTAATAGGCAAGGAACTTGAGCGGTGAGCGGTCTCAAGCAAACCCTGATTTCCATAATATTATCTTTTGTGCTGATTGGGTGTGGCAGCGTCGGTTATATGATCATCGAAAAATGGTCGTTCATGGATGCTTTTTACATGACCGTCATCACCGTCGCCACGGTCGGGTACGGTGAAGTCAATGCCGTGAGTCCCGAAGGGCGAATATTCACTGTGATTCTCATCTTCATGGGGGTCGGCTTCTTTCTGTATGTGGCCAGTGGACTCATCCAGTTTCTGGTGGAAGGCCGCATTCGATTGGTTTTGGGGAGGCGCAAATTGGACACGAAAATCAATCAGCTCGATGACCATTTCATCATCTGTGGATACGGACGCATCGGGAGCGTTTTGGCCCGTTTTCTTATCGAAAGATATGTGAATGTTGTAGTGATCGAGCGCGATGAGGCCCGTGTCGGCAGGATGGATGATGACGGTATCCTCTATCTGATCGGCGAGGCAACGGACGAAAAAGTGCTGAAACGGGCCGGTATCGAGAGAGCCAAAGGACTGGTCACCGCTGTGGCCACCGATGCGGACAATGTCTTTCTGGTGCTGATCGCCAAGCAGATCAATCCCAAGCTTTTTATCGTGGCCCGGGCCAGTCAGGACAACGCCAAAAAAACCCTGACGGCAGCCGGTGCCGACAAGGTGATTTCCCCCTATGACCTGGGCGCCAGGCGGATGGCCCATGCCATCTTGAGACCCACGGTGATTAAATTTCTGGAAATGGCCTTTGCCGATGAAAAGGTGGATATCCAGGTCGAAGAGATCACCATTCGAGCGAAATCCGATCTGGCCGGCAAAACCATGATCGAATCGGGCATTCGCCAGGAATACGACCTGATCATCATCGTCATCCGAAAACCGGGCGATGAAATGGTATTCAACCCCAAGGCCGACACCCTCCTCGAGGTGGGCGACACCCTGGTTGTGGTGGGCAGCGCCAGAAATATCAAACAGTTAGAAAGAAACGCCTGATCTGAAGGGGTTTTCGTTGCCGCTTGGTATAGCACGCGTCCCGCAGTAGAGCCCCATCCGCACTTCAATCCCGGGCTGTCACGACGCCCTCCCTGTCAGCTCGCCACGCATGAAGCGCTCGCTTTTCAAAACCAAGCCAAATCATCCGGCGCCCTGGGGTGGTCGTTGACGCGGCCGTTGCTTGCGCCAATCGTTTTTGTCGGCTCGACCTATCCGTGGCATGGGATTCCCGACCATACCATAGGGATTTGGTATTCTTTGTTGTTGACATCTTTCCGATCCAATTGTTACATTCGTTTCAAACGTTGCATTCGTTGCGCGGCCACTACCAGGAATAACTACGCACATCTTTTTTGGGATTGGATCACATGGGCTCGTTGGGCTTTCATAAGGAGACACTCACGGTTGCGGAAGCCGCCAAGGTTTGCGGCGTCAACCGAGTGACCATGTGGCGCTGGGTTAAATCCAACGATTTGCCGGCCACAACCACATTAGGCGGACATCATCGCATCCGCAAATCCGATTTAACTGATTTTCTGGTCAAGAATCTTCAGGTTCCAGGTGGTAGGGCATCCCGTAAACGCATTTTGATTGCCGATGATGACCCCCATGTTCAAAAGCTGATGGGCCGAACCATTGAGATGGAGGGGCATGATGTCGAATGCTGCTCCAATGGATTCGAAGCCGGCATTCGGGTCATGCGTTTCAGGCCCCATTTGATCTTGCTGGACCTGTTCATGCCTTACATGAATGGATTTCAAGTCTGCCGGCAGCTAAAAGGCGATCCAGAGACCGCTGCCATTAAAATAATTGCCATATCCGGCCACTACGCACAGCACAACATTGAAAAGGCGCTGCGCTGCGGCGCTGATCTCTTTGTAAAGAAGCCCTTTAAGAAAAAGCAATTGGTTCAGCAGATCGCATCGCTGCTCGATCCGGCGACCGCTATTCCCGCGGATCCTTATGTTTAACCCCGTTTCGGATCCCGAAGGAGCTATAGCCGACAGGCACCGGCCGGTTAAATGCAGCCAGTTGTATAAATCGATGCATGCGGACCGCACTATCGTATAATCAAGGTCAGAAAGAGGGACGATAACTGCTTATGAATACACCGGGCGACAAAGAACAGGGTCCCTCCAATGCGCCGGGCGGCATCCTCATAGTGGACGACGATGCCGAAAGTCTCAATTTATTATGCGATCTGCTGATTCGATCGGGTTACCGTGTACGCGCGGCCAAGAATGGACAACTGGCCATCAAATCGGCGAAGACAAAAGCTCCGGTGCTTATTCTTCTGGATGTGAAAATGCCGGATTTGGATGGTTACATGGTTTGTCACCACCTCAAATCAGATCCCTCCACCCAGGAGATACCGATCATCTTTATGAGCGCTTATTGTGAAACCGTTGACAAAGTGGTCGGTTTTGATTTGGGAGGTGTGGATTTCATTTCCAAACCGTTTGACGGTCCTGAGGTGCTGGCGAGAATCAGGACCCACTTAACCTTGAATCAGCTCACCCACCGGCTGGAAAAGCTGGTCGACCAACGGACGTCGGACCTTAAGGCCGTGAACGAAGCACTGGAATCCAAAGTCCAGGAAAATATCAAGTCGCAAAAAGAGATGGGGAAGCTGGAGCGGCAGCTGCGGCAGACACAGAAGCTGGAAGCCATCGGCACATTGGCCGGAGGCATTGCACACGATTTTAATAATATCTTGTCTTCCATCATCGGTTTTACAGAACTGGCGATGGAAGATGCCAAAGCGGGCTCCATTTTAGAGGATAACCTCAATGAGGTCATGCTGGCTGGAAAACGCGCCAAAGAGCTGGTCAATCAGATCCTCGCCTTTGCCAGAAAGTCGGAAGAAACACCCATGCCGGTCCGGATTGGCTTGGTGGCCAAAGAGGTGCTCAAGTTGCTCAGAGCCACCATTCCCAGCACCATTAAAATCAAGCAGGACATTCAGGGTGTCTCCTATGTAATGAGCGATCCGGCCCAGATTCATCAAATCTTCATGAACCTGTGCACCAATGCCGCCCAGTCAATGGAGGAGCGCGGTGGGGAGCTTCGGGTGGAAGTGATGGATATCCACCAGACGCCAAACCTTCAGTTGGATGCATCGTCTTTATTGCCATACGATTATGTCCGGATCGAAGTGGCCGATTCGGGGTGCGGGATAAAGGATGAAGATTTGGAGCACATATTCGAACCCTATTTTACGACCAAGACCCCCAACGAAGGAACGGGCCTGGGGCTGTCAGTCGTTCACGGCATCGTGACCAGCTGCGGTGGGGCCATCAGCGTCTCAAGCCTTAGGGGCCAGGGGTCGGTTTTTACAGTCTACCTGCCGACAACTGAATGCGGTGAAGGGATTCCGTCCAATGAAGCGGATGCCCACCCGGGGGGATCGGAAGGCATTCTGATCGTCGATGATGAGATGTCCGTGGCCAAGGTGTATGGCAGCGCTTTAGAACGGCATGGGTATACGGTAACGCTCTGCACTAACAGCCAGGCGGCTTTGGCGCTGTTTCGCATTGAGCCGCATCGGTTCGATCTGTTGCTGACCGATATGACCATGCCCTATCTGTCTGGCGACTTGCTGGCGCGTGAAGTGCGCCGTATCCGGCCCGATATTCCGGTCATTCTCTGCACCGGCTACCACAAACAGATGACTGAGGCGGAGGCCCTGCGAATGGGATGCGACGCCTTTGAAATGAAGCCGCTCACCAAGGCCAAACTGCTTAAAACCGTAAGAGAGGTACTGGACAAGTACAAGCCGGACAAATAGTCTGAATGGTCTTATTTCATGGCATAATTCATCACCACGGAACGCTACGATGGCACATCACGTTAAATTCAGGGAAGATTGGGGCTGCGTCCATCTTGTGCACACCGGCGATGTGGACATCGACGATGCATATGCATCTCGCTATGCTGTGCGGGATTTGCTGGTCGCCAACAATTGTCGCAAGGTGCTGGTGAATATCCAACAGGCGAATCCGCAATTGACCAAAGATGAGTGCGTGCTCTTATTTCAATCCCACCGCAACCTGCTGCCCCTGGGGGTTCGAATTGCGATGGTGGTGGATGCCCATCTCCTGTCCGATAAAGAAGCAGTGGAGAAGCTGTCCATGATCCCTGGCGTTCTGCAACGGCTGTTCAGTGATGATGTCGGCGCGCTCGAATGGTTGCTGGATAGCTGATTTACGGCGGAGATGGTTAGTTGCGGTATCGTGTGCCGGACACATGTGTTATTCGGGACGTATGACACCATTGCTGCACTTTTGCCATTAAGGTTTTCGGGACCACCGGTTTGGGGAGGTAATCGTCCATTCCGGCGTCCAGGCATTCCACTTTTGCGTCCTTCATTGAATTTGCCGTCACTGCGATGATGGGGATACCCGGATTTTTGCATTTGTTTAGTGGATTGCGTATGGCGCTGGTTGCTTCAAAACCGTTCATTACCGGCATCTGGATATCCATGAGCACAAGATCATAGGACTTCCTGCACAGCGCCTCCACAGCTTCCCTTCCGTTGTTGGCCACGTCGGGGCAGTAGCCGTTTTTGTTCAATATGTTCAGTACAACCTTCTGATTGATGATATTGTCTTCCACCACCAGAATGCGGGGACCACTTGCCCGCACTTCAGACAATGCGGCCTGGGTGATGATCTGATGGGCTCCATTGTCCGGTGTTGCATTATCGGATTTCCGGCGACAAACCAATGAGAGACAATCCATCAGCCGGGCGGAGCGCACGGGTTTAACGAGAAACGCGTCGAAGCCGATCCTTGTGATTTCGTCCGTGTCCTGCTCTTGATCAGAGGTTGTGAACAAAATCATTCGGGTGTGCTTCAATACCGGGTCTTCCTTGATCATCCGACCCAGATCCAAACCATCCAACTCCGGCATCATGTGGTCGATGACGGTCACATCGAAAGGGGCTTTTTCATCGGCCGCCTGGTGAAGGGCGGATAGTGCAGCACGGGCCCCGGATTCCATGTTAAAGTCCAGATCCCACGCGCTCATAAAACCTTTCATGACCTGTCGATCGGTCGGATTGTTGTCGACCACGAGAATACGATGATGGTTTAGCTGTTCGAATCGGGGCGGTTTTTTTACGGGAACAGTGTCCTGTACTTCCAAAGCCAGGGAGAACTGAAAGGTCGATCCCATCGCTGGCGTACTCTTCACATGGATTTGTCCGCCCATCATTTCCGTGAAGTGCCTGGCCAGAGCAAGCCCCAAACCGATCCCCCCGTATTTTCGCGTCGAGCTGTAATCCACCTGTGTAAACGGTGTAAAGATGTTTTCAATACGGTCTGCCTCGATGCCGATGCCGGTATCTTGTACCTTAAAAAGAATCGTGCACTTTTTTTCTTGCCCATGCTCTTTTGAAATGTGGAGGGTGACACTTCCAACAGACGTGAATTTCACCGCATTGCTCATCAGGATCTGCAAAATTCTTTTTATTCGCCGCCGATCTCCCCGCAGAAAACCGGGCACCGCCTCATCCACCCAATGGGTACACGTCAGCTCCTTTTCCGCAGCAAAGGGGCTGATGGCGGTCATGACTTCATCAACCAGCACGAAGAGGTCAAAATCGGATGATTCCAACTTTGGATTGGCCGAGGCGATGTGGGCATAATCGAGAGTATCGTTGATGATGCCCAGGAGTCCTTCCGAGCTTTTCATGATGATCTGAGCACATTCCGCCTGCTCGGTGCTCAGATCGGTATTCTGTAGGATATTGGTCATGCCGATGATGCCGTTCATGGGCGTACGAAGCTCATGGCTCATATTGGCCAGGAACTGATCCTTGGCCTTGTTGGCTTCGTTGGCGGCTGAGAGAGCCGACTCCAGGTTGAAGAGAGACTCTTTGAGTTCGGAAATATCGATAAAGCTGTCCAGCAGGAGTTCCTTGCCATGCAGCGAGAACCGGGTGACTGTTTTCAAGATAGGAGCCTGGCTACCATCAGCCCGAAGCAACATACGCTCGGATCGGTTGAAGGCGATCCCATGGTCGGTGACAGGGCAGTGGCCTTTTTTCTCGGGACAGATGAATCCGTGACACTTGCGCCCCACTATCTCATCTCGCTTCGCGCCCACCATATCCAGAGCGCTCCGATTGGCGTCCAGAATGGTATGGTCGGCTGGATCGATAATGAAGACACCGGCAATGGACTTGTCCAGAATCAATTTCAGCCGGGTTTCGGATTCAAACAGCCGTGCTTCGCTCTGTTTGCGCATATCGATTTCGTCCAGGAGATCGGTATTGACTGCGGTAAGGCGTGCATTGAGCTTCACTACGCTGACAGCGGTGATCAGGAGCAGGAAAAAAGCGATTCCACCGGAAATAACCCATGTTTTGTACCGATGGTATAAGGCCGCAAGCGTTTGGGCTGCTTTTGGATCATAAGGGCCCAATTGAAGCTCCTTCAGGCAGTCGCGTACCGGGTGATAGCTCAGCGGATAAGTCCAACCGGCACACTTGGCCGCAACGGCAGCGGGACTATCGTCCTTCATTTGGAATAAGGCATGGGCCACCTTCTCGGAGATCTTGTCCGAAGTGTGGGAGAGTTTGGCCAGGGGCCATTCGGGGTAGAGCCGGGTGGAGCATAGAATGCCGAGGGAGTCCCTTGCAGGGGCATTGATATTGAGGATACGGAAGGTGGTAAGATCAATCTTGCCGGCGGCTGCCATCCGTTCCATGGTATCGGTGCGAACCGTTCCGGCGTCCACTTCACCGCGCAATACAGCCATGACCACGGCGTCGTGGGTACCGCCGAAGGCGAGGGATTTGAATTCCCGGGGCAGTGAAATGCCGGCACTTTTCATTTCACGCAAGGCCATGCGCCATCCCCCCAAAGAAGTACCTTTGACCGCCATGAAGCGTTTGCCGCGCAAGTCGTGCAGCGTGTCGAGTGTGGCGTTGTCCGATCGGGTGAAGATCACTCCGCCGAACACCGTGTGATCCCCGCCGTGCATGCGGTTGATCAAGGTCGCGATGGCATGCACGCCGTATCGATCTTCCAGATCCACGTAAAATGACGGGTTGGTCAGGATAAAATCCACGCTTTTGCGGGCGACCGCGTGCGAAATACTGGCAAAATCAAGGGGAACGATTTCGAATCGATAACCAGCTATGCTCTCAGAAAGGTAAACAGCTGTGGGGCTCCATTTGGCCTCGCAATGATCGAGACCCCGTTTGGCCAACACGCCGATACGAACGGTAGGAAGCGTTTCTACGGCAGGGAGGGACGTCGACATCCCTGCCGCCATTGATATGATAAGTATCAATAATTTAAGCGCTTTATATTTCCGATTCATGAGATTCGGTCCAAAGGTGCATCGTGATAAAGTTTTTTTGTGCGCCACTGGCTGAAATATAATCCATCTTTTGATCGGAGCGCGGACGCCTGCAACAGGCCATGGTAATCCATCGTCAGGGAGGGTGGGAACGCAATTGCGTTATCGCTTCGATTCAAATGGGTATATCGTTCCAACCAATGGAATCTTTAGATTTATTCGAAGCCATCTACAAAACGGATTTTGGTCCAAGGTGTAGGCGGAGCCGGGTTATAAACCGCAGGCATACTGTAGTATGTCGAGGATTTGGAACCCGACACCAACACCCGGATTGGGCCAAAAGACTTTTGTAGATGGCTTCTATAGAAACGGGCAAGGTTGGCCGTTCAGCAGGATTTGGTCCATGGAAAGGTCCTGGTCGGTTATCAGATGGATCTTGGAGAGTGTGTATTCACGGGTCAAGGTTTGCATGTTTTTATTTCGTTGACCTTTCACTCGGGAAACCAGTCTGGGGTTGAGCCGGATTTCCAGTTCAGATCCCCTGAAATGCAAGGCATCGATTCCTTTGCGAAGGGCTGAAAGCCACTGCGCCGAATGCACCAATTCACCAAAGGCAGGATGGTATGGTCCGTCCACCAGGTCCTCTCCCAGGTCGAGTCCATCGGTGGCCTGCAACCCCATTCGGACCACCCGGATGTCGCTGCGCATGAATAAAGCATATAAAGTTTTGGCCAGATCCACGGCCTCTTCCAGGCGCAAGGGCGTGTAGCGGTCTTGGCCATGCCACCGGGCCAGCACGCTTCCCTTCAAAACCAGGGTGGGATAAATGCGGACAAAATCCGGTGCCAGCCCACGGATCGCAGCGCCGGTGGCCAGGGCCGACTGGACGCTGTCGCCGGGCAGCCCCAGCATCATCTGCGCTCCCAGTCGGTAAGGCGTCTTCTTGAGCAGTGCGGCGGCATGCCGGGCATCCTGCGCCGTGTGCCCCCTTAGTACCGTGGCCAATACTTTATTGTTCATTGATTGAACGCCCAATTCGACGGTAGTGACCGGAAATCGTTCCAGCAGATGGAGGCGGCGCTGATCGATGGTATCGGGCCGTGTGGAGAAGCGGATACCGTTCACCTCTCCCCTGGCGACATATTGGGCGGCATGCGCCAGCAGTGCCATTATCCTGTCTTCTGTGAGGCCGAGAAAATTGCCGCCGTAATAAGAGATTTCCGTGTAGCGGCCGGGGTCATTTCGATAGCTGAGAAACCGGCGAATGGTTTCGTCCAGCTCATCTGCTGTGGGCACGCGTTCGGCTTGGCTGGTGGTGCGGGTCTGGTCGCAAAAAATACAGCGGTGCGGACACCCGGCGTGGGGAATGAAAACGGGGACGATAAAAGGCTTATGGGCCAGCGAAGGGGTCATGGCTTCGGCGTATCGATGACACCGGTTCAGAATTAAAACATCGAATATCGAATAAGGAATGTCGAATGTCGAAGTGTGGAATCGCTGCGCTCTGCCATTCTTATTTAAAATGGCAGAATACCTTACTTCGACATTCTGCGGTTCCTTGTTCGTAATTCGTTATTCCCATGGTTCCCTGTTCGATATTCTGCGGTTCAATGAAAATTGTGGTCTTCGTTCTCAAGCAATGCAATGGCTTTGCGGGCGGCATCTTGTTCGGCTGCTTTTTTACTTTTGCCGGAGCCCTCCGTGCGAAGGGTGCCCACGGACATCTCGATGGTGAAGATTTTATCGTGGTCCGGACCGCACTCATCCACCACTGTGTACAACGGGATCTCCTTGATGGCGCTTTGAACGGCTTCCTGTAGTCTGCTTTTGTAATCCTGTCCGGTAGTTAACTGGGGGGCAGTCCGAATCAGGTCTTTAAAATGATGCTCAATCAGATCGGCAGCAGATGCGAATCCACCGTCCAGGTAGACGGCGGCGATCAATGCCTCCAAAGCATTGGCCAGCAGGGAATTCTTGTCCCAGCCGTTGCTCTGTATCTCCCCTTTGCCCAGCAGGAGATGGTGCCCCAGGTTAAGGGCGCGGGCAATCTGAGCCAATTGGGTTTCATTGACCAGATTGGCCCTTGTTCGGGACAGCTCTCCTTCATGAAGATCAGGGAAGGCTTTCATCAGCAGGTGGCCCACCACCAGATTCAATACGGCATCTCCGAGAAATTCCATGCGCTCGTTATCGCGCAGGTCAGTGTCGGGTTGTTCGTTTACATAGGAGCTGTGACGCAGTGCTTCTCCAAGCAGATCCGCATCCTTAAACCGATAGCCCAGTGTCTGCTGTAATAAGTCGGTGTCCATTCCCATAACCTTGTGTCATCGGGCAAATGTGATCGAATACCGGGAGAGGAGCTCCTCGAAAATCGCGTACGGTACGTGGAGATCACCGCTTCCCCTCCCCAGTTTTATATCTGGGATCAACTCCCCGTGAAAATCCGTACCACCTGTTGCCGCCAGGCCGAAGGATGCGGCCAACTCCAGATACCGGGCCGTCGCTGCTTGCGAGTGTTTGGGGTAATACACTTCAATGCCTTTCAGCCCCATATCGCGCAGCTGTTCTAACAATTGCACAAGCCCTTCGGATTGCGCATCGGAAACAAGATAGGGATGCGCCAGAACGGGAATGCCGCCGGCGCCGGCGATAAGATGGAATGCATCGCGGCAGTCCATGCGCTCCTTTCCGACACAGGCCGGGCGACCGTTGCCCAAGTAGCGGTCGAAGGCATCGTTGATATTATCAGCATAACCGGCTTTGACCATGACTTCGGCCACATGGGGTCTACCGGCAACCCCGTCCCCCGCCTGGTCCATCACCTGCTGCGCTTTGATGGGGAACCCCAATTTTTGCAACCGCTCCACTGTACGGAAAATGCGATGTTTGCGAATATCCTGATATTTTTCCAGCGCCAGGCACAGCGGGCGGTTCTCCGGGTCAACGCCGTAACCGAGAATGTGCAAACTGCCCCGGATATGACTATTTTCCGGTGCCTGCACACTGATTTCGACACCGGTGATAAAACCGAGGTCGGATGGGATATCTCCGTTGTAAGCGGTTCTGCATCCTTCCAACGTATCGTGGTCGGTGATGGAGATGGCCCGCAGGCCCGCGTTTACCGCCATCTCAATTATTTCTCGGGGGGTGTAGGTACCGTCGGAAGCGGTGGAATGAATGTGGAGATCGATTCCACCGCTTTGTTTAGAGTCCAAGGGCTTTCTCGAAGGCTTCCTCTTTGGTTTTACAATCAATGCACTGGGTCGTGACCGGTCGGGCCTTCAGGCGCGGCACCGATATTTCTTCTCCGCATGATTCACAGATTCCAAAGGTATTGTTTTCAATGCGTTCCAGCGCCTTTTTGATCTTTTTGATAAGCTTATGTTCCCGATCACGGATTCGGAGCATAAAGTTTCGATCCGATTCCAATGTCGCTCGATCTGTCGGATCCGGGAAATTTTCTTTTTGTTCCGTCATTCCCGATACCGTGTTGTCGGCCTGGTTCAGCAGCTCCTGGAGGCGGTTGTTCAGAAGCTCTTCAAAAAATTTGAGATCTTTCTTTTTCATGCGCCACTCTCTTTGAGCTTAGATTTTAGTTCCTGCAAAAATGGACCTGATACCATTTGAATGCCAGCGTTGTAAAGTAAAATTATCATCCATGATCAGGGGGTTGTCAACTGGATAAAATGATCGGTCCTTGACCCGGAATTCTTAAGCATTTGAAGATCGATTATTTCAACTTTGTCCAAAGTTCGGGCACGGCGATGCTGTACGGCTCGCCAATTAACGGGAGCCCCTCTCTTTACAGCCGGCTAAATTGCTACGGCCTGAATGAATTTGTCCAAGGTTTTCAAATCATAAACATTGTAGGTTGCGGCCGCGGTATCTTTGGGCAGGATTTTTCTCAGTAATCCGGTAAGCACACGGCCTGGGCCGATTTCAACATAAATCTCGATTTGCTCTTCCACCATCTTGAGGATGGTATCGAACCAGCGGACCGGGCTGCGGAGTTGTTTGGCCATCAACGCCCTGATTTGGCTGGGATCGGCCTCCGTGCCGGCGGTGACGTTGTGAATCACCGGGCACCGGGGGGCATTAAACGGGATATCAGCCAAAAAGCTTTTGAAATCCGCTTCCGCTCCTGAAATCAGGGGGCTGTGCCAGGCGCCGCTCACCTTGAGGGCGATGGCCTTGGCGCCCCGGGCTGCAGCCAGCTCACCGGCTTTGGCCACTGCATCCGGAGCCCCGGTAATAACGATTTGTTCCCCGCTATTGTGGTTGGCCACGGCAACCACCCCGGAAGCGGCCGCTTCATTCACGACCTGGGCGACCTGATCGATGTCCATTCCGATGATGGCACTCATAGCGCCGGTATTTCGCAAGGCTTCCCGATGCATCAATTCGCCGCGCTTGTGGACCAGCCTGATGCAATCCTCGGTTGAGACAATGCCGGCTGCACGAAGGGCGCTGTACTCTCCAAGGCTGTGCCCGGCACAGACATGGGGTTTGACGCCTTTTTGTTCGATGGCCGTCAGAAAGGCCAAATTCACAGCTGTTACGGCGGGCTGAAGGTTTACGGTCTGGGTTAACTCCTCCATGGGACCTTCAAAGCAGAGTTTCGAGATGGGCAGGCCGGAAACCTGATCCGCTGCATCGAAGATGGCTTTGGCTTGGTCCTGCGCCTCGGCGAGCTCTTTGCCCATTCCCACTTTTTGAGAGCCCTGTCCTGGAAATAAGAATGCAATTTTTTTCAATTTTTTCTCCTGCGGCTATTCATCTAGCTTGAACAATTTGCGTGTGACATCTAAAAAATTGGCGCGATCCCCCTGGCAGCCGTTGCTTTTAAGATAGTGCGTAGGATCATGCAAGATTTTATTGACCAGTGCGTGGGTCATGCGCTCAATGGCTTTTTGATCCTCCGGCTTGAGGTGCTCCATCTGCTGGAGGGTGCGCTGGATTTCTGATTTGGCCACCCCATTGATCTTGGCGCGAAGGGCTTTTATGGTGGGGACCACGTTGAGGCTGTCCATCCACTGGCCGAATTGGATGATCGCTTCATCGATAATCCGTTCCGCTTTAACGGCTTCGCGTTGGCGATCTTCTATGTTCTCATCGACAATATCTTTTAAGTCGTCAATATCATATACATAAACGTTATTCAGGCTGTTGGTTTTCGGATCGATGTCCCGGGGTACGGCAATGTCGATGAAAAATATCGGGCGGTTGCGCCGACTTCGCATCACCCCTTTGACCTGCGCCTTTTCGATGACAAAACCTTGCGCGCCAGTGCTGCTGATGACGATATCCACCTGGCTCAGGAAGTCATTTATCTCTTCGAAACGGATGGCGCTGCCTTGATATTTTTTGGCCAGCTCAACGCCGCGCTGGAACGTACGGTTGGCCACATAGATCTCTCTGCTTTTATGACGGATCAGATGCTCCACAGCCAGTTCGGCCATCTCACCCGCACCGATGAGCAATACTTTTTTTCCGGTCAGATCCCCGAAGATCTTACGGCCCAGTTCAATGGCCGCATAGCTGATGGAAACAGCGTGATCGCCGATGCCGGTTTCCGAGCGAATCCGCTTGGCCACGAAAAAGGTCCGGTGCAGCAACCGGTTGAGAATGACCCCCGATGTTTTTTGTTCGGTGGCGGATCGATATGCGGCTTTCACCTGGCCAAGGATCTGAGGCTCACCCACCATCATGGAATCCAGGCTGGCGGCCACGCGAAAGATGTGTCGGACGGCGGCATCCCCTTGGTGCAGGTAGAGCGCCGACTCGAATGCGTTCAAGTCGATATTTTTAAACCTGGCCAGGAAGGTCTTTGCCTCGAATATCCCCTGTTCCGTATCTTTGGCCGTCAGCAGCAGTTCCACTCGGTTGCAGGTTGAGAACAGCATCGCCTCATCAATGGCCGCCAGTCCGCGCAGCTCGCACAGAGCGTCGCGGGATTCGTCGGCATTGAAAGCAAGGCACTCACGGATATCCACTGAGGCGGTTTTGTGGTTCAGGCCGATGAGAATGATATTATCCATATAGAAATAGAACCCTTACCAACGGGTAAATTGACCATGGTGCCCTTTGAGCAGAAAGTTGACCCCCAAGAAAGTGAACAGGAGCACCCCGAACCCCACGATCGCCATGATGGCGGCCCGGCGGCCCCTCCAGCCCACGGTCAAACGTTCATGCAAGAGGGCGGCATAGAAAATCCAGGTGATCGCCGACCAGACCTCCTTGGGGTCCCAGCCCCAAAAGCGACCCCAGACATTTTTGCCGTAGACCATACCCGTTACCAGGCCGATGGTCAGCATGGTGAACCCAATCACCACGCAGGCATAACCTGTACTGTCCAACAAGTCCAGGGAGGGCAGGCGGCTAAAGAAAAATCCGCGGCTTTTGCGCTTGATGCCGTGCTCCTGGATCAAATAGAGGGTCCCGACCCCGCACGCCAACGCGAAACCGGCATAGCCCAAAAATATTGTAATAATATGAACCACCAGCCAGAATCCTTTAAGCAGGTTTTGGGGCTGCAGATGATCCTTGGGAAATTGACTGGCGACAAACATGACAAAAGCGGCCAACGGGGCCACATAGACACCGAGTACCTTGACCCTCAGCCGCGCGTGAAGCGCCAGATAGGCCCCCACCAGCGCCCAGGCTACCAATGCGAGGGTTTCATGCAGATTGTTCACCGGCATGTGGCCGGTGTCGGCAAATGCCCAAAGCAGCAGCACGCTCTGGCAAGCCATCCCGACGGCCAGCATGATAAACCCGATTTGTTGCAGCACATCGCGCTGGATGATGAGATAGGCAAAATAGCCAGCAGAACTGAGCATGTAGCAAAGGACGGCCAGAACAAATAGAATTTGCATAGGGTCTTCCTTACGGGCTTTCCATCAAGGTTTCGTATTTAAAATCCGGTCCCAATACCGATTCGAGCAGCGCATCGATCTGCTCATGGTTGTTACCTTTGATCATCTCCAGCAATCCACCGCGTATCAGCTTTTCAAACAGCGGTTTATGTTGCTCCGGGGCATGTTCCTCCGCCAGCAGGCGGCTTCGGACAGCGCCCATTAAATCCAGCATCCGGCCATACTCCGGACCGAACTGCCCCTGAAGCTGCCGGCGTAGGAATTTGGCGAAGGCCGGACTCTTGCCTGCCGTTGAGATGGCAATGCTCAGATTTCCCTGGTTGATAATGGACGGCAGCACGAAGTTGCACAGTTCGGGCTGATCGGCGATGTTGCACAGCCGCTGGGCTGCTGCGGCATCGCGATGAATTCGCTGGTTCAGCTCCTGGTCATCGGTGGCGCCGATGACCAGAAACATATGGTCCAAATCATCGCTGCGATAATCGCGCAACTGGAGATCGATGCGTCCCTGCGCTGCCATTGATCTCAGCTCGGAGGTTGCCTCATGGCTGATCACGGTTACCTCGGCACCGCATTGCAGCAAGGTGCCCACCTTGCGCGTGCCGACCTGACCGCCACCCACCACCAGGCAGCGGCGGCCTTGAATATCGAGGTATGCGGGATAGTATCTCATTGGTTCGTAGTTCAAGGTTCAAGGTTCAAGGTGTCGGTTGTTTCAAAACGCGAATGTCATTAAATCCTCTGCCGGGAAAATTTCACCTTTATACGCCTTGCGGGCCTGTTTGACAATATCCACTTCGTCGCATTGCGGGTATAGGTGGGTGAGAACCAGCCTTTTGGCCCTTGCTTGATGGGCGATACGCCCGGCCAGGCCGGGAGTCAGGTGGCCGGGAGCTTTGTGTTGATCCGGCATGGCGGCTTCACAGATCAGCAGATCCGTATTGCGGGCCAGCCTCCATAAGCTGTCGCATTCATCGGTATCCCCGGAGTAGACGACGCTGCAGCCGTGTCTGTCCTCAATTCGGTATGCCAGGCTTTCCGGGCGATGATGGGTGGGCCGGGCGATCAGCGTGAAATCATCCAGCGCCAACGTCTCGCCGGCTGCAGTATCCAGTTCCTGTACGGTCATCTGGGATCTGGGCAGCACAATCCAATCGCCATAGGCACATTGCAATCCCTTGTAAAAAGATTTCAAACCGGTTCCGCCCAAAAGGGCACCCACTCCGATGTGTGATCGGGATGAAAGTGACTGAATGCCAGATGGGTGATATCAAAGATGCTGCCCCCGTACTCCAATAATCGGCGAATGGTGCCCGGTCCCAGGTCCAGGAGAATCTTTGCGCGGCCTGTCTCGACCAGGATGGCGCAGGCGCTGCGATCGAGGCGCGGCACACAAGTGCCGGATCCCAGGATGGTCACCCGCGTCGTGGTCATGGTTGAACGGCCTTTTTGGTCAATTGGCGCATCACCCATTGCGCCGTTTTCTTTCGGCTGGCGACATCCACCAGCGCTTCGATGGCTTCCACCGAAACCTCCGCCCTTGCCGCGCTTTTGTGCCCGCCGGCCATTCCCCAGCGGCCGAAGCACTTTTTGGCCAGGGTACCGGCGTTTTTTCGAATACCGTCATTGCGAAAAATGACCACTAATTTGCGGTGATGCAACCCGGATACAATGCTCCAGTTGACGGTATTGACCCTTAAAAAGAAGTCCGCCACCTGTACGCAGACATCGGGATGAACCACTGGGCCGAGATGGACGAAGGCGCGTCCTTTGCTTAGACGCCGCTCTTCGATGGCACGCTTGAAGTATTTCAAAAAACCGATATCCATCTCCGCCTGCTCGATCCGGTAAGCCAAGGCTTTGTTTGCATTGCGAAACACATATTGGAAGGCTTTAAGGTCCTCAGAGGTGGTTTTGCGCTCAAAATTGCTTGTATCGGTCTTGATGGCGTAAAAGAGGCTGGTGGCCAGTTTAACTGAGGGTTTGATCCTGGCCGCCCTCAGATACTCGATCATGATGCTGGCGGTAGCGCCATAGTGGGGGCGTATATCCATATATGGCGCTTGGGAGGCCTTTTCAGCCGCGTGGTGATCGATGATGGCCCGGGGCTGAAGTCCGGACAAATCTTCATGGTGACTGGGCTGAGAATCCACCATGACCATAGCGGTGAAGCGCTCCGGCTCAATATTTTTAAACGGGATCAGCTTGACCCCCACCAACCGGATCATGGTCAGGTTGTCAGGCCGTTTAATCTCATTGACATTGGCGATGGTGACACTGGCGGTTTTCCGCCACAATAGCCGCTTGACGGCCATGGCCGAGGCAATGGCATCGGGATCGGCGTTGATGGGGATCAATACATGATCCTCACCCGCGAAATGTTGGCGAAACCGCCGCAACCGTTCTATATTGGTGATGCCCATGATGGATACACACTGTCTTTGAGCTGTTTTGTATGCTTGATTAAGGGGTTATCTATTGTCACACAGCACCGGCTCAATTGACAACCCCTATCGGCCGATAACATGTTAAAGCAGACGGTAAGAACAGAGGATGCCATCGGCAAGTATCTGGGCATCCACTTCACGGCAGGATTGAAATGACGACTGTAAACAACCGATCGGTTTATTTCACAGGAGGCGTTGCTGCATCAAGATTCCGCGGAAGGGGCTATGGTTTTGCGGCGTCCTTGGTGCTGATCTGTTGGCTCATGGTCTGCGGGCCCCTTTACGCCAAGGAGCAAACCGGCGATCCGGGTGTCCGGAAAGAGATGAGATTTGCCGCGCTTCCCGGCATTTACCGGGTTGTGAGCCGCAAGGACGGCCGCATGGCCCTCGAATTGCTGATGCGCAAACCCAGCATTCAAAAAACATTTCCTTATTCTGTGAAGCTGGACTTCCTGGACCCGACACTGGATGAGGATATCCCTGATGCTATAAGAAAAGGGGGATATCACTACGTCACATTGTCGACTATCGATTATTACAAGTACCGCCATGCCGTTCAGCTGGATCCGATTTTGATCCCCTCCAAGATCGACGAGGGGCAAGAGCACCTTCTTTTACTGGTGGCAAAGGGCCAGACCTTGACGGCCATTGGGCAAAGGGAAGAGCGTTCCCTGATCATCGAATCCGGGGCCAACGGTGATCTCTCCAGGATATGGCTGGATACGCTCCTGGCCGACAGCGGGTTTGCCAGAAGCGAACACTTTTTTACCAAAATCAGCCGGGTCAGCAAATCGAGCCGCGCCGTGCTGCCCGTCTTCTTCAAGCAAGCCGATGCTTGTATCGTAACGCGGCACGCCCTGCGGGTGATCCAGGAACTCAACCCTCAGATCGGCCAGCAGGTCACCTCGCTCCACCAATCCAAAGGACTGGTCCGGGTTTTGATTTGTGCCACCGATAGACCGACACCGGCGGAGATCGAATTTCTGATCCAGAACACCACCCACATGGGTCAAAATCCGGAAAGCCGGCAAACGATGACCCTGCTGCAAATGAAACGCTTTGTAGAGATTTACCCGCAGGATCTTGCCGCCACCGAGGCGCTGTTGACCCGCCACAGGGAGACTTCCGTGAAACGAAAGCGCCGATAATCCGGTTCGCAGGGGGATGGTGAGACGTCTCGGCTTCTTATCGACCTGGGTGCGGGGACGCTGAAAACGGGTCGGCGGCCCAATGCGCGTTCAACCGCCTGGTAATGCTGCTTGAAACCGTATTATCGTCTCAAAAGGCTTCTTAGGCTTTGGGTGATGTCCTCAGTTGATGCGGGTTTGGGAAGATAGTCGTCCGCCAACAGGGTCTTGTCGTCAAAGTGAGAATAGCGCGAGGATGTCACATGGGATGCGACAGCGGTGAGCATGACGATGGGGATATCCGCCAGATTCTCGTCTTTTTTGATCTCATTGCAGACCGCATAGCCATCCTTTTCCGGCATCATCACATCCAGCACAATGGCGTCCGGCGGATTGGATCTCACTTTGGCCAGGCCCTCGTTGCCGTCATATGCCACTTCAACGATAAAGCCCGCTTGTTCCAAGTTGCCCTGGATCACGGCGCAGAAATCCGCCTCGTCATCCACAACCAGAATTCTCTTTTTCTTGGCCATTGCGCGGCGTCTTTACCAACAGGTGTTACGGCCCGGTGGCGATCAGATCCGGCGCCAATAGCGCCGGTCCAATCGTCACCAGATTAGCGTATAACATCGGGCGTCTATTCGATCACCGGCCGTGGTAGTACCCCTGCCTTTTCAGCGATTTCCGGCACTTTATGCTCCCACTCAATGGCCATCAGGTGGACGCCGGCCACGCCTTCCATCTCTTTGAACTCTTCGATCTGCTCGCAGGCGAATTTGATGCCCTCTGCGGCCATCTTGCCCTTACCGGCGTCCTTGATGCGCTTGATCAGTTCAGGGGGCACATCCATGCCCGGGACGAACTTGGCCATGTAGTTGGCCATGCCTGCACTCTTCATCGGGGTCACGCCGGCCAGGATATAGCATTTTTCCGTCAATCCCATATCCACCGCCTTTTTCATGAATTCCCGGAAGCGCGGCATGTTGTAGATGCACTGGGTCTGGATGAAATCGGCTCCTGCGTCTATTTTGTTGGCCAGACGGTAAACGCGGTAATCCACAGGATCCGCAAACGGGTTGGCCGCTGCGCCGATGAAGATCCTGGGCGGCACATCGATCTCTTCGTCGTTGTCGAACTTTCCTTCGTCGCGCATCTTTTTGACCAGCGCGATGAGCTGGATGGAGTCGATGTCGTAGACGTTTTTGGACTGGGGATGGTTGCCGAAGGATTGATGGTCGCCCGACAGGCAGAGCATATTGCGAATGCCCAGCGCATAGGCGCCCAGAATGTCGCTCTGCATGGCGATGCGGTTGCGGTCGCGGCACACCATCTGGAAGTTGGGTTCCAGTCCGGCCTGCACCATCAGGGCGCTGGCCGCCTTGCTGGACATGCGCACCACGGCGGTCTGGTTGTCGGTCACATTGACGGCATCCACCATGCCCTTGAGGGGCTCCATCTTTTCATTCAGGTGCTCGACGTTAGCGCCCTTTGGGGGGCCGCACTCACCGGTGAAGGCAAAATGGCCGGCTTTGAGCACTTTTTCCAGATTGCTGCCTGATACGTAGCCGTTGTCGCTCATTTTACCAACTCCTCTCTTATGCTCTTACGGGGTCCGCCATCTCGGGCGGTGCGCCAGTCCTTGTTTGTTCTGCAAATACGCAGATCCTCCAACCGTCCCTGCTCTATCTTTTTCTTGACGATGGTGTCCCAGATGCATTCGATCTCTTTGGAGACCTCGCATTTGCCGTCGGCGCTGCCGCCGCACGGTCCGTGCAGGATGCTTTTTGAGCAGCGGGCCACCGGGCATAGCCCGTCGTAGTAGTGGATGACGCAGGTGCCGCAACCGGCACAGCGCTCTTCCCAGATGCCGTGGGTGACAGCCCCGCCCATGAACCGGGTGTTTACGGTGGGGAAAAAGCGCTGGCTGGGATAGGCCTCGGAGAGAAATTGGGGGCCCACGCCGCACGCCATGCTCAACACGGCGTCATATTGGTCGTAGCTGTCCCGGATCTGCTCCACATATTCGGGATCGCATTGGCGTTCGAGCATGCGCTCTTCGATCTGCAGGGGGCGCCCCTCCTTCTTGCGGGCGATGCGCAGGGTGGAGGCCAGGATTTCCACCTCCTTCAATCCGCCCGAATTGCAGACGGTGACACATCCCTTGCAGCCGACCAGCATGATGTTGTCGAAATCCTTGATCATCTCCTGAATTTCTTCCAGGGGTTTTCGGTCAGCGATTATCATTGGTACACCTCATAAAAATGGTTGAATATTTCATGAATCCTATACACATGGATTCAGCGGACTCGGTCCCAGTTCTTTGGCCTTTTCCGTCATTTCGGTGGCGATCTCAGCGAATCGCGGGCCCTGGGCCGAAGAGAGATTGTACATCTCGATCCGCTCGGGTTCCATATGGATCT
Organism: Desulfobacteraceae bacterium; assembly: GCA_037387725.1. Taxonomy (GTDB): domain Bacteria; phylum Desulfobacterota; class Desulfobacteria; order Desulfobacterales; family Desulfosarcinaceae; genus JARRKU01. The sequence goes on from JARRKU010000017.1 coordinate 41,551, forward strand.
CGGTTAAGGTTCTTTTAACATATTCGACTTTGCGGCGGGTTTTGAGATTTCCTTCCAGGAAATGGCATTCACCCTCCAGTCAGCCGGCCACATAAACCGCGTCGGCGCCCTCCTCGATGGCGCGCAGCAGGTGCAGAATGTCCACCCGGCCGGTGCAAGGCACCTGCACCACCTTGACATTGGCCGGATAGTTGAGTCGCATGGACCCGGCCAGGTCACCGGCGGCATACGCGCAATACTTGCAGCAGAAGGCGACGATTTGGGGTTCGAAGGTAGCACTCATGGCAATCTTCCTTTCGTTGTTTCAATTCTTTTAAGCCGTTCTACACTCGGTGAACAGCGCCACCGTCTTGGCGATAAGCTGCTGATCGGTAAAGTGCTTCAATGTAATGGCCTTTCCCGGACATTCGGCCACACAGCAGCCGCAGCCCTGGCACCCGGCCGCATCGATCACCGCATGACCGTCCGGTCCGATGACCGGCACGTTGTACGGGCAGGTCCGCACGCAGGTGCAGCAGACCGCACACTTGTCCGGTTCCACCTCGGCGGTGACACCGCCCACCCAGATCGCCTCCTTGCTCAGCACCGTGGCTGCACGCGATACAGCCGCCTGGGCCTGGGCGATGGTTTCGTCGATGGATTTGGGATAGTGGGCCAGGCCGGCCATGAAGATGCCTTCCGATCCGAAATCCACCGGCCGCAGTTTGGCGTGGGCTTCCACCAGAAAACCCTCGGCGTTGATGGGCACCTTGAACAACTCGAACACGTCTTTGTTCTCGTTGGGGCGAACTGCCGTGGCCAGAATCAACAGATCGGGATTGATCTCGATGGGGCGGCCCAATACGTGGTCTTTAACCGTTACGCTGATCTGATCGCCGTCTCCCTTGGCCACCTGGGGCGCGGCCTCTTTGTCGAAACGGATGAAGATCACCCCGGCTTCCCGGGCGTACCGGTAGAGATCTTCCCGGAATCCGTAGGTGCGGATATCCCGGTAGAGGACGTAGACATTCATTTCCGGCTTTTGCTTTTTCAGGGCAATGGCCGATTTGACGCTGTGGGTACAGCAGATCCGGCTGCAGGAGGGGAACTCGTCGTTTCGTGATCCCACGCATTGGATGAAGACCACGCTGTCGGCATCGGCGATGCGCGGATCCCCTGCGGTCATGGCCTCGTCCATCTCCTTGTGGCTCAGCACGTTGGGATGCTGGCCGTAGAGGTATTCATCGGGCTCATATTGCTTGCCGCCGGTGGCCATGATGGTGACGCCGTGTTCAACAGCCACCGTCGTTAAGCTTTCGCCACCAGTGGCCAGGGTGGTGGTGAAGTTGCCCAGAATACCGCCGGTTTCGATCACCTCGGTATTGAGGAAGGTGTGGACGTTGGGATTGTTTTGGACCGTTTCGATCAATCCCTCCACATAAGGCCTGACCTCTTCTCCCTGCCAGGTGTGGCGCAGCCACAGGGCGTTGCCGCCCAGAGTGCCGGAGCGCTCCACCAGGTAGGCCTTGAATCCCTGATCGGCAATGCCCAGGGCGGCTTCCATGCCGGCCACGCCGCCGCCGATCACCAGGGCCGCCTGGGTGACATCCAGGCTCACCTGGTGCAGGGGTTCGATGTAGGCGGCCTTGGCCACGGCCATGCGGACCAGGTCCTTGGCCTTCTCGGTGGCCTTTTCCGGATTGTTCATGTGGACCCAGGTATTCTGGTCGCGGATGTTGGCCATTTCGAACAAATATTTGTTCAACCCGGCTTCCCGGATGGTCTCCTGGAAGAGCGGTTCATGGGTGCGCGGCGAGCAGGATGCCACCACCACGCGGTTGATGTTGTTTTCAACGATCACCTCTTTCATCTTGTCCTGGGTGTCCTGGGAACAGGTGAAAAGGTTGTCTTCCACGTGCACGACACCGGGAAGGGTGCGGGCATACTCCCGAACCGCCGGAACGTCAGCCACGCCGCCGATGTTGATGCCGCAGTTACAGACGAAGACGCCTACCCGCGGGTCCTGATTGGCGACATCGGTTTCAGGCGGCAGCTCCTTGGTGCGGGTCAATGTGTTCCGGGCGGCAGCCAGGTTCTTGGCGGCCGCTGTCGAGGCGGCCGACGCTTCCATCACTGACTGGGGGATATCCTTGGGGCCCTGGAAAACGCCGCAAACGTAGATCCCGTCACGGTTGGTCGCCACCGGCGCCAGGTCGCGCGTCTTGGCGAATTTGTGGTGGTTGAGCTCCACCCCCATTGTCTTGGCCAGTTGGACGGCTTGATCATTGGGGGCCAGGCCCACCGAGAGCACCACCATGTCAAAGACTTCTTCCACGATATCGCCGTCCTCGCTCACATAGCGCAGCCGCAGGTTTTCATCCTCCACAGGGTCGATGGTGTGCACCCTGGAGCGGACGAACCTTACGCCGTGCTCTTCCCGACACCGGTTGTAGTAGCGCTCGAAATCCTTGCCATAAGTGCGCATGTCCATGAAAAAGACCGCCGTATCGAGCCCTTTGTCGCTGTGCTCTTTGGCGATGACCGTCTGCTTGGCGGCGTACATGCAGCAGACCCCCGAGCAGTAGGCATGGTCGCACTGGTTGATGTCCCGGGAACCGATGCATTGCAACCAGGCGATTTTTTCCGGTTCCTTGTGATCCGAAGGCCGGATCAGGTGGCCCTGGTAGGGGCCTGAGGCAGATAGAATGCGCTCGAATTCGAGGGCTGTCACCACATTGGGATGGTTGGCGTAGGAATAGTAGGCATGTTTACTTGGATCATAAGGCGAAAAGCCCGGCGCGAGGATGACCGAACCGACCTCCACCTGGGTGCGTTTGGGCTGCATGTCGTGATTGACCGCTTTGGCCAGGCACGCCTCCACACATTGGTAGCACTCCGAGCAGATACCGCATTTGAGGCATCGATCGGCTTCGGCTTTGGCCTCTTCCTCATTATAACCAAAGGAAACTTCCAGGAAGTTGCACTCCCTGGCCTCCGGGTCGAGGCAGCGTACCGGCGTGCGGGCTTTCAAAGGCTCGTCGGCCGTATCCGGTTTGACGAACTCCCATTTTTTCTCACGACCTTCAGCCAGGTCCAGGCCGTTGATAAAGCGGTGGATGGACTCGGCTGCCTCTTTACCGCAGGCCACCGCATCCACCACCGACTTGGGGCCGTAGAAGGCATCGCCGCCGGCAAATACCCAGTCGATGGGGGTTTGCAGCGTAACCGGATCAGCCTCCAGGCCGCCGGGTCTCGAGATGGCGATGCCCTGTTCCTTTATCCCCTGCAGGTCGGTGCTCTGGCCGATGGCCACGATCACCGTATCACCGAAATAGGGCTGGCAGGCGTTATCATCGTACTGGGGATTGAAGCGGCCGCCATCGTCAAATACCGCCGTACAGGTCTTGAACTCGATGCCCGACACCTTGTTGCTTTTGTCGATGAAAAAGGTTTTGGGCCCAAAGGAGTTGACGATCTCGATATCCCCTTCCAGGGCCTCTTCGATTTCGTGCTCCCAGGCGGGCATCTCTTCACGTTTTTCCAGGCAGATCAGGGTCACCTTTTTCGCGCCTTTGCGTTTGGCGGTCAGGGCTACGTCGATGGCCACGTTGCCGCCGCCGACCACGATTACGTCGTCGCCGATCTCCACCTCTTTTCCCATGGCCGCATCGCGCAGGAAGTCAACACCCTGGAGCACGCCTGCAGCGTCTTCGTTTTCTACGCCCAGGTCACGCCCGCCGTGCAGGCCGATGGCCATGAAACAGGCGGCAAAGCCGTCGGACTTGAGGCTTTCCAGGGTGATATCCTGTCCGAAGGTGACACCGCATTTGATTTCGGCGCCCATCTTCTGGATCATATTGATTTCGTCGGCCAGAATGTCACGGGGCAGGCGGTATTCGGGAATGCCCACCCGCATCATGCCGCCGGGCTCGGGCAGTTTCTCGAAAATGGTGACTGCGTAGCCTTGCTGCAGCAGGTAATATGCAGCCGTGAGGCCGGCCGGGCCGGAACCGATGACAGCGACTTTTTCGTCCCGCTTTTCGGCTTCGATCTCTGGTACGAAGAATTCACCGCTCTGCTTTTCAAAGTCCGCCAGAAAACGGTGCAGCTCCCGGATAGCCAGGGGGTTGTCCACGTCGTTGCGCGTGCATTCGCCTTCGCAGGGGTGGTGACAAACCCTTCCGCAGACCGCCGGGAAGGGGTGGTCCTGTTTGAAGAGCTTAAGGGCTTCCTTGTAGCGGCCGTCGTTGATCAGGGCGATATAGCCCTGAATGCTGACATGGGCAGGGCAGGTGGCTTTACAGGGGGCGGTACCGCGCTTTTCGATGGCAAAAGCGCTGGGCATGCCCTGGGGATACAATTTGAAGGCGGCCTTTCGGTCGCGAAGGTTCATATCGAACTGGTTGGGTACATCGATGGGGCACGCTTTGGCGCATTCGCCGCAGGCCGTGCATTTGTCCAGTTCGACGTAACGGGGACGCTCCAGCAACGTCACTTTAAAGTTGCCGGCTTCACCTTCAATCTTTTCCACTTCCGTTGTGGTGTACAGGTCGATATTGAGATGGCGGCCGGCTTCCACCAGCTTTGGCGAGATAACGCACATGGCGCAGTCATTGGTGGGGAAAGTTTTGTCCAACTGGGCCATGACGCCGCCAATGGCCGATTTGCCTTCGACCATTTTGACCAGATAACCGGAGTCCGCCAGGTCCAGGGAGGCCTGAATACCGGCGATACCGCCGCCGACCACCATTACGGAGCCGACCACATCGTTCTTTTTGTCTTCTGTTGCCATAAATAAAACCCCTGAGATTTTGATGTCGTTAAAATATTTACAAGCCTGTCGGCATAATGATCTATCTTGTGGATGAGGCAAGATAGCTTGCCGATCGATATTCCAAAGCAATCCATGTGCCAAAATGGAATAAAGGGCGGCTTGTCGAATTGTTATTGTTATAATAGTCCGTTACGGTTGCATTGGCTCTTGTGCAGCCGTCGACGATTGGAAGGTGATTGGAGGTGGTAGGTGTGCCAAAATGGAATATCTGTCTAGTTATTAGTCAATATATTAACAAGTTATTCGTCTAATATCCCAAAATGGACTGCCAGCGAGGGAGTGTATTCCAAAATGGAACATTTCAGAATACGCCATGCGCTTCACCTGTAATACAAAATTATAGAAATAAAAAACAGAAGAGCGGGGTTTGAAAACCCCGCTCTTCTGTTTTCACGCAACGCGACTCAGTGGGTAAATATTCTATTTACAGAATTTTTTCCGTCCCAATCCTGCAAGTCCGATCAATCCGGTTCCCAATAGCAGCATCGTAGCGGGTTCCGGAACAGGTGCGGCGATGATCTGGCTTTGGGCGCCGGCCAAATTGACAACTTTGACATTGTTGAAAAGGCTCGCGTCCAGGCCTGCAGCGCTCTGCTGTGCAAGCTGGATGAGCTCATTGGCCAAAGTGCCATAAGAATTATCGTACGACCCCCAATAGTATTCCTCTTCTAGTGACCATATAGCCACCTGCATGGCACCGCCCAGTGCCTGGCCGCCATATGATGCATATTGGTTCTTCAGGCCGTCATTGACATACGCGTTCATGAGCCATTTGGTTTCAATGGAGAGATAATCACGGTATTCACCGTTTACCTTGCTGGCGCCGTTGTTGCCGTCGATGCCGCCGCCACCGCCACTGTTCGCATAATTTTCGACGGAATCAATGGTGTACGGGGTATTAAAGCTGATATGCTCTTCCCATTCGACGCAGAAGGTATCGTAGACGTCACCCAGATTCGTTGTCAGGGTGAACGCACCGCCTGCAAAGTTAGCGGGGCGGTTTATTCCCGAATTCATTGTGGCCGTTGTGGCGTTTCCAAGAATTGCAAAAGCAAAGCAGTTGGTCGATGCAAATAGCAAGATGCAGCTGAAATAGAGGATCGTCTTTACCACTCGGTTCATGTTAGCTCCTTTACCTAGTTCTCAAACCTTCCAGTTTCCGCGATTCAATCTGTTGAGGATAAAGCACGAGTCGTGCCAATTAATTTATGTCTTTAATAACAGTCAGGTATGGGTTTATGGCGGATTTCCAGGATGTTTTGAAGCGGATTGGGTATTTTATTTCCTAGATATTGGGTAGATTTGTATATAGTCAGCGCCGGTGTGGTAAATGAATTACACACTCTCACGCCATAATCGATTACGACCCTACAGTTTATATTGTAATCGTCTGTTGATTGCTTTACGTCACCATAAACCATCAGCACATTATCTGATGTAACAACATGGACGGTATTGACAGGGTGTGACGGTATATCATGATGGAAATTCGAGACGGACATTTGAGTTTGATATGTGATATCGGAGAGTTGACCTCTTTGATGTCGGAGAGCAAGGGCATTCAAGGCTTGCTGCAGCAGGCTGTAAAGCTGGTGGCCGCCCATCTCAAGGCCGATGTGGGTTCGATTTACTTGTATGACGAATCCAGCGACCAATTGACGCTGGCGGCCACTGTCGGGCTCAATCCCAGCGCCGTAGGAAGCGTTCGCATGACCCTTGATGAGGGATTGGTGGGATATACCCTATCCCGAATGGCACCTGTTTGCGAGGGTTGTGCACAGATCCATCCCCGCTACAAATATTTTGAAGCATCGGAAGAGGAGCGATATAAATCTTTTTTATCGGTCCCCATTTCGATGGCCACCGACAAGATCGGCGTTCTGGTGGTGCAGCATGAAGACAGGGACTATTTCAACCCCACGGATGTAAAAGTCTTGCGTGCCATCGCGGCGCAACTTGCCGGAACTGTCGCCAATGCCCGCCTGGTGATAGCGTTGCGTCAGCCCAAATCCACTGCCGCAGAACCGGCCCCGCTGGAAAAACTCCGTTTTGTCAAGGGTGAAGCCACGGTGAACGGTTATGCTCAGGCGCCGGCAGCCATTCTCCGTCCTGTCGATCCCTTTAAAGAAAAGCTTCCTGACGAGGTGTATCACAACTCGAATGCTGAATTTCGCAAGGCGATGCAGCATACCGTCGGGCAATTGAAGCGACTCCAGGATCAGCTGGCGCGGCGGCTCCCGGAAAGCGCGACATTGATTTTCGAAGCGCACCATATGATTTTAAAAGATCCCAAGTTTGCCGATCAAATTAGCCAACGCATAAATGAAGGAACGCCGGCGCCGGCGGCTGTGAGGCAGGTGGCCCGGCACTTTATGGCGCTTTTCAGCAACAGCCCCAATCCTTATATCAGGGAAAAATCCCAGGACATCGAGGACCTGGCGCGACGGCTGCTGTTCAATCTTGAGAAAGACCATCACGGCGGAGAGAGTCCCATGGAGGGGCGCATCGTTATCGCTTCCCACCTCTATCCCTCTGATATCCTGAAACTGGCTTCTGAGAAGGTCGCCGGGATTATCTTCATCGGCGGTGGTATTACTTCCCATGTCGCCATTGTGGCGCGATCACTCAAGGTGCCCATGATCATTACCAATGACATGGATCTGTTACAAGTCCCGGAGGGCACGGCGATGGTGATGGATGCGGATGTGGGGACCATTTATGTGGATCCGTCCGATGAGATCCGCCGACAATTCCGCGAGAGAGACAGCGCCCATGCCAAAACTGCACACCAGCGGGATGTGATGCAGGCCGAAACCGTGACGCGGGATGGAAAACAGATCGAGTTGTTCGCCAATATCAACCTGCTCAGTGAACTCGCCCTGGCCATCGACCTGAAGGCCAAAGGCGTCGGGCTCTACCGCTCAGAATTTCCCTTCATTGTGCGGCAGGCGTTTCCCACCGAAGAGGAGCAACGGGTCGTCTATTCCCGGTTGTTCGAAGCCATGCCCGGCAAGCCGGTGTTTATTCGCACCCTGGATGTGGGGGGAGACAAGGTGCTGCCCTACTTGCCAATTCCCAAAGAGGAGAATCCGGAACTGGGCCTGCGATCCATCCGCTTTTCCTTGCAATACCGGGATATTTTTGACCAGCAGTTGCGGGCGATTCTGCGCGCCGGTGCCCGCAGCAGCCAGTTCGGCATCATGTTCCCGATGATTTCCTCCTTGGATGAGTTCCGGACCGCGCGCCAAGCCGTGGTCGAAGCGCAGACATCACTGAAGAAAGAGGGTTTGGAATATCATCCCCATCCCATGGTCGGCGCCATGGTGGAGGCGCCGTCGCTGGTGCCTTTGATGGCAGAGTTGGCCCGGGAAGCGGATTTCTTCTCCATCGGCACCAACGATTTCATCCAATATCTCCTGGCGGTGGATCGAACCAATGAAAATGTAGCGGCCTACTACCAGCCCTACCATCCGGCTGTCCTCAGATCCTTGGCTCAGATCGTTTCCACGGTCCGCAAATGCGCAAAGCCTATTTCTGTGTGCGGCGAGGTGGCCCATCAGGTGGATTTTATTCCATTCCTGTTGGGTATCGGTGTGGAGTGCCTGAGCGTGGACCCCCAGTTCCTGCCACGGATTCAAAAGGAGATCGGAAGAATAACGATGGCGCAGGCCGAGGCCCATGCCCGGCAGCTCCTTTCAGCCGCCACTGTTTCGGAAATGGAGGCTTTTGCCCACTCGGCGCCTTAGGTGATGTATACAACAGACGATGGGGAAGGCGATTGTCATCAGAAAAGGGAGATGCCGTCACAGCATCTCCCTTTTCCGTGTGTCTTGGCGGGAGGGCCAGATGAATCAGGCGTTAAAGCAACCTGATCATTTCCGTACCTCAATTTGGTCAAAAGAGTGCAGACATATCCAGTCGAAGACGAGATGTCAAGCAGATTATGCTGATGTGAATACGATGCGATCGTTTTCGGCGTGGGCGCTCAGGGACGTATTGGCTTCGATGTCGCCTTTCAGAATCTCCATTGCCAGCGGGTTCTCAATATATTGCTGGATGGCGCGCTTCAGCGGCCGCGCGCCATAGAGGGGATCATAGCCCTTCCTCACCAGCAATTCCCGGGCGCTGTCGTCCAGGGTCAGGAATATCTTCTGCGCTGCCAGCCGTTTCGCCAGGCGCGCCATCTGGATGTCCACGATGGCGCCGATCTGATCCAGGGCCAGGTTCAGGAAAATAATGGTCTCGTCGATGCGGTTGAGAAACTCCGGCTTGAACTGGTCTCTCAAAGCCGCCATGACCCTGCGTTCCATTTCATTTCGCCGGTCGGCCCCCAACTCCTGTATATACCGGCTGCCGACATTGGAGGTCATGATGATGATGGTGTTGGTGAAATCCACTGTCTTGCCGTGACCGTCCGTCATGCGCCCATCGTCCAGAATCTGCAGCAACACGTTGAACACTTCCGTATGGGCCTTCTCGATCTCATCAAAAAGTACCACCGAATAAGGCCGCCGCCTCACAGCCTCTGTGAGATAGCCCCCCTCGTCATAGCCCACATAACCCGGAGGCGCTCCAATGAGCCGCGAGACCGCGTGTTTTTCCATGTACTCGCTCATATCGATGCGCACGATGGCCTGCTCATCATCGAAAATGAACTCGGCCAAGGCTTTGGCCAGTTCCGTCTTGCCCACACCGGTGGGGCCCATGAAGATGAAAGAACCAATGGGTCGGTTGGGATCCTGAAGACCGGACCTGGCCCGTCGAACGGCATCGGAAACGGCTTTGATGGCCAGATCCTGGCCCACCACGCGCTTGGCCAGGCGTTCTTCCATGTGGACCAGTTTTTCCCTCTCCCCCTCCAGCATTTTGGAGATCGGAATACCGGTCCAGCGGGAGATCACCTGGGCGATGTCCTCGTCGTCCACCTCCTCTTTGAGCATCTTGCGCTCGCCTTGCAGCACTTCCAGGGCCCGACGAGCCTGCTCCATCTGTTGCTTCAGTTCGGCGGTACGTCCGTAGCGCAGTTCTGCCACCTTGGCCAGGTCGCCTTCGCGTTCGGCTTTCTGCTCTTCGATGCCCAACCGTTCCTGATTCTCCTTGATGGTCCGGATTTTCTGGATCAGTGCTTTTTCTTCCTCCCAATGGGTTTTCATCTGCGCCAATTGGGCCCTGAAGGCCTCCAGGTCGTTTTCAATTCTTTCCAGGCGGTCGGCCGATGCCGAATCGGTTTCTTTCTTCAGGGCCTGGCGCTCGATCTCCGCCTGGGTGATCTTTCGTTGGACATCATCGATCTCCTGGGGCATGGAGTCGATCTCGATGCGCAGCTTGGAGGCACTCTCGTCGATTAAATCGATGGCTTTGTCCGGAAGGAAGCGGTCGGCGATATAACGGTGAGAGAGGGTGGCTGCCGCCACAATGGCCGAATCCTTGATGCGCACCCCATGGTGAACCTCGTATTTTTCTTTCAGTCCCCTCAAGATCGAGATCGTATCTTCAACCGTCGGCTCTACGGTGAGCACCGGCTGGAAGCGGCGTTCCAAGGCCGGGTCTTTTTCGATATGCTTGCGGAATTCATTGATGGTGGTGGCGCCCACACAGCGCAAAGTGCCCCGGGCCAGAGCCGGTTTGAGCATGTTGGAGGCGTCCATGGCCCCTTCGGCGGCACCGGCCCCCACAAGGGTGTGCAACTCGTCGATGAAGAGGATAATCTCCCCCTCTGCATCTTCGACCTCCTTGAGCACGGCTTTCAGGCGATCTTCGAATTCGCCGCGGTACTTTGCGCCGGCGATGAGGGCGCCCATGTCCAGTGAAACGACGCGTCTGTTTTTCAGGGATTCCGACACATCGCCCTGAACGATGCGCTGGGCCAGTCCTTCGACGATGGCCGTCTTGCCCACACCAGGTTCTCCGATAAGCACCGGATTGTTCTTGGTGCGCCGTGAAAGCACCTGGACGATACGGCGGATTTCATCATCCCGGCCGATCACCGGATCGAGTTTTCCCAATCGGGCCAATTCGGTCAGATCACGGCTAAACTTTTCAAGGGCTTGATATTTCTCTTCCGGGTTGGGATCGGTGATGCGTTGGTTGCCGCGGATATCGAGCAGCGCGTTGAGGATTTGTTCACGGGTGACACCATGACGGTCAAGGATGCGGCCGGCTTCTCCGTTCTTGTCCTCTACCAATGCGAGAAACAGATGCTCGATGCTGACATATTCGTCTTTCATCTTGGAAGCTTCTGAAAACGCAGCATCCAGGACGCGTTGGGTTTGGGCGGACGCATAACGATCGCCGCCGCCCGTCACCTTGGGCAGCCGGTGAACCGCTGCGTCCGCTTCCTGATATACCGCATCCGGAGAGATGCCGAGCTTTCGCAGCATGGTCCGGGCAACGCTCTCTTTTTCCACCAGCATGGCGGCCAGCAGGTGCACCGGTTCGATTTGCTGGTTGTTGTTTTGAGACGCCAGGGACTGGGCGTTTTGAATAAGCTCTTGTGATTTTATAGTAAATTTGTCGAACCGCATGATGGTTTTCCGTAAGCCTCCTCGTGCGTATTTTGCGTTGGTCCAATTTTTGCAGCAAATGTAAACACCCTCTATGTGATGTCAAACGCAATGCCATCGTTTCTCCGCCATGCCGCGAAAATAGGGCTTGATTGGGGCTCAATTCAAATTCCATCGGCCGGGCGGCGGACAATTTTTCTCAGCATTGACAGATATCCGGCACGGTCAGCTTGACACCATGCCAAAATGATGATTTTTATTGCATAAACAAGACATTGTCGCCGCTCATACCGAAGGAGCCCTGAAGGCGCCGACAAGCTTGCGATTAATGGTGGCCGCAGCGCCTCGTGGCCATAAATCAAGCCGTTGCGCAATACCTTCGGCAACCCGTTCACCATTGTACGAAACGCCCGTGACGTGTGAATGAATAAAATTGTCCATCTGGTACTGGCTGGTGTGCTATCCGTGGTTTTGGTCCACGCCTTGACCCGAGTGGCGCAGCCCGTCTTCGTTCATGCTGCAGAGCGAAGCGCCGCCCCCAATCCTTCGCAAGACCCTTCCCAGGATCAGGAGCGGCCATCGCTGTATGTTCAGTTTAAAACAATGGCGATTTCACTTCTGGATAAGCTTGGAATTGACTACGAATTCGCCAAACTCTACGCCACGTGGATTGTAGGGGCGCCCACATTGGTGGTGGTTCTCATGATCGCCTTGATATTGCGGCCTCGCCGCAGGAAAAAGCCTCCGGGTAAGATCCTTCGCCCCATTCGGCTGGCACCGCAACAGAAGGCGAAGATGACGGCTGTGGATATCAAAAGACCGGCCCCGGCCACCGATAAAGATCGGGTCCTGGAACTGTTCGTCCAACTCTTCAAGGCAAAGGTGGGCGCTGTTCCGGATGCGTCCACCGAGATCGTTCTGATCGAACGCCGTCCCACCTGTCCGAACGAGACCTACGAAATGCGCGTCAAAACAGGAAAGGAGTGGGCCTCCAGACGCATGTCCATCGGATTGCTGGGCCAGGGCGGTGGCAGCCGGAGCAAATGCTATTATGTCATTTATGACTCCCACATGGTTTTGAAAATTCCCACCAAGGCGATACCCGAGTTTTCGGTTTACCGTGAAAAAATCAAGGCCGAGGCCAGAATTGTTGAGCGCCTTTATCCCAGGGAGTGTATTGTTCCCCGAATCGGGGTCATTCTCAAAGCGGTTCATCCCAATGCAGACTGGGAGAAGCTTTCCGAAGACCAGCAGGAGGATAAATATGTCCACCTCATGGAAGTGAAGCCGGAATACCAGGCGTACCTGAAAATCGGAACGTCCTTTGCTTTTTTTATGGATCTATCCAGGCACTTTTTCCTGAGCAGCACCCTGGAGGAGATCCATCGAGGGGATCAACGCATCGTCACTGAGACGTTGAAGCAGCAGGAGTTGCTCTGGGACCAGCATGGGTTCGTGTGTCGTTATGGTGAAGACGCCGGGGGGGTTTGCCACGAGTTGCAGGACGCCTATTACCGCTGTGAGGGTCGGCTGCGCCGGTTGGTGGACGAGGCTCAACTTAATGAGGAAATCCCCGCTTTCCAGCTCAAACAGTGGTACCTGACCCACTTGTCGGGTGAAAGGGTCGATGCCGGAAGCGAGGACCTTCCGGAAGAATTGGTCGAGCGCGTCAACCGCCTGCTGTCCAGGGTGGTGGAGGAGAACCACCGGCAGGTCGATCGATATCGCCAAAGCGTAAGCCGGTACATCAGGGAGATGCGATTTTCCCAGCGCCGCATTCAATTGGAGAATCTGGCCTCCAACACGCTGAACCTGCTGGCCTGGATTGATGAGAAGGATTTGGCCATGAGGGATCTCAAACCGGAGAATCTGTTTGTGGCCGGACAGCCGGAAGCCTATCCCGTATTTCTCAATGACGCTAAAAAGTTTTCCATTGGTCTCATTGATGTGGAAACGGCCGTGGTAATGGACGCCAAAGCCTCGAAGGAGATCCCCCAGCCCCAACTGGCGGGCACCCCCCTGTACGCCACACCGACCCACCTGTTGACCAACGTCATACTCGACGCAGTCTACGGAGACGTGCGCACCATTCTTCACATGCAGGATTGGTACGCCACCATCGCCATCATCTTCAAAATCATCGCCGGGAGGAATCTATTTCCTTCCACTGCCGTCTTGTTTCCGGAAATGGTTAAGCAGATCCGGTTGATCGATCCGGCCGGGCCGGAAATGGAAAAGGAGATGGCGCATATCAGCCAGATGTTTTGGGGCAGTGCCGGGGCTGAATTCAAAAGAAACCTCAAGGCCCACAGGGATATCTTCGAACGCTTGGAGGTCGCAGTGCCCAGGTCGATGGTGCCGACGATGATCAAGGCGTTGCATAGCGGATGCAACCAGATCTCTTCCACCCTGAACGATATCATATCCCAGCAGTCCGTTTTCGCCGGAGCGGATAAGTGCCAATATCTTTTGGATGCATCGGTGGAAAAAATCGGCTTGATGAAGAAAAAGCTCATGCGTGATAAACCCGGCAGCATGCGCAGAAAACAGCAAAGTGACAATGCCTTGAAGGTCCTGCAACGCATTGAAGATGAAAAAGTGCACCTGCAACGAAAGCTTGAAGCGGCAGCAGCGCTGAAAACCAAGGTGGGCAGCATACCCGCAGATCAACTCCTGGAAGCCCTGTTTTGGCAGGTGCATCAAGCCATGCATCTGCCCCATTGGCCGGCCGCAGAGCCGGTTCCGCAGGTACGACCGGATGCGGATGTGGATATTATGACCTATCAGGCGACCATTGCCTGAACCCCAATGCTGCAAAAGCCGGAGGACTCCATATCCCGCGTTGCCAAGAACTTGCAGTAGGCTTGCTACGGCTGCGTCCTTGGCGCCTAGGCTCTGGAGCCCTCCAACTTTTGCAGCACTGGAGTAAACGCCGGAGGACCCCATATCCCGCGTTGCCGAGGACTTGCACATTAAAAATTTACGTTGATTTGAAAATTCACCAGGTCGTCTGGGTGGACGTGTTCTTCGGAGATGGCACGTTTGCGAACGGAATTGCCGCTGATGTGAACGGACTCCGGGTCACCGGTGACCAGGGGATGCCAGTCGGGCAGGTTTCTGCCTTCCGCCACCCTTCTGTAGGCGCAGGTCTTGGGCAGCCAGCGCAGTTTCAGGATATTCTTAGGCTTGAGCTTGAGGCAGTCCGGCACCAGAATATGGCGCAGCGCATAGTCGGTGCAGCGACAGGTCCGGGTGTCGAGCAGAAAGCAGGAGACAGAGGTATAGCTCACTTTGCCGGTGGTGGGGTGTTTTAGTTTTTGCAGGCAGCAGCGGCCGCAGCCGTCGCACAAGGCCTCCCACTGCCCGGGGGTCAGTTCTTCCAGTGTTTTGCCGATCCAGAATCTTTCCATGCTTACCCTATCGCTGCATAAAACAATGGCACAAATAGTCCTGATCCTCCGGTGCGCCATCTGTTCAATGCCCGTGCGGTGCTGCAGTCTATTTGCCATTTTTTTATGATGCCACAGGGTTTATCAAAAGTGGATGGGTGTGGCAATGGGGGGATTTTGACATAGGAAAAGCAGCGCCTACCTTATGCACGATCATTGGGTGGCACCATAAAGGAAAGGGTAACGCATGGCGCGGCTGTTGAAATCATCTTGGATAATGGTCACTCTGGTGCTCGGGTTGGCGGGGATCACCCCGGCGATGACCCCGCCAGGAATTGTACATGACTTGACGGTGCGCCTTGATCCCTCCCGGCACCGGCTGGCGGCTGTGGACCGGTTATCGGTTCAGCACGTCAGAGCGGGTCGGCTGGTGTTCACGCTGGCCGCGCATCTTGCCGTCAGCCGGGTGGAGGTGGACGGTAAGGCGGCTGATTTCTCGTTCGATAAGGGGCGGCTGGTATTTTCACTTCCTTCATCCGGGGAAACCCATTCGATTCGTATCGACTACAGCGGGGTTTTTGACGATGAAATTCCAGCTGATCCCATCAACGCCGACAACCCCGGTTTCGGGGTGACGGGGACCATCGACCCCAAGGGGACCATGCTGCTGGCAGGGGCCCGCTGGTATCCCCACAGCATCCAGGAAGGCACATCTTCCTACAACATCACCGTCAATGCGCCGGCAGGTGTTATGGCCGTCACTGCGGGAAGGCCTCTGGGGCATGCCACTGAAAACGGCCGCGCCATTTCCCGTTGGCGGGTGGCGGCCCCCCTGCGCGGGCTGCCACTTGTGGCCGGTCCCTATACCATTGCCACCCGAAGATTCGGCAATGTGGTGGCCGCCACTTATTTCACTGAACCGCTGCAGCATCTGAGCGAGGATTATCTGTCCGCCGTAGGACGCTACCTGAAGCTCTACGGAGAGCTGTTCGGTCCCTATCCCTTTGACCAATTTGCCGTGGTGGAGAACGCTTTCCCCACAGGATACGGCTTTCCATCCTTTACCTTGATGGGGCGCCGGGTGTTGCAGCTGCCGTTCATCATCCATACCAGCCTGGGGCATGAGATCGCCCACTGCTGGTGGGGGAACGGTGTCCTGGTGGATCCCTCCCAGGGAAACTGGAGCGAAGGGCTGACCACCTATGTTGCCGATTATCTATACAAAGAAAGGCGCGGCCAGGGACTTGCCTATCGCCGCCAATGGCTGCGCAACTACGCCAGTCTGGTCCATTCGCTTCGGGACATCTACGCCCGCTATCGGTTCAGAGCGATCACCTGGTCTGACTTCCAAGACGTATTCGAGGCGCGTGCGGAGATGGACCTGGCTTTGTTTTTTAAACAATGGGTCTTCAGAGCGGGCGCGCCAAAACTGGCCTTTTCCCCTATCCGCGTAACAGAAAGCCAACAGGGATTCGAGATCAGCGGAAGCGTCCGGCAGGAACCTCCCTACTTTGATCTGCCGTTGGACGTGGCCCTGGAAACCGACCGGGAGGGGACGGTCCAGCGCATCGAGGTCACCGGCGCGCAAACCCCATTCACGTTCACCTCCTCCGGACAGCCGAAAAAATTGACGGCAGATCCCGAAGTGAACGTGTTTCGACGCCTCGCACCCCAAGAGGTTCCGCCGACGGTCAATTCCATTAAAGGCGCCGCCTCGGTAAACGTGGTGGTGTCCGATGATCTCGGTCCCTCGGCGATAAAGCTGGCCCGGCGCCTGGCTGCGGCGATGGGGTTATCCCGGGCACGGATTGGAAGGGAGGCGACGTTTGATCGCAAGGCGATGCGGGACCATGATCTGCTCTTTGTCGGCCTCCCCGTGAGCAAAGAAGGCCTTCCGGCCGGAGATGATCAGTTTGCCACAACCCCGGATGGATTTATATTAAAAGGTGAGACATTTAACGGGGACGGGGCGAGCTTTTTCGGTGTCTTCCGGCACCCGGCAAATGAGGCGCGTATGGCGGCCCTATTCATTCCCGGTCAGCTGGATCTGGCCAGATCGGTGAGCACCAAGATTCCCCATTACGGCAAATACAGCTATCTGGTTTTCAATGAAACCCGCAACAAGGTGAAAGGAACCTGGAGCATCAAGGATTCACCCTTGTCGGTCCAATGGTTGACAGACACAAGGCCGGACAGGAGGCGGCAATGATGAGAAAGCTTTTTACAGCAGCGGCAATGGCCACCCTGATGCTATTGATCGGCAATATGCTCGCGGCGCATCCCCACCCCGATCCCGCGGTTCGATTGTTCGATCTGGGCCAGCAGGCAGTGGTTGCCGAAGCCCAGGGCATCCAGCGATTGAAATCGGCGCGAATCGTGCTCGTCGGCGAGCACCACAATAATGCAGCCCACCATGAAGCCCAGCTTTTGGTCATCAAAAACCTTCATGAGGCCGGACTGAAAGTCGCCGTCGGCCTGGAGATGTTTCGGAAAGATAGCCAGGCGGATCTCGATGGATGGGTCGACGGGAAAATCAGCGAGAGACAATTCAAGCCCCTCTACCTGGACAACTGGAACTATGACTGGGCGTTGTACCGTCCCATATTCGACTATGCACGCGAAAACCGCATCCCCATGGTCGGACTGAATGTCTCCCGCAAGATCACCGCCCAGGTGGCCTACCACGGCTTTGAATCCCTCGATGCGGAGCAGAGGGGCTCCCTGGAGGGCATCACCTGCAATGTGACTCCCGAATACAGAGCGTTCATCGGAAAAGCCCACGGCGTCCACGGCCACGGAGAGATGAATTTCGAGCGGTTTTGCGAGGCCCAGCTGGTATGGGATACGGCCATGGCCTTTAATGCCGTGGCCTATCTGAAGGAGAATCCCGATACGGTGATGGTGATTCTTGCCGGCAGCGGACATGCCCGCAAATTGGGAATTCCCACCCAACTGGAAAAGCGCGTCCCATGGCCGTATGCAGTGGTCCTGCCTGAAACCGAGGGTATATTCGATGCCCAATCCATAACCGTCGGAGACGCCGATTATATACTGATGAACAAGTAAAAACCGATAGGGAGGAAGTCATGATGCAACTTCAACGGTTCCTTGGCGCTGCATGGAGGTATGGAATTATCGGGGGGGTGGTCCTGTTGGCGCTTGCGGGTGCCGCGGCACTGGCGGCCGAAGATCGGCCCCCGCGTGTCGAGGTGGAGTTGACCGAATCATTCTACCGTGCCCTGCGGGCCGAAGGCGCCAAGACATACAGCACCGATAAATCGGAGGAGTATCTGCGCCAGATCGCCGTCTCTGCACGCTATGCCGTGGAGTCCAACCTGAAGATCATTAAACAGCAGGAGCGCATCATCGCGTTGCTGGAAAAATTGAACCGATCAAAAAAGTGAAACGCCGCACTTACCGCTTTCGTTTGCGGGGAACGATGGGTTTGATCCAGCGATTGGTGTCTCCCTGATAGAGCCACTTGTCCGGAAAGCCTCGCTGGCGGATGAAAGTGGGGCGCTTCGCCCATTGGCTCAGTTTTTCATAAGCTTCCTGAATCTTGAGAAATGTCTCTGATCTGCCGCCCAGGTCCGGATGATGTTTTTTTGCCTGTCGGCGATAGGCGTTTTTAATGCGGCCCTCCAGGTCGGCGGGTGACAGATCGTCAGCGTCCAGCTCCAGCCGGATCAGGCTGCTGACCTTTACCGAGGGGACGGTCAGCGCCGTCGGTTTAACGGAAGTGACCGGTGTTTTACCCTTTTGCGCCTGCTCCAGTACCTGTTTGGAAGCAAGATAGCGCTTTTTGGTCCGGTTTCTCTCATTCCACCATAGGGTTCCCAGGATATTGGAGAGCTCACAAAAATCCTCCACCGGTTTTCTATTCGGCGAGCGCGGCAGCATATAGCTGTGGATCTGCTCCACGCCGTAGAGCAGCATATCCATGACAATAACAAAATCAGTGAAATAAAAGGTCGCATAGCGGGTGCTCAGCGCCTGGAGCAGTCCGGTGCGGCGGTTCAGCGAAGCCAACAGGTATTGCTGGCACGACATGGCGCAATACCGCCGGTGGCGAGGCGGCAGGTCCTCACCGCAAGCCAGGCATCGCCGGGCGCTCCTGGGCTTGACAGAAGGGATATATTTATGGGCGCGTTGCTGCATCGTCGGTTACCATATCAGTTCTTATCCTTAATTAAAATCGGCGTCGCATATATTAATCTTAATCGCTAATTTGGATATGCCAATCAAGGGATTGATAAGACAAATCAAGTTTCAGGCGCGATGAGGCGATACGGGGGGCAGGGCTTGATTTTTTAATCCATCTTGGGATACAAAAAATTTTAAACATTTTAAGCGATGAGGCCCGGACATGATCTGCCTGCCGACCAGCGGAAGCAGCCGAATTCGGACCCTCGGAGAGCCAATTGACCATGAGCAGCGATTCTGATCGTTTCGAAACCATCTTCCGCCAGGATAAACTCGATGCCCTCTTTCCACCGGAGCGCACCATCCATTTTTTTGAGGCCCTTTTCGGGGACAACGATGAAGGGGCCTATGATATCCGTCTCACCTTCAAATCCGCCAGCGACAACCAACTGTTTTTCCACTTCGAGCTTCACCAGCGCCCGGGCCGCTGCCTGGCCTGCAACCTGACCTACGGGCTGCCCCAGGTTTTTCAACGGCATCCCGTCATCGACACCCAGGGCGTTGTGACCCAGTTGGATGCCCTTATGAATGGCTCGGCCCGCTGCGGCGAATGGAAGCTGGACAGAGCCAAGGAGATCAGCCGGCAGCTCCATGCCGTACCCCTGATTATCGAACTGGCGTCGGCCTAAATAGCGTCCGCCCTGAAACAGCATCCTAAGAACCGCATTTGTAGGGTGGGCACCGCCCACCAAAATCGGGATTAAGGGGACGCCCTTTACATTTCTACATTTACACGGTTTGCCTGTTCTGATATGAAACCAGCATGCCAAGAAGCGCCAGAATAGACGCACCGGGAGCCGTGCACCATATCATCGCCAGAGGGATCGAAAGAGGCAGGATATTCCGTGACGATCTGGATCGCGATGCATTTATCACCCGGCTGGGCCAGCTGGTTGAAGAGACTGGGACCCAGTGTCTGGCCTGGGCCTTGATCCCCAATCATTTTCATTTGTTGCTTCAAACCGGAGGGGTTCCCATCGCCACGGTGATGCGCCGATTGCTGACGGGCTATGCCATCGGTCATAACCGCCGCCACCGCCGCAGCGGTCACCTGTTTCAAAACCGGTACAAATCCATTCTTTGCCAGAAAGACACCTATCTGAAAGAGCTGGTGCGCTATATTCACCTGAACCCCTTGCGGGCGGGACGGGTCAAGGATATGGCGGCCCTGGACCGGTATGCTTTCACAGGCCACAGCTGCATCATGGGCCGAAAGAAAAACAACTGGCAATCGGTGGATGCGGTGCTATCCGTTTTTGCTGATAAAAGGGCTTTAGCCCGGCGGCGCTACCGCGCCTTTGTGGTCAAGGGAATCGATCTGGGCTCCCAACCGGAGCTTGTCGGCGGCGGGTTGATCCGCAGTGCCGGGGGGTGGGCGGCGGTTCGATCAATGCGAAAGGCCGGTCTGTTTCAAAAAAGCGATGAACGTATTTTGGGTGACGGCGATTTTGTGGAAACGGTCCTGTCCGAGGCCCGGGATGCCCTGGAAAATAGGTATCTAATGACTTCCAAGGGCATTCGGATAGAGCACATCTTGGACGCGGTGGCTAAGCTGCTTGGCATTGATTCCCAACACATAGCGGGCCCATCCAAGGAAAGGGTGATCGTAAAGGCCAGGGCGCTGGTCTGTTTTTGGGCGGTACGTGAGCTGGGACTGTCGATGACGGACGTGGCCCAGCGCCTTAAGATTGCGGTGCCGACGGCGAGCGTTGCGGTCAAAAAGGGGCGGCAAATCGTCCAGGATAATTGCTTGTCGTTGTCGGATCTCTTGGCGCCCCTTTAATTTCCATTTTTCCATTAAGCCCAATTCATCAAGCGCAAGCCATCCACCCGCTCAAATTCCCGTAGATTATTGGAAACCAGCGTCAATCCCTCGCTGCGGGCATGGCCGGCAATATGCAGATCGTTAATGCCGATGACGGTGCCTTTGCGTTCCAGATCGGCCCGAATTTCCCCATAGTGTGCAGCCGCCTTGCTGCCATATTCCAGGACTTCCAACCTTGAAGCAAAATCTTCAACTTGTCGCAGATTGTGATCCGGTTTCGAGCTTTTTTCAACACCATGAAGCAATTCTGCCATTGTGATCGAGCTGATGCACATTTGACCCGCGTGGCTGTTAAACACGGCCAGCAACTCAACGGGCCGGCGCTTGATCACGTATATGGCGATGTTG
>JARRKU010000018.1:0-21826 GCA_037387725.1 Desulfobacteraceae bacterium
GCTGCGCTCCACGCCAACTGGTGAGAAATCCGTTAAACCTCAAGAGATAAAATGGCTGAAATAAAAGATTTAGAACGATGCACATATTTTCCTCTTGATTGTGACTGTTTAGTCGCAGTTGGATGGCTATCAGGTGATACGAATTTTCAAAAGGGATCTGTTGAAAAAGATTTTTATGAAAAGCTTTTCGAGTTTGCAAAAGATCCCTGGGAGCCAGTGGCAAGTGCTGGTATTCATGAATGCGAACTGTGCCAATTTAATCAACCCGGTTTCTATAGAAATATATTCGTTCCGTACAAGGGTAAAATTTATGTGTCCCCTGAGGGAATAGTTCATTACATTGCTGCTCACTGGTATCAACCACCTAATGTATTCATTGACGCTGTATTAGAGTGCCCTGAAATGCGTAGCATGGAATACAAGAAGGCGATTTTGGCAAATGGCGGTAGAGGATTATTACGAGTCAAGGTTTAACCACCTGCTGGTAGGGACGCGCAAAGACCGGCGCGCCCCACAGCAGGTCCGTTCGCCAATCACAGTTTATCGTGAACAGTAGGGGTAGCTAAAATTAGAAACATCGGACAGGGAAATTTTGATCAGGAATCATCCTTTGATACACTCACTTATTTTGGTATTATTGCATTCAATCTGATGCAAAGGATTATAATTGAGCAAACGGGTTTTTGTTAATCTCCTATCGCATAATTGACAAATAAGGAGGTATAGAACCATGAAAATCTTTGCTCTTTGTATAGGGTTAGGCTTTGGAATTTTTGCTATAGTAGTATACGCTTATGGTCTTAAGCACCGAATAAAAGAGTTAAAGGAAAAACCAGGTAAAAACAACTAATTGGTATAGTAAAATCATTTAAGATTTTGGTGGCGAACAAGGCGCTGGAGAGGGAGCGGGAAAAGCCGGGGCTTTTTCAAAGCCATGCCTGGTAATAGTTCTCTCCCTTTAATAAAGGCTTGGGGGTCTCGTTTCCCGCCCCCTCAGCTCAGCGTTAAATGCATGATGAAAAATAATGCTATGATAGACGAAATTGAGAAATGCCATCAGTATCTTAATGATTCTAATTTAATTGATTTGAAATATTACAGAAGAAATATGGTGGCTTATGAATATGTTTCGTATATAAATCATATTGTCGCCTGCTATTATTCCAAGAATTATGAGGTTATGACAACATTCTTTTGTAGAGCGAAAAATTTTGTAGCTAAAAATGGCGAGAAGTACATTGATGAAAAATACACTGAAATGACTAAAAAGTACCTTGATTTAGTTCAATCATATATCATCGATTTGAATGACAATGAAATGGCTCGACGTATTAAAGAATGCTCGGGCATTTAACAACACCATGCACCGGATTCGCAGGGTCGGGCAGCCATAGCCTAAACGCGGTCTGGTGTTAACGTGCCTTTGAAAAAGGCCCCATTCCCTGCTCTCCAGTGATGGTGGCCGTTGAGCCTGTCGAAAAAGTATAAATTTACTACTTTTATGGTGCAAAAATGGACTGATTGTGATACATAAAATGCAGTAATCATACGGATTTCCAACCAAAGAGGCCCAAGATGGCAAAGCATCAACACTACGATTACAAACAGTCAGTCCTTGAGCCAATCTTTTTAGAAGATCAATTATTGCCCGGTACCTTAGAGTATGCAATTCACTACATATTGCCCGGTACCTTAGAGTATGCAATTCACTACATTGTTGAAGAACGTTTAGATATGAGTGTTTTCGATGCTCGGTATAAAAACGATGCAACAGGGCGAAAATCGATCGATCCAAGATTGTTGTTAAAGATTGTGCTCTATGGTTATTCGCGCGGCATGATTTCATCGCGCAGTTTGGAATATGCCTGTCAGAAAATAACAACTTTTATGGCGCTGGCTTGTAACAAAACGCCAGATCATAGTACCATTGCAGCGTTTGTATCCTCTATCGATGAAGAAATAGAGGACCTGTTCATAATGGTTTTAATGATTTGTCATGAAGAAGGGCTTTTGGGTGGTACTCATTTTAGCATTGATGGTTTAAAGCTTTCATCGAATGCATCCAAGGAGTGGAGCGGCAAATTTGATGATCTGGAGAAAAAGCAAGAGGCGTTAAGGCGCAAAGTCAAACAAATTGTCAAAGAACATAAACTGGCGGATAAAAAAGAGGATGGAAAGTCCCAAACTGATAAGGAACGTCTCAAGAAACGGATTAAAAAATTAACTCAGCAAGCAGATCGTATTGAACAATTTCTAGCGAACAATGAGCCCAAGATCGGTTCAAAAGGTAATGAGATTCAAAGTAACGTAACGGATAATGAATCGGCCATAATGGCGACTTCCCATGGTGTCCAACAGGGCTATAATGCCAATGCAGTGGTTGACGATAAAAAACAGATAGTAACAAACGCTGAGGTATTCGGCAGTGGTACAGATAGCAAGAATATGGCCCCGATGCTTGAAGGAGCCAAAGAGAATCTTGAAGCCATTGGTTGGGATAAACCTCTGGAAGGCAAACAAGTCAATGCTGATACAAGTTACTATAGTGTAGAGAATCTTAAAGCCTGTGAAAAAGAAAAGGTTGATGCCTACGTACCGGATCAGCAGTTCCGTAAAAGAGATATTCGTTTTAAAGATGCTGATAGACATCGCCGTTCAACAGATAAACGTCATCTAAAATATAAGTCCAAAAAACGCTATTTCGATGTGAACGATTTTAAGTCGGATGATCGAACCGGCAAATTAATTTGCCCAGCCGGCCACGGCCTTTATGTGAAGAATCGTAATTTTATTACCGCTGACGGATACAGGGCCATTGCTTATCAAGCGCCCAAGACAGCATGCAGCGATTGCAAATTGCGTTCTAAATGTTTAAGAAATCCCAATACGGTATCAAGACAAGTCCACATATTTTATGGTCAGCGCCCGGCCAGTGTTACAGATAAGATGAGAGAAAAGATCGATACGGCTGAGGGTCGCAAGATATATGGAAGACGAATAGGAATTGTAGAACCAGTTTTTGGCAATATACGATCCTGCAAGAGAATGGATCGGTTTACCTTAAGAGGAAGAACCAAGGTGAATATCCAATGGAAGCTATACTGCCTTGTGCATAACATTGAAAAGATCCTGAATTATGGGGAAAGCTTTGCGGTCGCATAAAAGTGCAGGTGGAAAGGCAAGAAAAACGGATCAAATGGATGAGATAGGGGGCAGATTAGCCGAAGCAACCATATTGAAGTTAATGAAAAAAGCAAATCAGGTTGAACCTATCCAATCTAAAAAGTAAAGTTATTCAAAAACCTGTTTTTCGACAGACTCGTTAGAAGGCAAAATTGATATATGCCAAGCAGAAAGGAACTCAAAGGGATCTCATCGGGAATCGCCAGTAGTTTTATATCACGAAACAATGATGTTGATGGTTACTGGGCAATGGGCATTCTTTACAAAATTGCATTCGAATCAGGGGATAATAAATTCACTTTGAACTTACTTTCAGGAGAATCATCTCCGAAATTTAAGTACAGCAAACGAATAGCTAATCCTTATCATGAATATTTGCTCAACCAGCTCGAAAAGAAAGGGTTGGAGGAATATCAGATCGCTGCTGCTATAGTAGAATTGGATTTCAATATTTCACACACAAAAAAGCATAAAATGTTCCGTTGGACTTGGGGTGATCCATTTGTGTGTCGAGTTACTATATCAGATGACTTAGGCAAAAAACATATTTATGAGGAATATGGCTGGTGTGCGCAACATAATCCCCATAAAGAGCGAAGAAGCACAAGGCGTTACGCCTTCTAACCCTGCCTTACACTCGGACAGGAACTCCGCTGCGCTTCGTTCCTGCCGGTGAAGGCCACGCTATGAGTTTACAGCTTTGAAAAAGAATAACAAACTACCGAGCATAATTGTAATTATTGTAGCCGTATTGTTGTTGATATATTATTTTTCCAATGATGAGGAGGTCTTTTTTTCTGATCCGAAATGGAATTGCAGCAACTCAACTAA
The DNA here is from genome assembly GCA_037387725.1 of Desulfobacteraceae bacterium. Lineage (GTDB taxonomy): Bacteria > Desulfobacterota > Desulfobacteria > Desulfobacterales > Desulfosarcinaceae > JARRKU01. The sequence goes on from JARRKU010000018.1 coordinate 4,015, forward strand.
TAAATGGAAATGCAGCGTATCATTCGAAGTAACAAATAACACTCATCAGCAACAGTTTCGCAAGGTAAGTATTCGTGGCGTAACAATATCAGGAGGTAAATACGGTCGAATAGAGATGCGCGGAGAAAAGATCTTTGATATTGAAATGGCTCCTAAAGAAATTATTGAAGTCAACGAGTATCTATTAGTCGATAGAAAACCTATCGAAATCAAAGTTAAAATATGGGAATAATAGCTTTTATGTAACCACCGGCTGCACTGGATTTGGGCCACTACGCGGCCCTCACCTGTGAGCCGCACCGTTCAAGATAGCCACCAGAAACCACACAAAAAAGCCAACCTGTGGCATCTTGCCACTGTCTGCACTAAGGGCAAATTTATCGTACCCCAATATATTGTGGTTAGCCATTTTGTCAGGGAAACTGTGCTAACATACCATATACGTAACAAAACGGAATTGGCAATTTTCCTTAGTAAAATCAGTGGAAGTGGAATTGGCAATTTTCTATGGAAATTCCGGAAACATACCTTGGAAACCCACACATAGTGGGGGGTTTGCGCCAAACCATAGATGCATAATAGGAGAACGGATGGTGGGATAAGCATTGCCAAGGCATCAAGATTGTATCGGCTTTTCTGAAAGTTGCCCGAATTAAGGCGTGTTAATGGCCCGCTGGGAAGACCGGGATACCCGCACCCATACCGTCTGGCGGTTTCCGGCCGAATTTTTCGGCAAACTGCCTGGGCCGGGCTTGTAATACCGAACTTGCCCTGCTGCTCTATTGAGCAGATGTCGCTCCAATGTATTTTGAAGAGAAGAAGCCAAGCCAGGCTTATATCGAAAATAGATCGTCTCGGCAGATACCGGAGATCGTGGTTATCTGGCGATAAACTTCACCTTGCACACCCATACCTTACTGCGAAGAAGTTAAAACGAACCTTCCCTCTCTCTGCAGGAGGTCGACAGGCAAGTCGCCTTGCCGCATGATCTCCAAGGGTGCCTTACCAACCGTTGGATGCTGCGGAGGATAATCGGCCTGCACTGATTGACCCTGCTGGAAAGCGGGGGAGTTTGCAGTCCGCCCGGAGCGCATCCTACGGTGGTAGGGCATCCTTGGGTATGGGACAAGATGACTTGCCTGTCGACCGGCGCCCCTGTCGAAGATCTTCGAATGGGAACGGGTTGACTTTTATTAAGATTCTGCTAGGCCAAAGCCTAACTATTCGGGCTGTTCTCCAAAAAAACTGCCTTCCCAGGTTGGGAACTCGGTGCAAAGATCCTTGGAGCACATGATCACCGGGCAGACCTGGGTGATTTTGACCCGCAGCTTGTCAAAGCCCCCGAGCTTGCCGGTGTAATTCTCGGTTGTTGAATCATTGGCGAATATCCAGAACTGCCGCTCGTCGGCCAGGATGTAGTCATTTGCCGCATCCGGAGGATTACGATAGACCGTCGCCTTGACCTTGATCGGCATGGCCGCATTGTTCTTATAGATAATGAGCGGTGCGGTCGGCTTGTAGTTGGTTCGGAGGACAGCCTTGGTGACCTGGACCCTCGCACGGGCCGGTTCCACCGGCAGGCGCGCGCCGACCGTTGCCAGCACGCTGCCGTTGACCTTGTTCCTGATCTCCACGGCCATGCCGTCATAGCTGCAGCAGACCTTGAAATCGCCCTTCAGCTCCATGGATTGGCCCATGGTCAAAGGCTGATGAATGCTGCCCTTGGTCATGGTGACGAAATTGCTATTGTTCCGGGACTGCGAAACCCTGTACTCCAGCGCATCGGCCGGAATTATACCTGTCCCCTTATTGATGATATCCATGGACCAGTATAAAGAGGTGGCGTAGGTTTCGAATTTAGCCCGGATCTTGGAGGCGGTGATTTTGATGTTCAGCGGCTGGATCTGTACAGTAGGCTGGGCGGCGCTCATTGGCAATCTCTTTTTCTTAATCCCGAATGAAGAGGGTTGCATACCACCGACCTTCTTCTTTGGGTTGGGGTAGACAGAGAAATTGATTTGCGCTGCGTTGTTCCTCTCGTTGGATTCCTTGATACGGTTCTGGGCATCGGCCCGGATGTTCAGGCGAAATCTTCCGGCCGGCCATTTTTCCGACGACAGGGACGGCCAGGAGATCATGGTCGATTGGCCGGAGCCGAGTGCGGGCACATTGATGGTCCCTTTCACGGCAGCGGGGCATTTGCTGCTCGTCAAGGCGGTGCATTCGATTTTCAAGGCGCTGCCATTGGCCGGCGCATTCCCTTTGTTGGCAACCATGACGCTCAGGATGGGCGAACCGCCGACGGGATCACCTTCCCTGGGAGGTTTGGACCAGGCGGCTTTTGGAATGGCAAGGTCTGCCGCCTTGTCTCGCATGGGAATGGTTGATTTTACCTTGGGTGTACTCTTGCTCAGCATTTTTTGCGCTGCGACTGAAAAGACAACGCCACTCAGTAGTAGGCCAACAATCATCGTGAGAATACCAAGCCATCGCGCCATGATCAAATCCTCTCGTTCAATAGAAATGGTTTCAGAACAATAATAATTTCAGTATCAATTTCTTTCCCAACCGCCATTCACCGCTGCAAGCCAAGAAAATTGTACACCCCAAACAAACCCACAAGCCGATTTCAGAAATCATTTTTTATGAGAATTCTCCATTATTACAAAACGGCTATTCGTTTTATATATCTCGCGGACATCGGGCATGTCAAAGGCGGTGTGATTTGCCACCGACGATCTCCTACGCCTAATGTTTCAGTTCTTCTATCCCTTCGTGTACGGTACGGTGGATCAGCGCCGGCAGCAATACACCTCTGAATCTATCCGTATCGCCGTAATAGGAAACCCGGCCGATATCGATAAAATCCCTTGTCAGAGGGCTGGGCAGATCGAACCGTCTGGACACCCCTTCGCAAAGGCGGGCGGCCAGGTAGATCAGGGGGAGGGGCAGCCTTCGGGGGCGGGGGCAGCCCCACGCATCGCAACAAAAATCCAAAAAGGACTGCAGGGTATCCCGGCCTTCGTCCCCCACATGATAAATTCCCTTTGCCGTCTTGCTGACGATGGCCGCCGTCACCGCCCTGCAGAAGTCGGTTTTGGAGATAAGGTGGATTTCGGTGGGCGCCCGCCAGACCCCGAGAAGTCTTCGGCGGGCCAGCCAATGGGCTGCATCGACCATCAGGACGCCTTTTCCGTAGACCATCCCTACCCGGAGGGAGACAGGGCAGGCTGCGTGCTCAAAGAGATATTGTTCTTCCTTCAGGCGGGTTTGAGCGTGCACCGAGATGGGGTTGCCGTCAAGCCTTCCGGTGGCAGGAGATTTCCTTGATGTGGGGCCTTCCACATGGGGAAAGCTGATCAGGATGATCTTTCCGATCCCCAGCGCATTGGCCGCATCCACTAGGTTCTGGAAGTAGCGCAGGTTGGTGATGGGAAGAAATTGCGCCGGATCGGCCTTGAAGAGCACGCCGGCAAAATGCACGATGGCGTCTGCACCCATCAAGCACTTTTCGAGCGTCCCTCTGTCCGACAGATCGCCGGTGCGCACTTCGGCATTCGGATGTGTCGCCACATCAGCCGGAACGGGTTTGCGGTGCTGCATCAGCAGCAGACGCGTTCCCGGCACCGCAGTCAGCAGGTGCCGTGCCAGCAAAGATCCGAGATTCCCGGCAGCACCGGTTATGAAGACATTGGGCATAGCGCGCTTATGCAGTGCAGCGCGCGATGGCTTTGGAAAGGGAGTGCATATGCGCCTTTTCGGCCTGGGCGATGGTGATGAAGGCTTCCTGGGCATCGCTGGACGTCACACGATCCGCCATGGTGTGATAGAGATCGAAGGCGGCATACTCGATTTTGAGGGCCATTTCGATGAGGCGGAGACACAAGGGGCCCTTGATGGTTTTCAGCTTCTGCAAGGCATCATCCAGCGGCATTCCGCCTTCGAGCACTTCACCAGACAGGCTGTCAAACACCGACTCGAATTCATCTCCATCGGCCTCCATCTGGCGCCACAGCCGGTAGACGGTGCGGGCGTGCCCCATCTCGGCTTTGGCCAGATCGGCAAATACGTTGACCCAGGACGCATCCTGATGGCGGGAATGAACCTGGGTATAGAAGTTCAAAGCGCCCTTTTCCAGGTTCATGGCGGTCAGCAGCATATCCGAAGGCGCGTCCTGCCAATTGAAGAGCTGGACGTGGGGGTAGTCTTCTGTAATCCCACCGTCCCACGCCAAGATGCCGCCGCTGAGATTGATCAGATCTCCCGCGCCGGCCCCTTCTTCTTCCGCCATGGAAGCGGCCGCCATGGAGCGTCCGCCGCTGTGGCAGTAAAACACCAATTGTTTTTTGGCCGGCAGGGATTCCATGGTTTGAACCAGCTCCGGCAGCGGAAGCAATCGTGCGCCGGGGATGTGCCCTTGCTCATATTCTCCCGGCTGCCGCACATCGATGAGGGCATACGCGTTTTCATGATGGTCCTGAATGAATCGTCGAAGCTCTTCGGCGCTCAAGTCTTTTATGCTCATGATGCGATCCTTCGTTTTAACGTCCAACATCAAACATCCGATAATGTTTGGACATCGAACATCGAACATCCAACGTCGAACATCGAACGGATGAAGTCGCTTCGCTCCATCATGATATAAATCGGCAGAATACCTTGTTCAGCGTTGGATGTTGGACGTTCGATGTTCGATGTTCAGTTTTTAATCATTTGTTTCTTTCACGGACTCAGAGGTCGTATGGGCCAGAGGGCTTCAGAGCCAAGGCGCCGAGGGTACGTCATCGTAGTCCGACTACTACGAGCCCTCGGCAACGCCGGATCTGGAGTCCTCTGATTTTTTCAACCCTGGGGTTGTATGGGCCAGAGGGCTTCAGAGCCAAGGCGACGAGGGTGAAGTCGTAGTCCGACTACTGCGAGCCCTCGGCAACGCCGGATCTGGAGTCCTCTGGCCCATACAACCTCAGGGTTTATTTTGGATGTGCTTTAGCATTATGTCAACCTCTGTAGTGCTCTCTTTACAATTGGCCCCCACGCAGATATGGGCCGTCGCCACCCCTTTGTCAGGCGATAAAGCGGAGGTGAAACCGGCCATCCGGGTGAGCTGTTCGGCGTTTTGATCGGATTTGAGGAGGGTCACCAGATGCGGCGCATATGGCAGCTGCAGCGCTTTCAGGATGTTCCGGGTGTCGTCCGCCGCCGCTTCCCCGGTCACGACCACTTCCCGGCCGGGGCGCAGGGCCAGATCGAGTCCGTTCAAAAAGTGGGTAAAGGCCAGTGGCTGACGATGAACGGTCGCGGCAAAAGCACGACTCAGGTCATCGGCACGCGCCTCATAGCGTTGGTCTCCGGTCAGGCGGCTCAACAGCACAAGATTGGAAAATGCAACGGAATTGGCCGAGGGTAAGGCGCCGTCATAGATCTCCTTGGGCCGAACAGGCAGCTCTTCGTTCTCCGCACGGATCAGGAAATAACCGCCCTGGGCGGAGTCCCAGAATCCGTCGTCCATACGTTTCTGCAAATGGATGGCATATTCGAGAAGATCGGCTTGATAAGTGGTGCGGTATAATTCGATCAGCCCCATGATCAGATAGGCGTAATCACCGGCTTGGGCGTCGATGACGGCCTGCCCCTCACGAAAGCGGTGCATCAGTTGGCCTTCGCCAGTGGTCAGCCGGGATTGAATAAAATCAATGGCCTTTCGGGCGGCGACGGCATAGGAATCCCTGCTCAGTACCCTGGCCCCTACGGCCAGGGCGGCAATCATCAGCCCGTTCCAGTCGGTGAGCACTTTGTCGTCTTTGAGGGGGGCAATCCGCTGCCGGCGATTTTTGAAGAGAGACGCGCGCAGATCATGCCATCTTTCCAGAAGGGTATCGATCGGTAGGTTCAAGGCTTTGGCCCACTGATCCCAGTTGCGGGTCATGTGCAGGATGTTGGCGCCGCTTTTCCGGCGGGTGGCCTCGTCGGTAAAATTGCCGTCCGGCCGGAGGTTGAAGATTTCGTGCCACGGAATGTCTCCGTCGGTCCTGCCCGCCAGTTCGGCAAAAGCGGCAAGATCCCAAACGTAGAATTTCCCCTCTTCCCCCTCGCTGTCCGCATCCTCTGCCGAATAGAAGCCGCCGTCAGGGTGGGTCATATCTCGCAGGACATAGGCAAATACCTCTTCAGCGGTCCGGCAGAACGCCTCATCGCGGGTCACCTGGAACGCTTCCGCATACGCCATGGCCAGCAAAGCTTGGTCATAGAGCATCTTCTCAAAATGGGGGAGCAGCCAACGGCTGTCGGTGGAGTAGCGGTGGAAGCCAAACCCCACGTGGTCCCACAATCCGCCCTGACGCATGGCGTAGAGGGTATGGGTGACCATCTCAAGGGCATGGGGGGTATCGGTGCGGTGATGGTGACGGAGCAGGAAAAGCAGGCGGTGGGGGGTAGGGAATTTGGGGGCCGGATCGAACCCGCCGAATTTGGGGTCGTAGCTTCGGGACAACTGGGCATAGGCGCGGTCCAAGAGGTCCAGGTCCATTGGAACGGCAGTATCGGGAACAAAGGTGAAGGCCTGGTCGAGATGACCGGAAACCCCGTCGGCAGCTTGCAGGACCCGCTGCCGGTCGGTTTGCCAGAGGGTTTGAATCTGGGCACAGATCTCCATGATCCCCGGTCGCCCGAAACGGCTCTGTTTGGGCAGATAAGTGGCCGCAAAGAACGGCTGTTTTTCCGGGGTGAGCATGACATTGAGCGGCCAGCCGCCGGAACCGGTCACCATCTGGCAGGCGGCCATGTAGACGGCATCGATGTCGGGACGCTCCTCGCGGTCCACTTTGATGCAGACAAAGGCGTCATTGAGCGCCTCGGCGGCCTCCTGGTCCTCAAACGATTCGTGCGCCATGACATGACACCAATGACAAGTGGCGTAACCGATGGAGAGGAAGATCGGCTTGTCTTCGTCACGGGCCTTCTGAAACGCCGTCTCTCCCCATGGGAACCAGTCCACGGGATTGTGGGCGTGCTGAATCAGGTAGGGACTTTTTTCGTCTATCAGGTGATTGGCCATGGGGCACCTCCAGCTGGAAACCGCTTTCGTGCTGAGTCAACGACCACCCGTAAAGCGGGTGGCTTGTTTTACCGGCCATATGCCGGAAAAGCAAAAGCACGCCAGTGCTTCGATCGTTGCAGTTGTAGCCGGGTGCATCGCACCCGGTCTGAAAACAACTAATAAAGGGCGCGGTACCCGCAGGGGCACCAGTTCGTAATATAGGACGGCTCGCCCAATAGGCAAATGCCCGGCGGGGTTCGATGGACCATGCGGCTGTCACCGGATGAAATACATCTGGTTTTAAGCGCCCCGGCTGTTTCAGACGCTGGTCAATGCCGGGTACGGTCCAGATGGTGGTATGGGGCTAATGTCTCCAGCCGTTTGTCTTCGATGGGATGTCCAATGGTGAAGTGATAAAGCGATTGGTAGCGCCTGTCTTCAATGCCCAACATGCGATGAACCGGATCGTCGAAAAAGCATCCGATGCCGGTTCCACGGATGCCGTGGGCCTCAGCCCCCAGGTAAAGCACCTGACCGATCATGCCGCACTCCCAATGCAGGTGGCGGTATTTGTAAGGGGTGCTGCGCAGATTCTCCTCGAATGCGGCCAGCATGGCCACGGCAAATGCGCTCTGGCCGGCGATCTCCTGGTGGCAGCTCAACTCCATGGCGTCGACGGTGACATCCCCCTCCTGCAAAAGATAGAGGGGCAGCCCTTCATGGACCCGCTGCCAGAGAAAATCTTTATGCCATTGGGCCTGCAGACGGGGCAGATGATCCAACTGCCGCACCAGCAGGTAGAGCCCCGCCGGCGTCCCGTCCACCCTGTGGACAAACAAGAGCAGGTGAACGCAGGGCGGCATCATCTGCACGCCAAAAGGCGGTGCTCCCGGCCGGGCCACGGTGGGACTCAGGATGGAAATAAAGGTTTCTGTGGAGATCGATTTTTGCGGATGATAATTGACGGCGCTGCGGCGCTGTCGAATAACTTCGGCGGCCGACCGATCCACAGGGATCGGACTTTCCGGTATGGGTGCCAAATCCTCAGGTTCCGGATCGGTCTGCGGCTTTCTGACCGCTTCGGCGACATCGACAATGGCGGACCAGTTGACAGGTTTGGCGCTGAGGGGATTTGGCGTTCCCCGGAAGGGTTGTGCTCGGCAGGATTGTGCAAGCCCATCCGGGATGGATCGGGGCACCGCGCCGGTGACGGCATCCAACGAAACCCAGCAGATCAGTTCGGGCGCCTCTTCTTCCAAAGGGTGCCAGCGGGTACGGTCAAACCCGAGCAGGGTGCTGATCTGGCGGTCGCCGGCACCGGTGAGGCAGGTTAAGCGCCAGTTGTGAAGCCGCGCCGCATACGAGAGGGCGGCAAGAGCATGGCCGGCATCGAGGTTGCAGTATCGAAAGGCCCGTTCGCCGTATTTCCAGGACTCTCTCCAGAAGATCGTACTCAGCGCCACCAGAAAGCCGGCACCGCCGAAATGGGATTCCATTTCGGGCCAGAGTGCTTCGGGCAGGTCGGCCCGTTGCTCCAAGGTGTGGTCAAAGCAGGAATAATGGTAGACACCGCCGGTGGAACCCATAGCAGGTGGTAGCACCAGGTGCGTTTCAGTGGGATGGAGGTTTCCGGATGAGGGATTGATGCGCAGAGACCACCGGCTGGCGCCTGCCTTCTTCCAGGCGGACAACCCCATTGAAAGGGCCAGAAAAGAGGAGAGGCGCTTCAAATCGAGCGGCATGGGGGGCCCTGACAACGGTGGTGAGTGGAGGTCATCGTAGGGCAGGTCAGGATCGTCCTGAAGAATGGGGAGCGGTATTTTTTCCGCCCCTTCGTAATAGCGAAAGGGGTTGGGCTGGTTGGCCCAATCCATATAGCCGGCCGACCGGGCATAGCGGTGGAAATGGTGCTTGGTGGCCTCGTGGTAGGCCACGATAGTTTCATAAGCAGAGGACGTCATGGGCCGGCATCATCTTTGTTGTGGCAGGTGCAATGATCATCATTGCACACCGTGCAGACATAGGACGCTTCGGGTCGGGGGGCAACAGGGGCCTGCTGCATCGCGATGCGCCATGCCAACCAGCCGAAAACCGCTAAGAACAAAACCGAGAGCAGAACGTAATAAATCATTTCATCCCTTCTCCCCTTTTGATCCTGGGATCAGATGCGCCAAGGCCGCATCGATTCGGGGAAAGGCAAACGCGAAGCCCGCTTGCTGTAGTTCAGCCGGCAATGTCCGCTGGCTCCCCAGCAGGACGCCGGCCATTTCCCCCATCATCATTTTGAGCATGAAAGCCGGCGCGGCCACGGCCGCCGGCCGCCCCAGCGCCTTGCCGAGGGCGGCGGCCATCTGCCTGTTGCGCACCGGATGCGGAGCGCAGATATTGAACGCCCCGCGATGGCTGCCGCCCGCTGAAAGGAATGTCAAAGCAGCCACCAAATCCTGGATGTGAATCCAGGGGAACCATTGCTTTCCACTGCCCAGGGGACCTCCCGTGAAGGAGCGGAAGGCGGGGATCATTTTGGCCAACGCACCGCCGTCGATCCCCAGCGCAATACCGAACCGGGCAATGACCACCCGCGCCCCCTTGGATTCGGCGGCCGCGGCCTCCGCCTCCCACGCCTTGGCCAGGTCCGCCAAGAAGTCCTTTCCCGCCGGGGAAGACTCGACCAGCTCCTCATCCCCCCGGTCTCCGTAATACCCTACCGCCGAAGTGCTGACCAGCACGGCCGAGGTCTGGTCCGGCAGCGCCGCAACAAGGTTGCGGGTGGTTAAAATGCGGCTATCGTAAATCTGTCGTTTATAAGATCTGCTCCAGCGCTTGAAGATGGTCCGGCCGGCCAGATTGAAGAGCCATTGCCCCTGGGCGACCGCCTCCTGCCATGAGCCGGGTCGGGTTGTATCGGCTGAAACATAGGTGAATTCAGGATGGTCGATCTGATCATAGGTCGCACGCGACCCCAAAGCTGTAACCCGATGGCCTGATTTGAGCAGATGGCGGCTCAGGTGGGTGCCCACAAAGCCGGAACCTCCAGTGATGACGACCTTCATCACAGGCCTCCTTTGTCGTACGTGGAATTTGATCGGCCAGATGGATACGAATAACCCAAAGGCCTTGACCCTACGTTTGATCGGTCGAACCTGGCGTGCAGACTTTACACTTATTGAACGTAGAACCGTCCGGATTCGATATGGGCCGGGTCCTCCGTATCAATGGCGTCCACGATGGCCTTGTTCAACCGGCGCTTGGTCTCTCCGATTATGGCGCGTTTTTTGTTCACCTGCCGGGCAAACTGGAGGGTGGCGTCCAATAGCTCATCCCGTGGGTAGGCCCCTTTGACAATGCCATGGGTTTGGCACATCTGGGCCGTCATCCGAACACCGGTCAGCTGCATTTCCCGCAGAACGATCTCCGGTATCGCGCTGCGTAAAATGGCGTTCATTCCCGGCAGAAATGGAATCCCCAAATCGACTTCCGGAAGGCAAAAATACCCCCGGTCCGTTCGCATGAATCGGAAATCAAATGCACAGCTGTAAATGGCCCCTCCGGCAAAGGCGTGTCCGCCGATACTGGCAATGGTCACCAAGGGGTAGGTCACCCATCTTTTGAACAACCGGTTGAGATGGTAGAAGTAGCGTTTTGATTTGGCAAAATCCGATTGTTGTAACACCGGGAGCAGCCACTCCAGGTCAATGCCATTGGAAAAGATTTTTTCATGGGTGCTGTGCACCACCAGTGTTGTCGCTTCGGTGCCGTGTTCGATCTCGTCCATCACTGCCAGCAGTGCATCCAGAAAGGTGGGATTGAAACGGTTTTCACCATCATTCAATGATACGATCGCTACATGACCGTCCACCTGGAAATCCACCAGTGCCATGGAATTACCTCCTTATGTGCGAGGGGGGCGAATGCACTCAAATCCACTTGAATTTGGATTGGGCTATTATTTCACAGCCGGTGAGGGGCGTCAATTACCGGAAGAAACAAAAAAGGCAGTATCCGGCGTGTTCGGATACTGCCTTTGGATTTTAAATCGTTCAGGATATCAGCAGCCGCACTTGCTTCTCTGGTCAGTGCTGCAGGCGCACCCGCTGTCGGCGCCCGCGCTGAAATCGATACCGCAATCGAGTTTGAAACCGTACATATGAAAATCGACTTTTATGGGCTTCGCACGTTCGAGGAACTCTTTGTTGACAATGTAGGTGTAACCCTCCACTTCAAACTGTTCATCCGTGTCATTGGGCTCATCCAGAGCCATGGCCAGGCCGGGACCGCCTCAGCCGCCTTCATTCAGAAAGATTCGTACCGGACGAACCTCTTTGTCGCTAAAATAGGCCGCGATTTGTTCGGTGGCCGCAGTTGTAACTTCGAGCATGGTATCCTCCTTGAAAAAAATTAAGCTGCACTTCACTGGCAATTGATGACTGAAGGCGCATAGATGGCTTTGAGTTCCAATGCCGATTCCGGTTTAGGCAGTCGCATTGAGGCTTCAATCTAACCACAGGCGGTTCCTTTGTCAATTCAGCGATCGAGAACCAAACAAGGGGAAGCGGTTATCGGAAACCGCCTCTCATGTCAAGAATATCCCGGTACGCCTTACCTGAGCCATAGAATATTGCGATGCAAGCCATATGGCTCCCTAAGATCCAATATCGGCCCGATGCCCTGGAAGTTAACCCCACAGCGGCAAATAATTGCAGCGGCCACCCCGCATTGACCACTCGACCCATCCATCTTTCTCAAAACGCTACAAAGTGCTCAACACCTTCTCATAGACCCTTCGGTCCGGTTCGGAAAAGAGCACAAAGATGGCAAGATGAAAATCCGGGTTGTCCCCCAGAAAGGCGCCGGTGGCATCCAAAGCGATTTTGGCGGCCTCCTGGATAGGATAGCCGTAAACGCCGCAGCTGATGGCTGGAAATGCAATTGAGGTCAGTCCATGGGCCAGCGCCAGACCGAGGCTGCTGTCATAGCAGGATTTGAGCAATTTGGGATCCTGGGGCCGGCCGCGATAAACCGGTCCCACCGTATGGATCACAAAACGGGCCGGCAGTCGATACCCCTTGGTCAATCGCGCCTCTCCGGTGGGACAACCGCCAATGGTACGGCACTCGGCCACCAGCTCGGGCCCAGCCGCCCGGTGGATGGCACCGTCCACACCACCGCCCCCCAGCAGCGATGTATTGGCCGCATTGACAATGGCGTCCACCTTGACCTGGGTGATGTCGCCTTGTCGTATGTCGATCCTGGATTGAATGGCGGAATCCATGGCGTGCTCCTTATTATAGGTCATACAATGTTTCGTCCCTTCTGGGGGCCGCTCGCCTTCCCGCCTTGCCCCCCTTCTTGGCGGCCATCTGAAACGGCTCCTCAGTTTCAAGAATATCGCCCATTTCCGCTTCAATCTGCTCCGGGTCTTCCCCGCTCTCCATGCGCTGAAGCGCCTCCTCCATGCCGTCTCCCAGTTCGAGGCCGGTCATTCGAGTCAGCTTGCGCATGAGATTGGCCGCCTGGCGCGGATCGTCCTCCGGAATGCGCTCCGCCTCACCGGCCAGCATCTCCATGGCCCGCTCCATCTTTCCCTCGTCAATGGGCAGATCCTCCATCTGATCATCCTCTCTGGCGCGCCCGGTCATGGCAAAGGAGGACATTTGACGCTCAAGGGTCACACTCTTGCACCGCGGGCATTTGGGCTTTTTGCGGGTATTGATCGACTTGGAAAAAATATTGTAAATCGTATGGCACCCCTGGCAATAAAACTCATAAATCGGCATGGCATTCCCCAATTTCCGTCGTCGGCACCCAGCACCCAACGTAATCGCAGGTGTCTAATATAATGAGAATAAATAACGCCGACCGGTCCACATGTCAACTGCGGAAGAAAGCCTTGTCGATACGTTCCATCAAAATATCAAAAAGATGCACGTCCGACATCGAACGTTTAAGGAATGAACATCGAAAATGAAAAAATGAACGTCCAACATCGAACGCCCAACGTTCAACGTCGAATGCGGCATTCTGCCTATTTTAGGTTGAATAGCAATATTGAACCTCCTTTTTCAACGCGGAACAAGGTTTTTTACGACTTTAAAATGATGGAGCAAAGCGACTCCATCCTTCGATGTTCGACGTTGGACGTTCGACGTTCGATGTTCATCTCTTAAGCGTTCGATGTTCGATGTTCAAAAACCGACACCAAATAGGGGAAGATCTGTCCCAAAGCTGAAATACGAATGCCCCGCCCTATCCCCAAGTTGACTTGCCATACCCCTTCTGCTACACCAGCGCCAAATTCAGAGTTCTTGCGATGGTCCATAATAATGAAAGGAAATGGGAACCATGGAAACCACCTTAGCGATCGTAAAACCGGACGGCGTGTCCCGCGGGCTGATCGGTGAAGTCGTCAAACGCATTGAAGGCGAGGGTCTCAAGATCAAAGCCATGAAAATGATTCATATGACAAAGTCCCAGGCCCAGGGATTTTATGCTGTTCACAAGGAGCGTCCGTTTTTCGAAAGTTTGACAAACTTCATGATTTCCGGGCCGGCCGTCGTGATGATCCTTGAGGGCGGCAACGCCATCAGGCGCTGGCGTGATATGATGGGTGCCACCAATTATAAGGAGGCCGCCGAGGGCACCATACGGCGAGACTTCGCCACTGATATTGAGAAAAATGTGGTCCACGGCTCCGACGCCCCGGAAACGGCCGCCTTCGAGACCGGATACTTTTTTAACGCATTTGAGCGGGTGTAATGGGCCGGCAGGCGAATCTCAGAAACATCACCATAGTGTTGAACAAGCCCCGATATCCCGAAAATATCGGGGCCGCCGCCCGTGCGGCTTGCAATATGGGCGTTGAAAATCTGGCCGTGGTCCAACCAGAGAATTACGATGTCGAGCGGGTGCTGAGACTGGCCACCCATGCCGCCAAACCGGTGGTCGCTCACATCGATCGCTTTGATGATCTGAAAACCGCCCTGGCACCCTACCATTTTGTCGTGGGCACAACAGCTCGCCTGGGCGGAGAAAGAAGCAGCGTCCTCACGCCGGACAGCGTGGCCCGCGACCTGATACTCCTATCCGAAGAGAACCGCGTGGCCCTGCTTTTTGGCCCCGAGGATCGCGGTTTGACCAATGAGGAGCTCCGGCTTTGTCATCGATTGGTCCATATCCCCACATCGCATTTTTCCTCCCTTAATCTGGGTCAGGCGGTCATGGTGCTCTGCTACGAAGTTTTCAAAGCCACCCTGCCCGATTCCAAACCCTTTAAACCGCGACTGGCCAGCCGTCATGAACTGGACGGCATGTATGAACAGGTCAAAGATATCCTGGTCCGCATAGATTATATCCAGCCGGACAACCCCGACTATTGGATGAACAAGCTGCGTCATTTTTTCTCGCGGCTGCAACTTCGAGCAGCAGAGGTCAGCATCATCCGCGGCATCTGCCGCCAAATCAACTGGTACGCGGGAAAATGTCACAAAGATGGTGTTAATGGCGCCCCGGCGCCGGAAGTGCATCGAGGGCAATCCGAGAAGCGTCGATAGAAATCCCGCGATTTAGGGTTGTTTTCCGGCGTTCCGGCCAAGGCCGGGATGTCTACCCCGGCACGCAAACCGACCGGGTATTGCATCGGTGTGTCGAGGTCCGATGGCCTCGCGCGCGGCGTAAAACATGCCTTGGGATTAAGGATGTATGTTGACGAATCCAATACCTGAAATATATATAAGAAGGTAAGCTCTGATTAGCATTCACACAATGGAGCATTCTCGAAATCGAAAACCTTGTTCTATTTGATCGTCAAGCACCAAATTATTTAGGTCTTTGAAGAATCAGCCGATATAAGGGGTTGGACCGCCTTAGGTTGTGGTTGGCTGTGCAATTTTACAGGTTGAATGAGTAAGATATTGGAGATGCAGCGCAACAAGGAGCCGAACATGAACAGTGTCTTGATTATTGAAGACGACGAATTTGTGATGAATATGCTCAAACAGACCTTTGAAAGAGCAGGATACGAGGTTGGCACGGCTTCCAACGGCCGCATCGGACTCCAGCTCTATCAGTGCAAACCATTTGATGTCGTTATCACCGATTTGATCATGCCGGATATGGAAGGCATTGAAACCATATCCAAATTGCGCAAAGATGACCCCACGGTAAAAGTGATCGCCATCTCAGGTGGGGGACGCAACAGCCCAGACGACTACCTGCACTTGGCCAAAAAGCTGGGGGCTGACCGCACCTTCTCAAAACCAGTGGATCGCAATGAACTGCTGGCTGCAGTCAAGGATCTGGTCGAATAACATCCGGCCTGAAACGCAACCTTGTACTGAGCTGCCAAATGGTTATGAAAAAAATCTGTATGCGATCGCCCTGTCGCACGGACCATTCCCACTTGCCAACACTTTGACGACATACTATCTTTAATTGATCCGCCCTTGGGATCGGGCAGCGTCGCCCGGCCATGAAGTTACTCAGATCTGAGGAGGAATTTGATGCGCGGAATTGCGCTGCGCTGGTTAACCCTGACCGGCGCTATTTTGTTGGCTTCTTACATGCTGGATGGCATCCAAGTCAGCGGATTCATGTCCGCTGTGGGCGCTGCCGCCATATTGGGCATACTCAATGCCTTCTTCCGGCCAGTGGCGTTGATCCTCACGCTTCCCATCAATATTCTCACGTTGGGGCTGTTTACCTTTGTCATCAATGCGGTCATGCTCAAAATGGCTTCGGGTGTCATCGGCGGATTTGATGTCCAGGGATTCTGGCCGGCCGTGTTTGGCGCTCTGATCATCAGTCTGGTGAGCTGGTTGCTCAACATGTTCATCAATGAACAGGGCCGGGTGGATGTCATCGACCTCAGGCACAGGGGGGGCAACCGCTGGGAGTGATCTGTTGCAAAAGCCGGAGGACACCATATCCTGTGTTGTCAAGGGTTCGCAGTAGTTGGACTACGGCTTCACCCTTTCCGCCTTGGCTATGGTGCCCTCCGGCTTTTGAAACGATGGACTGGCACGGCAGATCCTGTTCTGTCAAGGGTTCGCAGTAGTTGGACTACGGTGGCGTACCCTTTCCGCCTTGGCTATGGTGCCCTCCGGCTTTTGCAACAAGGGGGATAATCTGCCGTGAAATGGGTCTGGATAATACTTGCTATCCTATATCTGGTCTCACCCTATGACATCATTCCTGGGTTGCATCCGGCTGGATGGATAGATGACATCTTCGTACTGGTTTTGCTTTATCGCTATTTGGTCCGATTGCGTCCAACCAACACCGCAGGCCGACCAACGCATGGCGACGCGCATAGCCGGCAGCGATCCCAGGACGGCACCGCTGACACCAAAACGCGTCCGGTTCGTTCGCCATACGAGGTGCTCGGGATAGCCCCCGGCGCCAATCAAGATGAAATACACGCCGCCTACCGCAAATTGGTGAACCGATACCATCCGGACAAAGTCTCCCACCTCGGAGAAGAATTTCAAACCTTGGCCGAGGAACGGTTCAAAGAGATCCAGGAGGCTTACGATCGATTATCCCAATAATTACGTCCCATCGGCTTCTTGCAAAGCATTGGAAGTTCTTATACATTGTTATTGCTGCCCGCTGGGAGATTGAATACGCGGGCAGTGTCATTCATCGGCTTCATTGATCACCCCTCACAGGGGCGGTCGTAGACTCCAAAAAATGGCCCATGAATCCCTTTTTGAAGCATCTATTTTGCTGATTGGCAACGATGGAAAGGATTCTGTCGCCATCCGGGATATATTGTCGAAAAACGGGTTTGCCATCCGATCCGCCCTCAGTCTCTCTGCTGTCCAATCTCCCCAGGATCCGCCACCGGATCTGATCATTGTCGATCGGTCGGCGATCGAGATGGATAGTGTAGAAATATTGGATCAGCTGGAACAAAAGAAACAGATTCAGAAAATTCCCATTCTCCTTGTAGGTCCCGCGGATGATGAAATCCTCAAAAAAGGCGCTTTCAAGGCCGGCGTTGCAGACTGGGCCAATGCTCCGGTTCAGAAATTCGAACTGATGGCAAAGGTTAAAACCCAGTTGGAACTCCATCGAATGCGAAACAGCCAAGGTCGACTGGAACGCGAATTGGCCGATGCCAGAGAGCAAGCGGAAACCGCCATCAGGACGAAAAGCAGATTTTTATCCCACATGTCCCATGAGCTGCGAACCCCGCTCAACGCCATTTTGGGATTTAGCCGGCTGATGGAACGCAATCCCAATCTCACGGCCACACAGGCGGAAAATCTCGGCTTGATTTACCAAAGCGGAGAACATCTCCTCCGGCTGATTAACGATGCACTGGAAATGTCGCGGATCGATACCGGTAATGAGACATTGAACCCCACTGTCATCGATCTGTCCCGATTGTTGCAGGGCGTCGTCGTCATGTCCCAACGGCAGGCTGCTGACAAGGGGCTATCCATCTCCTTGGACATGGCCCCCAATATCCCTCGCTTTGTAAAGTGCGACGAACGCCGACTGCAGCAAATTCTGGTCAACCTGGTAACCAACGCCCTGAAATTTGCGGATGAAGGCGAAATTGAGATCGATGTCCGGCGATCGACTGAGGCCGCCCCTTATCAGAAAAATAGCCAGGTGGAACCCCATGGACCTTGCGATCTGGTTTTTGAAATTCGGGATAGCGGACCGGGGATCCCTCCTAATGAACTGGACAGCATATTTGAGCCTTTTTTCAAAGGACGCCATAGCGCAGGAAAGAGGGGCACCGGACTCGGATTGACCATCAGTCGCAAA
>JARRKU010000018.1:21872-94848 GCA_037387725.1 Desulfobacteraceae bacterium
CCGCCAATTGCCGGGATCGGGGAGCATGTTTCACTTTTCATGCCTGCCTTGAACCGGCCACCTCCGAAGAGGCGTTGTCTAAAGAGAAGCCTGACCGGTTCATCGGCATAGAACCTGGAGCCAAAAGGAATCGCGTCCTTGTGGCGGATGACGATACCACCAGTCGGATGCTGTTAAGCGAGATTTTGGCCAGTGTCGGATTGGATGTCGAAAAAGCTGAAAACGGCGAGGAGGCGGTCGAGCTGTTCTCCCAATGGCGGCCGGATATTGTATTTATGGATGTCCGAATGCCGAAAATGGACGGTTTGGCAGCCACACAGCGTATCAAAGCCACGGACAGGGGCCGGCACACCCCTGTTATTGCCCTCACCGCCCATGCTTTCGAAGAGGACCGCCAAGAGATTCTATCGGCCGGGTGCGATGATTATCTCAGAAAACCCATTGACGAACAGCAGTTGTTCGAGCTTGTGGGCCGAATCCTGGATATCACTTTTATCCGGGAAAATAGTGCACCGCAGGAAACCCCGGCCTTGAAAGGAGCGGCGGCGTTGTTAAACGCCATGTCCGAGCTGCCGGCACCGCTGCTGACCGAGTTAAGAGAGATCGCTCTGGAACTGGATCTCGAGAAAGTCAAAAGCTGTCTCGATCAGATCGAAACTTCCCATCCGGCGCTGGGAGCCGCTTTATTCAAGCTATCCAACGAGTTTCGCTTTGAAGAAATCTACAACCTGTGCGATGGCGCCCTGAAAGCCAAAGTGTAAAAGTGTAAAGGTTCCAACGCATTTCCGAGAAGGTACCGGTGGAGGGTCGATGGGCATTGCGCCGTCAACCCGGCGGCATCAGCTCAAACAGGTTCTCTGAGGTTCTTCTCAAGTGATGGCTCAGCAACTGAGCGATGGCTTTGAACACCTTTACGCCGATCCGGGGGTGATCGACGCATATCTCATTCAGGCGATCCCGCTTCAAGGTCAGCAGTGTGGCATCGGTCAGGGAAATCACCGTTGCGGACCGGGGGAAATTGCCCACCACAGCCATCTCGCCGATGGATTGGCCTGCGGTGAGTTCGGCAATTGATTTTTTGGCGCCTTGGAACGCTTTTAGGACCTGCAAACGGCCATCCACCACGAAACAGACAAAATCCCCGGGAGTATCTTCCTTGAAGATGGCATTTCCAGGGGCGGTTCGCAGCAAATGCATCTGATCGGCCATAAAGAGCAGCTCTTCCCTGGTGAGCTCGGAAAAAATCGTGATGTTCCGCAAACATTGATAAATGGGACCGTGAAGTACATTTTTCCGTTCAGCGTTCGACATCTCTCCATCTACCTTTCTGAGATCATAGGGCGCCCCACCTGCGGTCCATTTTGTACAATCAGTGGGCGTTGATATTGTCTTGTAGCACTATACAACACCTTGATCAATCATGGCGTCGACCACTTTGACAAACCCGGCGATATTGGCGCCGGCCTCATAATTGCCCGGCAGATCGTATTGTGCGGCCGCATCGAGACAGGTCTGGTGGATGCCCTTCATAATGATCTTCAGGCGCTGGTCGACCTCCTCCCTTGTCCATGACAGCCGCATGCTGTTCTGGGTCATCTCCAGTCCGGACACAGAAACCCCGCCGGCGTTGGCCGCCTTTCCAGGGCCGAAAAGAACATTGTTCTCCAGGAAGATGTCGATACCCTCCGGAACTGTGGGCATATTGGCGCCTTCGCAAACCAGCAACACGCCATTGTTGACCAAATTCTCGGCATCTTTGGCGTTGATCTCGTTTTGGGTTGCACTGGGAAATGCGCAGTCGGCTTTGTGGTTCCACAAGGGATTTTGGTCGACCTGGGGATCCAGGTCTGCGTAGACGGCATCGGGATAGGTTTGGACATACTCCTTGGCCCGACCCCGACGGATGTTCTTCAGCGTTTTTATAAATGCCAGCTTCTCCCGATCGATCCCGGCTTCATCCAGGATATAGCCGGTGGAGTCTGAGAAGGTGATCGGCTTTGCACCCAGATCAATCAACTTTTCCATGGTATGTTGGGCCACGTTGCCGGCTCCGGAGACCAGGCAGGCCAACCCATCCAGACCTTTGTTCCGGGTAGCCAGCATCTCTGCAGCAAAGTAAACCGATCCATATCCAGTGGCCTCCGGCCGGATGAGGCTGCCGCCCCAGTTGAGGCTTTTGCCGGTCAATACTCCAGTGAATTCATTGCGCAGTTTCTTGTACATGCCGAAGAGATAACCGATCTCCCGGGCGCCCACGCCGATATCTCCGGCCGGCACGTCGGTATTGGGACCAATGTGGCGAAAGAGTTCGGCCATGAAACTCTGGCAGAAGCGCATCACTTCGTTATCGGATTTGCCTTTGGGATCAAAATCGGATCCGCCCTTGCCTCCCCCCATTGGCAGGGTGGTCAAAGCATTCTTGAATACCTGCTCAAAAGCCAGGAATTTGAGAATTCCCAGATTCACCGATGGGTGAAACCGCAATCCTCCCTTGTAGGGCCCTATGGCGCTGTTCATCTCCACCCGGAAGCCGCGGTTGACATGGATATCACCTTGATCGTCCGTCCACGGCACCCTGAAGTGGATGACCCGCTCCGGTTCCACCAGACGCTCCAGAACTTTGGCACTGCGATACTCGGGGTTCTGATCCATGACCGGCATAATCGTCTCGATGACCTCTTCAACCGCCTGATGAAATTCCCTCTGGCCAGGATCCTTATCTTTGACCAATTGAAGAATATGGTTCATTGCAGTGCCTCCTTTTATTTTTTGGAATCGACTATCATTCAAGGTCCATCCGGAAGTATGATGATGCCGCTCGATTGGCGACCATCCACCTTCAGGACAACCGGCTCATCCAGCAGCACATAGGCTGCAAAGGCCGTCTCTAAATTGATCTTCTGGCCCTCCATCCAGTCCCAGTTAAAATGATCCGGCCGCTGCCGTGTGACGCTCAGATAACTGATCCCCAACGAGACCAGATTATGGAAAAAATGCGCGCCGGTGGACGGTTCCACATTGAGCTTTTCCGATGTGGTTTCCACGATCGCCGCCACGCTGGAGATGTCGGTCCAACGGACCGGAATTCCAAGCCATGGATCCGCCGATCCCCACCGGCCGAGCATTGAGACGGGCCACATCCCTTGCAATGGCGCGCGTCTGGCCAGGATCGAAAGTCGCCGTCTTTACATAGATCACATCGCGGATCGGCTGGCCACCGTGGTTCCCCATGGCATGCCGGGAATAGCATACGGCCTGCTTTTGCTCATCCCTTTCAATGGTCACCGCTACATTGGCTTTGGAAGCGGTCATGGGCCGCATTTGCAGCAGATATAATTTCGCCCCACCGCTGGACGGGGTAGCCAGATCCACGGCAAACTCTATCTCCACCGGCACCTTCATGGCAGCCTCTCCCATGGAAAGAAGTCTTGTCAACAGTCGGGCCAGGGGAAACAGGTCATATTTCAACACGCCGGCAAATGTCAGCACACGCGGTCCGTTTATGCGCACCGTCTCCTTGATGCGATGCTCTTCTACCACATACGTTCCGGCCATCATTTTTACAAAGGGCTCATCTTCGGCATCGCTGACCAGGCGATGGACCATATGGTCACGCCCATGGGCATCCAGAGTGTGAGGGGCCTCAAGCTCAACCGCATAAAACCGACGCTGGGCATGGGATAAAACGTCTTCGACGCGGCTGCGCTGCATTAGCTTCGCAGGATGCTTCGGACAGAACTGCAAGGCTCTCTCTCCTGCGACCACCTGCTTTCCCATCCCAAGGGCGATGGTGGCCACTCCGTCCTCCGGTTTCAGCCCCGTCAGAGGGTAATAGTTCAGCGACTGCACCACACCGGAGATCGCCGGATAAAAAAATCGTTTGTGGGGTGCCCCGGCCGCCTGCTGAACGATCACGGCCATTTGCCACGTTTCCGGTCTATGGCCTATCCGCCTGGCGTAGGCTTTGGGGCCCGCGTAAAATGTGGAGGCGAATACCAGCTTGACCGCACGGACCAGATTTTCGAGCCGATCTTCCATGTGGGGTTGATCATTGGAGAGCATATAGGTTCGGTACAGGCCCGCATAAGCGTGGTTCACCGCGTCTTCCAACATCCCGGATGACCTGATGGCCAGAGGATGGGAATGGCGCTCCAAATATCGGCCCAGG
Organism: Desulfobacteraceae bacterium; assembly: GCA_037387725.1. GTDB lineage: Bacteria > Desulfobacterota > Desulfobacteria > Desulfobacterales > Desulfosarcinaceae > JARRKU01. Next base: position 26,041 of record JARRKU010000018.1, read on the forward strand.
GACTTTGTCACTCCAGACGGCATCCGCCCCTTGAGAAAAGCATCGGCCACCTCCTCATCGGCCGCATCGCTTGTCCCCAGATGCGCCAGTCCGTTTTCGGCAACATACATTTCGAATACTGCGCCGGCAATCACAAGGCTTTGGGGAATGTCAATGGCAACGCCGGGAAAATCGTCTGCCAGATCGGCGGCTTTTCCCAGCAGTTCATTCAGGAATACCAACCCTTTGGCCTTGCCGCCGATAGCTCCCGCTCCGATGAGATGCATCCCGACCTCGGCATCAAATCTCAGGTCATGCGTGTCCATTGTTCAGATGACACCTCTCGTCCGGCAACGGGTTACGCCTTTGTTTCCACTTACCGCAAATGTCGATCGGGTATGCATAGGCAATATGATATTCTAATCATTGGGTAATCATATCACCACTGACATTTTTGGAAAAGGCTAAACCCAGACCGGGAAAAAGGGACACCAACAAGCGCTGCTATTGGATAGAACGCAGATCGATTTTTATCCACCCGGTTCTATTGCTTGACGGCGATCACCCGGCATGCCTATTTTAACCGTATCGTTGCATAAAAAGCCGATATAAAGTTAGTTTGAATACGGCGACGCTCTCTGGATGTCGCCCTCCGGCTACTACAACGATCGGGTGAGGCAGATGAACCGCTATGGGAAAGATCGCCCGCGCTCACTACCTACCGCAGACCATATGGAGCATTGACAATGCGCATTGGATTCATCGGTACAGGAAAAGTCGCCACGGCTTTCGGACGCTATTTACATTACAAAGGTGCCGCTGTCAGCGGCTTCTTTGACCGCCATCCGGAAAAAACAGCCCATGCCAGTGCGCAGACACAAAGCACGGCCTTTGAAAGCAGCGCCGACGCGGCGTCCCACAGCGATATGCTTCTCATCACCACGCGAGACGATCAGATTGAAAGCACCTGCCGCCAGCTATGCCGGGAAAACAGCATCCAGCCACGACACCTGGTGGGGCATATGAGCGGCGCGCATTCCTCCCGGCTGCTTCACAATGCCCGGAATGTGGGGGCCACTGTATTCAGCCTGCATCCTTTGCAGGCGTTTGCCGATGAAAAAGAATCCGTAGAAGCGCTGCCCAGGACCTACTTCAGCCTGGAAGGGGATGCGGCCGGCTTAGATCCGGTCATGGACCTGTTGGCTCAAATGGGCAACCGGTATTTCACACTATCACCGGAGCATAAGAGCCTGTATCATCTTTCAGCCTGCATTTTTTCCAATTACCTGGTAACCCTGGCCGCAAGCGGAATGGCGGCATTGGAAGCGGCTGCAATCGATCCACAAGAGGGATTCCAAGCCATGCAACCGCTGATAAACGGCACCCTGGCCAATATCGCACAACTGGGCCCCGGCCGCGCCCTCACCGGGCCTATTGCCCGCGGAGATGCAGGGACCATTTCACAACACCTGGACGCCCTTCAAGCTCAGGGGCTGGACCATATAAAGTCGGTTTATGCGTTTATGGGATTGAAAACCCTTGATTTGGCCGGCAAGGAGCAAACGACACCATCGGACAAAATGGCCGCAGTAAAACGATTGCTGGAAGGCCATTAGAAAGGAAACGATCATGGCTGGGAAATCATTTACCATTCAGTCGTTCAAATCTGCCAAGGAAAAGGGTGAGCGCATCACGATGTTGACCGCCTATGACTACACAACAGCCTCTCTTCTGGACGAAGCAGGGGTGGATTGCCTGCTGGTGGGCGACTCTTTGGGCATGGTGATGCTCGGCTATGAAAACACCCTGCAGGTTACCATGGACGACATGATCCACCACACCAAAGCTGTTGCCCGGGGAACAAAAAACGCTTTTCTGATCGGCGATATGCCCTTTCTCTCCTACCATGTCAGCGTCGATGACGCGGTCCGCAATGCCGGTCGCTTTGTGCAGGAGGGAGGCGCCCAGGCCGTCAAATTGGAAGGCGGCCCCGCTGTGGTGGATAAGATCCGCGCCATCATCGATGCCCAGATTCCGGTCCTGGGACATTTGGGATTGACCCCCCAGTCGGTCAATGCCATGGGGGGCTTCAAAGTCCAGGGAAAGGATATCGAGGCCGCACGCCGCATGATCGAGGACGCATTGCTGCTCCAGGAAACCGGTGTTTTCGGTATTATTTTGGAATGCGTCCCGGACGGTCTGGCCCGAATCATAACGGAGCGATTGGACATCCCCACCATCGGAATCGGCGCCGGTGCCGGGTGTAACGGTCAGGTGCTGGTCATCCAGGATCTGTTGGGCCTGTTCCGTAAAATGCAGCCCAAGTTTGTCAAGACCTATACCCCCGGAGGGGACACCGCGGTTTCCGCCGTCAAACAGTACATCGATGAAGTCCGCAACGGCCAATTTCCGGCCGAGGCGCATACGTTTCATATGGATGAATCGCTACTGGCTAAACTGCAATAACCCTACTGCCACTGCGGTCCTCACGGAGTTTTCTCAATGCAGACCATCGAAACCAAAGCGGCACTGCGACGCGCCGTCTCTGAAGCGCGCCAATCAGGACGGACCATCGGATTTGTCCCCACCATGGGCTATCTGCACGAAGGCCATCTTTCTCTAATGCGCCAAGCGCGGCAGGAAAATGACCTTGTGGTGGTGTCCATATTCGTCAATCCGACCCAATTCGGCCCCAATGAAGACCTCGACACCTACCCCAGGGACATTCAACAGGACAAGGCCCTGATGATAGAAGAGAAGGTCGACTTGGCCTATCTGCCCAGCACCGACCAACTCTACCCCAATGGCTATGCCACTTATGTTGAGGTCGAGGGCCCCATCACACAGACCCTTTGCGGCCGGTCACGTCCCGTATTTCTTCGAGGCGTCACCACCATTGTGAGCAAACTGTTCCACCTGGTGATGCCCCACAAGGCCTATTTTGGCCAAAAAGACGCCCAGCAGGTGGCCGTGATCAAACAGATGACAAGGGATCTGGACTTTGATATTCAAATTGTCGCCTGCCCCACCGTCCGCGAATCAGACGGCCTGGCGATGAGTTCGCGCAACGCCTATCTATCCCCGCAGCATCGGAAAGATGCGGTGGTTATTTCATCCTCGCTTTCCGAGGCCAAAGCAACGGTGGAAGGCGGAGAGCGCCGTGCCGCGGCCATCATCCGTCACCTCTCGGAACGGATCGTTGCCGTGCCGGACGCCGTCATCGATTATGTCGCGGTGGTGGACGCCGAAACCCTGGCTGATCTGGATACCCTGCACGGAAGAACGCTGATCGCTGTGGCGGTCAAACTGGGCGGCACCCGGCTGATCGATAACATCCAGATTGAGGTTACCCCATAGGCGATTGCAAACCGAATCAGGATGGCATCCGATAGGAATAGCTGGTATCTAATGCGGAGCTTCTATAGAAGATTTTGAACGTCGAACATCGAACGTCCAACATCGAACATCAAAAGATAGAGTCGCTTCGCTCCGTCATTTTAAAATATTAAAAATACCATGTTCCGTGTTGAATAGGGAGGTTCTGTATGGGTATTCACCCTAAAACAGGCAGAATACCTTGTTCAGCGTTGGGCGTTCGATATGGGGCTCCATCCCTGCCGCATCTGCGTCAAATCGTGATTTCTCGGGAATAGCCGGTACTGATTGGCGGGGTAATGTCAGTCGGCTCTTCAGCGGGCCATGCCGTTGCAGCGAATCTCATCCACAAATATCGATACCATTTCCGACGAAAAACTCGTACCAGCCATTTTTTGCAGCACAGAGATGGCTTTCCGACAGCTCTTGCGCTTCTGATAGGGACGATCGGTGGTAATGGCGTCAAAACAATCGGCGATGCTGACAATTTTTGCGCTCAAAGGGATGACATCTCCCTTTATCCCAAAGGGATATCCCTGCCCGTTGATGCGCTCGTGGTGAAAGAGCACGGCATCGGTAATGGATCTGCAGCAGGCGACTTTTTTCAGAAGGGCGGCCCCGATCAGGGGATGGATGCGAACTTCCCGGAGCATTTCTTCCGAGCACTCCGCTTTTTGATTGCTGAAGATTCTGTCGCTCAGGGCCAGCTTGCCCAGATCGTGCAGCATGCCGCCCATGGCGATCTGCATGGCATCATACATGGGAAGTCCCGCTTTGATCGCAAGACGCTTGGAATAGTGCGCCACCCGATGGGCGTGGGCGTGGGTATACTTGTCTCTGAGACCCAAGGCAGATGCCATCAGCAACAGGGTGCGGGTATCATTGCCTGGAAGTGTCGCGGGATATGTCAGCTTCTCTGCAGCCTGTGCCATGAGGAGAACATCCTATCAATGGGATCATCAGCAAACCAGCAGTAGAACGCGGCTAAATGAGCACCCGCGCTGCGGGTGGCTTGGAATTCCGGCCGTGAGCTGGAAAGGCGAAAGCGTTTCAGTGCTGCATTGTGGCGGTTGTTGGCGGGTAATTGGCACCTGGTTTTAAACACCCCGCAAACACGCAACCGCACTATGGCAGACATTCATATAGAGAATATATGGTGGGCTGTCAATTTTTTTATTTTGTAGGCAAAACAGGCGGCCTGTTTATCGGTTGTTTCGGGCCCTGTTGGCGAGTTCCGCATAAATTCGCATGGCCTGAGCTTCGGTATGGGATAAATCATCGCTGTTATCGATCACCATCGTGCCGAGACGGCGTTTTTCCTCGATGGGCATCTGGGCCATGATACGCTCCCGGGCGGCCTCGGAATCGATGGCGTCTCTTAGCATCAGCCGCTCAAGTTGGATGGCCATGGGCACATAAACAACGATAATTTCTGACAAACCGTCGGTCATTCCAGTCTCGAACAGCAGGGGGATATCCTTTATCACCAAGGCATCGGGCGAGGCGTCGATGATTCGCGCCACCTCCTGGATCATACGGTCGCGAACCTTTGGATGAATAATCCCTTCCAGCCGCCGTCGCAGTATTTCATCCGTGAAAACCAACTTTCCCAAAAGGGGACGGTTCAAAGTGCCATCGGGTTTGATCACCTGTTCTCCGAATTCCGCTTTGATGGATTGCCAGGCGGGCTGCCCGGGTTCCACAACCCGGCGGGCGATGGCATCGGCATCGACAACAGCGGCGCCTGCTCTTCGGAATATCTGGGCGACGGTCGATTTTCCCGATGCAATTCCACCTGTTAGACCGACGATCAACAATTTTTTGCCCTTTCGGATATTGTCCTAAAGATTAACTATCGCGCGACGATAGTATAACCAAGCCAATTTATGCGCAACCGGGATTTGTGTTTACCGGTCACTGCGCTGGCCCAACATATCTGCTGCAATGAAATACCGGAGTCGCTGTTGCCCAGTTGTTGGATGACACATTGTATGGTACATTATCGAAATCAAAATTCGTACACCATCGTGGGATCCTTATATAATTAATTGAATCCCAATGAAATTCCCACGAATCTGATCTCGTCTTGAATCGAAACAGCGCACACCTTCTTACGTACAATCATTACAAAAAAGCTCCGGTGGTAGCTTGATGGTTACGATGGGGCCAATATTGGTAAAATCAATCTGTGAGGACCCTTAGATGCCTCAGACTATCTTATTTGTCGATGAAGAAAAATTCGTTCATAAAGCGCTAAAACGCAGCTTTCGAAAGATGCGCCAGGAATGGGATATGCGCTTTTCGGCCAACCCCTCCGAAGCCATGGAAATCCTGAACAATGAACCCATAGAAGTGGTGGTTACCGAGACGGTGTTCCAGGGAGAGAGCGGCTTGGATTTTTTAAAGGTCGTTCGGGAGGGGCACCCCAACAGCGTGCGCATCATCCTGTCCGGCTACTCCGATCAGGATGTCATCCTTAAATCCGTCGATCTGGCCCATCAATACCTGGCCAAACCTTGTGAAGATGAAGCGCTCAAATCGACCATCAACCGCGCCTTTATGATGAAGGAGCTTTTGGATCAACGGGCGCTTAAGGAAATTGTATCACAGATCGACTCCCTGCCGACACTGCCGGCGATCTATGTAGAATTGGTGGAAGAGCTGAAATCCGAAGATGCCTCCATAGAAAAAATCGGGGATATGATATCCAAAGATATCGGTTTGACGGCCAAGATTTTGAAGATGGTCAACTCATCCTTTTTCGGCCTGCGCCAGCAGATCACCAGCCCGGCCAAAGCCGTCAGCATGCTTGGCCTTGATTTAATCAAAGCCATCGTCCTGACCTCAGGGACTTTCGACAAATTCAAGCACTTGAAATTTCATGGCTTCTCCCTTGAACAGATGTGGCAGCACGCCATGCTCACCGGCGCGTTTTCAAAGAATATCGCCCGGGAGGGAGGACTCGATCGCAAAGGTTCTGACACTGCTTTTATGGCAGGACTGCTTCACGATATCGGCAAATTGCTCATCGCCGCATACCTGCCGGATAGTTACCGGCTGATCAACAAGCTCATTGAACAAAAGCCCCTCTCCATGGCGCAAGCGGAAACCGTCGTCCTGGGCACTACCCATGCGGGTGTCGGCGCGTATCTTCTCGGCCTATGGGGCCTTCCGGACGACATCCTTGAAGCCGCCGCCTTTCACCATAATCCGATACAGAGCTCAGGCAACGGATTGAGTTCCACTGCCATCGTACACGTGGCCAATGCCCTGGCCGAATCCGGAAAAAATATTCATCAAACTGAAGGTGTTATCGATGGCATTGACTATGACTACCTCCAAAAAATGGGCATTTTATCGAATTTGGAGGCATGGCGGTCAATCTGTGCCGACCTTATCGACGATTAGGCATAATCCATAATTGACAATTAGGGAAAGAATTGATTGTATGGTGTATTTGTCAATCAGTACTAATATATTGATCATCCCATAGCATATTTGAGGTGGATATGCCGTCTCGCTCCACCCTCGTCCTGGCCACCCGGAATCAGGGTAAAACGGCTGAGATCAGGGGGTTATTAAAAAATTATCCTATCGACATCCGCAACCTGGATGACTTCGGCCCCATTCCGCCAATCGTCGAAGACGGCGATACCTTTGAAGCGAACGCCTATAAGAAAGCATCATTAACAGCGCGTTATCTCGGATATCCCGCCCTGGCCGACGATTCAGGACTGGTTGTGGATGCACTTGATGGGGCTCCTGGCGTTCATTCGGCGCGCTATGCCGGAGAAGATGCCACCGACGAACAACGCTGCCGCAAGCTGCTCGAAGAACTCGGCGACAATGAGAACCGCAAGGCCCATTTTCAATGTGTCCTCTCCCTGGCCGTTCCCACCGGACCGGCCCTGACCTATGATGCCAAATGCGAGGGCTTGATCACCCGCGAACTTTCCGGCACCGGCGGGTTTGGATATGACCCGGTTTTCTTCTATCCGGAACTCGAAAAAACTTTTGCCCAAATGACCATGGCGGAAAAGAGCAGCGTTAGCCACCGCGGCAAGGCGTTAACAGAGATGATCGATGAATTCGATAACATATTGGCATGGCTTAAAAAACACCTGCCGCCGGCCCAACCTGTCGGGTGCATGGGAGGGGCAAGGTGATTGCCGTCTATTTTAAAATTCTGCTGGTGCTGGCCCTGGGCAGCCCCATAGGACAAATCGTAATCGACCCTTTGAAGGATGACGGCGATACCCGCTACCGGCGGAGCGCCGATATGGTTCATCATGTTCCCAAACGTTCAGTGGAAGAGATGATTGCGGCCCGCTTCTGAGCCCATCATCAGGCAGTTAAAGGAGTTGCAAATGAAATTTGAACAAGGCATCCATATCGTTGAAGAGATCGGACAGGTGGCCACATACGAAGCCGCCCAACAGATGTTGCAGGAAAAACTGGATTCGGAGCATTACCAGCGCATCACTCGATTGAACAATCCCCATGTTTTGAAGATCGTGGCCAACGCCATCGCCATGTGCCGGCCGGACAAGGTTTACATCAATACCGGCTCTGAAGAAGACAAACAGTTCCTCAGAGACATGGCCCTTGAAAAGGGAGAGGAGGCACCCCTGTCCATGGCCGGACATACCATCCACTTCGACCTCAAGGAAGAGCAGGGCCGCATCATCGACCGCACTTACTATATCGCCAACGAAGATGAGCCGGTCAGTTCCCTGGGCCTGCGCATGTCGCGGCAGGAGGCCCTGGACACGGTTAGAAATGGCATGGTCGGCATCATGGAAGGCAAGACAATGGTCGTGGGGTTTTACTCCCGCGGACCGGTGGGCGCCCAAGTCTCCAACCCGGCCATCGAGATCACCAGCTCGGCCTATGTCGGTCACAGTGCGGAAATGCTCTACCGCAACATCTATCATGATTTCGAAAAAGAAGTCGAGCGCGCCGGCCACTGCTACACCAATATTCACAGCGAAGGCCTCAACCGCCCCGAAGACCTGCCCAATGCCAGGGTCCTGATGGACCGCTCCTGGCGCACCACCTACAGCTATAACTGCACCTATGCCGGCAACACCCTGCTGCTGAAGAAGGGCAACCATCGCTTCAGCGTTGATCGTTCGGTGTACGAAAAACGCGCGCTGGAGCTCTCAGAGCATATGTTTATCACCGGCATCGACGGTCCCAACGGAAGAATCACCTGGGTCACCGGCGCCGCCCCCAGCGGATGCGGCAAGACCACCACGGCCATGGCCGGCAATCACTTTGTCGGAGACGACCTGGCCCAGATGTGGATTGCCCAGGACGGCACCGTGCGCTCCATCAATCCGGAAAGGGGCATCTTCGGCATCGTGGAGGATGTCAACCAGGAGGGTGACCCCCTCCTGATGAAATGCCTGCGCGAACCGGGCACCGAGGTGATCTGGTCCAACGTGCTCATCGATGATGAAAGAATACCCCATTGGGTGGGCAACGGTGAAACACCGCCCACCAAAGGGCGCAACTTCCAGGGGGAGTGGTACGAGGGCAAAACCGATGAAAACGGCAAGCCGGTGCCCCTCTCCCACCCCAATTCCCGCTGCACCCTGGTCTCCTCCGCATTGGGCAATTACTCCGATGAATCGGAGAACCCGGCCGGCGTTGAAACCCGGGTCATCACCTATTCAGGGCGCGACAGCGACACCATGCCGCCGGTTTGGGCGGCAAAGAATTCCGATCAGGGCGTGGTCATCGGCGCCTGCATCGTATCCGCGGCAACAGCCACCGAAGTGGGCGCCACCGGCGTGAAACGCTCCCCGTGGGCCAACGCGCCGTTTATCCCCGGCGCCTTGGGCGACTACATGGATGCCCAGTTCAAATTCTTCGGCAGCGACAAGATCGCCGACAACAAACGTCCGGTCATGGCCGGGCTCAACTACTTCCTCACCCACGAGGCCCGCGGCGGAGAGGGCAAAAAGCTCCTGGGTGAAAAACGCGACGTCAAAGCGTGGCTGGCGTGGCTGGAACGCAAGGCGCATAACGATGTGGAGGCCATCGACACCCCCATCGGCTACCTGCCCAAATACGACGATCTGAAGAAACTCTTCAAGGATATCATCAACAAGGAATATCCCAAAGCGCTCTATGACAAGCAGTTCTCCCTCTATGTAAACAACATCCTGGCCCGCATTGAACTGCAGCTGGAGGCGTACGGCAAGGAAGAAAATCTGCCGGGCAAACTCTTCGAAGTGCTGAGAGAGCAAAAGGCCGGCCTGGAGGCCCTGAAAGCCAAATACGGCCCCATCGTCACCCCCGAACAGCTGCAGGCGGAAGCCGGCAATTAATTTCTCCGGCAGCGATAGATTAAACAGGCGCCGGTGTTGCACCGGCGCCTGTTCTTTTTACCGCTGTAAGTTCATGGTTCCTGGTTTGTGGTTTCTGGTTTTTCAGTTGAACCCCATCAGCTTGAAATTACTGTAATGCCCAATGCGCCTATCATAAGAGTCCTGCTGAGCCGCCGCATGATTGTGGCGCTGATCATGGGGTATGTGGCCGGACTTCCTTTGGAACTCACCGGCTTTGTGCTGAAAACCTGGATGCGCGAGGAGGGAGTCAATCTCAGCGTCATCGGGCTGTTCGCACTGGTGGGGCTGCCCTATACCCTTAAATTTTTGCAGGCGCCGTTGCTGGATCGTTTCAGCCCGGGACCGTTTGGCCGTCGCCGGGGATGGATGCTCATTTTTCAGGTGGGGCTTATCCTTTCGGTTATGGGGCTGGGAAAAACACAACCAGCTGAAACGCCATGGCTGGTGGCGATCGTTGCATTTTTCGTCACACTGTTCAGTGCATCCCAGGACATCGTCATCGATGCCTATCGCAGGGAGGATCTCTCCGATGAAGAGTTGGGCCTGGGCTCCTCCCTCTACATCGGTGGTTATCGCGTCGGCATGCTAATAGCTGCGGGAGGCGGCTTGATTCTTGCCGATCGCATGCCTTTCTCCATGGTTTATGTTTTATTGGCATTGTGTCTGGTACCCGGCATACTGACCACTTTGCTGACACCGGAGCCCGACACTCCCTATGGGATACCAAAGACCCTCAAGGAAGCCGTTATCCACCCCTTTGTCGAGTATTTTTCGCGGCCCTCCGCCGTGTGGATTCTCGCCTTCATCCTGCTTTATAAAATCGGGGACACCATGGCCAGTTCCATGACGGCGCCGTTCTATGTTGATCTTGAGTTCTCCAAAACCGAAGTGGGAGCATTGGTTAAATTTTTCGGCCTGCCGCCTATTCTTATTGGAACCGCCCTGGGCGGCCTGATCATGCTGCGGCTGGGAATCAATCGAAGCTTATGGATATTTGGATTATTGCAGGCGGTATCCACAGCCGGTTTCTGCCTTCTGGCGCAAATCGGGTATAATCTGCCGGCTTTGGCGGCTGTGATTGCATTTGAAAACTTCAGTGCAGGAATGGGCACGGCTGCTTATGCCGCATTCATGGCCAGCATCACCAATAAGAGATTTACTGCCACCCAATATGCACTGCTCACCAGCTTAATGGGAATCCCCAGGGTAATGGCCTCCTCCGTAACCGGCTTTATGGCAGAAGCAATGGGATGGACCGGGTTCTTCCTGTTCTGCACCTTAATCGCCATACCCGGCATGTTGCTGCTTCTGAAATTTGCCCCCTGGAAATCCAAAGAGAAAACAGCTTGACGGGATTTCCTGGAATTTTCACGTGTAATTTTGCGCTATCCTGTAAACGTGATAAGATTGATGATGGCGTGTACGAAAAACAGTTTGCGCTCATTTTTGTGGTCGATGACCACCCTGCGGGACCGTGCGGATCCTTGAATGGTGGGAGATGCCACCTTCCGGACAAGTTGAATCTTTGCGGCCCTGAAGGGGCCAGTGATTATAGCCCCGGGTGTAAACCCGGGGTTACGGTTAGAAAATGTGTTGAACACTGAAGGTGTGACACAATTGCTGCAATCTGTCGCTCCTTCGAAGCTCGGTTTTCGGTGCACAAGATTCTCCGGGTTTACACCCGGGGCTATAATCTGGGCCTCCTTCGGAGGCTTGGATCTACGAGCGGATTCATTATCGGACAGGAATTGACCAGTACTATTTGCAACTAATCGATATGATAGGATATGAAGGTTAAAACAAAATCACCTGGGGCATCCTCCCGGACCACATTGACGCACCTCCTATTTGTATTATAATAATCCCTCTATAATATTACGGAAAAACGCCCATGAATGAAATCAAACCATCCACGGCAAAGGACGCCCGCCAAAAAGCCCTTGCCATCGATCGAAAGCGGATTCTCAACCTGCCGCCTGAAAAGGCATTGGACGCTATCGCCGATCACCCCTATCCGGTCACCCTGGTCCAGTCCATGGCCGACGAAGATCTCTATTTTTTCGTTCACCACATCGGCCCGGATGACGCCCTGCCGGTTCTGGCCCTGGCTTCCAATGAACAGTGGGAATACCTGATGGACATGGAGGGGTGGGAGCAGGATCATATCCATTCCCATCGGATGACCCGATGGCTGGCCCGGCTGCTCAAAGCCGATCCCGACCGGTTCACCCACTGGATCGCAAATCAACGGCAGGAAGAGACATCGCTTTTCCTCTTCCGCAACATCCAGCTGCACATCCGCGAATACGAGCAGGACCCGGGCGAGATCGACAATGGCTACTTCAGCGAAGACCAGACCTATTACATCCGCCTGCATCCCTATCCTGAAAAGCACCGGAAGCTTCAGGAAGAGCGGGACACTTTCGTAAAAGACCTGCTCAACCGCCTCAGCGTATACGACCACGCGTATTACCGGGACCTGCTGCTGGCCGCTCAAGGCATCATACCGGCTGAAGCCGAAGAAGAACTCTTCAGACAGCGCAATGTCCGTCTGGCGGAAAAGGGGCTGCTCCCCTTTGATGAGGCCATCGGGGTCTACCAACCCCTGACTGCGGCCGACCTGGCCGGACGCAGCCCGAAATCAGAGCGGTTCGACGGCCGCATCGTGGACACCTACCCTTTCCCCATTGCGACGGACGCCCAGCAAGCGGCGGACAACCTTTTTTCCCGCACCCTTGCGCAGATCCACGACGCTCCCAGCCTCGAAAAGCTGCAAGCCGAATTTGCCGGGCTCTGCAACCAGGTGATCTCGGCTGATCAGCACCGCATACGCGATAAAGGGGCACTGGAAAGCATCGTCCGCAAAGTCAGCGACTACATCTCCATCGGACTGGAAAAGGCCGAAGCGGAAGTTGGCGAAGAAGTTCCTTATTTCCACGCCGGTCTCGTGCAGCGCCACCTGCTCTCCGACCTTTTCAGAGTCGGATATGGATGCGCCCTGTCGCTCAAATGGCGCGCCGACAAGTGGCATGCGGCCAGTTGGTATGCCAATGCCGGCCTGCCGATCAGCTTCTGGGGCGAGCATTGCATGGGCGTTCTGGGGGGCTTGCTGTTGAAAAAACCGCTGTGTTACAGCGACTACGCGACCGGAGATCTTTACCGCGAGTTTGCCACCCTTTCGGAAATAGAGGATGCCGGACGGCAGCTGGACCAGATGATCGCATTCGACGACCTGTTTTCTCTGATGGCGGTTGAGACAGACCGGTTGCGCACCGATCTACTGCTGACCAGCGAAAACCTGCTCCTCACCTTATGGGCCAATCACCACCTCGACATGGGCGGGAACACGAAGGCCCCCCAACCGTTGAACCGGAAGCAATTCAGCCGTCTCTTCAATGATCTTTGGCAGGAAGGAACCCAGCCGCGCAAAATCAGAGATGCCATCCGGGAGATCTTCCTCGGCTGGCTGGCCCACAGCAGCGGACTGACCATCTATGATATTTCGGAACGCATGGCCCCGGCACTGGAACAGCTCTTCAGCAAGATTGAAAGCGAACTGGGGAAGGTTAAACCAACGGACCTGGATCCACGGTTTATTCTTCTCTTCCTTCTGGAGGAAACATAGCGGTTTCATCTAAGAAAAAAGACTGCGACAACTCGGAGTCAACGACCACCCGCATAGCGGGTGGCTTGGATTTCCGGCCATCGGCCGGAAAAACAAAAGCACGCCAGTGCTTCGATCGTTACAGTTGTATCCGGGTGCATAGCACCCGGTTTGAAAACCACTAATCGACATGAGCACACGCGGCATTCAATATCTAAAAAACCACCGAATTCCCCACGAGGTGGTGACCTACGACCATGAAGAGAAGGGGGCCGAGTTCGCCGCCCGGGCCGCAGATTTCCCATTGGATCGGACCATCAAAACCCTGGTAGTGGCGCTGGACAGCAGCCGTTGGATCCTGGCGCTCATGCCCGGAGATCGCCAACTCTCAATGAAAAAAATCGCCAAAGCCTGTGGCGCCAAACGGGCGGCCATGGCGGACACGGCTACGGCCCAGCGGCTCACCGGATACAGGATCGGCGGCATCAGCCCTTTTGGAACCCAAAAGCGCCTCGCCGTTATCATGGACCGTTCCCTGGCAAACCACAAAAAAATCATGATCAATGCCGGCCAAAGGGGCACCATGGTCAAGATGGCCCCAGGGGATATGGTTCAATGCCTCAACGCTCTCTCCGCCGACCTATCCACGTAGGGAGACGCACGTTCGTGCCGCGCTATCATCGTTAAAAATCCGAGGACAACAGGTATCTCCATGCTTGCCTGCTACCTCTGGTCAATTATTATGACGATTTTCCCCTTGAAAGCCCCTTCGCCAAAATAGCGAAAAGCTTCGGCAGTCTTTTCCAGTGGAAAGCATTTATCAATGACCGGCTTCAGCTTTCCGGCCTCAAAGAGTTCAACCAAATAACGTGAATCCTTATTGGCTTTATAGCCGACCATATGCATTTTATGCTTCCTTGTTAATCGGCCGAACAAGACAAGTTGAATAATTCGCAAAGTTTTGCCGCCGACGGTCACATAAATGCCAGTTGGCGATAACGCACGCTGATATTCAAAAACAGATCGATTGGTTTTAACGTCAAAAACCAAATCATACCGTCTCCCGTTTTTCGTAAAATCTATTTTTGTGTAGTCGATGACATGGTCGGCGCCTATCGACCGCATCATGTCCAATTTCTCCGTGCGGTCCACGGCAGTCAATTCAACATCGAATAATTTTGCGACCTGGATCGCCAATGTCCCTGTACTGCCGCCCCCTCCGTTGATCAAAACCGTTTGTCCCGGTTTAACCTTTCCAAAATCAACAAGCCCCTGCACCGCAAGATTGCCGCCATGGGCCAGGCACGCCGCTTCCTCAAAGGTCATACCCGAGGGTTTTGGTGCTAGTCGGTTTTCACCAGCGCAGGCATACTCGGCAAAGGCTCCCCAGCCGCTTTCGGCCAGGTCGCCGAACACCTCATCACCGACCTTAAATCGTTTGGCATTTTTCCCAATCGCCTCAATTCTTCCGGAGATGTCACATCCATGGATTTTCGTATCTTTGGGTTTAAAAAGGCCGTTGAAAAGGCGGTATTCATATGGTTTTCCCGTCAGCGCGTCCCAGTCCCAGGAATTGATGGAGACGGCATGCACCTTCACAAGGACTTCATCATTGCCCGGGACCGGCCTCTCAACTTCTTCCAACCTGAGCACCTCGGGCGGGCCGTAGTTGTGATAAACGATTGCTTTCATATCGACGCACCAGCTATTCCAGATGGATCATCATACCAGCAACCGTTGAAGCTGGCAGAGACCTCCACTAAAGAGCACAGGTTGTTGCAGCGATGCAACATTTTTCCTTTTATCCTTTACTCCTGTTTACCAGATCCTGCGGTCAAATTAGAGAATTTTTGATTAAGGTTGCAAAAAAGATAATATCTTTATTATTAAAATCAGTTACTTGAAACCGGTGATGGTGAATGCATTTTTCATCCCAAGTTCCCATTCGACAGTCCCGTTGCTGAAGGTTCAAATCGCCGCCAAATGGGATGACCATTGACCTGGCCACAGCTTAACCCGAACCATTGGCCCCGAACTATTGGCCCCGAACTATTGGCATTGATGGACTAATCGACTGTGATGACCGTATCAGGAGGTCCTTATGAATTCAGATCAACAAATTATCGAAATGCAACGACTGCTTTGCTCAACTGGAAAGTGTCCCTCATGTGGTGGTCAGATGTGTAGAGCGATTCCTGATCGGCAATGTTGTGCGGCGAAGGAAAATAAAATTTCTTTTGAATTTAAATGGGACTGTATATATGAAAGGATATTAAGCTTACGTGCAGAAATTTAATATGGGGCCGGGCAGCAACCCTGCTTAGCCGGGAAGATAATTCAAAAACTTTAATATTATGGAAAAATTCTGTCCCATCTCCCTCAATCGGATCAATGAACGAACAGCCCAATGCAACGCCGCAGCGGCTGTTCTTTTCACATTGTTATTTTTCTTCACACCTTTGAAATGGGTGCTTTGGATTCTATCCATTGATTTTTTTATTCGCGGTTTTTTAAATCCGGCCTACAGCTTTTTCAGCGCCGCTAGCAAAACCCTGCTCCGGATCTTCAACGTCAAACCGATCATGGTCAATGCCGGCCCCAAAATCTTCGCCGCCCAGATGGGCTTCATATTTACGTGCATCATCAATATATCTTATTTGCTCGATTTTCAGTCGACAAGCTACACCATCGCTTCCATTTTCATCTTCTTTGCCACACTTGAAGCTATTCTCAGATTCTGTGTCGCCTGCAGGCTATATCCATTCATTCACAAGTTTAAAATCCCATAGATCCGGGGTTATCGCAGCCCATGGAACAGATCCGCCTCCTTCCCGTCCACGGGCCTGACGCATCCCAGGATACAGACAAAGTGCTCCACGCCGAACATCTCTGCTTTCAATGCATCGGGCAGATGGTGGAAGGGATGGCTCGGACCGAACTGGCTTGCATGGCTGAAGACGGCTTTAAATTTTTGATCCAGGAACCGGGTGACGTCGATCCGGGCGGTTATTTCATCATCCGGGGTGCCCATCAAGTCCGCAGGCGCCGCCTCCGGGCTTCCTGCGGTTTCAGCCGCCCGCCTGAGTTTTTTCAGCCGGGCTTTGGGCAGAGCGAAAAAGTAAAGTTTACGCGGTTGCCATGGCGGCTCGGACCCGTCCAGGGACAGGTTCGGATCACCTGCGGCGGCAAATGCCTTTTGTGTGACCCGGTTGGCCATAATGTGGTCCGGATGGCCGTAAATACCGTTTTCATCGTAGGTGACGATCACATCGGGGCGCTCGCGGCGGATAATGCCGGCCAAACGATGGGCCGCTTCCGTGATGTCCGCCCGGGCAAATGCCTTGGGGTCGTGGTTGCCCTGGGTGCCGGCCATGCCGGAATCCTTGTAGCTTAGATTGTGGTAAGCGCAGATGTTCAATATACGGATAGCCGCAGCCAGTTCCTTCTCACGGATCTCCGCTATTCCCATGCCGGGCTGCGGCGGCTTGTACAAGGGGTCCTCGGGTGTGCCCAACTCGCCTTTGGTGCAAGTGACCAGTACGGTGCGAATTCCCTCGGCACTGTATTTGGCCAGGATACCGCCGGTGCTGATGGCTTCATCATCAGGGTGGGCATGGACGGTCATCAGGGTTAATTTATTGTTTTTCATTTATGGCTCCTTGCGGCAGCTCCAAGCATTATGAAAGAGGTGCAGATCCCGCGTATTGTCCAGAAAAAATCACATATCATTAATCCCAGTATAATCAATATTTCGATAAAATTCCGCTAACGGGAAATCCGGGAAAGGAATTCGTGGGGAGTTCGAATATTGACAAACAGCGGCTGTATTGCAAAAGTGGCCGGGACTTGGCGCGGGAACCTGATACAACCCGGTCAATAAACCATTACACCTCGCCTGCTACAAAACACTAAGATTTGACGTTATGCTTCCGGCATCAACAGCTTTAAACAACACCGAATGAGCATTGCCGGCCCTCTTCCCTTGGGGGCGGGCACTTTGCAACCGGCATCGCCGGCGGACCCGGCAAGGAGGATGAAGCACACCATGCGCATAATTCAAACCTTGAAAAAACACACCCGCCGTTTGCTGGAGAGCCGATGGTACCCTTTGGTCCTGGCAATGGTCGCCATGCTTCTGGTGTCCGGAACCCTTGGCGCCGATATCCAATTTGACGATTATGTCCACCGCATCAAGTTCCAGGAGCCCAACTTCTGGCCCGGCGCTCCCAATGCCATCGTCGGCCTGTTTGCCTTTGGCAGCGGCAATCCGGAACAACTCCACCAGGCCATGGAGATCGGCATGGTGCCCTGGTGGACCAGCAAAGCGCTCAAAGTCTCCTTTTTCAGACCCGTCACCGCTTTGACCCATTGGGTGGATTACCATCTGTGGCCGGACAACCATGCCATGATGCACCTTCACAGCAGCCTCTGGTTCGTAGGAACTGGGGACATAAATTCATACCTTTTTTCAATTTTCTAACCATATTCCATGGATACTTAAATGCTTTTGGACGTTCATGGTGCCTTCCTCTCGTGCCCCACCAGAGACTCCGCTCCCTTTTGGTGATGGTAGAGGGCAAGGAGAGCCTGGCTCTGGCGAGGGCCGGCTGGGCACCGGTCAGTGGTTGTCAAACCAGTCGTTGGGGACGCGCACAGCTACCACGTGGGCTCGGGCGCAGGGCTCGCCCCGGGAGGTGAGTTCGCAGTTCAGCACCGTCTTCTTGGCGGTGAATGATTCAACGGCGGCGCGCAGAACAATGGGGTGATCAATGGGCGCGGGCGCCAGGTAGTCGACCTCCAGTTTGCCGGTGACGTACCAGATCAGCTCCCCCTCACCGATTTCGCGCCCCGCCTCGCGATAGGCGTGGGCCATGGCGGTGATGACGGTGTGACAGTCGATCACCGTAGCGATGATTCCGCCGTTCAGCAGATGGACCGGCCCGGCCGCATGGAAGGCGAGCGGTTGATATTCGCAGATAGCCGTATTATCCGATTCCTAATAGCTCTTGATCTGCAGTCCGTCGGGGTTGAGGCTGCCGCATCCGAAACAGTGATTGTCGGGAATGCGGTCCTGGAAAGCGATCGCCGGGTCCACCGCGCACCTCCTGCTATTTCTTCAATCTAGGGTCGAATTCCCAGAGATTTGACAAAACCGATGATTTGCCAGCGGTTTTCCACGGCGATGGTGCTGGCCAGGGCGGGTTGGCGTCCGCCGGGGACGCCGTAGCTGATCTCATGAAAGAGCTGGCCCACCGGCATGGACTGGACCTTGGCGCTTCGGAGATCCCCGGGAAGGGGGGCGAAACTCTGGCCCACCGTGCCCATGCCGTCGTATTGCTTCCCGTGGCACTGGATACAGAAATGCTTGTACCCGAGTTGTCCGGCGGCGATGACATCCTGGGGGGTCAGGTCAAAAGGCGCCGCAAGGGCGGCTGGATTGGATTGGCGGAGGAAAATCTCTCCGCCATTGAAGGGCACTGTATTGTCATCCATCACGGGGATGGGATGCTCATAGGGTCTCACCGCCGGTGTCTCCCACATGCGGCCCACTTGCATGTTATTATCATACACCGTTATCACACCCCAGACGACCAGTCCGACGACGGCGACAATCGATATGAGGCTCAAAATTCGCAGCATTACTCCCCCTTGTTTCCGCGAACGTGCTGTTGATTGGGCAGCAAATCATAGACCGCGTAAGGCGATTGCGCCGGAATGTCCTTGACGGGCCGGTAGTCCCAGTCGGGCTGGCCCAGGTCGCCGATCACAAAGAAGGCCAAACCTCCTTTGAACAGGACGAACAGCATCAGTAAAATGATGATGAACCAACTCTTGAGGGAGCTGCCGTGCGCTTGGTCGGAGTTGGCCGTCATACGCGTACCTCCAAGACACCGTAAAAGATGATATAGAGAAAACCCCAGACAATGGTCCCGAAAAGGATCAAAATGAGCACCAGCGGAAAAGGCCCATTGCGCTCTTCGATACCGCCGGGATAAGAGTGGACGGTCTTGTTCATCTTCTCTTCCGCGTCCTTCTGCTTGAAATGCATCCGGCTCAAACCGATGCCGAACACCACTATGAACAGCAGGGTCGGGAAGAGGTAGAGCACAAAATGCTGGAAATTTCTGAGCCCAAAATATTGCATTCGGATCGTTCCTTTATTTCTTCTGCCGCACGGACTTATCTTATGCGCACCAGCGCAAAAATGACCGTTGAAAAACTGGCGCACAGTCCAATGATGGCCAAAACAAACAGCGAAACCACCTCGATACGGCTTATCCTGCTAGCCTTTACCGAAGCCCTTCTGGGCGCGCCGTACAGCGGCAGAAACCGGGCGCGCTGCTGGTCCTGGAACTGCCCGTTTTTAATCGCCCAGGCAAATACCACCAGAGCAATGGCCACGCCGGCCAGCATGTAACTTATGAAATAAGGGTAGTACATATCATTCAGGTTCGTATGCCGCGTCGATGCCCCTGGGTTCCTGGTTGGCATCGCTCTGGTTGATAAAGTTCACCGCCACATAGTCGCCGACCTCCCAGATCTTCTGGGATTCCAACTCGTTCTTGAAATAGGGCATGGCTGTTCCGGTGATCCCGTTCATGATCTGGTAGTACAGAATACCGCCGGAGATCTCCCGCCCTTTTAAGATGGTGAAGTTCAAGGGCGGCGGGTAGATCCAGGGCTGGGCTTGCCCCATACCGTCCCCCACCGGTCCGTGGCAGCCGATGCAGAACTGTTGAAAGATCACGTGACCGCGCTGCAAGCTGGACGGGCTGGTGGGATAGGGATTGGGCAGATTACGCCACCCTTCCGGAACCATCTCCGCCAGCCAGCGGGCATTGACATCAGGACCGGCCTCGTACGCGTTGGTGGCCTCCAGCTTCCAATGGTGCTGGCGCGCCATGCGTTGGTCCGCCTCTTTCATTCCAAGGCTTTGGAGATACTGGGTCAGGGTGTTGATCCGTTTATCACCCAGCCAGCGGAACGGCGGCATGATCGAGTTGGGACGCGTGAAACGCGGGTTGATGAAATGGGCGATGTGCCAGTCATCCGGATGTTCTCCCCCTTCCTGGGAGAGATCGACGCCGGTACGTTCCGACCCCAACAGGATGGGTTTGTCCCCCACATAATCGCCGGCCTGGGCAATGCGGTGAGCGCCGTGAATCCAGTCCCAGGCCCGAATGGACTGGCTGTGGCAATAGACGCAGCCGTTCTGGATATAGATCTGCCGTCCCGCCTCTTCCACTTGCGTCCGCGACCGGAAAATATCGGACGGGGTCATATCCGCAGTCTTGTATGGCCATACAACCATGATGAAAACAATAGTGGCCAGAAGCAATAAGGCGCCACCGATCACCGTTGTAGGGGTCATTTTCATGGGGTCACTTCTCCGCGATTGAAAAATAGCGTTCGCACCACGTTATACAGGCCCACATAGGCGCCGGATGCAATCAGAAGACCGGAGGCCGCCCGGATGACATAGTAGAGGTGAATCTCCGGCAGCACGCGATAGACGGCCTCACCGTTCAGCCAGGCATTGCCCTGTAGCAGGCCCACGATGGTCAGATCGATGGCCATCACCGAAATGCCCATCAATACGAGCCAGTACTGAAAATCAGCCAGGAACCTGGAGTACAGGGGTTTGTTGGTAATCTTGGGCAGGATGTACCAAAGCCCGCCAAGGGCGGTGATGCCGGCAAACCCAAAGACGCCGATGTGGGCATGACCCACCACCCAATTGTTATAATGGGTGACCCGCTGGACCTGGGGCAGGGCCATGAAGCTTCCCTGGATGTTGACGAAGAAGTACATGATGGTGCCCGTGAAGACGAACTTGGCGCCTATGTTCTCGTGGATCAGGCCCAGCTTGCCTTTGACCGTGTACCAGATGTTGATCAGGAAGACCATCACCGGGATCACCATGGCGATGCTGTCCACGATGGAAATCACCTTCAGCCAGGTGGGCACCGGCACCTGAAGCAGGTGGTGGGTGCCGATATGGGTGTAGACCACGATCAACGCCCAGAATCCGATAAGGGAGAGCGTGTGGCTGTAAAGGGGGCTGCGGGTGGCCAGGGGCAGCACATAGTAGGCCACGGCCAAGCCCATGGGGGTTAGGAGCAGGCCGAAAATGTTGTGACCGTAAAACCATAACAGGATGGCGTCCGGTATACCCAGCAGCGCCCCGCTGTCCGGTTGCCAGACCACGTTGCCGAGGCAGTAGCCCACGGCAGTGAGCACCAATGCGGCGCTGGCGTACCAGATCGATACATAGAGAATCGGCTCCTTGCGCCTGCTGATGGTGGCCAGCAGATTGATGATTACCAGCAGAAAAACCACGGCCACCATGATATCAACACTCCATGGCAATTCTGCGTACTCCCTGCCCTGGCTGTGTCCCAGCGCCAGGCTGACCACGGCGGCCACCAGGGTGATATTCCATAGTATCGCGGCGACCAGGCCGAGTTTCTGGCTGTATAGCTCTGTCCGCAGCAGCCGGGGGGTGAAGTAAAAGGTCGTTGCAATGAGCCCCGGGGTGACGAACCCGAAGAGGACCAGGTTGATATGAATGGGCCGCGACCTCCCGAAATGAATGAACTCGATATTGGCCATGAAATCGGGCGCAATAAGATATCCGGCCGCAATCAACCCAAAGGTCGTCGCAATGGCGAACCAGATGGCCGACGTCAGCGCAAAGGCTTTTGCCGCCAGCTCATTGCTTATCGCTTCGGTTGCTTCTGTCACTGTCGTTGTCATTCAATTCCTCTTACCCATCATCATGGCCGTAGCCTAGCTGTGGCATGCCAACCAGCAGTCCAGGTTGGCTTTGTTCTCCCGGTGACACTGCACACAAAATCCCATCTTGAAGCGCTGATTTTTCAACCGGTCCATTTGTTTGACGTCGCCGTGGCATTTCTCGCAGGCAAACTCCTTTTTAATATGCCGCTCGTGGTTGAACACCACATGCTCGGGCAGATAGAAGACCTTTTGCCAGGGCGTGGGCGTCCGGGTATTGAAATAATTGTGTTCTTTTAGAATCTCGGGGAAATTGGCAATGATATACTTGTGGCAATGCAGGCACTTTTCCACCGGTGGCAGTCCCGGATGGATGGAGCGCGCGACGTAGGGGTGACAGTAGTAGCAGTCGATGGCCTTGTGCCCGGCGTGCAGCCGGTGGCTGAAGGCAATGGGCTGGGCCACGCCGATCCGGCTGGCCGGTGGGGCATAAAAATAAAATAGAAACCCCAGCACCAGCAACACGCAGATCGCCACCCACATCAGTGGACCCCGATTGGCCCAGATCGCGGAAACGGTCTCGCCAAAGGCGGTAAAAAACCGCATGGGCTTGCCGCGGGTGCCGATCAGTATCGAGACAACCAGAAGGGTTAGCAGAGAAAGAGAAGTGATGAGGATTTCCATCAGCGCCCCTCCTCTGCCACGGGATGCAGAATCTCGGGAAATTGTTTCATATAGGAACCCAGTGCCAAACCCAACAGTCCAAGGAATCCCAATCCGACCCCGAAATCGATCCAGCTCAGGGGCAGCGAATGGGCATCGTGGTGAAATGCCGGGGCGAGCAGTAAAAAGTGCTCCAACCACATCCCGATAATGACGATGCTGCAGAGTACGATCATGGCAGCGGGAACGGTTTTGATCTTCTTGTTGATCAGGATCAAAAACGGACCGATGAAACAGACGGAGAAGACGATCCATGCCAGGACGTTCCATGGCGCGGTCATGGTGCGTTCAATGATGTAAGCGGTCTCCTCCGAGATGTTGCCGTACCAGATCACCACGAACTGGGCGTAGAAAAAATCCGCCCACACCAGACAGAAGGCCAAAAAGAGCTTGCCGATATCATGAAAATGGGAAGCGGCGACGCGATAGCTGTTCCCCGGACTCAGATGGAGCAGGGCCGCCAGGATGATCAGCCCCCCGAAGCCGACGTACACGGCTTTGACAAAAGAGTAGGCGCCAAACAGGGTGGAGTACCAGTGGGGATCGGCCGCCATCACCAGGTCGTAGCCCAGCAGTGACAGGACCAGGGCGAAGGCCAGCATATAGAGCAGGCCGAAGGCCGTCATCCGCGACTTGTAGCGCGCTTCATCCGGTGGATTGGCCTGCCAGCGCTTCAAAAGGCGGGATGCCATCTTGCCGCTGGCGCCGCGCACCTTCAACTTGAAATAAAGGGCATGATACAAATAGGCAAAACCGAAACCATAGAGCAACACGAGGCCCAAAGCGTCCCTGGACATCATAAACGGCAGGTTGAGCCATACCTCTTTGCCGTGAAGCTCGTGGTGCATCCAGGGAAAGACGTGCCCTTGGCCGAGGAAGAGGAGCAGAAACAAGATAAAAGATACGGGGAAAAAGGCGATAAACGCCTCGGCCAGATCCGCCAAAGGCCCGCTCCAGCGGGCGCGAACGGTGTGCATCAAAGTGGAGAAGAGCACCGCCCCATGGGCGATGGCTGCAAAAAGCAGCAGATTGACAAGGTAGGCCTGCCAGGCCCGGTCCGCCGATCCGGCGAAGACTTGCAACACGAAAACGGCGATGCCGATAGCGGCAAGCACCAGCGGTAGCGAGGTCATCCACTTCGGGAGGGTTTGGGCTGTTGCTGTCGTGTTATTTGTCATTGCTTCTTATTCCACCATGCGTACCGATAGAAAATCATCAAATGGCCATCTTTTTTATGCAACATCGGGGTCTACCTTTTTGATTTCCGCACCCAGCGACTTGAACATATCGGCGAGCCGGCCCTCGTCATCGGGCGGGCAACTGGCCAAAACCCCGAAGCGATCTCCGCTGAAAGCCGGATCGTAGCCCGATGAGACCTTGAAGCGCGGCAAACGCGCCTGTGAGATTATCCCCAGTACGTTGCCAAAGACCGCGAAAAGAATCGTAAACTCAAAACCGACGATGACAAACGGCACCAGCGCCACGACCGGCTTGCCGCCGACGATCAGACTCCACCGGGTGGCCGTAAAGGCCGCCAGCAGAAAACCGCTGAAAAATCCGGTTATGCCGCCGCACAGGGTAAACCACCCCACTTTGCTTTTGGGCAGTTGGAGTGCATCGGCAATTGCGTGGCTGGGGATGGGGCTGTGCACCCGCTCCACGGCGTAGTCCGAGCCCTTCACTTTGCGAATCGCCGAGGCGGCCTGGTTCTCGCTGGTGAATATCCCCATGATGGCGGTGCGTTGCTTATCCATGGGCCTCCCCCGTGTGGACGGTCTCTTTCATTTCCGTCATGGAGACCGACGGCAGATGTTTCACAAACAGGACGAAGAGAAAGAAAAAGAGGCAGAAGCTCCCGATCATGATGCCGTACTCCACCCACGTCGGTCGATAGAGCCCCCAGGCATAGGGGATAAAACCATGGGCCACGCTGCCGATGATGATGACAAAACGTTCGTACCACATGCCCACGTTGACCAGCAGGGATATGATCAACAAAGTGGTGATGCTGGTCCGTACCTTCTTGAAGAGGAAGAGTAACGGGAAGAGCGTGTTGCAGCTCACCATGATCCAGTACTCAAGGGCGTAATCGCCGAAGGCCCGCCACCAGAAACTCTCCACCTCCACAATGTTGTGGCTGTACCAGGCGATAAATACCTCAGTGCTGTATGCGAACATGACGATCAGGCCGGTGAAGACGATGGTCTTGGCCACGCTTTCCAACACCTTTATGGTGATGATCTCCTGCAATTTGAATATCTTCCGCAGGGGGACCATCAGGGTAATCACCATGGCCAGGCCGCTGTGAATGGCGCCGGCCACAAAGTAAGGTGCGAAAATAGTGGTGTGCCATCCCGGGACCACGCCCAGGGCAAAGTCCCATGAAACCACGCTGTGCACCGAAATCACCAGGGGCGTGGCCAGTGCTGCAAAGAATAGATATCCGCGGGCGTAATGCCGCCACTGTTCAAATTCACCGGTCCATCCCAGGGAGATGACGGTGAAGATCTTCTTGCGAACGCCCTGGGCCCGGTCGCGGATGACGGCCAGGTCGGGCAGCATGCCAGTGTACCAGAACAGCGAACTGACGGTCAGGTAGGTGCTGATGGCCACCACGTCGAACATGAGAGGCGACTGGAAATTGGGCCATAAAAATCGCTGATTGGGGACCGGCAGCATGTAATATACCATCCAGACACGCCCCAGATGAATGAAGGGAAAAAGCCCCGCACAGCAAACGGCGAATACGGTCATGGTCTCGGCGGCACGGGCGATGGGGTTGCGCCATCCGGCCCTGAAGAGATGCAGGATGGCCGATATCAGGGTACCGGAGTGGGCGATCCCCACCCAGAAGACAAAATTGATCAGGTAGGTTCCCCAGTGCACCGGATTGTTCTGACCGGCCACGCCGATGCCCACAAAGATCTGGTAGAGCCAGCAACCGGCCCCCATTAAAACACCCAGAAAAAGCAGCGCCACGACCACCCAGTAGCCCCGGCCGGCCGGCTGAAGCGTATCGATGACCGCGTTGTCAATTTTTTGGTAGGTCAGGCTCGGCATGATCTCTTTCGCTAAAGCGTTTGGGTTACCTTCTTGAGATAAATAACGGCGGGCTTGATGTTCAGATAGCCCATGACCTGATAGGCTCTGGGGTCCTTGATCATCTGCCGTACCACGCTCTTTTCGTCCATGAAGTTGCCGAAGTGCAGGGCGCGGGTGGGGCAGGTCTGCACGCAGGCCGGCGTCACTTCCCCATCCCGAACGTCGCGTTTTTCGTTTTTGGCGTCGTTATGGGCCACCTTGATGCGCTGAACGCAGAAGGAGCACTTTTCCATCACCCCTTTGCTGCGCACGGTCACATTGGGATTAAGCTGCATGGGCAGCGGATCGGGCCACTGCCAATCCAGCCAGTTGAAGCGGCGCACCTTGTAGGGGCAGTTCTGGGCGCAAAAGCGCGTGCCGATGCAGCGGTTGTAGATCTGATTATTGAGCCCTTCTTTGGAGTGGTGCGGGGCATAAACCGGACAGACCGACTCGCACGGGGCGTTATCGCAGTGCTGGCACATCATGGGCAGGAAGATCAACCGGGCGGGATCGTCGGGGTCTTCGTAGCGTTCGATCCGCATCCACGCCATTTCGCGGCCTTTGATCACCTGAACTTCCCCCACCACCCCGAGATTATTCTCCGCGTAGCAGGCGGCGGCGCAGGCGCTGCAGCCGATGCAGCGATCCAGATCCACCACCATGCCCCAGCGGTACTTTTCGTGATCATGGGGCGCATAGATATCCCTATGGTGATCGTACCCTTGGGGAAGCGGCAGGGTAAACGGGAAGTCGTTCATGGCCAACCCCTTGCCCAATTCATCCGGTGTGCCGGCATTTTCAAGGGGAACGCTCAAAGCGATCTTGCGATCATGCTGGAAACGGCTTCCGGAAGTGGTGGCCAGGGGCAGGTCCCCCCCGGCGCCGGCCATTTTGGTGATGGCGGCACTATAGACCGGTGAACCGGAAAGCGGCTCCACGTCGGCGCCGAGCAGGCGAACCGGGTCGGCGCCTTGTCCTTTGGCATATCGGCCGTAGTGGGTATGCCCCTGGCCCAGGGGGACGGCCACGGCATCGGGGTGAAGACCGCTGCATCCGTAAGCCTTTACCTGGATTTTTCCATTTGCGGTTTCGATGGTCACATCGCTTCCGTCCGACCAGCCGTTATCCGCCATGACGGTGGGATGAATCCACGCTAATGTCTGCCAGGCTACCTGGGAGACCGGATCGGGAACTTCCGAGAGCCATGAGCGGTTGGCGCCCCGTCCGTCGAAATGTCGGATAGAGGGCGCAAGACAGACCATTGGTTGCCGCTGGGACGCCTCCGGCAGATTGGACAGCAGATCGGAGAGGGTCTGGGCCAGCGCTTCAGCTTCGTTGAGGACAGGCACGGCTTTGCTTTGTTGAGCGGCAAATTGCCCGCCTTTTTGAAAAGTTTCGATCCAATCCTGTTCCGATGCGATTCTGCCCTGGTCGGCGAGGTGGCGGACTAGAAAGCTGCGGTAGGTATCCACCTGCCGGCGCGCTTTGGGCGTAAGCTGGATGAAGAGGTCGCCCACATGGGGGGCGGAGGTGATTTTCCCCAATACCGGCTGCAAGGTCCCCATGATAGAGTGTTTGCTTTCGTAAAGATCCCACGACTCCAGGGGCATCTGCACCGGCATGATCAAGTCGGCGGCGGCCGTCGTTTCATCCATGGCATGGCCAAAGGCCACTTTAAACAGCGACTTGCGCGCCATGGCCTTGGAAACACCGCTTCCGGCCGGCATGGTGAACAGCGGGTTGGTGTTGTTCAACAACAGCAGATCCACCTTGCCTTGGGCGACGGACGCCCAGAATGTCCGGATATCAGCGCGCGATGCGGTCATCTCCTGCCGATGGCGCTGGTTGAAATCATACAGGGAAAGGTCGGGATCGAGAATGTAATTCAGCAGAGCGACGGCCAATTCCACAGCCGGCGCGGTTCTACCGTCGGAGGCGGAAGAGGTCCCCAATATCAGCGGGCTTTGCGCCTTTATGACTTTGTGGGTCAGGCGGCCCAACTCGGTGACCGGCAGGTCGGTCATCTCCGCCACCTCAGCCGTGGTATAGGACCGCGACAACTGAATCAGGGCCATGCGCAACGATGTCTGGAGGTGATGGCCGCGACCGCTGTTGAGGGCATTCTGGATCAGCATCATCACCACGGCTGCTTCGGTGCCCGGACGGCAGCCGAACCATTTGTCGGCGTTGGCGGCGGTCAGCGACTGATATGGGCTGACGTGGACAAAGTGCCCCTTTTTGCCGTCTCGTATGGCATGCATGGCCGCGAACTTGCGCGCGTACTCCACCGGCGAGAGCCAGGTCTCCAGAAAATCAGCGCCGAAGCCGAGCACAAGATCTGCAAGCTCCATGTTCAGCGTCGGCAGCACGGCTTCATTGAACAACTGGTTATGGGCGAACTTGAGCGCCTCGAATCCAAAAGGCTCGTAGACCAGCGGTGGTGCGGCATTGTATTCCGCCAGGGTCGCCTTGAACAGGTTGAGCAGGGGATCGCCCACCACCTCAGTGAGCATGGCCACACGCTGCGGTCCTTTGGCAGCGGCGCTGGCCATGCGCGTTGCGATGAGATCGACGGCCTTGGTATATTCGATGGGTTCCCAGCCGGCATCGGTTTTCAGCATCGGTTGCTGGACGCGATCCGGATTGTAAAGGCCTTGAAGGGCGGCCTGACCGCGGATGCACAGCTTGCCCTTGTTAACCGGATGAAGCGGATTGCCCTCCAGCTTGATCACGCGCCCTTCTCGGTTTTTGGCCAATATACCGCAACCGGCCGGGCACTCCCGGCACGTGGTGGCGTACCACGAGGCATTGCCGGTGACCATGTCTTCCGGTGCATGCACCAGTGTGAAAAGATTCCGTTGCGGGTTGTCGGAACATCCGGCGGCAAGGCCGGCGCTCCCTAAGCCGGTAATCTTCAGAAACGTTCTACGATCCATGTACAACGCCTAACTCAATCAATTTGTTCGAATATTCAGTGCCCGCATTCGATTCACAAGCCGCTGTCTCGCTCCGGTCGCCATCTTTCCGTACAGCATGACCTACCGGCATTTCAACAGTTGTGAACCAATGGTGTGGAAGTGAAATAATAATTACACTATGATGATCAAGGTGTCAATTGGGGGCAACGCAAAAATCACGAAGCTGAAAATATGATATATTTATATATTCCTTCGTGCTCTTCGTGTTCTTCGTGGTGAAAATCGGACTTTCTACGAACCCGCCAACGCCTGGTATCTAAAACAATGCACCAGATGGTCATTGACCACCCCGGCCGCCTGTAGCAATGCATAGCAGATGGTGGTGCCCACAAAGGAAAAGCCTTCGGACTTCAACGCCTTGCTGACCCGGTCGGAGAGGGGCGTTGCGGCCGGGATCTGATCCAAGGTTTTCCACGCATTTTGCACCACACGGCCATTGGTAAACGACCAGATGTATTGATCAAAGGTACCCTCCCGCTCCTTAAGATTGAGAAACGCCCGGGCATTGGCCACGGTGGCCTTGATCTTCAGCCGATTGCGGATGATACCCTTGTTTTGGCGCGCCTTTTCCATGGCCGCCGGCGTCATACGGGCGACTTTTTCCGGATCAAAGCCGTAGAAGACTTTCCTGAATGCCGCCCGCTTGTGCAGCACCGTCCGCCAGGAGAGACCGGCCTGAAAGGAGTCCAGTACGATAAATTCAAACCATTTGCCGTCATCGTGCAAGGGAACGCCCCACTCTTGATCGTGATACTGCTGCATCAGCAGATCATCCCCCATCCAGGCGCAGCGGGGCTTGTCGTCGGAGCGCATAACAGTTTCCTTTAAGATTGTATCTCTTCCATGACCTTCACAGAGGCCGACTTTTTTGTACGTCGATCATCGAACTTTTGTTTGAACGTCGAACATCGAACGTCCAACACCGAACGTCGAAGAATGAAGTCGCTTCGCTCCATCATTATATAAATCGGCAGGATTCCTTGTTCAGCGTTGGACGTTGGGCGTTCGATGTTCGATGTTCATTCCAATACAACAGCACCAGCCCTTTCAATTCAACATAAGAACCGCTGCATGAACCACGCGCAGCAGACCGGTGGGATAAAAGCCGACGGCCACAATGGCCATCACCATCAGGATCGCAAGACTCCGGGCGGCGGGGGAGAGGGTCAGCGCGGGCCGGGGCGACTCCTCCTCGGCAAGGTATGCAGCCTTGAGCACCAGCAGATAGTAGTAAAGGGAGATGACCACATTGACCATGGCGATGATGACAAGGGCGAGGTAGCCTTTCTCGATGGCGGCCTTGAAGATCAGCAGTTTCCCTGAAAATCCGATGGTGGGCGGGATACCGGCCAAGCCGAACAAGGCCATCATCAGGGCCAGCGCCAGCAAGGGCGACCGCCGGTGCAGACCGGCCAGTTCCGCGATCTGCAGGTTCCTTCCGTCATCGGCCACCCGGTGCATCACCATGAAACAGGTGAATTTCATGACCAGCACAGCGGCCACGTAGAAGATGGTTCCGGTATACCCGTTCGGGGTCATGCACAGAATACCCACCAGGAGATAGCCGGCCTGGGCGATACTGGAAAACGCCATCAGGCGTTTGAAGTCTTTCTGGCCGATGGCGCACAGGTTGCCAACCGTCATGGTGATAACGGCCAGAATGATCAGCCCTTTGGCCAGCATCGTCTCCATCCCATGCACACCGTCCACCAGGCGGATCAGCACGGCAATGGCGGCAACTTTGGAAGCGGTGGAGATAAAGGCGGCCACCTGATTGGGCGCCCCTTCGTAAACATCGCCCGCCCAAAAATGAAAAGGGAAGATTGCCAATTTAAAGAAAAAACCGCCCAGGGTCATTAAAACGCCGGCCGCCATGGCCGGGTTGGTAATGGTCTGCGCCGGCAGCTGCATCAGGGCATCGAGATGCAATTCACCGGTCACCCCGTAGATCAATGCGAGCCCGAAGAGCATGATAGCCGAGGCCGAAATGCCGGTGAGGAAATACCGGAGTCCCGATACCAGCCCCCATCGCGCTTCCTTGCGAAGAAAGACCAGCACATAAAGGGAATAGGAGGAAAGCTCCAGGGCCATATAGATGGCCATCAGGTGTACGCCGGACACCAGGAGCATCAAGGCCAGGGTGGAGACGGAAAGCAGGAGGAAGCACTCGGTACGTCGCCGGGGAGCGATCCCTTTCAGCTCCCGGCACAAGAACACCACCAGCAGGAAACCGAATGCCAGCAGGATCTTGAAGACTTGCGAGAAGAGATCCACCCGGTAGGCATTGTAAAACAGATCGCCGACCTTACCGGCGCTGTAAATGCTGAAAACGGCCGCCAGCGCACCAAAGCCCACAGCCACTGCATAGTCCCGGCGATCATCCGGTGGCAGGCAGGCCAGCACCAGAAACACCGCCACCGCCGCCAACATGCCCAACTCGGGAAGAAACATCGACCAATTCATTCAAACCCCTGCTGTAAATATCTATCTTAGCGAACCTTATTCCCATCGGCTTGAAAAATGAACCGCAGAATGACGAAGTAAGGTATTCTTCCTTTTATATGAATCGATAGAGCGCAGCGATTCCATACTTCGACATTCGACATTCCTTGTTCGATATTCTGCGGTTACGGCCACTATAGTTTCACTTTCGGTTCTTCTTAGCACCTCAATACCAGCTATACGATCCGCATCCCTACTTAAGCAACTCCGCCGTGGCCGTATTGATCATATCAAACAGCCAACCGGGGAAGAGCCCGAAGATCACGATCACCGAGGCCAGAATCATACGCGGCACCCCCAGGGCCAACGAGAGATCCGGTAGATGGGCGAAACGCTCCACCGGCGGCCCGTAGCAGGTTTTCTGGACCACCCGCAGCATGAACAGGGCGCTGATCACCAGCCCGCCAACAGCCAGGGCGCCGCGCACCGGATAGACCTTCACGCAGGACAGGAACACCACCAGCTCGCCCCAGAAGCTGGCCAGGCATGGCACACCAATGCCGGTGAAGGCGGCGATGATGAAGAAGGTGGCTGCCCGGGGCATGATCCGGCTCAGCCCGCCCAGTTCCGGTATGGCCTTGGTGTGCGTCTTGTCGTAAATCCAGCCCACCGAGGAGAAGAACAGCGCCGTCATGATGCCGTGGGCGAACATTTGAAAGACGGCGCCGTTGACGCCGTCGATGGTCATGGTGGAGAGCCCCAGGCCCACGATGCCCATGTGGGAGACACTGGAGTATCCGATCACATACTTCAAATCGGTCTGGCGCAATCCCACCAGCGCACCGTAGACGATCCCGCAGGTGGCCAGCACGGCCATCAGCTCCGCCCAATAACGCCACCCTTCGGGGCAGAGGAAGATGCCCACCCGCAGGATGCCGAAGGCGCCGATCTTCATCAACACACCGGCGTGGATCATGGAGACGGCCGTCGGCGCCGCCACGTGGCCCACCGGCGACCAGGTGTGAAAGGGGAAAACGCCGGCGAGAATACCGAAGCCGATGTAGAGCAGTAAAAAGGCGAGCTGTTGCTGATGGGCCGTGAAAAGATCGGACTGCATCAAGGCCAGCAAGTCGAAGGTGCCCAGACCGGCGCTCACCACCAGATAGATCAACGCCGGCAGGATCAGCGCCGATCCGGCCAGCAGGTAGAGGGTCAGTTTCATGGCACCGTACTCTTTGCGCGTGCTGCCCCAGATGGCGATCAAAAGGTACATGGGAAAGAGGGAGACATCGAACCAGACAAAGATAAAGAAGAGATCCAGGCTCATGAACAGGCCGAACACGCCCAGCACCAGGAGAAAAATCAGGGCAAAGAACTCCTTGACCCGAAGTTCCATCTCCCACATGGTCAGTACGGCGGTGAAAAAGACGATACCGGTGAGCAGCAGCATGGGCATGCCGAAGCCGTCAGCCGCGTTTGAAAAGGAGATGCCCAGAGAGGGAATCCATTCGTAACGCTCGGCAAACTGAAAGCCGCCCAGTTGTTTGTCATAGGAGAGATAAAGATAGAGTGAGATCGCAAGGGTCAAACCGGAGAAGATCGCGCTGACCACTTTGATCGCCTTGGGCCGGTCGGCCGGAATGAACAATATGATCAGCAGTCCGACCCCGCAGCACAGCAGCAGGGAGGTCAAATATGGAAAGGTCGCGTAGTGCAGTTCCATTTATCCGCCCAATCCGAAGTAAAGGATCAATAAAGCCATGACGGCGAACAACACCATCAGCCGGTATTGGATCAGGCCGGTGTGCAGTCTGGCCAGCAACGTTCCCAGGCCGATGACCGACTGCCCCGTGCCGTCCACGGCACCGTCGATCACGCGCCGATCGTTCCAAGCAAACAGGCGGGAGACACCGCCGTATACCCATTTGTCCAGCAGATACCGGTAGAGGTGATCCAGGTACCAGCGGTTGCCGAAGAGGGCCGCAACCGCCGGCAGTTTTTCCACAAACCCCACCTGCCGGGCCTGCTTGCGGCCGAATTCCAGCCAGGCAATGCCAATGGCGACCACCGCCAGCGAGCCCGCCACCACCGGCAGCCAGCCGTGATGCCCGACGGGCATGGATCGCCCGGCGCCTAAGGCGCCATTTAAAAATTCCAGAATAGGATGTTCAAAGAATCCGAGGGCTACGGTCACGGCCGCCAGGATGCACAATACGACGGCCATGGCGCCGGCGCCGCCTTTGCTGTGATGGCCGTGATGGTCGGCTTGGTCATGATCATCACTTTTCCGGGGGAATAAGATAATAAAAATCAGCCGGAAGGTGTAATACGCCGTCAGGAAGGCACCCAGCGCCCCGGCGATGAACCAGACCGGATTGGAGAGGTCCAGCAGACGTCCGAGAATCAGCTCTTTGCTGAAAAATCCGGAAAGCGGCGGCAGCCCTGAGAGGGCGCCGGCCGCCACGATCATACAGATCATGACTGTCTTGAGAAACATATCGTTGGTATCGTAATGGTGGATCAATACCCCGGCGCAGAGGAAAAGCAGCGCCTTGAATCCCGCATGGGTGATCAGATGAAAAGTGCCGGCGAAAAAACTGCCCGCCCCCAGTCCCATCAGCATGAAACCCAGTTGGCTGATGGTGGAATAGGCCCATACCTGTTTGATGTCCCGGGCGACCATGGCCATGGAGGAGGCCAGCAGCAGGCTGATAGTACCGATGGCCAGGCAAACGGCCATCAGTACGGGAGAGAGGGCAAAGAAACCGAAGAGCCGGGCAAAAAGGTAGACCCCCGCCGCCACCATGGTGGCTGAATGGAGTAAAGCGCTCACCGGTGTGGGGCCCTCCATGGCATCGGGCAGCCAGGTCAGCAGCGGAAACTGGGCGCTCTTGCCCACAATTCCGCCGAAGATCAACAGCGCGGTCAGGGTGATCATACCGGTTGAGAGCCGCGCGGTTACAGCAGCCCCATCGTTGAGAAGGCCGATATCCAGATCCCCGAGCTGCAGCCACAACAGGATCAGCCCCAGCATAAATGCCACATCACCGGTACGGGTCATGACAAAGGCCTTCTTTCCCGCCTCGCTGGCGCTGAACTTCTCGAACCAGAAACCGATGAGCAAGTAGGACGACAGCCCCACCAGCTCCCAGAAGATAAAGAGCTGCAGAAGGGAGCCGGAGATGCTCAGCGTGAGCATGGCCCAGGCAAAAAGGGACATGCAGCCGTAGTAGCGGGAAAATCCGGGATCGCCGGCCATGTAACCCAGGGAATAGACCTGCACCAGAAAACTGACGGCCGATACCACGGCGAGCATGGAGAGGCTGACCGGATCCAGAAGGATGCCAAGGGGAATCGACATCTGTCCGGACACCACCCAGGTGGTTTTATAGACCAGGGGCGTCTCCAGGCCCCAATTCCGCACCAACAACGCAACGGCCACCCCAAGGGAGACCGCCACCGCACCAATGGATATGCCCGCAGACAACTTGGGAAACGGCCGGGTCACCAACATGATGACGGCAAAGGACACCAGGGGCAGCAGGAGTGCCCCCGTGGCGGCGCATAAGCTGAATTCGCCGAGGAAATAATCTAACATGCTCGTCCTCTTGCCGATTTGGCATTGATTTGAACATCGAACATCGAACATCGAACGTCCAACGTCGAAATATCCCAAAACGATTGCGGTATATCTTCCATTTTTTTCATCTGCCGCAACGTGCGCTCAAATTCAATGGTCATCTTTTTCCTGTTCGACGTTCATCTTTTTCTAGCTGTTCACTATTCCTCCGCCCCATCGGTCACACCTGGATATCCGGATCAATGGAGCCGGTCCTGCGGTAAATGGCGATAATCAACGCCAACCCCACAGGCCAGGATGAAAATCACCATGGCCTGGCCCTCCATCTGCTGCCAACGCAGGGCAGCGCCGATGAAGGTCATGGACGCCGCATTGAGCATGATTTCCACACCCAGGAGGATCATGATCAGATTACGCCGCGTCAAAGCACAGAACATGCCCAGCAAAAAGAGCAGGGCCGACAGCAGGAGCACATGTTGAAAGGGAACGATCATGGCGTCTGCTCCTCGGATTCAGGTTTGGCCGCAGGCCTCATCTGCCTTCCCAATACGATGGCGGCAAACAACGCCACCAGGAGCAGCATGGAAGCGATCTCGATGGAGAGCCAGTGGGTATCGAAAAGATAGATGCCGAATGCCGCCGGTATGGCCCGGGCCGCTACCAGGGGCTTCCACCCGCCGGCATCGGCTCCGGCCAGAACGATGAAGGCCATCAGAAAAAGAGCACTGATCAACGTCGCCGGGATGAGCTGGCGCCGCGGGAGAAACTTCCCCGGCTCCTTTTCCAGATGGATCATCATGATGATAAACAAAAAGAGCACCATAATGGCGCCGGCATAGATAATAATCTCCAGTGCCGCCAGAAAGGGTGCCCCCATCAAGTAGAACAGCATGGCCGTCCCGAAAAAGGAGAGCACCAGATAGATCACCGCATAGACCAGGTTGCGACGAGTTACAGCAAGTGTCGTCGCCGTTAAAATAAGGGCGGCGATGGCATAAAATAATATGGGCAGCAGGTTCATATTGTATCAACTCGTCCAGATTAAAGTTTAAAGATTAAAGTTTTAAGTTCGAGGACATTGGCCAATTGAATATTCAGAAACACAAGCGCAATGATCGGGTTTTTTCCAGATAATCTTCCCTGCTCAAATTATTATCGATAGAATTCCACATCTTTAATCTATAAACTTTAACTTAAATCCTTGGTTTATGGCATATTGGACTTGGGATTCACCGGCTTATCTTCTTTCTTATGCTCACCTTTCCCGCCGTCAGCCGTGGCAATGCCCGCATGTTTGTAAAAGTTGTACGCTTTGTCCTTGCCGCAGTCGTCGATCAACAGATCTTCCTTCTCAAAGACCATGTCCAGGATATCGCGTTGTATATTTTCAAAATCCGGCGTCAGCTGAATGGCGGATGTCGGACATGCCTCTTCGCACAACCCGCAGTAGATGCAGCGGCCGAAATTGATCCGGAACCAGCGCGCATACCGCCGGCCGTCCTCCCGCTCGGCGCTCTGCATGGAGATGCAGCTCACCGGGCATACGCCCGAACAAAGATAACAGGCCACGCAGCGCTCAGCTCCGTCGGGATCACGGGTCAGCACGATCCGCGCCCGGGAACGCTCCGGCAGCTCGCGCTTGAATTCCGGGTATTGCTCGGTGATCGGCTTGCGGCCCAGGTGCTTCAGGGTCGTGGCAAACCCCTCCACCAGCGCCTTCAGCGCCGCCCACCCGGAGTTGTCTTCCGGCGGAGCCAGATGTTTGTAGTCTTTGTTTTGATCCGATTTCATGTTCATCTGCTAATAGGTAATAATCTCGTAAAAAGCTTGATTTTCACCACGAAGGGCACGAAGAACACGAAGAAAAAAGAATGTATTATGTTTTCAGCTTCGTGTTCTTCGTGTCCTTCGTGGTGAATTAAGAAAGTGGCTTTAAAGCGACTTCTTATGTATACATCAAAACTTAACACTCAACGCTCATATCTGTTCAGACTTTCAAACCCTTCCGATAGTGCAATACGATACAATGCCCTCATCGCATATTATCCTGCAACAAGTATAAACATCCCCGTGAATACAATGTTCACCAATGACACCGGAATCAGAACCTTCCATCCCAGCGCCATGAGCTGGTCGTAGCGCAACCGGGGCAGCGTCCCCCTGACCCAGATCATGATGACCGCCACCACAAAGATCTTTATGAGCAGCCAGACCACGGGGGGCAGCAGCGGTCCATGCCACCCTCCCAGGAAGAATACCGCCACAAGAGCGCCCAATACCTGGATGTGGACATACTCCCCTAAAAAGAAGAGCCCGAACCGCATGCCGCTGTACTCGGTGTGAAAACCAGCGCCCAGCTCGTTTTCCGCCTCCGGCAGGTCAAAGGGAATGCGTTTGCTCTCGGCCATGGCGGCGATCACGAAGATGGCGAACGAGACCGGCTGGAGCACGATGAACGGGATGCGCGCCTGGGCATCCACTATCTCCGTCAGGCTGAACGAGCCGGCCAGCATCACCACCGGCACCAGGGAGAGCCCCAGGGCCAGCTCGTAGCTGATCATCTGGGCCGCGCCGCGGATGCCCCCCAGCAAAGCGAATTTTGAATTGGAAGCCCATCCCCCTAAGGCCACACCATATACCCCCAATGACGAGAGGGCGAAGACAAAGAGCAGCCCCACGTTGAGATCGGTGATCACCATGGGAACCGCATGGCCGAACAACTCGATCTCCGGGCCCACCGGCACCACGGCAAACATCATCAACGCAGTGAATGCCACCACCGCCGGCGCCAGTTGAAAGATAAAGCTGTCACCCTCGGCCGGGATCAGGTCTTCCTTGGTCAGCAGCTTGATGGCGTCGGCAATGGGCTGGAGCAATCCGAATATTCCCGCCCGGTTGGGCCCCAGGCGGATTTGGAAGCGCGCGAGCAATTTGCGCTCCAGCCACACCAGATAGCTTGCCGCCAGCAGCAATACGCCCAAAATGACGGCAATTTTAACCAGAAGCACTATCAAGCCCAAAACCCAGTTCATCGATCGCCCTTCACTTCTCCTATGCTAAGCCCTGGTAAGTTGTTTGGGATCCATGGTCAGCCGCGTTCCGCCAAGCACCTGCCAATCCAGAAAAACGTGACGGGGAATCGCCATAACATTCCGGGCCATGCGGACATCGGTTTGCAATGCAACGGTCAGCACTCCGCTCTGCGTAGCGACGGCCACCCGACCACCGGGGTCAAGCCCCAGGGATGCCGCCGTCTCCGGGTGCACGACTGCGACGGGATCCGGCGTTCGATTCGCCAATGCAGCACAGCTCATGGAGAGTTTCTCTGTCCCGAAAGTCCAATCCACCAGCAGAACGGTGATGGCCTCCGCGTCGGATGCTGCGGATTCGGCTGCTTCCTCCCATATAGGAGAAGCCGAAATGCCATGGCCCTTGGTCAGATCGATGCGTTTGCCATCCTGCAAATCGTCCGCCCATGTTCTGATCTGCTCCAAGGCAGCCGGCGCAACCGCATCGGCCAAGGCATCGCTGCCCTCCTCCCGCTGGGCTGTCAGTGCCGTCAACAGCTGCCAGGCCGCTGCTGGAGAACCGACCGGCACCGTATCGCCGAAAGTCCGTGGGGGATGATTGCCCTTGCCCACCGTCTCGATGGAAGCACCGCCGGAGAGAGCCGGCTGGGCGGACTGTACCCGCCCCTCCTGGTTGATCCAGCGGCCGCCGGCCTCGTAAACCGTTTGGGTTGGCAGAAATATATCCGCCTCCTTTACCAGCGGCGAGGCCGCGTGATCAAGGAGGATCAGCAGCTCCAGTTTGGTCAGGGCCGCCATCAGCCGGGTCCGATCCGGAAAGTGATGCCAAAGGTCATTCTCCACCACCACCAACGCTTTGGTGCGACCGGCCTCGATGTGATCCAGCATGGCATCGATGGTGTCTGCCGTTTCGGTCATCATACCGGCGGCGAAACCGTTGGGTCCGTTGAGGGGATAAAAGAGTTTGGCTTCCGTACCCGCGTCCCGCATGGTCTGCGCCAATTCGGCGGCCAGTTTGATCTCACGGATGGTGACGATATCGGTTCCGCAGACAATCACCGCCCGACGGCTTTTGCAAAAACGCGCCGTAATGGCGTCCAGCCGCTGGGTGAAATCGGTGGCCGCGGCTTCGCTTCCATCAGGTCCCTGCTCCCCATGTCCATGATCTCCTATAGTGCAGGCCGCCTGGATCATATGCTGGATCACCCCACCGAGTGCATCCGGCGGCACGGGCAGGTGGTCGAAATCCAGAGGCATCTCGACAGGCCGTGGATCGATAACAGCCACACCTCCCCCATGTCGCTGGGCCTGGCGTATGGACAGGGTCAGCATCGGCGCCTCGTTGATTGGATCGGCCCCGATAATCAAAACAAAATCAGCCACTGACACGGCGCCCAGGGAGACCGCCAGATCAGGCGTCAGTAGCCCCGTGGCCGCTCTGATATTTTCAGCTTTGCGCCCCTCATGCACCAAGGCCGGCCCGCGCCATTGATGCTGGCGGCAATGATGAACAAGGGCCGCCAGGGTCTCCAAACTGCTGCGCACGGATCCAACGGCGGCCGTACAAAGCGGTCCGTGTTGCCGGATGACCTTGCCCAACGCCTCTCGCGCAGCGGAGAGGGCTTCCGGCACCGATCGGACCGCCCCTTTGACCATCGCCTGCCGCGGTCGCGCTTCGCTGTCATGGTATGCGTAGCCGTATCGGCCGCGATCGCAAATAAAATGGCCGTTGACATCCATGTTGACGCGCGCCTCGTGCCGCACCATTCGGCGGTAGCGCGCCGAGGCCACCAGATTGCACCCCAGAGAGCAGTTCAGGCAGATGGAAGGCGCCCGTTGGAAATCCCACCGCCGTCCAAAAAATCGGGAGGGTTTGTCGGTATAAACACCGGTGGGGCAGATGTCGATCAGGTTGCCGGCAAAAGGGCTCTGCAGGGTCCCGGATTGGTGGCGTCCGAAATAGACCCTTGATCCGATGCCCATCACGCCGAGATCTCTGGCGCCGGCAAACTCCTGGTAGTACCGCGCACACCGGTAGCACGCGATACAGCGGTTCATTTCGTGTTGGATCAAGGGGCCCAGATTTTGATCTCGATGGGTGCGTTTCAGCCCCAGATAGCGCCGCAGGCCGTGGCCGCCGGAAACGGTCATGTCCTGCAAGAGGCAGTGCCCGCCTTCGTCGCACACCGGGCAGTCGTGGGGATGGCTGACCATGAGCCATTCGATCACATGCCGCCGGAAATCCGCCACTTCGTCATCGGTGGTGGAAACCACCATACCGTCCTGGGCGTTGACCATACAGCTCATCTGGATGCCTTTTACCGGTCCTTCCAGAAAGGCCACGGCGCAGACGCGGCAGGCTCCCACCGACCCCAGGGCCGGATGATAGCAAAAGCGCGGGATCATGATGCCGAGCCGCTCGGCCGCCTCGATTACCTTGGTGCCGGCCGGGACCTCAATGGACTGGTTGTCGATGGTCAGCATCGCCACGGTTAGCGCCCCCCCTGATTTTTGAAGGGGCAACCGCCCTGTTCGATATGCGCCATCACCTCTTGCTCGAAATGCGCCAGAAGACTCTCGATGGGGCTCACACCGCCGGGGGCAAAGGCGCAATATGCGTTCCACATATGGCCGCACATGGTTTTGATCATGGGAACCATGTCCGGTTCGGCCCGGCCGGTCTCGATACGCCCGAGAAGATCTCTCAAATAGGGAAATCCTTCACGGCAGGGGGTACACCACCCGCAGGACTCCCGTGCGAAAAACTCGGTCAGGTTGAGGGCGGCCGCCACCATGCAGCTCCGATGGTCGAATACCATGATGGCGCCGGTTCCCAACCGGTTGCCGGCTTCTTTCAGCGAGCTGAAGTCCATGGGAATATGGTAGTGCTCCTCGGTCAGGAAACCGGTGGACGCTCCTCCCGGCAGGCAGGCCTTGAACCGGCCGTTCTCTTTCATACCACCGCAGTGGACTTCGATGATTTCGGAAAGCTTCACCCCCAAAGGGAGCTCATAACAGCCTGGGCGATTCACCCGGCCGGAGACGCAGAAGATTTTGGTGCCGGCCGCACCGGGGGTCAGGGCCAGGTCTTTGAACCATTGGGCCCCGTTCTCGACGATGTGCGGGATGCACGCCAGGGTCTCCACCAGGTCCCACAACCCCTTATCCGTGGCATAGGGCGGCGGCTGTTTTGGATTGGGCCGCTTTCCCATGAGGGCGTTGAGCTGGGCGGTAACCTCCCCGCAGATATATCGGCCGCCGCTGCGATGAACCACCAGATCGAAGCAAAGCGAACTGCCCAGAATATTGTCACCCAGGAAGCCGGCCTCATTGGCAAGATCGATCTCACGTTCAAGGATTTTGGCGGCGCTTTCGTATTCGGGCCGGATGAAGATGATACCGTGATCCGCCTGGATGGCATATGCCGCAAGGATCATGCCTTCGATCAGCATGTGGGGGTTGGTATGCAGAAAGACGCGGTCTTTAAAGGTCCCCGGTTCCATCTCATCGGCATTGCAGACCACATAGCGCGGATGGGGCGCATCATCGGCTACGGTCCGCACCTTCTGGCCCGCCGGGAACCCCGCCCCGCCGCGACCGAGCAGCGTGGCATCGAAGATAATCTCCTTCACATCGGCGGGTGTCTTGCCCTTTACGGCACCCTCCAGTGCGTTATACCCCCCTGCCCGGCGATACTCGTCCAGCGTATTGATCCGGTCGGGTTTGCGGTCTCTCAACAATATTTGCGGGTAATCACTCGCCACCTAAAACACTCTCCACAATCTATCCAATCCAACCATCAACCAGGAACCATGAATTACGAACCATCATTTTTAAGCCCATCAATCAATCCGTCCAGCGCTTCAATGGTCAACGGCCCGTGAACCTTGCGGTTGACCAGAATGGCCGGGGCCCGGTCGCAATAGCCGATGCAGCATACCGGCAGCAGCGTAAACAATCCGTCCGCCGTTGTCTCTCCCATCCTGATGCCCAGTACCCTGTATAGATGTTCCACCAGGTTTTCTTCACCTTCCATCCAGCAGATCAGGCTGTCGCACACATGGATCACAAATTTCCCCACCGGTTCGCGGTAGAGAAAGGTATAGAACGTCGCCAGCTCGTCCACTTCCAGCGCCGACATCTCCAATAGGGCAGCCGCCTCTTCTACGGCCTCATCGCTCAGGTAGCCATAGTGCTCCTGCACGGCCGTCAGCACGTCGATAGCCGCTTCGCGTTTGTGATCGTAGACGGCGATCTGGGATGATAGCTTTTCTTTAAGTTCAGCTGGCAGCATGCAAAATTACCTATCAATATCGGGCAGGATATAGTCCACCGATCCGATGATGGCAATCAGATCCGATAACGACCACCCTTTGGCCATCAGCGGCATGGTCTGCACATTGGCAAATCCGGGCGCTCTGATACGCATGCGGTAGGCATACCCCACCCCGTCGCTCACCACGTAGTACCCCTGTTCACCCCTGGGAATCTCGCAGGAGGCGTAGGCTTCGCCTTTGGGCATCTTCGGCCCGCGGGTCACGTTGATGAAGTGATGGATCAGGCTTTCAATGTCGGTCAGCATATCCTTGCGGGCGGGGATGACATAACGGTAGTCATCGGTCACCACCCTGCCCGGCGGCATCTCCCTGGCGGCCTGGGCGATGATCCCCAGGCTCTGGCGCATCTCTTCCACCCGCACCTGATAACGGGCATAGCAGTCCCCCCCTTCGGCAGTGGGCACCTGGAATTCGAACTGGTCATACCCGCTGTAGGGAAAGGCTTTACGAAGGTCCCAAGAGAGGCCGCACGCCCTCAGATTGGGTCCGCTCACCCCCCACTCCATGGCATCGTCCAGGGAGATGGCCCCCACGCCCCGGGTACGGGCGCGGAAGATCGGGTTCTGTGTGATCAACGCCTCGTACTCATCCATGCGGCGTAAAAAGATGCCGGTGAATTCATCCACCTTCTCTTTCCAGCCATCGGGCAGATCAGCCGCCACCCCGCCGATGCGGAACCAGGAGGGATGCAGGCGCCCGCCGGTGATCAGCTCGACGATATCCAGAATCATCTCCCGTTCGCGGAAGGTGTAAAAGGTCGGCGCCATTGCGCCCACGTCGTGGGCATAGGTGCCGAGCCAGACCAGGTGATTGGAGAGGCGGAACAATTCGCTGAGCATGACCCGGATGCATTGGGCCCTTGCGGGCACCTCGATGCCGGCCAGCTTTTCCACTGCCATCACATAAGGCAGATTGTTGGCGGCGCCGGCCAGGTAGTCCACCCGGTCGGTGTAGGGAATAAATTGATGCCAAGTCTGGCGTTCGCCGATCTTTTCAGCCGCCCGGTGGTGGTAGCCGATCTCCATATCCATGTCGGCGATCTCTTCTCCGTTGAGAGAGAGGATATAACGAATCAGCCCATGCGTACTGACGTGGTGGGGGCCCACATTGAGCACCAGCTCTTCTGCTCCCCTGTGGTCCTTGACAAAAATACCGCCGTCAGGCGGTTGCAAACGGCGGGCATCATCCTGGGTGTACGGCGCCATTTCGGTGGCTCTGCCGGGATGGGACTTGCGCAAGGGGTGCCCCTCCCAGTGGTCGGGCAACAGAATGCGCTTCAGGTTGGGATGGCCCTTAAAACCGATCCCGAACATATCGAAGACTTCACGCTCGTACCAATTGGCCGACGGCCACAAGGCGGTGACGCTGTCGGCTTCCGGTTTCTCTCCGGTCAGCGGGACTTTCAACCGGATACGGGTGGGCGTATCAAAATCAAGCAGGCTGTAGACCAATGTAAAATCCGCTGCCGGTTTGGTGCGGCGGGCGGATTCGTCGATGGCCGTGATGTCCTCCAGGCGGCGGAACCGCGGTTCACTTTCGTTTTTCAAAAAGGCCAGCACCTTTGGAACCGCCCGGGGCGCAACGGTGAAGGTGGCCATGTCGCTGGTGGGCGTTTGACAGACCACATCATCTCCGAAATGATCGGTCAATGCTTTGGCAATGGTGCGGTCGCGTTCGGTAAGGGGACGCTCCGCAGCCGGAGGGGTCCACATGCCGTCTGTGCGGCTCTCCCTGAATCCGGGCGGAACCGCAGAATTGCCCCGAACGGCGGTACCCATCATACCGGGGCCGCGGGGATCCCGGCTCTTGGTCTTGCCGTCCACCAGCACCGGGACTTCGGTCCCCTGGCTGCCGCCACTCAAATGAAAGATGCGGCGCGTTGGCCGCTCCTCGAGAATCTTCTCCTGCAATTTAACCAGGCCGGCCAGAACCGCTTCGGGGCGGGGCGGGCACCCGGGAATATAAACATCCACCGGCAGAATCTGGTTGACCCCCTGGACCACGCTGTAGGCGTCGTACATGCCGCCGGTATTGGAGCATGAGCCCATGGAGATGACCCATTTGGGTTCGGGCATCTGCTCATAGAGCCGCAGCACCACCGGCGCTATCTTTTTAAAAATGGTGCCCGAGGTAATCAGCAAGTCGGATTGCCGCGGGGACGGGCGCAATACTTCGGCACCGAAGCGGGCGATGTCATAGCGGGAAGTAAACACGGTGGCCTCTTCCACGAAACAGCAGGAGAGGCCGAAAAACATGGGCCAAAGGCTGTTTTTGCGGGACCAGTTGAGGACGAGATCCACGCCGCTCAGCAATCGGTCTATTTTGGGTTCTGGTTGGGACCCCACCCAAGCCCTCCTTTGGCCCAGATATATACCAATCCGGCGATCAGCACGAAGATGAAAAACGAAATCTGGAACCACCCGGTCCAGCCCAGCTCTTTGGCCGCCACCGCCCATGAAAAGATATAGGCGCCCTCCACATCGAAGATCAGGAAGAAGATGGCCACCATGAAAAAAGGGACGGGGTAGCGCAGGCGCGCCGGTCCCGTGGGAATGATGCCGCTTTCATAGGGTCGCGATTTGTCAGGATTGGGTATTCGCTGTCCCAGCCAGCGGGACAAGAAAAGCAGTAGGAGCGTAAGGGCCAGCACGATGACCAGAT
Organism: Desulfobacteraceae bacterium; assembly: GCA_037387725.1. Taxonomy (GTDB): domain Bacteria; phylum Desulfobacterota; class Desulfobacteria; order Desulfobacterales; family Desulfosarcinaceae; genus JARRKU01. The sequence continues at coordinate 70,925 of JARRKU010000018.1, forward strand.
AGACACTCAGACTGAAGATGCCAGGTTCCCACGGAGAGAGAAGCCCGGTACCCGTAATCTGTTGCATAAACGCTCCTAATTCTTCAGGTATAACAGACCGGGATCCCTGGGGTCCCTGCCTTGATGTTGTCTCCGGTGTTGACCGGATCCATAGCGTTCTGAATATTAGGGTTTTCCACTCAGGGTTGTCAAGGCGGCTTTACCCCAACACTTGATAAAAATAATGGCAATGGCTCGGTAAAAGGGGTTAAGGATAGACCATCATTTTTTCCGTTTTTTACGGTCCCATCCCCAATCCTCGTAATACTCCCAACTGGCAATCTCATTCAGCTCCTTGATCTGCCTGTCCTGTTCCAGAAGGCTGGCGCGCAGCACGTCGCCGATGGAAAGCAAACCGATCTGGCGACCGTCTTTTTCAACCATCAAATGCCGGATGAACAGACCGAGAAATTTTTCTTTGAGATGATCGAGATTCTCGTAATGATCGGCGCAGTGGAGCGGAGCGCTCATATAGTCTGCAATGCGGGCTGTCTTCGGATTGAAGTCAGGCGTTGCGGTATTGCGCAGCAGATCCCGTTCGGAAAAAATACCCACATACCGATCCCCCTCCTTCACCAGGATGGCACCGATGGCATTTTCTACCATCAGCCGGGCGGCATCGAAAACGCTTTGATCCGGACGCACCCAAACGACATCCCTCTTCTTTTCCTTGAGGATATCCTCTGCTGTTTTCATCATGGCCAGTACCCTCCTTCCGAGGCTGTAAACCACGCCTTCGGTTCTTATTTAAGCCGGATTGGTTAACCATGTAGACAGTTGCCCTTTAAAGTGTTCAGTGATCCAGGCCGTGTCAACATGCCATCGATTATATACAATGATATGGTTATTGTTGCAAAAGTCGGAAGGCTCCAGAGCACAGCCCGGTCAAGGGTGAAGCCGTAGCCAGCTACTGCGAACCCTTGACAACGCAGGATATGGAGTCCTCCGGCTTCTGCAGCGTTAGGGTTAGTTTGCCGGGAAGCGGTAGTGGCCGGTAATGGGAAAATCAAACAGGCCATCTTCCATCCTGGGACCACGACCGATATTGTGAACGATCATGAATCTTTTTCCGTCCCTGGATTTGCGATCCACGACGATGCCGATGTGGGGCAGGTTGCCCGGCAGCATCCAGGTCACCAGATCACCGGGACGATACGCCTCGGCCCGGTCACTGACAGGCAGTTGCTTTCCCTTGCGCTGGAAAAACACCTGAAGGTTGGGCACCCGCCGGTGGTCGATATTGGAGTCCGGCCCGGTGAGCCTCCAGATCTTGGGATAGTGCTGGAAATTGGCCTTCATGTCCCGGTGGACTTCAACCTGCAAATCGATGCCCACTTTTCGGTAGGCGCGAATGATCACGTCTGTGCAGACCCCGCGGTCGTTGGGAACATCCCCCATGGGATAAGCGATGGTGACATAGCGGCCATCATAGACCACACTGTGACGCGTGCGTTCCTTGGCGGCGCCAATCAGATCTTCGATTAATCCTGCATGAAGCGCCAGCGGACTCCAGAGGAGCAAACCTATTCCCACACAACAGCAGATTATCCTGTTCATAATGTTCATCTATGTAAAGCCTGCAGTTCGCTGGAACCGCAGAATATCGAATATTGAACCGCAGAATGTCGAAGCAAGGTATTCTGCCATTTAAAATAAGAATGGCAGAGCGCAGCGATTAGTTGTTCCCAAACCGGGTGCTATGCACCCGCTTACAACTGCAACGACCGAAGCACTGACGTGCTTATGTCTTTCCGGCCTTTGGCCGGAAATCCAAACCACCCGATTCTCGGGATGGTCGTTGACGCCACACTTCGAAATTCGACATTCCTTGTTCGATATTCGATATTCCCATGGTTCCTTATTCGATATTCTGCGGTTCATATCACTTTTTTTGGCCTGTAAATATGCGTGGCCGTCCCGTGAAAAACCTCAGCCGCCTCCTTCAGGGTCTCCGACAACGTCGGATGGGGATGGATGGCCAGACTCAGGTCGGTGGCCGTGGCCGCCATTTCGATGGCCATGACCCCCTCGGCGATCATCTCACCGGCACCGGGTCCTGCGATGCCGACCCCAAGCACCCGCTCAGTGGCCGTCTCGATCACCAACTTTGTCACCCCCTGACCACGACCCAGGGTGATGGCCCGGCCTGAGGCAGACCAGGGAAAGCGGGTGACCTTGTAATCGATCCCATTTTCCTTGGCATCGGTTTCGGTCAGACCGGCCCAGGCGATCTCCGGGTCGGTGAACACCACCGCCGGGATGGCCGCCGGTTCATACACCACATTCCGGCCGGCGATCACTTCCACGGCGATGCGGGCCTCATGGGAGGCTTTGTGCGCCAGCATGGGTTCGCCGGCTGCATCCCCGATGGCATAGATACCGGGCTCTGCGGTCTGCCGGCGCTCGTCCACCGCTATGAAACCGTTTTGGTCCAGCCGCACCTTGGTATGCTCCAATCCAATGGCATCGGTATTGGGGCGCCGGCCCACGGCAACCAGCACCTTGTCAAACAGGCGCGTGGCCGATTCACCTTTCTTGTCCTTGAGGGTTACTTTGACGCCGTTCTTCTGGATCCTGGGGTCGGTGGCCATGGTCTCCAAAAGGATCTCCTTGAAATTTTCGGACAACTGCTTTTTCAAATACCGAACCAGCTCCTTGTCCACACCGGGCAGCAAAGCGGGCATCATCTCCGCCACCGTTACCTCTGAACCCAGGGCCGCATAGACCGTGCCCAGTTCCAGGCCGATGTAGCCGCCGCCGATCACCAGCAAGCGCTTGGGGATTTCGGACAGTTCGAGGGCCTGCCTGGAAAACCAGATTTTATCGGAGCCTTTATCGAAGCCGGGGATGCGCATCGCCCTTGAACCAACCGCCACGATAGCCTTTTCGAATGAGAGGGTAGTGGTGGCGCCGAGGCTGTCGGTCACTTTCAGCGTTCCGGCATCCCGGAATGCGGCCGTCCCCTGGATATGGTTGACCTTGCGCTGTTTCACCAGCTGTCCCAAACCACCGGTCAGCTGGCCGACCACTTTCTCTTTCCAGGCGCTCAACCGGGCCGCATCAATCTTCGGCGCACCGAAATCCACGCCCCAAGCCTGGGCCTCCCTTGCCTCTTGGATCAACTTGGCCACGTGAAGCAGGGCTTTGGATGGAATACAGCCGCGATAGAGGCAGACGCCCCCCGGGTTGGCCGCCGGATCGATAAGGGTGACCGATATTCCCAGATCCGCAGCCAGAAATGCAGCGGCATAGCCGCCCGGGCCTCCGCCGATCACCGCCAGCTCTGTTTTTTTATCCTGCATGCATCATTCTCCGTTTGAATATCGAATATAGAAAAAAGAACCGCAGAATTTCGAAGCAAGGTATTCTGTCAGCATATTTTTTCGTGGTATCTCACACCCAGCCAGCGCGGAGGCCGGCTCTTTTTGAACGTCGAACATCGAACATCCAACGCCGAACATCGAACGGATGAAGTCGCTTCGCTCCATCATATACCAATCGGCAGAATACCTTGTTCAGCGTTGGACGTTGGGCGTTCGATGTTCGATGTTCTGCGGTTCTCATCTTATGTCGCTACGGTCTTCTTAAAAAACTAATGCATAGCTTCCGGCCCCGGACTCTCACTATAGATATAGCGTCATCGGCTGCTCCAGGCTGTCGCAGATCCACCGCAGAAAGCGCGCCGCATCGGCCCCGTCGATGATGCGGTGATCATACGACAGGGATAGGGGCAATATCGTGCGCGGTTGAAATTGCCCGTCCATCATCCGGGGCTCCACGGACGACCGGCTGACGCCCAAAATGGCCACCTGCGGCCATAAGACGATGGGGGTGAACGCCACACCGCCGATCGCCCCCTGATTGGAGATGCTGAAGCTTCCCCCCTCCAGTTCGTTGGGCTTGATCTTTTTGGTGCGGGACCTTTCGGCCAGATCGACAATCTCCACGGCCAGTTCGGTGATGCTTTTGGTGTCGGCATTTTGGATGACCGGCATGAGCAGCCCTCTGGGGGTATCTACCGCCATGCTGATGTGGATATACTTCTTCAGAATAAGCTGATCCTGCTTCAAATCGATGCTGGCATTGAAGCGCGGGAATTTTTTGAGCGCTTCGGCGCATACCTTGGTCAGAACAGCCGTTACCGTCAACTTTCCGCCGACCCGGCTGACCTGTTTGGCATGTTTCTCCACAAACGGCGTCAGGTGGGTGATGTCGGCCTTATCGAATTGGGTAACGTGGGGAACGGTCTGCCATGAGGTCGTGGTGCTCTGCGCCGTGATGCGCCGCACGGTCTCCAGGCTCCGGATATCAACCTCGCCCCATCGAGAAAAGTCTGGCAGAGGCGGTTCTGCGTAGGCTTCGCCGGCAACAACCCGGCCTCCCTGGCCATCCTCCGGATGGTGGGCGAGGCCGGCACCGGCGTCAGCGGCGGCGCGTTCTCCATGGCGGGCGTCTGCACCTCAGGTTTGACCTCAGGCTGCGCTTTGGCCGGCGCTGCCGATTCATCCTCCGCTTTTACCGTTTGGATGGAATCCTCCGCTGGCGGTGCTTGGCGGGACGCTTCCTCGGGCGGCTGTTCGACGTCACCATCAATATCCACACTGGCGATAGCGTCGCCTACCTTCAGCTCTTCTCCTTCGCGGGTCATGACTTCAACCACCACCCCCCTGACCGTGGATGGGATCTCCACCAAAGCCTTATCCGTTTCCAGCTCAATGACGGTATCGTCGACCTCCACTGTGTCGCCTTTTTTAATGTGCACGGCCACAACCTTGCCGGACACCACCCCTTCTCCGATATCCGGTACGACTATCACTTCACTCATAGCGGCTCCTGGCATTATTCAAATATCGGATTGACCCGATCGGGATCGATCTCCAGCTGTTTGCGGGCCTTCCGGACCGTTGCGGCATCGACCTTGTTTTCTCTTGCCATTGCGCTGAGGGCGGCAAAGGCGATATGGCGTGCGTCCACCTCAAAGAAATCACGCAGGGCCGCCCGGGTATCGCTGCGCCCATATCCGTCCGTGCCCAGCAGCGTCAAGGGTCCGGGCAGGAATTTGGCGATGGACGCCGGAAGCGCTTTGAGATAATCACTGGCGGCGATAAACACCCCTTTTTCGCTACGGGTCTGCTGCTGGAGAAAACAGGCCTCAGGCTTCTTCTCCGGATGGAGAAAATTACGGCGTTCGGTCTCAATGGCGTCCCAATAGAGATTTTTATAACTGGTCACGCTCCAAACGTCGGCGGCCACGCCGTATTGCGCCTCCAGCATCTCCTGGGCCTTGAGGGCCTCGTTGAGGATGGCGCCGCTGCCGAAAAGGTGGGCTTTGAAAGACGCCCGTTTTTTGGCGGATGCCCTGAATTTGTAAAGTCCTTTCAGAATGTCCGCTTCCACGCCGTCGGGCATGGCCGGCATGCTATAGAACTCGTTCATGATGGTCAGGTAGTAAACCAGGTTCTCTCCGTTTTCCAGCATGCGGTGCAGGCCTTCACGCACGATGACCGCCAGTTCGTAGGCAAAAGCCGGGTCATAGGCCTGAACCGATGGATTGGGATAGGCTAGCAGATGGCTGTGGCCATCCTGGTGCTGCAGGCCTTCGCCGGCCAGCGTGGTTCGGCCTGAGGTGGCGCCCAGCAGAAATCCGCGCGCCTGGATATCACCGGATGCCCATATCAGATCGCCAATGCGCTGGAAGCCGAACATGGAGTAGAAGAAGTAAAATGGCACCATGTTGATATCCGATGTGGAATAAGAAATGCCGGCTGCGATGAACGAAGACATCGACCCCGCCTCGGTGATCCCCTCTTCGAGAATCTGGCCGTCCACCGCCTCCTTATAGTAGAGCAGGCTGCTTTTGTCTACCGGCTCGTAAAGCTGACCGGCATGAGAGTAGATGCCGTATTTGCGAAAGAGCGCCTCCATGCCGAAGGTGCGGGCCTCGTCCGGCACGATGGGAACGATATACGGTCCGATCCGCTTATCGGCCAGCAATTTGCTCAGCAGGTGGACCATGGCCATGGTGGTGGCCAATTCACGCTCCCCCGTGCCATTTAAAAATTCTTCGTAAAGGGCGTCGCCCGGCGGCCGGAAAATGGGCACCGATACGCTGCGGGACGGCACATAGCCGCCCAATTCCCTGCGCCGGGCCAGAAGATACTTGATCTCCTCGCTGTCCGATGCAGGCCGGTAAAAGGGGGCTTGGCCGATCACGTCGTCGGGTATGGGAATGCCGAATCGGCTTCGGAAGTGGCGCAACTCCTCTTCGTTGAGCTTTTTCTGCTGGTGGGTGATGTTCCGTCCCTCTCCGGCTTCACCCAGGCCGTATCCTTTAATGGTTTTGGCCAGGATGACGGTGGGCGCGTCCTTGTGCTCCACAGCCGCTTTGTAAGCGGTGTACACCTTTTGCGGGTCGTGTCCGCCGCGCCGCAACTTCTGCAATTGCTCGTCGGAGTAGTCCCGTACCATGGCCTCCAGTTCAGGATATTTGCCGAAAAAGTCTTTGCGGATGAAATCCCCGTCGGCCACCGAGTAGAGCTGGTACTGGCCATCGGGCACCTCTTCCATGCGTTTGACCAGCAACCCCTTGTCATCCTGGGCCAGCAGCGGATCCCAGTCGTCCCCCCAGATCACCTTTATGGCGTTCCAGCCGGCCCCCCGGAAAGCGGCTTCCAGTTCCTGGATGATCTTGCCATTGCCGCGCACCGGTCCATCCAGCCGCTGCAAGTTGCAGTTGATGACAAAAATCAGGTTGTCGAGTCCCTCGCGGGCGGCCAGGGTGATAGCCCCCAGGGACTCGGGTTCGTCCAGTTCGCCGTCCCCCATAAACGCCCACACCTTTCGATCATCGGGTTCCTTGATACCGCGGTCCTGCAAATAGCGCAGAAAGCGGGCCTGGTAGATGGCCATGATGGATGAAAGCCCCATGGAAACGGTGGGGAATTGCCAGAAGTGGGGCATGAGGTAAGGATGGGGATAGGAACTCAACCCGCCGCCGGGCTGCAGCTCCTGCCGGAACCGTTCCAGGTGAGACGCATCGATGCGGCCCTCCAGAAACGCCCTGGCATAGATCCCGGGAGCGCCGTGTCCTTGAAAATAGATCAAATCGCCGGGATGGTCCGCCGACTTGGCGCGAAAGAAATGGTTGAACCCGACCTCATAGAGGGTCGCGCTTGAGGCAAAGGTGGAGATATGCCCCCCGAGACCCGAGTGCTCCTTGTTGGCCCGTACCACCATGGCCATGGCATTCCACCGGATCAGGCTTTTGATACGCCGCTCGATTTCGCGGCTGCCTGGAAAAGGGGGCTCATCAGCGGACGGAATGGTGTTGATATAGGGCGTATTGGCCGAAAAATGGAAACGGACGCCATGTTCCTGGGCCCGCACCTGGAGAAGGCGCATCAGCTCCAGTACCCGGCGCGGCCCCTGGTTGGCATAGATATAGTCCAGGGATTCGATCCACTCCCGGTTTTCAGCGGCGATCTCCTGATCGGTCCAGTCGGTTTTGTCCTGAAGCATCGGCCTTATCCTTCCGGTTCCGGGAAGAGGGCGTTAATCCTTCTGCCATTTTTATTATGCAACGACAGGGTTCACACAAAGCTGTGAAAATACCAACTATCCGCAACGATCACATTGTGTGGCGCAAAACGGTGGCTGTCAACCGCAGGGGGAACCCAATCAGGGCAATCACATGTAACCTTGGCGCAATGGATGCTTGCGTTCGGTACCGGTATGTGTCTTTTGAACATCGAACATCGGACGTTCAACATCGAACGTCGAGGGATGGGTTCGCTATTTTCAAACACGCTCTAACAGGGCCTTCGCCTGGGCCAGATAGTGTTCGGCTTCGCACTTTTCGAACAGGTGGAGGGCCTGTCCCACGGCATGGGCGGCCGCTTCGCTTTTATGGGTGGCCACATGGCACCGTCCCATTCCCAACCATGATAGGGCCTGCAGCAGTACAGCCCCCTGGTCCTGGGTCTTCTCTATGCAGATCGAATACCAGTGTTCTGCCCTGCCGATGGCATAGGCATGCCAGTCGTCCTGGTCCGAAGTCGGTGGTGCCGGCGCCTGGTCAGACAGGCGAAAAAAGGTCCGTGCTATCAAATGGCCGCAAATGACGTAACGCAACCAGCTGTTATTCTGCCGCCAGTCTTCGAGTTGTTGCTCACAAAAGTGTAATTTCTCAGTGGTATTGGCAGGGGTTATGTGGCACAGCTCCTGGAAAAACCGTGCGGTGGTTCCGAGGAATTCAGCCCCGTTGGTCACACTGAATTCGATCAGCTCCTGGAGCAGGGGTTCGGCCGACTCGGCAGCGCCGGCGGCCGTGTATCCGTAGCCCAACGCCAATTTGGGAAACCTGGCGTACCAGGGATCCACCGAGATCTGCACGGCTTTTTCAAAACTCGCTTCAGCGTTTTTCAGATCCCCGGAAATGAGGTGGCTCCACCCCCTGCAGGAGTGCCCCAGCACCTGGCTGCGGACATTGGCATGCAAATGGCCGAACTCGAGAAGGCGTTCGCCGATGGCGGCCGTACTGCTTCGCTCCCCCCGGTGCCAGCAGGCATATCCCTTTCCGGCCAATGAATTGAAATAGACATAAGGGCTCCGCGTCTGCCCGTCATCATATAGCTGAATCGCCCGGTCGGCGTATTCCACGGCCTCATCCAGCCGTCCGGTATCGGCGCTGGTCCAAGTCAGCCAGGTACAGGCATGGCTGACGACATTCGAATCATTGGCTTTTTCGCCGAGTTCGAGGGCCTTACGCATTTTCTGGTAAGCGGCTTCATAGTAGCCGCGATGCCAGAGGATCCACCCCTGCCAGGCGCTATACATGCCCAGCCGACTGCGGTCGGAGAGTGATTCGACCACCGGCTGGTGGGTATCGAAAAGCTTCTGCAAGTCGCGAAAGCGACCCCGGTAATAGTATACGAAGGCCCACTGATTGAGAACATCCACCAGCAACTCCTGGGATTCCACAGTGGGCGGGGTCACCAATTCGGCCAATTGCTTGGCGCCCAGAAAGTGGCGCTGGGATGCTTCGAGGGCATAGCGCCGCAACGCCTTGTTGCCGGAGCGGATAAGATAAAATATAGCCTTTTCCAGGGATTTACCGCGTTTGAAATGCATGGCCATGGTTTCATAAAACTCATGAAGCCGGTCGGCAAAAAGCATCTCCATCACCTGCCCGATGCGCTCATGGACCCGCTGGCGCTCTGAACGCAACAGATTGCTGTAGCACACCTCCTGGATCAAGGCGTGTTTGAACATCATCTCCATCTCCGGCTGGATGGATCTGGGCCGGATCAATCCGCTCTGCTCCAATTCGTTCAAGGCATCGTCGAGCTGGGCATCGTAAATGGAAACCCGTTGAAGCAGGTCGTACAAGAAAACCCGCCCAATCACGGCCGCCTCCTGAAGAACCCGGCGGGCCGGCTGGCTCAGCCGGTCCAGACGGGCCGTAATGACACCGTGGATGGTGGAAGGGATATCGGTCTCCTTTAAATCCCGCGTGATGGCCCAGGTGCCGTCATGGTAAGTCAACACTTCGGCGTCCACCAGGGCATTGACCAGCTCCTCCAGATAAAAGGGGTTGCCCTCGGCGCGTTCCCTGATCAGCTGCAACAGATGGGCCGGCATGGTTCCCGCGTTCAGCAGTGAGACCACCAGGTCCTGGGACTCCGAAAATGATAGCTCGCCCAGACGAATTTCACGGTACATGTTCCGGGATGCATCCAGCTTATGGGCGGCAAAGAAGCTGAACGGGGGACGAAAGGTGCAGATCAAAATGGCCGGAGGCCGGAACTTGGCCACAATTTGGCGCAGCATGTCTACCGCAGGGGTATCGGCCCAATGCAAATCTTCCATGCAGAATACTGTGGGCTTTTTCCGGGCGATGGCCGATAGAAGCCGCACGATGGTGTTGGTCAGCCGCTGCTGCCAGATCTCCGGACTCATCCCGTCGGTAGCCTCGTTTTTCAGACCATATAGGTTTTCAATGATGGGGATCTCGTCCATGGTATCCCCCAGCAAGTCTGTTGTGACCTGCTGAATGCGTGAGCGTACCTCGCCAACCGATTGGGTGTCTTCGATTTCGTAAAGCTGCCGTATCAGGTTGATCATGGGGTAATAGGCGATGGCCTGGGTATGGGCGTAAGCGTTTCCGGTGACCCACTGAAAACCGTCTTTGCGGTAGGCTTTCTCAAATTCATAAACCAGCCGGCTCTTCCCGGTACCGGCCTCTCCGATGATGGTAACGATGCTGCCTTGCCCCTTTTTCAATCGGCCAACGGTTTCATGGAGCTGGGCCATCTCCGCCTTGCGGCCGATCATCGGGGCCCGCAGTCCCAGATTCCGCCGGATGGTTACCGGCCGGGGGCGGGCCTTGGTGACGGCATAGATGCGGATGGTCTCCGACTTGCCCTTTATTTGGGCGGTTGGTTTGCGTTCGAAACCAAAATAACCGTAGGCTTGTTTATAGGCTTCCGGCCCCACGAGTATTTCATCCGGACGCGCCATGTCGGCCAGTCGCGAGGCCAGATTGACTGCATCGCCTGAGATTCCGTACTCGCCGTCCCGGGGGGAGAGATTGTCGATCACCACCAGTCCGCTGTTGATACCGGTATGCATATTGATCGGCTGGTCAAAGCGATCTTCTTCCGATGCACTGATATGGTTCACGGCCGCATGAAGTTCCTGGGCGGCTTTGATCGCCCGGACCGCATCATCTTCATGTACTTTGGGAAGACCGAACACGGCCAGGATCTCATCTCCGATCACCCGCTCCACGTGACCGCCGTATGATTTCACGATTTCACGGCCGCGCCCGAGAATCTCTGCCAGCAGGTTTTTAACATCTTCCGGATCATGGCTTTCGGACAGGCCGGTGTAATTGGAGAGATCGGAGAACAGGACGGTGATGTGACGGCGTTCGCCTTTATTCATCACCATCCGGTCGCCGGTGATCGGCACATCCTCTTCGTGGGCTGCGGGAGAAGCGATGGCGGAGAGATTGGCGCCGCATTCACTGCAATAACGGCTGTCCGCCGGAACGGTCGCGCTGCAAACCGGGCATTTGCGGCCCATGCGCAGCCCGCAATGGGGACAAAACTTTACGGTCTGGGCCAGTGGGGTCTTGCATTGGGGACAGTGCATGGTCCTCCTGAACGCTTACAGATTCAACAAGTTATGTGCAGATAGAGGGTATCGCTGTTTTAGCTTTGAACCGGTTAATTCTACCGATTGCCGCGCGTCAGTGTCAATACCCTTAAGGATTGAAGAAATCTGCGTTTCCCATATCCACTGGTGCGAACATTTGAACGTCGAACAATGGGATCGCCTCGCTCCTCCATTGTAGCATCAGGCTCGAATCCTTTTTCGATGTTCGATATTCAGAGTTCAGCTCTTTTCGCCTGCCGGGTTTTGCGTACCGCCAGTACGACATTGGCGAGAAAGATCAGCACGGCGCCGAGCCAGCCCGACGGTGTCAAGGCGGGATCCGCCACCATCAGCGGTCCGAGAACTGCGGCCAGCAGAATGCGCATGGAGGTGATGATGCTGCCTTCCACGGCGGTCACATATCGGAATCCATAGGTCAGCAGGTACTGGCCGCCCACCCCGAAAATGGAGCAAAGCGACAAATAGTAGAGTTCAGCGGCATTGGGCAGATGGATGCGGTCATGAAACATCCCCCAGATGATCAGAGCCCCCCAGCCGAACATGTGGAACAAGGTCGTTTCGGCTGATTCGTATTTGCGGGTCAAATTCAAAAAAATGATGGCAAAAGAAGCGGTGATTCCCGATGCCAGGCCCCAGCCGTTATGCCAATCCCACTGCCCTCCGCCCGGTGCCACGATCAGCCATATCCCGGCGAATGCCGCCGGCACCATCACCATGGCCACACCGTCCCGCTGTTCCCTTACAAAAAACCAGGCGATCAGGGCCACAAAGATGGGATAGGTCATGTTGAGGATGTTGGCGTTGGCCACGGTGGTGGTTTCCACGGCCTGATAGAAAAAGAAGACGGCCAGGGTATTGCTGATGGTGCGACCGGCCAGAAAACGGGCGCGGTGGACCCTCGGGGAGCGCCGCTGAATGGCCATGGACAAAGCCACCACAACGAATCCCAAAGCAAACCGGCCGAAAACGAAAAACGCCGGCTCGATGGAAACCGATGATTGGGCCCAACGAATGGTTGCCGTTGCAAGATAAAAAAAGAAAGCCGAAGCAAATACGGCTGCCCAGCCTTTGGCATATTGAAGTTTCACGCTGCCTCAGTCGATTCGTATGGTTGTTAACCCCAATATTGCCCCTTTTCGGCAACATCAAGCAATAACTGCTGCCATTGCCGGCAGCGCCGCCGGGCGTCGAACCGGGATCTGGCCATGGGCTTGGCCTTCTCCCCCATCTGCATCCGCATACGGCTGTCGGTCAACAGCCGCCCGATGGTCTCCAACCATTGGGAAAAATCACGGCCCTCTACCAGCAGACCGGTCTTGCCATGGGCAATAATCTCGTCCGGACCGAAATCGCAGCGGCTGGAAACGGCGCACAGCCCCAACCCCTGGGCTTCGATCAAAGCATTGGGCAGCCCTTCCGCCGTACTGGCCAGCAGGAACAGATCGGCCCGGGAGAGGAGCGAAAAAGGGTTTTGCCGATAACCGGCAAAATGGACACGGGACCGGAGGCGCATTCTCTCGGCTCTCCCTTCCAGTTCAGACAGCAACGGTCCGTCCCCGCAAAGCAGCAACCGGGCGGGTGTGGACGCAACCAGTCGTGCGAAAACCTCCAACAAAAAGCCCCATCCTTTGATATGGGTCGCACGGCCCATGGTTGCCAGAAGCGGTCCGTCTCCGCAGGGGGACCAATCCACCGGTTCGACGGCCTGACGATCGAGTTGGTCGAAATCCACAGGATTGTAGATGCAGTGGATTTTATAACGCAGCATGGGGTACCGGCTGATCAAGGCATCTTTGAGGCCTTTGGAGTTGGCCACCACGGCATCGGCTGCTGGCAACCATCTCCCCAATACCATCCGCCGGAGGGCGAGATCCCTTCGAAAGGGATTGGTATCCATGCGTGCGACCCAGGCCGGCGGACGGGCCATGGCTTTGAGCGCCCCCCCAATTACGGTGTTGACAGCAGTACCCGTTCCCAGAACGATCGCAGGCGAATGGTGAATAAGCAATCGGCGCAATTTGAAGATCGTTTTGGGAAGATCCCGCACCGATTGATAGCCCAAGGTCTCCACGGGCACCGTTTCCGATAGGGCATAGCTGATCGTCTTCCGCAGTAATACCAGCCGAACAGAAATCGTGTCAGGGTCCATGCCGTTGATCAGGCGGCTGGTAAACCGTTCCGCCCCGCCGTGGTGGAGACTGTTGGCCACAATCATCACCGGCAAGGCTGCAGAGGTGCTCATTGTAATTCACCGCCTTCCCGGATGGGCTAAATGCTTGCTGAAATGGTTCAAGTATCTGTCGGCGATACACGGCCAATCCAATCCAAGCGCGGTTTCCCGGGCATTGCGTCGAATATCACCGACATTCTTATCTAAAGCTGCAGCCAGCTTTGCGGCCAGATCCACCGCATTGGCCGGTTCGGCCATCCAGCCGTTGTACCCTTCAGCAAGGATATCGGGAATGCCCGCCACCCGGCTGGCCACAACCTTGCAGCCGGCCGCCAGCGCTTCGACCAGCACAGTGGGCATGCCTTCGGTCTCTCCGGCCCCGTCCACAATGGAGGGAACGGCCACGACGGCACAGCCGCGCAGATAATAAATCATCTTCGGGTGATCCATGGACCCCACAAACCGCACACGGGCTTCCAAACCGAGTTGTCTGGCTCGCCTTCGCAGTTCACTGGCCAGCACCCCCGAACCGATCACCACCAACCCGGTATCCCGTAGGGCATCCGGCAACAGGCGCATGGCCTCCAGCAAGAAGGCCACCCCTTTCTTCTCCACCAACCGGCCGACAAACAGGATAAATTTCCCGTCAAACGGCATCCGGGGAGGATCTTCACCGGGAGGTGCGGCAAATCGATCCACATCAACCCCCATGGGCTCGACGGCCATGGGGAGTGTGCCGCCGACCATCAGCTGCAGCCTCTGCGCCAGATGCGTCGCCACCGGCAGTGCCACATCGGAGTGGCTGGCGACATAGCGGGCGAGCCTTCTTCCCATGGCCATCCGCTCCAACAAGAAGAGATCTCCAGCATGAATTGTCACGGCATGAACGCTGGCAGCAGACCATCGCCGCAGCAACGAAACCGCCAATCCCTGGGGAACCATCCAGTGGGAGTTGATCACGTCGAATCGTTCCCGGTGCAGGCATGTGCGAACCGCCCACCCAAGGGACGCCATATAAGCCGGTATCTGCATGCGGGCGACCGGGGAAAGGCGCGCGTTCTGTCGCATGCCATTCCCATAAGCCAGGCATTGGGTCCGGGCCGGCCAACTGTATTGAAATCGCCGGATCGTCAGTTGCCCCGCATCTTCCCGATACGGAGACCCGTGCGCGTGGGGCGCCAGCACCGTCACCCGGCACTGCCGCGACATCGCCTTGGCCAGGTCATAAACAAACCGCGGCATGCCGTCATCTTCCCGCTGGGGAAAGGTGCTGGTGACGATCAATACGTTCATGCCAGGAGATGTACGACAGCTCAAAGGCCGGATCAAGTATTTCGGTGCCGAAACGTGTGAATATGTGAATATGGGCGGACATGCCCCATAAACAGTGAAATTGACATCTCTTTAGCGTTAATTTGACTTGATAAACGATGCAAAGGCGGTCGCGATCTCTTTTTCAAAACCATAAAATCCATTGGCGTGAAGTTCTCCATGCAAGAAGAGCATGCTGGCCACTGCCGTGGCCATTTGAGAAAATCGGTATATTGGGGCCATCACCTCTCGCTGTAAGGGGTTCACCGACGGAACACCACTTTGCCCGTGTCCGATGCATCATAACCTGGCAGATGGTTGAGATCCTGGCGGAACGCACCGGATTGCATCACGTCCAGCAGCACTTTTATGGATTGCAGCTCCATCAGATCGTCGGGAATGAAAAGATCGCATCGGACCGTGGACAGGTTGATGAAATCCAGGCCGTGGACGGTGGCGACCACGCGCAACCCCAGAGCGGCATCGGCTTTTCCGAATAGCACCTGCTGCGCCCCTTCGCTGTGGCTGGATACGCGATCATCAAACCCTCGAACCGCTTCAACCGGAATGCCTGCTGTGGCCAGGCAATCTTCCAGCAGCGACCGCAGCGCGGCCCCGGGCTCACGGTTGACCATGCGAACGTCGTTCCGGGCAAGATCCGGCACGCCGAAGATGTTGATCGGGTTGCCGGGGGCCACCATCAAGCCCTCCTCGAACCTGGAAAACCCGACCACCAATCCTTTGAAGTCGCCGAGGATCTGGCGGGCAAAAGCCACATTCGGCTCCGCTCCCCCCTTAGCGTGCTGATGGGTGCCGGCGATATGGGTATGGCCCCTCGAAAGGGCTTCCAAAGCGCTCTGGCTCGAAGCAAAACGGCACAGGATGGCCGCAGCGCCATGGGTACGCGACAGATGTGCGCCGAGGAGGCCAAAGGCCGGGTCACACCCCAGCAGCAAGGCCCTCTGTTCCAGAGCGGTCTCGGGTTGCACCAGGCGAAATCGCCCGCTCTTTTTCGAGTAGAGCGCATCGGCCGGCAGAATGCCTTCGTGTACGGCATCTCGGCCGGTCAGGGGAAATCCGATCAGCTTGCCGCGAATGCGCGCCATGGCCAGTCGCGTATCGCCATCGGACAAAGCCGGCGCCATAAGGGTGACGGACGGTTCCCGCGATGGATCATTTAGGGCGAAGATATCCTCCACCCGGCATTCCAAAATCTCCGCCAGGCGCAGCGCCAAAACCGTGTTTGGCAGGTAGCGTCCCGATTCCATGTCATAGATCGCCTGCCGTTTTACACCGATACCTTCGGCCAGCTGGGTCTGGGTAAGTCCCTTCGACAGGCGCAGGGACTTCAAATGGCTGACAATGGGATTGGCGATGGTTTTTTTCATGGTCTCCTCTTGACACCCATCGGCGGACACAGATGGATGTATGCTGTAAACGTCACTAGATATATCGAAAGATGGCCTCCATTGCAACCCGCAGACCAGTTGCGCCATGGAAAAACCTGCACAGAGCCTGGAAGTTTCAGCGCTACCCGCCGACCGATATGTGGGACCGGAAAAGGAGCTGGATCCTACATTTTTGAAAAACCCACCTGACAATCTTGGCGGCCAGCTTCCCTTTTGTTGACTGCCTTCTATCTTCCACCATAAAAAACAAACTATAATTCAAACAGTTATTGCAGATCAAGTGGATCTGGCATATTCCGTTCTGTTCAAATTGGATATTGACTTTTATTGTTTGCACGGTCTATCTGATGTACTTTAAAAACGACATTAAACCCTGCATTCTATTTGGCACCGCTATGGCGCAGCCATAGACCGATTGACGCTTGAATTGGAGAGACGATGAGAGGAAAGAGATTTGCCGCAACAGGAATGCTGGCCATGGCAACCCTCATCTTGACGATGATGGGGGGCAATGGCCTTGCGTCGGCTGCTTCCGACACGGTTACGGTGTTTGCAGCTGCTTCAACCACCAATGCGATAACCGAAATCGGTACCCTGTTCACCAGGCGTTCCGAGAAACGCTTTCTGCCCTCCTTTGCTGCTTCGTCCACACTGGCCAAGCAGATAGAGAACGGAGCGCCGGCGGACATCTATATTTCGGCCAACGTGAAGTGGATGGACTACCTTCAAGAACGCCGGATGATCGAGCCTGCTACCCGCTTCAACCTGCTGGGCAACCGCATTGTTCTCATCGTTCCCTCCGGCAGCGGCATTGATCATATTGAGATCGCGCCGGGTTTTGACCTCCTGAAAATCGTTGGAGACGGCCTTCTGTCCATGGGCGATCCCGATCATGTGCCGGCCGGAATCTACGGCAAACTTGCCCTCCAAAACCTCGGTGTTTGGTCGGCCATCGAAAATCATGTCGCCCGTTCAAAGGATGTGCGCGCTGCCCTGACACTGGTCGAACGGGGAGAGGCTCCGGCGGGATTGGTTTATGCCACGGACGCGGCCATTACCGAAAGAGTAAAAGTTGCGGGCACATTTCCTCTGACCAGCCATCCACCCATCATCTATCCCATTGCTGTCGTCACCGACCGACGATCGCCGGCAACGGACCGTTTCATGCAATTGCTGCGCTCCCCGGAAGCTGGCGCTGTATTCGAAAAATTCGGTTTCTCGGTGCGCTGATGCCGGTCTGGACGCTTTCACCCATTGAAACTGAGGCCCTTAAGCTGAGTCTCTGGGTGTCGGTATGGGCCGTGGCCGGCAGTCTGCCATTAGGAGTGCTGGCGGCCTGGCTTCTGGCCCGTCTCAATTTCCCGGGAAAATCCCTCCTCGACGGCCTCATCCATCTGCCCCTGGTGCTGCCGCCGGTGGTCATCGGCTACCTCCTTCTGGTCGGCTTCGGCCGCAAAGGGATCATCGGCGCCTGGCTATATGATCGGACGGGACTCACCCTGGCCTTTAATTGGAAAGGGGCTGCGGCGGCGGCGGCGGTCATGGCCTTTCCCCTGATGGTGCGGGCGGTGCGGCTCTCCATCGAAAATGTCGACCGCGGTGTGGAAGCGGCGGCCAGGACGCTGGGCGCCGGGCCCTTCCGGGTTTTCTTTACGGTCACCCTGCCGCTGATCACACCGGGCCTTCTCACCGGTCTCATTCTCGCCTTTGCCCGAAGTCTGGGGGAATTCGGCGCGACCATAACCTTTGTCTCCAACATCAGAGGTGAGACCCAGACCCTGCCGTTGGCCCTCTACACCCTGACCCAGATGCCCGATGGGGATGTCGGTGCCATGCGCCTGTGCGTCATCTCCGTCGTCATCGCCATGGGGGCGCTGGTGGTCTCGGAAGGGCTCTCCCGCCGATTTACCGCCTACATCCGAGGATAACACATGCTGGATATTCAGATCACCAAGCAACAAGGGGACTTTGCGGTGGACCTTTCCGTCCTTGCGCCGGATATCGGGGTCACCGCTTTGTTTGGCCGGTCAGGTGCCGGCAAAACCTCTGTGATCAACATGGTGGCCGGATTGGTGCGGCCGGACAGCGGCCATATAAACGTCAACGGGCGGATGCTGTTCGATGCCGCAGAGGGCATCAACCTCCCGCCTGAAAAGCGGCGCCTGGGGTATATCTTCCAGGACGGCCGACTGTTTTCCCATCTTTCGGTGAAATCCAACCTGCTTTACGGCATGCGACTGACGCCGCCATCCCGGCGACATGTGGTGATGGACGACGTGGTGGATCTGTTGGGTATCGGCCACCTCCTCCATCGGCGACCGGCAAAGCTGTCCGGAGGGGAAAAACAGCGGGTTGCCATCGGGCGGGCTTTGCTGACGAGCCCGGCGCTCCTTCTCATGGACGAACCCCTGGCCTCCCTCGACAGCCGCCGAAAAGCCGAAGTGCTGCCCTTTCTCTCGCGGCTGTGCGCCGACTCGTCCACACCGATTTTGTATGTCAGCCACTCCCTGGAAGAGGTCATCAACCTGGCGGATACCATGGTGCTGATGGATGAGGGGCGCGTCACTGCTTCGGGTCCCATCGAAGAACTCATAAGAAGGGGCGACCTGCAGCGGTATACCGGAGACGAAGATCTCGGAACGGTGATCTCCACCGCAGTGGATGGCCATGCGGACGAACTGACGCGGCTCAGATTCCAGGGTGGCGTGATGTGGGTCCCCAAAGTGGCCGCGCCAAAAGGGAGCCGTCTGCGGGTGAGTATTGCGGCGCGCAGCATCGCCATCGCTCTGGAAAAACCGCAACAGACCAGCGTCCAGAATATTTACAGGGGAAAGGTGACAGCGATCTCAAATGGTCCGGGGGACCTGATCGACGTTCAAATGGACATCGGCTGCCCGTTGACAGCGCGGATAACCTCCCGCGCCAGGCGATCCCTTTCCCTGGTCCCCGGAAAGCAGGTCTATGCTTTCGTAAAGAGCGTCGCCGTATCCCGCGGTCACCTGAATGCATCCATCCGGACAGCCATTGATACGCCGAGGACCGGGTGATCCGTTAAAAATGACCTGAACAATGGAACCATCCAGGGGCCTTTAAAAAGGCTCATCCTGCCGAACGTCTGTTGCCGCACATATGTCCCATGGATTCAATTCTCTCTATCAAACGAGGCTCAAGCCCTGTTGAAAAAAGCCGATACTGTAAAGACAGGCCTGTCCAAGAAACACCGTGCAGGCCATTGGAAACCTATGGATCTGGATTTATATGCGTTATAACTATTTCATCCAAATCGACACCCCATGGCGCTCACTTGGTCTATCCGGCTCTGCGAAGCACATCACATGTCCATCCGAGCGAATATCATGGTTGAAATCGTCCCGGGTGAAGCCGGGAGCCGTCCTGTCGGCGATCCTCTTTCTCCTGCTGACCGTGGCTTGTGGCGGAGGCAGCGGGGGCGGGGGGAGCTCCTCCGGCGCCTATGCAGCAGCGTTCGATGAACAGATCGCGAATTTTAAAGCAACATATGGAAAAAGCGATGCATGGGAAGAATGGATGATTGCGAACAAATCGCGTTATCTGGATACCTTTGCAGCCAGCTCGGCAAAGCCCAGCACCATCACCATCAGTTTTCGATATGACGCCGCGCCGATCGCCTACAGTCCCGCCTGGATCGATGAAGGCGAGCATATGGACGCCCTTGCCACCATGGCGGAAGGCGCGTACGCAGGCTACTTTTTCAATCTTATTTTTGAAGGCAACACCGCTACATCGTATGCCAACATCATCGCGGGTATTCCCACCAACGCCTCTTACGCCTCAGGCAAGAATGTCTACGTCTATTATGAAACGATCTTCAATCATGAATTCGGCCACGTCATGAAGCTGTTGCATCACTATGATTCGGTCGGCGACATCGGCAAAGGGCTGCACATGCCGCCAGGGGACACCCAATGTATCATGGATCGAACCTCAAACACGTTCTGTTCAGCCTGCAGCACGGCGCTGGGGATCCCACTGGGCCCATTGGACACCACCGACATGGACAATGCCACCACCGACATGGACAATGCAGCCGCTGATATCCTATCCCGATATCCCTATTAAAAGAACCCTGATCCATACGATTTGAAAACAGATTAAAGCATTTTATCATCCGCCCGATATATAAAATGTTAACCTGCTAACTTTACGGCTAATCATGAACCCAAAGGACGGATGTGATGAAACTTCGGACGAAGCTGATCCTATCTTATGTTCTAGTTGCCGTGCTCATTGTTTTAAACAGCGTGTTGGCCACCACCTTTGACGGCTCTTCCAATATGATATTTTTGTGCACAACGGCCATGGTGGCGGCCTGCCTGGTGATCGGCCTGGTATCGAGCAAAATCGCTGTTGCCCCCATCAAGAAAGCAATCGAGGCGTTCAAAACCATTGCATCCGGCAAGGCCGATCTGACCAAACGGATGCCCATGCGGCAATTGAACTGTTCCCGGATAAGAGGATGCGGCAACGACAAGTGTCCTGAATTTGGTAAAAATGCAAGCTGCTGGGACACGGTTGGGTCCAACGCCATTGATGTGCACTGCCCGCGGGTGAGCAGCGGCAAAATTGCCAGTTGTCATGATTGCAATGTGGTTGAAATGGCCGTGGTCGACGAAGCCGACGAACTCACCCTCTGGTTCAACACCTTTTTGGGAGGCCATCATATATTGATCAACACCCTTCAGGCATCCACATCAAATTTAACCCGTTCGGCAACGGATCTATCCGGTCTTTCAAGCCGGTTGTCCGCCCTGGCCTCCCAATCGTCAGAAGAATCGAACTCGGTTGCGACGGCCGCGGAAGAGATGAATACCAATTTGAATCAAGTGGCGGATTCAACCGAACAAGCATCTACCAACGTCGATGTTGTTGCCGCTGCATCACAGCAAATGACATCCACCATCAATGAAATCGCCAAAAGCTCGGAACAGGCGAACGCCATCACCGATGATGCGGTGAAACGCTCGCACGAAGCCTCCGGCAGAATTACCGCACTGGGTAAATCGGCCAACGAAATCACCAAAGTGACAGAGGTGATCACGGAAATATCGGAGCAAACCAATTTACTGGCCCTAAATGCAACCATCGAGGCGGCGCGGGCCGGTGAGACGGGAAAAGGGTTTGCCGTTGTGGCCAACGAGATAAAGGAGCTGGCCGGGCAAACCGCCGAGGCCACTCATAGGATCAAGCGTCAGATCGAAGGGATCCAACAATCGACGGCCGGAACAGTAGAGGAGATAACCGGTATCGAAAAGGTAATCAGCGAAGTCAATGACATCGTGTCGACCATCGCCAGGTCCATAGAAGAGCAATCTGCGGCGACACAAGAGATCGCGGAAAGTATTGCAAAAGCCTCCCAGGGCATGCAGGAGGTCAATCACAACGTTGCCCAATGCTCCTCAGTTTCCAACGAGGTGGTGCCGAAAATCGCCCAGATCAACCATTCCATGGACCAGATTTCCGACAGCAGCGCAAACTTGAATCAAAATGCCAAGGATCTGGAACAGCTCGGCCGCCGCATCGATGAATTGGTGGGAAATTTTCATATTTGATTTTGAAATGTAAATCCAAAGTATTTCAGAATAGTTTCAATGAATAGCGAAGCCAGGCATTATGTGAAAAACGTCACGATTGCCCCTGCTCGATCTGACGCTCTAACGCTTCAAAGCGCGCTTTCAAATCTGCTAATTCCCGGTTAAGATTATTGACCCTGTTTTCAAGACGATCCACTTTTGCAATTTCAGAACGCACAGGAGGCGTCTGAGGCTCGGTTTCCGAGATGTCCACGCCACGAATGGGAGGTTCCGCTTGAATTTCGCAGAACAAGTGGCTGTATCGATCCTCTTTCTGGCCCGGCTGGCGGTCAATTCGGTGGACAAAGAGACCCTTTTCATGGTTGATGAGTTTATGCAGCGTGTGCTCCACTGCCGCCAGGCCGTGAAATTCCGCCAATCGGGTCGTACGGGAACGCAATTCCCCGGCGGTTTGAGCCCCCCGTAACAGCAGAACGCAAAGGACACCAAGTTCGCGATCCGAAAAATCCGCGACATCCTTCATATTGTGTTCGTATTTGAGCGCCCGGCTGCCGTGAGTTTTCACCTGCCAGACCAGTCGTCGGTTTCGCAAGCGGGTCAGCGCTTCTTCCACATCACCCTCATCCAGCGCCATCACCGGATCACGGTTGGTCTTCTGGTTGCAGGCATTGACCAATGCATTCAACGTCAGCGGATAGTAATCCGGCGTCGCCATCTGCTTCTCAATCAAAACCCCGATGATCCGAGCCTCTATGGCATCGAGCTTTATCTCCATCCATTATCTCCTAAAACACACCTTAAATTCACTGTTGGGCTTACTCTGCCATTAAACAGTATACATAAACATTTGCAGGCTTTTCCGGCAATAATACCATCAATGCTTTTCGCTTCATAAGCGCTGGCGAATGACCAAGGGAACCATGAAAAACGACCAAGTCATTCCCCTGCATTGAAAGTAAAAAATTGCCTGTAGCTTCATTAAGATACACCGACCTTACCAAAAAAATCCGCAACAAGCGATCATATGATTGTTCGTCAAACCCCAGATTGATGGCCTCCTTCCGAGACAGTTCGATGATGCTCTCTTTTTCCAGCAGTGCCTGAGCAAAATTTTGTCTGGTTTTCTTTATCTCAATATACTCAACATCATCGGTTTCACTTGATAACGAACCTGTTTTTGGAAGATTATACCAAGAATCAAGATTGAGCCACTCTCTATTATCTTTTCGCCCGTACTCACTCCCATTAATAACAGTGGTTTCCGTCCTTGTTTCGCATGAAAATAAGATCAGGCACGAAATTAACAATAAAAGTGCGCCTCTACCGCTATCAACCATAGAAAAGGAAGCCCCCATTGCTCAATATTGTCGAATAGGACCGTTTAGGCGCCCGAAGGTAAAGCTAGTAGAAGGGTGGGCAATGCCCCCCACCCTACAGAACCACGCTCCAGACAGCTGAAAAGGCCGGAGGACCCCATAGCCAAGATAAAATGAGAAGGCTGGTCTCCATCGAGATATGATAAAATCATTCTCAAATCTTAATTACGCAGTCACCCGTAGGGGCTGCAAAAAAAGGAGACCAGCCATGAAAGACAATATCACAATTGGAATGGATTTGGGAGACAAGACTCACATAGCAGTCGCTTTGGACGGCGACGGCAATGAACTGGACATTGCTAAAGTGGTCAACACAAAAGCGGGGATCAGCAAATACTTTGAGTGCTACAAAGGATCGACGGTGGCCATCGAAGCCGGAACCCATTCACCGTGGATCAGCCGTCTTTTAGAGCAAATGGACTGCACTGTTTATGTGGGCAACCCGCGCAAATTGAATTTTATCTGGGACGGCATCGACAAATCCGATGAACGTGATGCGCGGCTACTGGCAAGGGTTTGTCGGTTGGATCATCGGCTGCTGTGGCCGCTAAGGCATCGTGACGGCCAGGCGCATGCGGATTTAACCGTGGTCAAGTCCCGGGACATCCTGGTCAGAACCCGCACCAAATTAATCAGTCATGCCCGCTGTGTGGTCAAGACCAACGGTGAACGCCTGCCCAGTTGCAGTGCCGACAGTTTTACCAAGCGCTGTGAAGAACATGTGCCCAGTGTCCTGTGGCCGGCGCTGGAACCGGTTTTTAGAACCATTGCCCAGGTCAGCGAACAAATCCACGTGTTGGATAGCAAGATTATGCAGTTGTGCCGGCAGCAATATCCTGAAACCGAACGTTTGCAGCAAGTATCCGGTGTT
>JARRKU010000019.1:0-33876 GCA_037387725.1 Desulfobacteraceae bacterium
CAAATATGTCGATACAAGGATCGACCTGTCAAGCATCCATGTGCAAGATAAGATATTAATATTACCAAGCCCGTATGTTTTTTGAAAGATTAGATTGTTGATAAAGAGGTCGGTTGTAAGGCCAGCTCGGTAGCGATAATAGTTTGTAACTTTTCTGTGTCGTGTCAATGAGCCGAGTTGGGATTAATTGAGATATCCTCAACATTTTGGCAGTTACTAAAACCTGTAATTACATACCGATATCACAAAATTACCCCAGGTTGCGATATCTTGCCACTGTCTGTATCAAAGCCAAATCGTAGGGCACCCCAATATATTGTGGTCGGACTGAAACCAGGGAAGACTGCGATACCAAACCACTATCCGCAGTAGTATGAAATTGACAATTTACTCTGGAAGAATCATGAATATATGTCATGATTTCAACGTCGGTTTTGGCAACTTTTTTTAATCCGACTGGTCCCTGGTTTGAGGTTGCGGCGGCGAGCTTGCGATATCGCTTGAAACCGGTGTAAAAAGCGGTGCTGGGAAACCATGTACCAGGAACTATGAACCATTCATTATGAATTTCTTATTCCTCGAACCCTTCTACGGCGGCTCGCACCGCGACTTTGCCGACGGGTTGGTGGCCCACAGCCGCCACGACATCGAACTGGCCACTCTTCCGGACCGGTTCTGGAAGTGGCGCATGCGCGGTGCCGCCATCTATTGGAGCCGCCGTATTGAGGACCCGGCGCAGTACGATGGGCTCATTGTCTCCAGCCTATTGAATTTGGGGGACCTCAAAGCGTTGTGGGGTGAAGCGTGTCCACCCGCGCTGGTTTATTTTCATGAAAATCAGCTTACTTACCCTTCCGCCCCGGACATCCG
Organism: Desulfobacteraceae bacterium; assembly: GCA_037387725.1. Taxonomy (GTDB): domain Bacteria; phylum Desulfobacterota; class Desulfobacteria; order Desulfobacterales; family Desulfosarcinaceae; genus JARRKU01. Next base: position 871 of record JARRKU010000019.1, read on the forward strand.
CCACGACCATCAACCGGGCTTTACCAATATCATCTCAGCCTTGACCGCAAGACGCCTGCTGTTCAACTCCCATAGCCACCTTTCGGCCTTTTTGACATCCCTGCCCCAACTTGTCCGGATCATGCCGGATTTCCGTCCCAAATGGGTGGTACAGGTCATCGAAGAGAAGTCGGATGTGGCCTATCCGGGGTGTCATTTTTCCGGAACCGCAGCGAATCTGACGCGGGAGGACTTACGACCGCCGCTCATCATCTGGAACCACCGCTGGGAGCATGACAAAAACCCGGAAGCGTTCTTCCGGGCCCTAAAAAAGATGATCCAAACCGGTATAGAATTCCAGGTGGCCTTGCTGGGGGAGGAATATGCACAAATGCCGGCGGTGTTCGATCAGGCCCCGGAAATCCTGGGAGAGCGCCTGGTGCAATACGGCCGGGTGCCGTCCCGCCAAGATTATTATAAATGGCTGGAACAGGGGGACATCGTCGTCAGCACGGCGGTCCAGGAAAATTTCGGCATCGCCGTTGCGGAAGCCATGTGGCACGGCTGCCTGCCCTTGCTGCCCAACAGACTCTCCTATCCTGAAATCCTGCCGCCGCCGTTCCATGAAGACTTTCTCTATGGGGATCAGGAAGACCTGGAAAACAAACTGGCCCGCCTGCTGACCGACGGATCCCCATATCTTGATCGCCGCCGTGCGCTGTCCAAGGCAATGGAAAAGTTTGCCTGGGAGCGCCGCATCAAACAACTCGATGAAGAACTGGAACGATTGGCGGAATAGTTTTCAGTTCATAGTTCATGGTTCACAGTTCATTGACGATCAGCACCATCTGCGATTGAAGGCTCAATCATTTTCTCAAGGTCGCCACCACAAGGATGAACCATGAACCAAGAACGATGAACGGTAATGGTTGACCCGCCGCTGCCGAATCTTTATATTCCTCCGAATGCACGGCATCACCCATTGATAAAGGAATAATGGATATGATTAAACTGACCACGCTCGCCACAGATAAAACCAAGATCGATTTATTGGCTGTCCCCGTGTGCGAAGATGGGGAGATTCACACGCCATCGAACCTTAAAACCCTGGTCGCCGAAGCCAAAAAACTGGAAGAGTTTTCAGGAAAGTCCAAGCAACAAATTATCCTCTACTCCCTTCCAGGGACGAAGGTGAAACGCTGCCTTTTCTATGGCATCGGCGCCAGGGAGAAAATCAATATGGAAGTCCTCCGCAGCTTCGCGGGAAGGGTTGTCCAGACGGCCATAAAAGCCAAACTCAATAAGGTGGTCATCGCCGTACCGGACACCGCTTCCCTCGCCGCTGAACCGGCGATGGCAATCCGGGCCATGGCCGAAGGTGCCTGCCTGGCCAACCATATTTTCGATAAGTATAAAGAAAAATCCGAAGAGACGCCGCTCAAAGAGATCGCCCTGGCGCTGCCGGCCAGATCGACCAGGAAGGAACAGCAATTGGTTCGGAAGGTGGAAACCGTCTGCCAGGGAACGCTGCTGGCCAGGGAGTGGGTGAACACCCCGGCCAATGACAAGGTGCCGGCGCAATTGGCCAGGATGTTCACGGCTGCCGCCAAGGATTCCGGTTTGCGCATCCATGTGATGGATGAGGCCCAACTCAAAAAGAAGCGGTTCGGCGCACTGCTCTGCGTCTCGGCCGGCAGTTCCAATCCGCCCAAATTGGTTGAGATGATCTACGCCCCTGCCAAGGCGAAGAAAACCATCGTGTTGGTGGGCAAAGGGGTGACCTTCGACACCGGCGGCATCAATCTGAAATCTTCCTCCGGGCTGAACACCATGAAGATCGACATGGGCGGTGCTGCGGCGGTGGCCGCCACTATGATCGCCGTCGCCCGACTGAAGCCGAAATACCGGGTGGTGGGCATAACCCCTTTGGTGGAAAACATGGTCTCCGGTGCGGCCACCCGGCCCGGTGACATCGTGCGCAGTTTCGCCGGGAAAACCGTGGAGGTCGGCAATACCGATGCCGAAGGCCGTCTGATCCTCATCGACGCTTTGGCCTACGCCATTAAAAAATACAACCCCCACACCCTCATCGACCTGGCCACGCTCACCGGGGCCTGCATGGTGGCGTTGGGAGACAGACTGGCCGGTGTCTTCACCGAGGACGAATCGCTCTCCGAGGCCATCATCGCCTCAGGGAAAAACACCCACGAGCGGTGCTGGCCCCTGCCGATGCCTGCGGACTATAAGGAACTGCTCAAGAGCGATATGGCGGATATCAGCAATATGCCCAGCTCCCGGTATGGGGGGGCCATTTCCGCCGCCCTGTTCCTCTCCGAATTTGTCGGCGACATCCGCTGGGCGCATATCGATATCGCCGGGACCGTTTACGCCAAGAAAGGATCGGATTATTGCGGTCCCGGCGCCACCGGTTTCGGCGTTCGCCTGCTTTGCGACTTGATTGACAAGTTGTAGCAGCGGTTGCGACGGCCGCAAGGGACGGGCCCATCAATGCAAACGCCCCGGCCGTTGCCGACCGGGGCATTTTTGATGGCGATGGATTGGATGTCAGGAGCAAACCTGGCAGGAAGAGAGGCAATCCACATATTCCGTCTGACGACGCTCAGGTGGCGTTGAACTATGCTCGCTCCAATGTTTCAAGATGCATTGGCTAATGCATTTCTGGTCTTTTCCGGAGATTTCATTGCTGGACATGGCAACCTCCTTTAAGTCATGGATACGTCATATCCAATCGGTTTGTCAGCAGCTTTCCAACTCTCTTCACCTTAACCACGCTCCTGGGTTATTCAAGGGTTGGGGTTATCATCCCGGCAGAGGACACACCGTTATCACCATTAAACCAACGGCCAAAAAATCGGGATGGCCACCATCAGGATGACAAACACCACCAGGGTCAGCGGAACCCCCATTTTGACATAGTCGATGAACCGGTAGCCGCCGGGTCCCATCACCAGTACGTTGGCTGGATGCGAAATGGGGGATGTAAAGCTGGCCGAAGCGGCCATGGCGATGCCCATCATCAAGGCATGGGGAGAGATGTCGAGACCCGAAGCGGTCTCCAACGCAATGGGCACCATGAGGACCACCAGGGCCGCCGTCGGAATGATGCTGGTGGCCACAAACGTGATGATCATCAGGCCGGCCAGCACCGCAAGAGGGCCATACGGCCCCACAGCCGTCACCACACCCTCGGCCAGCATCTGGGCGGCTCCGGTCTTGTCCAGGGCCGTGCCCAGCGGCAGCATGCCGGCAATAAGAAAAACAGCCTTCCATTCGATGTATCGATACGCCTCCTCCATGGTCAGGCAACGGCAGAGCACCATGGCAGCGGCACCGATCACAACGGCGATGTAAATGGGCAGCCACCCCGTAATCACCGGGACCAGGACCGCTGCCATAATCCCCAACGCCACTTTGGCCTTCTCAAATCGCGGGATTTCCTGAGCCGTCTCAGTGAGGACTAAAAAGTCAGGTTCACGGCCCAACAGATGGACCTTCTCCCAAGGTCCATACAATAACAGGGCATCCCCGAATTGAAGGGCCATATCCCGTAATCCCTCCCGAAAAGCCCTTCCCTTGCGCCAAACGGCCAAAACATTCAATCCGTATTTCTCCCTGAAATTCATCTGCTGCAACGTTGTGCCTGAGAGCACGCTGTGAGGCGAGAGCATTACTTCCACCAGCCCCACCTGATCATCCTCCAATTCCGATGCATCCGGTACCCGGGAAGCATCCTCCACAAATACGGCTTCGAGCCCCTGCATTAAAAGGATGGAGATCATGTCATTCGTTCCGGAGACGATCAACCGGTCATCCGCTTGAAAGCGATCGTCGGAGGTGGGGACCATTGCAGTGCCGTCCTTGCGCACGATGGTAAGAATCTGAACGTCCGCCGCATCCCCCAGCCGGCTGCCCTTCAGCGTCAGGCCGATCAGTCGCGACCCCTCCGGGACTTTGAGCCGTCGCAACCGCCGGTCCAGTCCGCCGACCTGAACCGGATCGTCACCGTCGGTAACATCCGTCATCCGGAAATCAGGATCTCCGGCAAGCCGCGCCAACTCTCTTTCAGATCCATGCACCACGAGCGCGTCATCCGCCTTCAGCGGAAGAAGTTTGAGGTCCTCATGCAGCAGGCGACCGCCGCGCCGGATGGCCAGTACATTGAGCCCGTAACGGTTCCGAAAACCAATCTCCGAAAGGAATTTGCCCTCCAACGCCCCACCCGGTTCCAGCCCTGCCATTGCGATGCGCATCCCATGGTCGGAGAGCGCATCCGGCCCGATCCTGCCGGCTTCGGACAGCAGTTGACCCCAATTGTTCATCTCCAGAATCTGCTCCCGATTGCCTTCCACGATCATCAGGTCATCGGCCTGAATCACCTCATCGTGAGACGGTGCCAAAAGGGTGTGCCCGCCGCGCGTAATACCGATCACGTTGAGCCCCAGGGCAGCCCCCAACCGGCTTTTGGCAAGGGTTTTTCCCACCAGGGCGGAGCCTTGGAATATTTTGATCTGGAAGAGATTGTCTTGAAGCCGGTACTGTGCGCGCAGATCCTGCCGCTCTGCAACGTTCTGATCCGCCGGATGACCCTGCGGCATAAGTCGGATGCCCACAAAGGTCACGAAGACGATCCCGCCGGCCATGGCTGCAATACCCACTGGCGAAAAGTCGAAAAGGGCAAAGGTCTTCAGCCCGGCTTCGCGCAGCGCCTCACTGACCAGTATGTTCGGCGGTGTGCCGATCATGGTGGTCAAACCGCCCAGCAGCGCCCCATAGGCCAGGGGCATGAGCAGGATGGAGGGAGAGCGGTTTGTCTTGCGGGCGATGTCCATGACCACCGGCAGCATCAAGGCGGCCACGGCTACATTGTTCATGAAGGCCGACAGCACCCCGGCGATCAGCATGATGGTGACGATCAGCAAGGATTGACGGCGTCCGGCGATTTTTATCAATTGCCGACCGAGAATGTTGGCAATACCGGTGCGGGTCAGGCCGCCGCTGAGGATGAAAACCGCCCAGATGGTCACCACGGCAGGATTGCTGAATCCGGCCAATGCCTCTTTCGCGCTCACAACGCCTGTTACGGCCAGCGCCCCCATTACCAGCATGGCCAACACTTCCAGGGGGATCCGGTCCAGGATCAACATGAGGATAACAAAAGCGAGTATGACCAATACCGTGATGATCTCAGCGGACATCGCACGCTAACCTTTCTTGCCGATCATTGCCAACCGCACCCCTGTCTGTTACAGACCAGACTCGATGGCTGATGATAGCAAACCGGTAGGGGGCCGCCGCTGCACATGCTGGATAAAAGGCCCGCCTTATTTTGGACAGCCGATTACCTGTCGCCTGTTTTTAGGATGATGCAAAACTTATTGCGATAATTTACAATGACAGGTTAATCACTGGCAAACAAGGATCAAGCGCTCAAATATGTCTGGCCGTGTCCGCATGGCGCCTGCTAAATTAAACACATGATGGATTTATGGCGAAATGGAATTTCGCTCATGATCGAAATAACCGAAGCCACCACCGAAGATTTGATCTCAGAGGCGAAAGCACTCTTCCAAGAGTACACTGCATCCCTGAACTTTGACCTGTGCTTTCAAAACTTTGACCGGGAAATGGCGGATTTCCCAGGTCAGTATGCCGCTCCTTTGGGGGGCTTGTATCTGGCCTATTTCGAAGACCAGCCTGTCGGGTGCGTCGGCTTCCGATATTTCCAAAGAGGCGTCTGCGAAATGAAACGGCTATATGTAAAGCCGGATTTCAGAGGACAACAGGCCGGCCTGAAACTGGCGAAAGCGGTGATCACCTCGGCCAAAATTGCCGGATACCGGTACATACGGCTGGATACGCTGCTTTCCATGAAAAACGCCAACCGGTTGTATCGATCATTGGGATTTGTGGAAATCGAACCGTATCGGCCCAATCCCATAGATGGCGCGCTCTATCTGGAATTGGACTTAAAAATGGATTGATCGTTTTTCAGAACAGGGGAGTAGAAGTTCCGACCCGACTTCTTCATCAAGACGCAAGATAGGATTCATGGGTCTTTTCGAATCGAGTAATGTCGGCTTCATAGGTCAGACTGATATCGATGTCGTCCAGGCCTTTGATGAGCCTCTCCCTGCTGGCCCCATCAATCTCAAAGCCGAAGACGACTTCTTCGGGGGCATGGAGGGTGATCCTTTGAGCACCAAGGTCCACAGTGGCCTGCAATCCGTTCACCTGATCGACCAGGGTGAAGATGCGGTCGACTTCTTCTTCGGTCAGCTCGATCGTCAGCAATCCATTCTTGACGCTATTGCTTCTGAAAATATCGGCAAAAGCGGGTACACGCTCGCCATTCATGCTTTTCCACGGCGCGATCACCACACGGTAGCCGTCCTGGAGCAGGGCCCAGACCGCGTGCTCGCGGCTGGAGCCGCAACCAAAATTGTTGCGCGCGACTAAAATGGAGCGCCCCTCGAAACGAGGCGCATTCAGTTCGAAATCCGGCACTGGTTGGCCATCGGCGTCGTAGCGCCAGTCAAAGAAAGCGCTGGGCCCATAGCCCACCCGCAGGATGGATTTGAGGAATTGTTTGGGAATGATCTGGTCGGTATCCACATTGGACCGGTTCAAGGTTGCGATGATGCCGGTGTGGGTCGTAAATGCTTCCATGATATCTACCTTTCAAATGGGGCCCATCATCCAAAACGTTGAGCGTGAAAAAAGTATCCCGCTGCATTTCTCCGGATGTCGGAATTTCATTGGTCAACGGGTTCACCGCAGCCATCTCCTGATGTCGACAAACTTGCCTTCGACAGCGGCAGCAACTGCCATCTGCGGGCTCACCAGATGGGTTCGCCCGCCCTTGCCCTGCCGGCCTTCAAAATTACGGTTGGAAGTGGAGGCGCATCGCTGCTGGGCCAAAAGCTGATCGGGGTTCATGCCCAGACACATGCTGCATCCGGAATAGCGCCATTCGGCGCCGGCCGCTTTGAAAATTTTGTCCAGCCCTTCGGCCTCGGCCTGCTCGCGCACCTGCTCCGATCCCGGCACCACCAGCATCTTCACATGGTCGGCCTTTTTGCGGCCGTTCAGGATTTCAGCAGCCAGACGAAGGTCTTCGATGCGGGAATTGGTGCAGCTGCCGATAAAGACCACATCCACCGTCACATCGGTCATGCGGGTGCCGGGGGTCAGCCCGATGTAATCGAGTGCTTTTTCCGCGTCCGCCCGCGTGTACCCCTCAGCCAGTCCGGGATCGGGGACGGGTTGATCGATATCAATGACCATACCCGGGTTGGTTCCCCAGGTGATCTGGGGCGCCAGGTCATCCACCGGGATGGTGATGGAGCGGTCGAAACGCGCGTCCGGATCGCCAGGCAACGTTTTCCAGTAGGCGATGGCCTGCTCCAGTTTTTCACCTTTGGGCGCATGGGGGCGATCCCCGGTGGCAATGTATTGGAAGGTGGTGTCATCCGGTGCAATCATCCCAGCCCTGGCGCCGGCTTCGATGCTCATGTTGCAGATGCTCATACGCGCTTCCATGGAGAGTGCCCTGACGGCTTCGCCGCCGTATTCGAGTACATGCCCGGTACCGCCGGCGGTCCCGATGGTTCCGATCAGTTTGAGGATCATGTCTTTGGAAAAGATGCCGGGACCCGGCCGGCCCGTAAATTCGACCTTGCAGGTCTTGGGCTTGGGCTGCACCAATGTCTGGGTCACCAGCACATGCTCCACCTCGGAGGTGCCGATGCCGAAAGCCAGGGCGCCGAAGGCACCATGGGTCGATGTATGGGAATCCCCGCAGACGATGGTCAATCCGGGCAGGGTCAACCCGAGTTCGGGGCCGATGACATGGACGATGCCCTGCCGCCGGTGGCCAAGTCCGAATAGCGGTACCTGAAAGGTGGTGCTGTTGACCTCCAATGCCTCCACCTGGGCCTTGGAGAGCGGGTCCTTGATCATCATACGATCCGCTGTTGTGGGAACATTATGGTCCATGGTGGCAAAGGTGAGATCCGGACGGCGAACTTTTCGCCCGGCCAGCCGCAGGCCTTCAAAGGCCTGGGGGCTGGTCACCTCGTGGACCAGGTGGCGATCGATGTAGAGCATGGCGGACCCGTCCGGTAGATCTCTGACAACGTGTGCGTTCCATATTTTTTCGAACAGGGTTTTTCCCATGGCAAGTTCTCCGATGCTTCGAAACGGATTTTCACTTTGGCCGGACGATCTCCAGCTCGGATGAGATCAAATCATCCACGCCGCTAAAAATGGTATCGCTGCCGATCTCTGTCAACTATTTGTATGGGAAAGGGTGCATCCCGGCAAATCAGGCTTATCTATATACCTAAACCCATAGACCGAAAAGGAATCCGCAAATATGAAAGGTACCGAGCTGGTGATAAAGGCCCTCAAAGACAAGGGCGTCCAGTATGTGTTCGGATACACCGGCGGCGCCATTATGCCGGTGTTCGATGAAATGGAAAGACAGCAGGTCTTTGATTTTATCATGTCCCGTCATGAGCAGGGGGCAGCCTTCATGGCCCAGGGCGTCTCCCGGGCATCCATCTCCACCGCCACCCCCCAGGTGGGAGTATGCATGGCCACTTCCGGTCCTGGGGCCATGAACCTGGTGACCGGAGTCGCAGATGCCGGTATGGATTCAGTGCCGATGATTGCCGTGACCGGCCAAGTGCCCAGCGGCGTCATCGCCACGGACGCCTTCCAGGAGAGTGATGTGGTCGGGGTGATGATGCCGCTGGCCAAACAGGTTTACATGCCACTGGAGGTCCGCAAAATAGAAGAAATCATCCACGAGGCTTACTACCTGGCCACCGCCGGGCGCGGCGGCCCGGTCGTAATCGACATCCCCAAAGACGTCCAGATTCAGCAGACCGATGATGCGTATGCATTCGACCCGGCGCGCTACGAACCGGATCTTCCCGGTTTTTTCTACTCTCCGGTTCCGGACAGGGAGAACATCCGCAAAGCCGTTGCGCTCATCAACCGCAGTGAATCCCCCATTATCCTTTGCGGACATGGCGTCATCAGCAGCAATCAGGGGGAGCGCCTTCGCCGTTTTGCAGAGAAGAACCGTATTCCCATCGCTTTTACCCTTCACGGTCTGTCCGCCATGCCGGTGGACCACCCGATGAGTCTGGGGATGGTTGGCATGCACGGCACGGTTGAAGCCAATCGGGCGTTGCTGCACGCCGATTTGATTATCTCGATGGGAATGCGATTCGATGATCGCGTCACCGGCAATCTGGCCACCTTCGGGGTCAACGCCAACGTGATCCATGTGGAGATCGACCCGTCGGAGATCGACAAGAACGTCAAAACATCGGTGGCGATTAACGCCGACGTGGCCGAAGCGTTGAAAAACCTTGCCATGGATCCTGAACTCAGACCGAAAAGGCGGAAACGCTGGTTCGCACAAATTGACGAATGGCGGACAGAGGTTCAGGACGCGCTCCACCAAGAGATCAGGGCCGGAGTAGGATCCGAAGGACAACTGCTCATGAAGACCATCACCCGCAAGCTCTCTGATATCACCCAGGGCAAAGACATCATCGTTGCGGACGTGGGGCAACATCAGATGATACTGGCCCGCTTCTACAATTTCCAGACCACCAACAGCTGGTTTACTTCCGGCGGGGCCGGCACCATGGGATGCTCTCTCCCCATGGCGGTCGGCGTAAAGCTGGTGCGCCCGAACGAACGGGTCTGGTCGATCAGCGGGGATGGCGGTTTTCAAATGAACATTCAGGAGCTGGGCGCCGTCATGGAGCACAATATCGACATCAAAATCCTGTTGTTCAACAACGGCTATCTGGGTATGGTGCGCCAGTGGCAAACGCTTTTCTACGACGGCCGGTATGCGGGCACACCGCTGAAAAATCCCGACTTCGGCAAGATCGCCCAAGCCTACGGCATCCACTACCTGAAAGTGACCCGGGCGGAGGAGATTGAGGAGGCCTTGCGGACTGCGGCCGATCACAAGGGGGCATGCCTGGTGGAATTTCTATGCGACCCCAGCGAAATCGTACTGCCCATGGTGCCGGCTGGCGGCGGCATTGCGGACATGATTACTTCCGTGCAAAAGGACGGGGATAAATGAATTCGACGAAGCAGATGAGAAGAAGGGCCATTCTGGCCTATATGCAGGATCGCCCCGGCGTCTTGAACAAGGTTTCCATGTTGATTCGCCGTAAAATGTACAATGTCGAGACCATTACGGTGTGCGCGACCCGGACGGCGGGAATCAGCCGGATGTCCATGACGCTGCGCGAAGACAGTGACGAAAAAATGAAACAGGTGGTCAAACAGATCGAAAAGATCACAGAAGTGGTATCGGCCAAGGAGCTGGATATCGACCACAGCTTCTGGCGGGAAGTGGCCATCATCAAGCTGGAGACCGGAGAGGACCATCTGGAACGGCTCAAAAGCAAATATACCTTTGAAATACTCGATCGCCAGCACAGCGATCTCTACATCCTTCAGGTGGCGGGGACCAATCAGTTGATCGACGATTTTCTGAACGACCTCGGCGACGACCATATTATCGACGTAGCCCGGTCCGGGTTCACGGCTCTGGAGAAGTGATGCAGCCCCTAATATCAAATATCCAACAAGGAACCATGGGAATATTGAATGTCGAACAAGGAACCGCAGAATGTAGAAGTAAGGTATTCTGTCTTTTTTCTTTAATATGACAGAGCGCAGCGATTCCATAGTTCGACATTCGGCATTCCTTGTTCGATATTCGAAATTCTGTTTCACCCGCTACTTGGTTTCAATTAGATAAGCAAAGTCATGTCAAACCGTTTGGATCAAAGGATTCTGCCATGGGCGACAAACTCAACAGATACAGCTCCCGCGTTACCGGCCCCAAATCACAGGGGGCGTCACAGGCGATGCTCTTTGGCGCCGGACTGTCCGAGGAGGACATGGGCAAGGCCCAGGTCGGCATCAGCAGCGTCTGGTATGAAGGCAATACCTGCAATATGCATCTCAACGAACTGGCCGCCTTAGTCAAAGAGGGCGTCGCCGATGCCGGTCTTGTGGGATTGCGCTTCAATACTATCGGGGTCAGTGACGGCATCTCCATGGGCACAGAAGGCATGAGCTACTCCCTGCAGTCAAGGGATTTGATTGCCGATTCCATCGAAACGGTAATGGGGGCGCAATGGTATGACGCCAACATCGCCCTGCCCGGCTGCGACAAGAACATGCCCGGCTGCCTGATCGCCATGGCGCGGATCAACCGACCTTCCCTGATGATTTATGGCGGCACCATTCGCGCCGGTCAGCTGGACGGAGAAAAGCTCGACATCGTATCGGCCTTCCAAAGCTATGGCGAGTACTTGGCCGGCGCCATCGATGATCACCGCCGCAAGGCCATTGTCCGGAACAGCTGCCCGGGTCCGGGCGCTTGCGGCGGCATGTACACCGCCAACACCATGGCATCGGCCATCGAGGCCATGGGAATGTGCCTGCCTTACAGCGCCAGCCGTCCGGCCGAATCCGAAGCCAAACAAGACGAATGCCGCCGGGCAGGCGCCGCCATTCGACTGCTGCTGGAAAAACAAATACGGCCCCGGGACATTATGACCCGCCAGGCATTCGAAAATGCTCTGGTGGTGATCACGGCCCTGGGCGGGTCCACCAATGCCGTCCTGCACCTCATTGCCATGGCCCGCGCCGTGGATGTGCCGTTGACCATCGACGATTTTCAGATTGTCAGCGAGCGTGTGCCGTTGCTGGCCGACATGAAGCCCAGCGGCAGCCATGTCCAGGAAGATCTGGACGCGGTGGGGGGGCTGCCGGCGGTGATGAAATACCTGCTCGAAGAAGATCTGCTGAATGGTGGATGTTTGACGGTCACCGGCCGAACCGTGGCCGAAAACCTGATGGGCCTACCGCCGCTGTCCCAGGGGCAGCATATCATCCGCCCGCTGAATCGACCCGTGCACCCGCGCGGTCATATCCAAATCCTTAGAGGAAACCTGGCACCGGACGGTGCTGTGGCCAAGATCACCGGCAAGGAGGGGTTGACTTTTTCAGGACCGGCCAATGTCTTCGATTCGGAAGAAGAGATGCTCACCGCACTTGAAGCGGGTAAAATCAATAAAGGAGACGTTGTAATCATCCGCTACGAGGGACCAAAAGGGGGGCCGGGCATGCCTGAGATGCTGACTCCCACATCAGCCATTGTGGGGGCTGGATTGGGCCGCGATGTGGCTCTGCTCACCGATGGCCGATTCTCCGGTGGCTCTCATGGTTTCATCGTGGGCCATATCACGCCGGAAGCCCAGGAAGGCGGCCCCATCGCCCTGGTTCAAAACGGCGATCCCATCACCATCGACACAGTCAATAACAAGATTGATATCAACATCAGCAATTCGGAACTGTCAGCCCGCCGCAAAGCATGGCAGGCCCCCCCGTATAAAGCCACCCGTGGCACCCTGTACAAGTACATTAAGAATGTTCGATCGGCCTCTGAAGGTTGCGTCACCGATGAGTAGCAAGGAGAAGCAATGAAAACCTTTCGTCTGCTCATTGCCGGCATCACCGTACTGTTGCTGATGACCGGTTTTACCTGGAAAGGTCGTACGACCGTATCAAATATCCGTAAAGCGGCACCCCCCTTTATTTATAATGATCGACAGACGCTGACCGTCGTCAGCTTCAATATTCGCGTGGGCTATGGAACCGAAGACCGGGGGGTTGATCCGTATACGCTAAGGGGCCGGAAGAAGAAACTGGGGCCTGTCGTGGAGGCGATTCAATCCTGTGGCGCCGATATTGTGGGGCTTCAGGAGGTGCTGGGTCGCGGCCAGGCCCTCGAAGTGGCCCGGAGGTTGAATATGAATGCAGCCTATACCGACCACCCGACCGTCAGCCCCTCCGGTCCATGGTGGGGTGTCGCGGTTCTCTCCAAATACCCCATTGCCATGGCCGAGGGTTTTCAGATCAGCTCCGGTGCTGGGAACAGCAAGACAGCCCTGTTATGCATCGTTGATGTAAGGGGACGCAAGCACTATTTTGTCAGCATCCACAAAGACAAAGACTTGAAGGACGGTGAATCTTTCAAAACGATCATGCGAAAAATCGCTTCAGTTAAAGCGCCTGTAATCCTGATCGGTGATTTCAATATGTCTCCTTTTGATCCGCGTCTGAATCTATTGAAGCCACGCTTTGCAGACAGTGCTGAAATGATCGACACGTTTACGACCCGGGAGGCGCGCCGTATCGGCACGTTTTATGGCATCGGTCGCATTGATTATATATGGGTGGACCCGAAGTATTACCGGGTCATTGACGGCGGTCTGGCCCAGCGCCAGTACCGGGACGCCTCCGACCATTTGGCATATTGGACCAAGGTTGTTCCCAAAAGGGAGCGCACTGTTAGTGTGGAGAAGAGGAGGGAAAGATGGCTGTATTCGCTGGTGGGAAAATAGAAACATATGCCGGTCCAAAGCAACTGGGCGCTTCCGACCATCTGGAGACGGTGATTACAGATTTTATCGGCAGAGCAAAGCACACGCTGTTCATCGCCGTTCAAGAGCTGGATTCAGAGCCCATCGCTCAGGCGATCATCGATGCACGCTGGCGGGGGGTGACGGTCCGCATGATCATCGAACAGGACTACATCGCCAGAGACGAACTGCCCAAGATCAAAGCAAAGGAAGGAGAGAGCAAAGCAGAAGCCATAGAACGGGTGCAATGGCAGGAAAACCGCCGGCCCAAGACAGCCAAAACCAATCGCGATATTCTGACAGCGCTGCTGCGGAATGCTGTCGATGTCAAAGCGGATTATAATCCAAAGATATTTCATCAAAAATTCATCATCCGGGATTTTCAGGGCAGACAACGCACGACCTCGGCCGTTCTGACCGGTTCGACCAATTTTACCTGGACCGGCACCCACAAGAACTACAACCATATCGTCGTCTTCAACGATTACCGCATCTGCCGGGCTTACCTGCTGGAATTTGACGAAATCCGGTCCGGCAACTTCGGCGAGTTGAACCTGAGGAAGAACAAGATTCCTTCCACCTACAACCTCAACCATGTCCCGGTACGGATCCTCTTCTCCCCAGACGACGCGCCTGAGCTGGAGATCGTCAAACAGATGCTCAAATGCAGCCGGCGTCTGGACTTTTCGATTTTCACCTTTGCGTCCTCTTCGGGCATCGATGATGCCATGGCCATGTTGCGATTTGCCGGCAGGCAGGTGCGCGGCGTATTTGACCCCGGGCAGGGCAGGCGGGACTGGGCGGCCACCCACTGGCTGCACGATGCCGGCATCGAGGTCTTTATTCCCCGCAAGGAAAAGGGGTTCGGCAAACTGCACCATAAACTGATGGTGATCGACGACGATATTGTAGTGGGCGGCAGCTTCAATTATACCGCGCCAGCCAATAACTACAACGACGAGAATATCTTTGTGATCGGCAGCCCCTTTGATCTGCCCAAAAACAAGGGGGGCCCCGTGGACCACGAAGAATGCGCCAAAATCGCCGGCTTTTTCCGCAGGGCCATCGACCAGATCGCGGCTAAAAGCGATCCATACACCTCACTTTGATGCCCTATAATCAGGGTGCTATTTTAATCGGCGAACCGCCTCGGCGATCACATCGATCGCCCGGTCGACCTCTTCTTCGCTGGTCATGCGCCCCACTGAGAATCGAATGGTGCCTTTGGCCCATTCCAGTGGAACTTGCATGGCTTCCAACACATGGGAGACCGATACCGCCTCTGAATGGCAGGCCGCACCAGGGGAGGCGGCCACTTGTGGCCCGATAACATCCAGAATACGGTTGGCATCGAGTCCTTTAAAGGACAGGCTGACCGTATTGGGCAGGCGATGGTCAGGATGTCCATTGAGCCGCACCGAAGCCACACGGCTGATGATACCATTGTGAAGCCGGTCACGCAGCGCCAGCATGTGTTCCGAATGCGCTTCCAGATGGCTGCCGGCAATCTCGCAAGCCTTTCCGAGACCGACGATTTCCAGTACATTCTCTGTACCTGCGCGCCAGCCGCGTTCCTGACCAGCGCCGTGGCAGAATTTTTCCGGCAGGGTCCCCTCTCGAACATATAGGGCGCCGATCCCTTTTGGCGCATAGAGTTTATGCCCGGCGATGGAGAGCAGGTCCACTCCCAGTGCCTGGACGCTGGTCGGTATCTTGCCCAAAGATTGTGCAGCATCCGTATGCACGGCAATCCCCCGGGCTTTAGCCATTTTCGTTAAATCTGCGATGGGTTGCACCGTGCCGACTTCATTGTTGGCGTGCATAATGGTCATTAGGATTGTGTCGTCGCGAATCGCCCCCTCAACAGCGGCCGGGTCCACCATCCCCTGTCCATCCACTGGGACAAAGGTTGTGTGGAAACCCTCGCAATTGAGATGGTGGCATACCTCAAGCACGGCGGGGTGCTCAAATGCGGCGGTGATGATATGGCGTCCTTTGCCCTTCAACGCACGGGCCATCCCCTGGATGGCATGGTTGTTGGACTCGGTCCCTCCGGACGTGAAAAGGATCTCTTCAGGTCGACAGCCAATGAGTCCGGCAACTTGACGTCGGGCATCTTCCACCGCCTGCCGGGGTCTGGCGCCATACCAGTGGGAACTGGACGGATTGCCGAACTCGATCTCTAAAAAAGGCCGCATGGCCTCAATCACTTCCGGTGCATGGGGGGTGGTGCCGTTGTAGTCGAGATAGATGGGAGGGGCCATGGTCCTGGTCTCCTTTCCGAATTAGATCATTGCTTGAACCATTCAGAACAAGCGGGCTGCGCTATGCTCATAATGCCATAAAAGTTTTTTGTCGTCTTTTTTTGTGCAACGATTGGGTTGATTACCACCCGACAAGGTCCTATTCAAGGCCACCCGCCCATGACCTTGGAAGTTTGTGTCATGTCAGCCTGTTTGGCATATTGGCGATCTAAAGACTGGAAAGACGTGCTGCGACAGAGAGTAACCTGTCCGATGCCGGTCCGTCCATAGCAAAAGCGCCATCTTGTCTTGCCTCCGGGTTGGGGATTGGATATATAATAGCGGCATGGAATGCCCCGCCTGCCATACCGCCAATCCTTCAGGTCAAAAGTTCTGCGGCACTTGCGGTCGTAAACTGGAATCAACATGCCCGAATTGCGGTGCAACCAATCCGCCCCAGTATAAATTTTGCGGTACGTGCGGTGGTAATCTGGCCGTATCGGGAACCATCCTGCTGGCCTCGACCGGGTTGATTACCAAGGCGAACCCAAAAGCATCGGCATTGCTCGGGTATGCTGCCGAAGCGATAGAGGGCAAGCCGTTCTCGCTCTTTGTGGAACGGGAAGATCTCGTCGTCTTCTTTTCCCATTGGAACGAACTGCGCAGCAGTTCCAAGCGTCAGTCTTTTGAAATTGCCCTTAAACACAAAAAGGGAAAAAGCCTCTATCTGCTGCTGGACTTTGACTTGAATGATCACGGCGGTGAAGAGGCTTCGGAAGTCCGGGTCTCGCTCAATGAGATCGCGGACCGCCGCAAAGTTTCGGCCCAGAGACAGTTCCAAGAGGATCTGTTGAATCTTATCTTCAGCACAACAGATACCGTCCGCACGGCCTCCAATCGACATCTGGAATACTCAATTCAGGATGCCTTAAAAAAACTATGTTTGATCACCGACACGGATCGATCCTTTATATACACTTTCAACCGACAGCTGAAATGTGTGGAACCGGCCTACCAATGGTGCAAGACGGCATCCGCCGAAGACGACCCGCCTGAATCCAAAAACGTGCCCTTGGAGACGATTAAGCACGCCATAGTCAGATTGCGGAAGGAACAGGTCTTCGTGGTGAAGGATGTCGCCGAACTAACCCCATCGGAGCGCTTTGAATTATTGGCGTGGCACCAAGAGGAAGTTGGCGCGGTGATCTGCCATCTCATCTATTGCGCTAAGCGTCCCGTTGGCATTATCGGTGTGTCCCAAAAAAGCGCCGGCCGGGACTGGGATCCATATTGCATTGCCCTTGTCAAATTTTTAGGCCAGTTGATGGCCGACAAGCTAGGGGTTGGTGGAACAGAATCAATCCAGACCGTCGATGTCCGTAAACAAACTGGGCGCCCCGCCCCATCCAAACCAGAACTCGATTCGAAAACGCCAAAAGTTATCGACATCACGGAAAAACGGCCCTGGTCCCCAACAAATGATGATGAAAGTTCAATAAGGCGCGCTTCCGCGCACACCTTGACCGAAACAGGGGCAGCAAGGAATCCGACTCACCCCATGCTGATCGAGAAATTGTCCGGACGAAAATCCACGGATCAGCAGCAGGTGTTCCCACGGGACGACGGTCTGGTTCTGTTGACCTGCCCCCAGTGCGGAATCCAGGAATCGGTCTCCTCGGATCAGTTCGTGAATCTGGGCAACGCCCTGAGCGTGACTTGCCCCTGCCGAAAGACTTTTACGGCTGTCCTGGAAAAACGCCGTGCATTTCGAAAGGCGGTAAAGCTGGCAGGCCATTTCGCGCTGACAGGGGATTCGGATACCAAAGGCGCTGCGGAAAGCATCTGGGGACTTATGGTCGTGCGCGACCTTTCCAAAGCGGGATTGCGGTTCTCCACCACAAAAGCCGATCTTCTAAAACAGGGAGATCAATTGATGGTTCGCTTCCACCTGGATAACTCCAACAAAGCCCTGATTCACAAGCCGGCCCAGGTGATTTCCGTCACCGGCAATGAGGTTGGATGCCGGTTCGAAGGGGATGACAGCTATGATATCACGTTGGGGTTCTATTTCATCTGATGAACGAAATCTTCCCATACCTTGCCGGTTTTGTTGTTTTTGGCGTCTTCTTGCTTGCGCTGGCTATCAAAGAGCGGCCAACCCGATCGCAACCGGCTGATCATCCCGGCCATCAGTTCCGATCCTGCCAATGCAATCGTCAAACCGCCATACACCCCGACCAATGCCAACAGGAATCCGGCCCCACCGATTGACACCCTCTGGTCAAAATAAAAATTCAAACGCGAATATCGATGATTTTCCCAGTGTCGGGAGAGGTGGGCGCATATCCCTTGGCGCTGTAAGTCATCCGCCGCAGTTCCTGCCGTGGCATTCGATAGATCCGATGCTGTTCTGTCGGATGATGTTGCCTGATATAGGGCCGAGGCCGATTGAAAATATCAAAAGGTAACTTAACCGAACTCGGAACAGGCAGATATACTGCATCACCTGCTGCGGTCATGGCCTATCTTCCTTATAGCCGACGGAACGATTCCCTTCCGTAAGAAGGGAGCGCTTCGATTCCACCAAGCAGGCCCGATTGGAACGGGGGTTGTGCGGACGCTGCTTGGAATTTTATGCATATTACATTAACACATATTGGTCGGTTTGTCGATTTGGGCTTTCATTGCTTACATCCATCTTGGTCGCGCTGTGGGTATGGAAGGGGTACAAGCCATTGGATTCCGCCAAGTAAATACTCGGAAAAATATTAATTGCGCCGCGGCATCTTTTTGATGCAATATAGGAGTATGGACTTCATGTACCATGATGAATTCATCGATCATGTAAAACGACGGACTTAACCCAATACACCCGAACACCCATCCACCAGAGTTCACCCAAGTCATCTGCCCGCATCGACCTGGCTGGCATATTTTGTGCTTTCAACCCTTGGATTGATCGTGTATTTTTAGCAAGATACACACATGTCAAAAAAGGATAGAAACGATCAGACGATTCATCGGAAGTCGCGTTCGGTTGCAAATCGGTTTCATTCAATTGGAAAAGCCGTTGGCTTCCTTTGCTGCAAAGAAGCCAGCGATTCAATCGGGTGGTGAAAGCGTGTTATGTCCCCTTATATCGATCCAATAATAGAGCATCAGAAAGGCGGCAAACCGTCAGCAATTGCGCTGCATCCGGTTACCCTTTCATTTACGGGGCCCTATACAGCGCTCGAAAACCCATTTCTAGAAAAATATGCCGGTACGTCTCTCAATCAATTGCGCTATACGCTGGGATTAGCGCTTTTACTGTATACCGCTTTCGGCATACTGGATTATCTCGTTGCGCCGGAGCTATGGTCGCGGTTCTGGTTTATCCGCTTTGCCATCGTCTGCCCCACCATTCTGATCATATTATTCGCCACTTTCAGGGCCGAATTTCATAAAATCATGCAGCCGGCCATCGCCCTGCTGATTCTCATCGCCGGCGGTGGCATCATCTACATGGCGGTCTCCGCCCCACCGATCATTCACCGTACTTACTTCGCTGGATTAATGCTCGTATTGATGATCGGCTGTTCTGTGGTCCGTGCGAGATTTTTGTGGGCCACCTCCGCGTGTCTCTTGCTCTCGCTTACCTATCTTATTGCCACGCTCGCCAGCAAAACCATGGAACAGGATGCCGTCGTGATCAATAATTTTTTCTGTCTCTCCGCCTTCATGGTTGGCATGCTGGCCAGCTATAATCTGGAATTTTACGCCCGGCGGGACTACTTCATGTCTCACTTGCTGGAATTGGAACGTCAAAAGGTCGAATCCGTCAACCAGCAGTTGGAACAAACAGTGGAGAAAAGAACCGCCATGCTGGCCATGACCAATGAAGAATTACGCCACGAAATCGATGCTTACCAGCAACTGGACAAAGAGAAGAAGCAATTGGAAGATCAATTGCGGCAGGCTCAAAAAATGGAAGCCATCGGAACCTTGGCCGGCGGCATCGCTCATGACTTCAACAATATTCTGGCGGCCATTATGGGGCATACCGAACTGGCGCTGATGCAGAATAACAATGGGGAACAAGCAGAAAGACACCTGTCCGAAGTCCTGCATGCCAGCGATCGCGCCAAGGATCTCGTATATCAGATCCTTTCGTTTAGCCGGCAAAGTGACAGCCAGCTCAAACCGCTGCAAATCAGTACCATCATCAAAGAGGCACTGCGGTTGATCCGTTCTACGCTGCCGACCACGATCAAAATTCAGAAAGCGATAGAGGAGAAAGATTCGATCATCATCGGCAACGCGACGCAGATCCACCAGATCTTGATGAACCTGTGCACCAACGCTGCCCACGCCATGGAAGGTGGTGACGGCATCCTTTCAGTGGAGTTGAAAGCGTTGGACATATCGGTGGAAGATCTGAATCAAACGTCAAAGCCACCGGGTCCGGTCAGCCTGGGACCTGGGCACTATGTCTGCCTGAAGGTATCCGACTCCGGCCATGGCATCCCCTCCCATCAAATCGGTCGCATTTTCGATCCGTATTTCACAACAAAGGAAAAGGACGTGGGGACAGGTTTGGGCCTGGCTGTTGTCCAGGGCATTGTTCAAAACCATGGCGGAACGATCGAAGCAGAGAGCCATATAGGAGAAGGAACCACCTTTAGTGTTTATCTGCCCCGCATCAGAAGCGATCTCAAAGACGAAATCAAAGCACTTAAAACCATTCCGGATGGCGACGAACGTATTCTCTTTGTAGATGATGATCCATCCCTGGCCGAGTTGGGCGGCAAACTGCTCTCCACATTAGGCTACCGCGTCACCACCGAGACAGATCCCCAAGCCGCCCTGGAGCGATATGCCAAAACCCCTCACGCTTTCGACCTGATCATTACCGACCTGATTATGCCAGGGCTA
The DNA here is from genome assembly GCA_037387725.1 of Desulfobacteraceae bacterium. GTDB lineage: Bacteria > Desulfobacterota > Desulfobacteria > Desulfobacterales > Desulfosarcinaceae > JARRKU01. The sequence goes on from JARRKU010000019.1 coordinate 21,503, forward strand.
TCCGGGAAGGCATTGGCAGAAAAGGCCCTTCAAATCCGACCCGACATCCCTATCATCGCCAGTACCGGGTTCAGCGATCGCTTCAATGAAGATCGCCTGATCGAAGCCGGCATCAAAGGGGTCCTCTACAAGCCCATCACCATCTACCATCTGGCCAATGGGATCCGCCAGGCCTTAGCGGGTCAAGGCATGAGCGGTCAAAAGCAATCGCCGTCGAAAAAGTCTGCGAACCCTAAAGATAGCTGAGCAAGTAGGGTGAGCATCGCCCACCTTATTATGGTTGCGTGTGCAGAAAATAGTTTGCATCAATTTTGGTGGGCGATGCCCACCCTTCTACAGCTGCTGCCACCGACACCGATGATTGCGAAGCCAAGATTGCAGCCCCTTGCACCGGATACCAACATGCACCGGGGCAGCGGCGGCTCCATTAAAGAGTTCGGACGGAAGCGTGGCGGCAGAGACTCGTTGGAATAAAGGTAATCCGAACGGATTAATCTGTTGACTCGCTTTCTCATGGAAGGCGACCGGAGGTACGCCATCGTTGTCCATCTACTGCGAACCCCAGGCAACACAGGATCTATTCCTTCAAGCATCCTTCAGCGGACCTATAACCTGAAGTGAGCTGAGAGGCCCAGAGCCAAGGCGTCCGGAGGTGAAGCCGTAGCACGTCTACTGCGAACCTCCGGCAACACAGGATCTGGGCCTTTAAGCATCTCCTCAGCGAACCCTTAGCCTGAAGTGAGCTGAGAGGTCCAGAGCCAAGGCGTCCGGAGGTGAAGCCGTAGCACGTCTACTGCGAACCTCCGGCAACACAGGATCTGGGCCTCTCAGCTCACTTCAGGGCGATTGCGAAGAGGTTGACGCCGTGCTCCTCTGCCACCAGTTCAACCCGATTCCCAAAAGGGGAACTTTCAAACAGGCTGCGCATATCATTTTCATTGCGATGGATCAGCCGCCAGTACATGATGTTATCCATGAATTGGCGATCGGGGTTGGAGGGTGTAAAATTACCGACAATAAATGCGCCGCCTGGGGAAAGTTGCTGGTAGCAGCGTTCAATCAGGCGCTGCATCATGCGATCATCCAGGTAATCGCAAAGACCCGAGGAATAGATGATATCCTGGGGGCCCATGTCGTGCTTGGCACGCCCCAGCGCCCATTTGATGACGTTTTCGTGCATAAATCGAACTGAAGCGTTATGCGGCTCGGTGTTGACATACCGATTCGCATAATGAAGCGCTTCGGCATCAATATCGATGCAGAGGGCATCAATCCTGTCGCTGTAATCGCATTGGGTCAGTAGATCGAAAAGCTCCCGGCACGGCCCGCAAGCCAGGTTCATGACATGGATTTGCCGCTCGTCTCCGAGGCGCTCCCTAAAAAGGCGATCCAGCAATCCGCCTAAGAGCTTTCGGCGGTTGCGCACAGCCTCGGGGGGGACCTGCTCGAGCAACCAGCCGTCGATCAATCGGCCGAGTTTGCCGTCGCCATCCGGATTTTTACGATAGATCCATTCCATCATTTTAAAATCACCGGCGTATCCTTTGGGCTTGTAATAGGCCATTTCGGCCAGCCGACTGCGCATGAAGTAGGGAAAGAGTTCTTTGAAGGCGTACCCCCACATCAAAGGGGTATGCTCGGCCGCCACACCGTCTTCATATTGGCGCACCTGCTGCTGAAAGTTGTCCAGTATGCGCCCTCCTTCCCGCATCAGATCCGTGGGGATCTCTTCGCTGGGATCTTTTTGCAGCCGATAGGAGAGATCAAATAGCGCGGCTTTGAATTGTTCCAACTGCTGGTTCACTCTCTGCCAGCCCGAAGAGCCCAGCAAATCAGCAGGAAGAGGCTGCAACCCTTGGAATTGTTCCTTGCCGGTGGACAATGCAGCGGCATAGGCTGTCAACGGACCACGATCGCTTAAAATCTGTCGAAATCGCCTGCAGACACAACGGAGCAGTAATTCCATAAAATCGGCATAGACGATGGGATCAAGGGATTGGATGGTGGTCATGACCTGTTTATTGAAGACACGCACCCGTGCTTCTTCCACAGCCAGGATCGTACGGGTGCGGGTCATCCCATCGAAAAAGCCGATTTCACCGAGAATGCTTCCGGGACCGATAATCGCAACCACTATGGCTGTTTTTCGGCTGGTATACGAAACTTCAAACATGCCGCTTTCCACATAGTAAAAGGCCTGCGCTTCATCGCCGGTATCGACAAGATCATCGCCCTTCCGGCAGTAATGTTGCTGCGCAAATGGCAATACCTTCTGCAAGATGTCTGTATCCAGGGTGCTCAGTTCATCACCGGAGCTCTCTAGTGAACTCATTTCAATGCTCCTTTTCACGCTTGTATTGGAGGTGCTTCGATCTAAAGGGATCAGCCGGATCTTATTTTATATTAAATTCAAAGGTATAAACTTTACTAAAAGCTTAAGTGTAAACAATTCGATCCAGTGCTGCGTCTTAGGAGTCAAACTGGGCTTGAAAGGAGGCTCTCATGAGTGGAAAACGCATCATCAGTATCATATTGTTTGTCATCGTCGCCATCGCTTTCGCCGCACCAGCGTCCATGGCAGGTACACCTGCACAACATCGTTTGGAAGGCGTCGCCATCGGCATTGGGGCACTAATATTGACAAAAGCCATCATTGATCACCATCGCCATGAGATAGCGGCTGTTACACCGGCAGCACAACGATATGACCGTCATCCCCACCGCCGTGGGCCGTCAGGTTGCTGGAAAATCCATAAGGAATGGGTGCCGGCAACCTATGAGCGGGTTTGGAATCCTGGCCATTATAACCGAGGCGGTCGCTGGATTCCTGGACGCTGGATCGAAGTTGAAGCCGAACCGGCTCACTGGTCCAAGCGGCGAGTATGGGTACCCCACCGTTAGGATGCCCGGTGGGCTGGTCCACCGAAACCGTTGATGTCTGCTAAAATTGGGTGGATCCCCACCTGTCTCCTACCTTAGGCGGTCATGACCCGATACCGGTCATGGCCGCTTTTCTCATTTCCGAATTTGAGACCGCTGCCGATACCCTGTATGAACGATTTGGCGCGTCTTGGACGGCCCATAAGGGGCTGTTTGTGGGGGCGCAGCTACAAGGCGACTTGGTTATTCGACACGAGACTGTGGATCTTCTCCAGCAAATCAGCATTGGAAAATGGTTTGGTCACATAGGCATCAACACCGAGGTTCAGGCCTTTGGCAATATCAACGTCCCTGTTTTTTGCACTCAGATAGATCACCTTAATGTCGTCCCATTCCGGATTTTCGCGGATCATCTGGAAAATTTCATACCCATCCAGATCGGGCAGCATGATATCCAGCAAGACCAGATCAGGTTTTGATTGGGTTATCCTGTCCAATGCGTCCTTGCCGCTTTGGGCCAAATCCACACGGTAGTTGTTTTTTTCCAATAAAAACTTCAACGGCACCAAGATGCTCAGTTCGTCATCGACAATCAATACTTTTTTCTGGTTCATAACCCCGGCTCCGATACGGAGGTTCAATTGGACGGGGAGGGGTAGCGGCTTCGGGAAGCGCCGAAGGAGCCGTTTCCCTCATTGACGCCATCTGCTTTCTGAATTATGCTAATGAGCAATCGGTTGTTATTATTTTAGAAAATAGCAGAAATCCGGCTGCTGCACAATCGCAAAATTTACTTGCCCAAGGTATCGTGCCGGTCGCCGGCGGAACCAGCGGGTCCAAGGAGCCTTCCATGACAGCTGAAGCGATTCGCACCAAACGACTCATCGGGCTGTTTTTGTTGGGGTATTTGCTATTTAACTACCCTCTGATTTCTCTTGTAAACCTTCCGGCCCGAGTTGGGGGGATTCCGATACTCTATGCGTATATTTTTGGTGTCTGGATTGTGATTATTATTTTGGTCGCCCTGGTCTCAAGCAAAGATTCCCGCGCGCCGCGATAGGATGATCGTCTCCGACCCATCACCCGCAATCCAAAACCTTGACCAGCGGAAATAGGCCATGCCGGCAACAGAAACCATTCTATTTGTTTCTTTGTGCTATATTGGCGTCTTGTTTGGTGTCGCCTACTACGGCGACAAGCGGGCGGACAGGGGGCGCAGTATCATCAACTCCCCTTATGTCTATGCGCTCTCTTTGGCGGTATACTGCACTGCATGGACATTCTACGGCAGTGTCGGAAGAGCGGTAAGGTCGGGTCCGGGTTTTCTATCCATTTATATCGGTCCAACCTTGATGGCGACCCTGGGGTGGCTGATCTTGAGAAAGATCCTGCGCATCAGCCGCATCCACCGCATTAACTCCATCGCCGACTTCATTTCGTCGCGCTACGGGAAAAGCATGACACTGGGGGGTGTGGTAACGGTCATCGCCGTGCTCGGGATCGTTCCATACATTTCCATCCAGCTTAAAGCGATCTCCACCAGTTTTCTTTTGCTCCACACATACGAAGGAAGCCCGGCCAACGTTCATTTCGGCAATCTTTCGATTTTTAAAGACACGGCATTTTACGTGGCGTTTATCCTGGCGGTTTTTGCGGTGATATTCGGCGCCCGCAAACCCGAAGCCACAGAGCGGCACGAGGGGTTGGTGGCGGCCATTGCATTGGAGTCGGTGGTCAAGCTGATGGCATTCCTGGCGGTGGGCGTTTTTGTCACCTACGGCATCTACAATGGTTTCGGGGATCTCTTCTCCCGCGCGGAACAGATGCCGGAAGTCAGCCGCTTGTTCACTTTGGAGCAACGTCCCGGCACTTATACCGATTGGACCATTTATATCTTCTTGAGCATGCTGGCCATCGTATTGCTGCCCCGCCAATTCCAGGTATCGGTCATCGAAAATGTCAATGAAGACCACCTGAAAAAGGCGATATGGCTCTTTCCCCTCTACATGGTCGCCATCAATGTCTTCGTACTGCCCGTGGCCATTGCCGGCACCATTGAATTATCGAACCATGGCGTCGATGCTGATACCTTCGTGCTTCAGCTGCCATTGATCCACGACAAATCTCATCTTGCGCTGCTGGTCTTTCTAGGCGGAATGTCCGCCGCCACCTCCATGGTTATCGTGGAAACCATCGCTCTGTCCACGATGATCAGCAACAATTTGGTGATGCCCATACTGCTGCATATTCCTGCATTAAAACTCAACCGGCGCAACGACCTCAGCTCCTGGTTGATGGCCATCCGCCACGCTGCCGTCGTTGTCACGATTCTGCTGGGGTATATCTATTTCCGCCAAACCGCCGAATACTACCCCCTTGTCGCCATCGGCCTGGTGTCATTTGCAGCGGTGGCGCAGTTCGCGCCGGCCCTGCTTGGCGGCATTTTCTGGAAGGGTGGGACCAAAGCCGGCGCTTTGAGCGGTCTCATCGCCGGATTCATTGTATGGCTGTATACGCTGGTGCTGCCTACCATGACGGATACCGGCCTGATCTCCCACAGCTTTATCCAATTGGGCCCTTTTGGATGGGATTGGCTTCGGCCGTTTCACCTTTTCGGCTTGGCAGGGTTTGACTCCATTTCTCACGGCGTGTTTTGGAGCTTGCTGGCAAACACGGGCGCCTATGTGGGCGTCTCCCTGTTCAGCAAACAGTCCGCGCTGGGACACACCCAGGCCACCATGTTTGTGGATGTCTATCGTTTGTCCCAGGAAACCCAGGAAACTCTGGTTTGGCGTGGGACGGCGTTCATTCCCGATCTCAAATCCCTGCTTGAACGGTTCCTGGGCAAAGAGCGCACCGAAGAAGCCTTGAATGAATATGCCCAAATTCACCATGTCGACTGGAACCGATCCCCCACTGCCGATGCCAGTTTCGTGGCCCATGTCGAAAAGCTGCTGGCCGGTGCAATCGGTTCGGCATCGGCTCGGGTAATGGTGGCTTCGGTGGTAAAAGAAGAGTTGCTGGGTATTCAAGAGGTGATGGATATCGTCGATGAGACACGTCAGGTGATCATTTACAGCCGCAAATTGGAGAGAGCCACTGACGAACTCAAGGCCGCCAATGAACGCCTCAAGGAACTGGACCGGTTAAAGGATGACTTCATCTCCACCGTGAGCCATGAACTGCGCACACCATTGACAGCGATCCAGTCGATTGCGGAAATATTGCGGGATTATCCTGACACGCAAAAAGAGGAGCAAAGCAATTTCCTGGAAATCATGATCAACGAGATTCACCGCCTCTCACGCCTCATCAACCAGGTGCTCGATTTCCAAAAAATTGAGTCCGGCAAGATGCAATGGAACATTAAACCGCTAGACATGATCAAGGTCGTCCAGGATGCAGTGGATGCCACGCGGCAGCTCGTCACAGACAAGGACATGCTGATGACCGTGCATCTGCCGGAAAATATTCCCACCATCACAGGCGACCGGGATCGGCTCATTCAGGCCATGGTCAATTTAATTTCCAACGCCGTAAAATTTTGCGAGCCGCAGACGGGACAGATCACAGTCAACCTGTATCAGCGGTACAATAAGCTGCATATAAAGGTCACGGACAACGGCATCGGTATAAACGAGTCGGATCAGCAGGTGATTTTCAAACAATTCAGGCAGGTGGCCACTTCCGGACGCGGTCGCCCCCAGGGCACGGGACTGGGATTGGCCATTACACGACGCATTGTGGAATTTCACGCCGGAAAAATAGCCGTTGAAAGCGAATTGGGAAAAGGGTCGGCATTTAATATCATCCTCCCCATAGAAAAATTGTAACAAAGAAATTTATATGGTTCTGAAGTCCAGCGGACCGAACGGAAAGAGAGCATTTTTTTGTCTAACCCCACGATCGATAATAAATTGGCGATCAAGGCATACCAGATCATCCACACCGGTTTCGAAGATTATTGTGAAGCGTTTGCAACCATAACCCAGCGCGCATTCATCCGATTTAAAAATCGCAACTGGCACGGCATGCGAAATGATATCCTTGAACGGCTGGAGCTGTATTCTAAAATCATTGATGAAACCATAGGGCTGCTGCACACGGAGTTGGGGGCTGAAGCCCACCAATATGCTTTATGGCCCGAAATAAAAGCTCACTACACCCAAGCGTTCCATGATCAAAAAAATGCTGAAATCGCCTACACTTTTTTCAACTCTGTTTATCGAAAAACCTTTAATCCTGTCGGCATCGATCCTTTGATCACCTTTATTGATCCGCCGCCGCATGAAATTTTGAAAGAGACAGCGGATCTGGTTTTTAGCACGCCGGTCAAAGATACAACCCCGGAAGCAATTGGCAGCATCCTGGGCCAATACCAATTCGGTACGCCGTTTGTCGACCTCAATGAGGACGCACGGCAATGTGCCGCAAGGATAGGCCGGGTGATCGATGCGACCATTAACGATGAGGGCCGCATTGTTGTCGAGATGCTCAAGACCCCTTTTTTCAGGGGTATGAGCGCCTATCTGGTCGGGAGAGTGAGATGGTCGGATGGGCAGTTCCCCATCATTTTTGCTTTGGATAACGACAAGTCCGGAATTCGCGTTGACGCCTTGTTGACCACCCAGGAGGAGATGCGGGTGTTGTTCAGCTTTTCACGGGCGTATTTCCATGTCAATACGACAGCTCCGGGACCGGTGGTGGCATTCTTGAAGGAATTGATGCCTGAAAAACGCATCGCTGAAATTTACATCGGCCTGGGGTACAACCGACATGGCAAGACTGAGCTATACCGTGATTTGCTTAGCCACCAGCAGGTGTGCAGCCAGGATCAGTTTGACTTTTCTCCAGGAAAGCACGGCATGGTGATGATCGCCTTCAACATGCCCAACGACGACCTGATTTACAAGTTGATCCGGGACCGCTTTGACACCCCTAAACGCACCACTTTTCGACAGGTCATGGGGAAATACGAATATGTCTTCAAACACGACCGCGCCGGCCGACTCCTGGATGTTCAGACATTTGAGAATTTGAAATCCGAAGACTGTTGTTTCACGCCTGATCTTCTTGCCGAGATCCGCGCCGAAGCATCGAACACGGCAACTGTTCGAGATGGCTATATCATACTCCATTACAGTTATGTGGAACGTCGCGTGACGCCCCTGGATCTGTTCTTGAAGACGGCCGCTCCCAAAGACGCCGAGGCGGTTGTCATCGACTACGGAAACGCCATTAAAGATCTGGCCAGGATCAATGTATTCCCCGGAGATATGTTGCTTAAGAATTTTGGCGTCACCCGTCTGGGGCGCGTGGTCTTTTATGACTATGACGAGATCTGCCCGCTATTAGATTGTAATTTCAGAAAAATTCCAAAGGCCCGACGATATGAAGATGAACTCAGTGAAGAACCCTGGTTTTCAGTGGGTGAGAATGATGTCTTTCCCGAGGAGTTTTCCGCCTTCCTCGGGTTATCGACCGACCTAAAACAGATATTTTTGGACTACCACGGTGATCTGCTCAAACCAGAATTTTGGCGTCGTACCCAGGAACATTTGCGCGAGGGGACATGGACCCATATCCGACCGTACGGTAAGGCCCAGATGCTCAGGGAAAAGGCCGCAAACAGTTGACATCCATGTTCCATCCATTACCATTATAGGGACAATCATCAGGGCAACCGAAAGAGACATGCAGCAGGTAAGTCAACCTTGTACACGGATTGCCCAATGCCTTGATGGTTTCCCACCGCCTTTAAACGCCATTACCGAATGGAGGATATGCATGCAGACAATAGAAGAAAAAGCCAAGGCCCTTTGTGATCGGCTTACGTGCCATGAGATATTTCCGGATGAAGTTTCCGCCTTGGAATGTGAATGGGAAAACGATCCGCGCTGGAAAGGCATCACCCGGCCTTTCAGCGCCGAAGAGGTGTTAAAATTGCGCGGCACCTTGACGGTTGAGCACACCTATGCCAAGGCGGGCGCCGAGCGGCTATGGCAGCTTTTGAACACTGAAGATTATGTCCCCGCCCTGGGGGCGCTCACAGGGAACCAAGCCGTCCAGCAAGTCGAAGCCGGCCTCAAAGCCATCTATCTCAGCGGATGGCAGGTGGCGGCTGACAACAATTTAGCAGGCCAGATGTACCCTGACCAGAGCCTCTACCCCGCCAATAGTGTACCGGTCGTCGTTCGGCGAATTAACAATGCCCTGCGGCGTGCCGATCAGATTCAGGTGTTGGACGGCCGAAAAAACGGACCTTATTGGTATGCTCCCATTGTAGCCGACGCGGAGGCCGGTTTCGGCGGTCCCCTGAATGCCTTTGAGTTAATGCGCGAGATGATTGAAGCCGGCGCTGGAGGCGTTCATTTTGAAGACCAGTTGGCTTCAGCCAAGAAATGCGGCCATATGGGCGGCAAAGTATTGGTGCCCACCCGGGAGTTCATAACCAAACTCGTGGCAGCGCGGTTGTCCGCTGATATATGCAATGTCCCCACAGTTTTGGTGGCCCGCACCGATGCAGAGGCGGCGCGCCTGATCACCAGTAATATCGACGAACGGGATCGCCCCTTTATTCTAGACCAGGAAAGATCGTCTGAGGGCTTTTACTATATTCGAAGCGGTATCGACCTGGCGATTCAGCGCGCCTTAGCGTATGCGCCGTACGCCGACATGGTCTGGTGTGAAACAGGGCGCCCGAACCTGGACGACGCGAAAAAATTCGCCGAAGGGGTTCACTCGAAATTTCCGGGAAAGCTCCTGGCATACAATTGCTCGCCCTCCTTCAACTGGCATGCAAACCTGGACAGTGCGGTCATCGCAAAATTTCAGCGCGAACTGGGCGCCATGGGGTATAAATTTCAATTCGTCACCCTGGCAGGCTTTCACAGTTTGAATATGGGCATGTTTGACCTGGCGCAATCATACAATAAGGAAGGCATGGCCGCCTACGCCAAATTCCAGGATGTTGAGTTCAGCCACGGCAAAGAGGACGGATACATGGCCATCACCCACCAAAAATTTGTGGGCACCGGCTATTTCGACAGGGTCATAAATGCCATTACCCAAGGAGAATCTTCGGTCCAAGCGCTGAAGGGCTCCACTGAAGAAGAGCAGTTTTAAACCCGCCGTTGAGATATTTGCGGACATATTTATTGTTAAACCCCAATTGCAGAACGGAGGGGGTGAAGCCGCTGTTTTGCAGCGGGCCACCCCAGTCGTTCTTATCTTGCCCTTCTACGGATACGATAAGCTATCTTAAAAAACGGCTTTTTCTCCAAGATGTAGGCGGGGTCGGGTTTCAAACCGCAGACATGCTATTGTATGTCGAGAATTTGCAACACGGCCCCAACACCCAGATTGAGCCAGAAGACTTTTTTGAGATGGATTGTCTTCTAACCGCCACCATTGACCCCGTGAGCGCAATCAAAGCCATTGCGCCGTTTACAGGAAGAAGGATGCCATGGACCAGAAAGCATTTCAGGATTACTACAAAGACGAAAACAGTGTCTGCTACGGATGCGGGCGACTAAATTCCCAAGGGCATCAAATCAAAAGCTACTGGGATGGTGAAGAATCTGTCTGCACTTTCATGCCCAAGCCGCATTACACGGCCATTGAAGGTTATGTCTACGGCGGGCTGATTGCCTCGGTCATTGACTGTCACGGCACCGGTACAGCAGCAGCGGTGGCCTTTAGAAAAGCGGGCCGCTCCATGGGCACCGAGCCGGATTTTCGGTATGTGACGGCCTCACTGCACGTGGATTACCTGCGTCCAACACCGATTGATGCCCCGATGGAACTGCGGGGAAAGGTGGAAGAATTCAAAGATCGAAAAGTTGTGGTTGCCATTACCTTGAAATCCAAAAGCGCAATTTGCGCCAAGGGTAGAGTGGTTGCTGTGCAATTACCGGACAGACTGAAGGCGTCCAAGCCCTGATGCTCGAAAAAGCGTGAGCCGGAATTCAGGGAACTGTGTGTTGCGATTGCACAGGTTGTGAATAAATCTGATTGCAGGAGGTTCTGCAATGCCGAAGTCAGCGGTTGAAAAGATCATTCGCTTTTTCGCTCAGGACATCTGGCAGCTAAGCAAAGAAGACCTAAACCGCCCAAAAGGTCTTCTCCTTAAACCGATTCGCATTGTATTGCTGACGATTCGCGGTTATGTAAAAGACAATTGTGCGCTGCAAGCATCCGCTCTGACCTTTTACACACTGCTTTCCATCGTTCCCGTGGTCGCAATGGCGTTTGGCATCGCCAAAGGTTTCGGTTTGGAGCAACGGTTACAAAGTCAACTCTACCTCGAATTTGCCGGGCAGGAGGAAGTGCTGTCGAAGGTGATCGACTTCGCCAATTCCCTGCTGGAAAACACCAAAGGGGGACTGATCGCCGGTATTGGCGTGGTCCTGCTATTCTGGTCGGCCATCAAAGTGCTGAATCATATAGAAAACACTTTGAATCACATTTGGAAGGTCAAAGCACGCTCTTTTGTGCGAAAGTTTACGGACTATCTCACCATTTTGATCATCAGCCCCCTGCTGGTCATTGTTTCCAGCAGCGCCAATGTCTTCATCACCACACAAGTCAAGGCGATTACAGGAAAATTGGCCTTGCTCGAAGCTGCCAGTCCGGTGATCTATACGATGCTCAAACTGCTCCCCTTCGGCCTTATCTGGCTTCTCTTCTTCATGATCTACATCATCATGCCAAACACCCAGGTCCGCATTTTGTCAGCCTTGGCTGCAGGCGTGATCAGCGGTACGATCTATCAATTGACCCAAGGCATCTATATCAGCGCCCAGGTTTTGGTATCGAAGTACAACGCCATTTACGGTAGTTTTGCAGCCCTTCCGCTGTTCCTTTTCTGGCTGCAGATCAGCTGGATGATCGTTTTGTTGGGCGCCGAAATTGCTTATGCCCATCAGCATGTGAGCCACTATACCATGGCCACGGATTACCGGAAGACGAGTCCCGACTTTCGTCGGCGCTATGCACTCCATATCCTGCGGTTGATCATCCAACGATTTCAAAACGGTTCGCCGCCCATGACGATAGAGCAGATCTCAAAGCATTTAAAAGCGCCCTTCCTTTTGGTAGAACAATTGACAGAGCAGCTTTGCGATGGTGGCTTGATCTCAAAGGTAGAAGGCAAAAAGGGCAATGACCCTTTCTCACTTCAGCCGGCTAGAGACATCCACACCATCACCATTGCATCAGTGATTGAAGCGCTCGATAAACGTGGAAAAAAGCATTTCCCGGCAGAAAACGATCCAGCCTTTGCCGCTGTCTCCCAGGCCGTGGATGATGTACGCAAGGAGATGGAGCGGAGCAAGGCCAACCACCTCGTAAAAGACCTTTGAAAATGCCTGAGGGCCCCAGCTCCTGTGTTGCCAAGGGCTTGCAGTAGACTTGCTACGGCTGCGCCCTTGGACACCTTGGAGCTGGCGCCCTCAGACATTTTCAATCTTTATTGCCGAAGGTGAGAGCCCCAC
>JARRKU010000019.1:33904-48153 GCA_037387725.1 Desulfobacteraceae bacterium
GAGCCCCACACACCTTATTATCATGGGCTTGCAGTAGACTTGCTACGGCTGCGCCCTTGGACGCCTTGGAGCTGGCGCCCTCAGACATTTTCAATCTTTATTGCCGAAGGTGAGAGCCCTACACACCTTATTATCAAGGGCTTGCAGTAGACTTGCTACGGCTGCGCCCTTGGACGCCTTGATAACAGACGAACATTGAACATCGAACGCCCAACATCCAACGTTGAACAAGGAATTCTGCCGATTTATAAAATGATAGAGCGAAGCGACTTCATTCTTCGACGTTCGATGTTGGGCGTTCGATGTTCGGCGTTCAAATACTTAAAAGCGATGCTATCGTTGGCGCCTATGATGGCTTGACCCTGCCAACTTGTCCGTGCTGAGATAATTTTATTCCTTTGCATTCTTCGGCCTATGACCGGATGCAAGTCTATGAACCCAGATGTAAATGGCCAAAAGTGCGCTGCAGGCGAGCAGAATCCAAATCAGGTTGGCCGATACCGTTTCTTTGCCCTTGTGAACCAACTCACCGTAGCCCATGCCTTCTGTCGTCGTGCCGAACCAGTAACCCAGAAAAGTCAGAATAATCACCCATATGCCGGCGCCAGCCCCTGTGAAGGTTGAGAATCTCAGGACGTTCATTCGGGAGATACCGGCCGGAATTGAAATGAGTTGCCGCACGACTGGAATCAGGCGGCAGATAAATGTCGTGGCTTCACCGTATTTTCTAAATAGCGCCTCGGCCCGATCAAGTTTCTCAGGCGCGACAAAGAAATACTTTCCATAGCGGTGAAGAAAGGGACGTCCCAACCTGAGAGAGAGGAAATAATTGATCCAGGCCCCGGCCAAAGAACCGGAGATACCGCATGCGATGGCGATAGCTATTGCCGCCCAAACATGACCGCCCGGATAGAATTCCCCCCTGGCCGCCATGAACCCCGCCGGTATCATGACAATCTCGCTGGGAAACGGTACAAAGGAACTCTCCACGGTCATGAAAGCCAACACCAGCAGCGGTCCCCACGTCACTCCCAGCACCGCCATCTTCTCCAAAAACGGAATCAGATAGTCAATCAACGCAATTCTCCAGCGAAATTAGAATACCCAAAGATCCAACGGTAGCACAGGATCTGGAGTCCTTAGGCATTTTCTATAGGGACCCAATATCCCAGGCATCCAGGGTTTTAACAAAAGCAGCACCCTTAAATATTTGAACGTCGAACATCGAACATCCAACATCGAACGTCGAATAATGTAGTCGCTTCGCTCTATCATTTTATAAATCGGCAGAATTCCTTGTTCAGCGCTGGACGTTGGATGTTCAATCTGTAATCAAGGCATCCGGAAATGAAACCGTAGCAAGCCGACTGCAAGCCATTGGCAACACAGGAGCTGGGGACGTCCAGTGTACAAATATCAAATTGAGAATGCTGGAGGGCTCCAGAGCCAAGGCGGAAGGGGCGCAGCCGTAGTAAATCTACTGCAAGCCCCTGACAACGAAGGATATGGAGTCCTCCAGCATTCTCAATTGGGGCGCCAGCCGTGTTCTCCGACCAACTTCACAAACCGACACCCCCCAAGATTGGTCTGATGGATTCCGTTCTGCTCTCGAATCAATTTGATCAGGTCCTGGGAGTGTTGACTGCCGACAGGTATCACCATTCGACCGCCAATGGTCAGTTGATTGACAAGGACAGCCGGTATCTCCGGTGACCCGGCTGTGACGATGATGGCATCAAAAGGCCCTTGGTCTTGCCAGCCGGTGGTCCCATCGGAATATCGTGTGACGATATTGTGATATCCCAGGTTATCAAACAACTTCCGGCTTCTGATATATAAGGAATGGATGCGTTCTATGGTGTAAACACGGTAGACGATTTTCGACAAAATAGCGGCCTGATAGCCTGACCCGGTACCTATTTCGAGAACGCGGTCATCCGGGGAAAGTTGAAGCGCCTGAGTCATCTCGGCGACGATATACGGCTGAGAAATGGTCTGCTGCTCACCGATGGGGAGCGGAAAATCACTATAGGCTTGGTCCATCAGAGCTTCACTGACAAACAAATGCCGGGGCACCTGTCGCATGGCATTAAGAACCCGTATATCGGTGATACCCCTTGCTTCAATCTGTTTTTCCACCATTTCATGGCGAAGACGATCATATTTCATAATGGCTCAGCTCCCGCTTTCCATCTACCAGAGGCGGCATGGGCGGTCAAGAGCGTTGGATCGAAGAGCAGTCGTATTTTTCTTTGGCGCAACCACAACCTCGTGGTTCGTCTAGCTCCTTTTTGGGACATTCGAACGTCGAATGTCTGACGTTGACCGCTCATCCCATGCTAACCGAAGCGCGTATCTCTGAGATGGCCTCGACCAGCAATCGCATTGACCGGCGTCAATTTCGACCCATTACCTGCCTGTCGCCCTTGGCGTATTACACTTGCTTTTTTGCATAATCCCCCCTATTGATGAAAGAGTTTTACACCATATCGGCGACATCATTCATATTGATATGGAGACCACCAAGCATTTTATTATTTCAGTCATGTTGGCCATCCTCCTGATCCTGTGCGGAACCGCTGGATATATGGTAATCGAGGGATGGCGAACAATCGACGCCCTCTATATGACGATCATCACCCTTACGACGGTCGGTTACGGTGAGGTGTATCGCCTCAGCGATGCCGGCCATGTCTATACCATTGTCCTCATCATCACCGGCGTAGGCTTTTTTCTCTATGTTATCGGTGCCGTGATCCAATTCATGGTGGAGGGGCGTGTACGAATATTATTGGGGAGAAGAAGATTGGATCGTAAAATATCCCGACTTAAAAAACATTACATCGTTTGTGGTTACGGCCGTATTGGGAAAGTCATTTGCCACAAACTTCTTCATGAAAATTATGAAGTCGTGGTTATCGACAAGAACCCGGACCTGGCTGAGACATTGGATGGACTGGGATTCGTCTATATCTGTGGTGATGCCACCGACGAGGCAATTCTGCTCAAAGCTGGAATCAAGGACGCAAAAGCCCTCATTGCCGTTCTCGGCACCGATACGGATAACGTATTCCTAGTCCTGACCGGGCGACAACTGTCTTCTGCACTCAATATCATTGCCAGGGCCGGCAATGATGCAGCCAAGGCCAAGCTTGCTGCTGCGGGCGCCAACACAGTGGAGGCACCCTACGAAACCGGCGCCGCATCCATGGCCCAGCGCATCCTCCGACCAACGGTGACCAACTTTCTGGACCAGGCATTTGCCAGCAATCAAAACGAGATACACATGGAGGAGATTCCAGTTGCCGACACGTCCAAACTCAATGGCATCATGTTGAAGGATTCGGGCATCCGGCAAAAGTATAACTTAATCATTATCGCCATCAAGAAACCGGATGACCGCATGATTTTCAACCCCTCTTTCGAAACACGGCTGGATGTCGGCGATACAGTGATTGCAGTGGGAGATCCGGCCAATTTGACCAAACTTCAAGGGGAATTGAATCCCGCTGAGAAGTGAGCTGTTAAATTTTATAAATAGTCCGCTCGTCGGTCACTACGATATCAACATGTTTGTCATGATTTTCCATCGGTACCATGGAGACGATCTGGTCCTCGAAGACCAAACCAACTTTTCTTGTGGTGATGGGCAGTTCTGGGATAAGTCGATCGTAATATCCATTGCCTAGACCAATTCGTCCACCTTTTTCATCCATGGCAAGGCCAGGGATAATGGCAATGTCCAGGCAGTCAAGGGGAACCGTCTTGCATTGCTCGGGATTGGGCTCCAGGTTCCCTCTGGGGCCTTGGATAAGGTCCTTTTCCGGGTCATCAACCTTGAGCAGCGTTATCTTCATTGTTTCGGGATCATAGGCAGGTAAGACCACTATTTTATTATACATATAACTTCGCTTAATGATCTGGCGCGTATCGACTTCCACTAGTGCCGGTGTATAAAGCAATGCGATGCGTGCCTCTAAATAATTGGCAAATTCGAAAAGGCGTTCCTCAATGGCCTTGGTCTTGGCCGCAAGGGACGACTCCCCAAGGCTCGAAATTTTCTGAACGATCTCGTCTCGGATTTCTTGCTTCTTTTCTCGAATTTCCTCCATTTTATATCTCCAGCACCTCCATTTTTTTCGCCTCGTGTTCCAACGTCACTCAAGTCAACTTACAATAATCATTGACCAAATCAGGCGTATTCAGTAAAGTTGCGAAATAGAATTCAGCCCGGATCAGCAAGAAGATTCGGTGGTTTTCCACGGCCCTCCGCCGCTAAAGCCAAATTCAGAAAGCAAAACTTTGTAAATATAGGGATAATAATGTTAGAAATCAAGTTTGTCCGACAAAATTTAGACCTTGTTCAACAATCCCTTAAAAATAGAGGGGAAACGGCCGATTGGAAGGCCTTTACACATGCTGATCAACAACGAAAGACCATTCTGGCCGAGTTGGAGCAGCTGCGCCACAAACGCAACATCGTTTCCGATGAAATAGCCGTTCTGAAAAAGAACGG
This sequence comes from Desulfobacteraceae bacterium, assembly GCA_037387725.1. Lineage (GTDB taxonomy): Bacteria > Desulfobacterota > Desulfobacteria > Desulfobacterales > Desulfosarcinaceae > JARRKU01. The sequence goes on from JARRKU010000019.1 coordinate 38,421, forward strand.
CAAAGACGCCCAGGATATGATTTTGGAAATGCGCAAGGTTGGAGATCGTGTCAAACAACTTGAAAAAGAGATGGCCGCTCACGATGAGGTCATCGCTTCCATACTCATGGGAGTCCCCAATATTCCCCATGCTTCGGTGCCGGTCGGCAAGGATGAAAACGACAATATCCTGGTCAAGACCCATAAAGCGCCGCCAGACTTCGATTTTGATCCGCTGCCGCATTGGGACATCGGGGAAAGATGCGGGATTCTTGACCTGGGTCGCGCCTCCCAAATCACCGGCGCACGTTTTCCGCTTCTATTGGGTGATGGCGCCTTGTTGGAACGTGCCCTGATCAACTTCATGCTCAACATTCATACGGTTGAACACCGATATAAGGAAGTACTACCGCCCTTCATCGTAAACCGGCAGACCATGACCAACACCGGCCAGCTGCCCAAATTCGAGGAGGATCTCTTCAAAATAGAAGGTTGGGATTATTTTCTCATTCCAACAGCGGAAGTGCCCGTCACCAACATCCTGCAGGGAGAGATCCTTGAAGAGGAGCGCCTGCCCGTTTATTATACGGCATTTACCCCTTGTTTCAGATCAGAGGCCGGCTCCTACGGAAAAGATACCCGCGGTCTGATTCGCCAGCATCAGTTCAACAAGATCGAACTGGTTAAATTCACAACACCGGAAACGTCCTATGACGAGTTGGAAACTCTGCTCGGCAACGCCGAAACTATTTTACAGCGACTTGAGTTGCCCTACCGTGTAGTGACCTTGTGCACCGGCGACCTGGGCTTTTCAGCTGCCAAAACCTACGACATCGAAGTATGGATGCCAGCTCAAGGTGTCTACCGTGAGATATCGTCCTGCAGCAACTTCGAAGACTTTCAAGCGCGACGGGCGAATATTCGATTTAAACGCAAAGGCCAAAAGGGAACCCAATTAGTGCATACGCTGAACGGTTCGGGACTGGCAGTCGGGCGCACCCTGGCTGCGATTCTGGAAAACTGTCAGCAACCGGACGGTTCGGTCATTATTCCGGAGGCGCTAAGATCGCTCATGGGCGGAAAGGACCGCATATCCCATGAATCCAAATGACTTCCCGGAAAAGATTCAACCGCATCTGATCCCTGAACCTTCGGGTGCTCTGGTCTATCGTTGTCTGGGCTGCAGTGCCGAGTTTGATATCAAACGATTGCTGTATACTTGCCCTGATTGCGGGCAGGTTTTGTTGATCTACGATCAACTGGCGGATCGGCTTAAAAAACTGCCTGGATCAACATGGCACCAGATTTTTGACTACCGCCGCATGCTGACCATCCCTGCGCTCAAGGGCATCTACCGCTTTCATGAATTTATCGGGCCGGTCATACCCCTGGATGCCGTTGTCTATCTGGGCGAGGGACATACCCCCATAGTGGAAGCCAACCAGCCGCTGCAAGATATAGTTGGGGCCCGGTTTTATTATAAGAACGACGGGCAAAACCCGTCAGCCTCCTTCAAAGACCGCGGGATGGCCAGTGCTTTGTCCTATATTAACTATTTGATTCGCTCCGGACAGGTCGATGAGGTTCTGGCGGTTTGCGCATCGACAGGAGACACCTCGGCAGCGGCGGCCTTGTATGCCGCCTATCTGCAACCCAAAATCAAATCGGCTGTGCTGCTGCCCCATGGCAAGGTTACCCCACAGCAGCTCTCCCAACCATTGGGAAGCGGTGCACGGGTTTTTGAAATACCCGGTGTTTTTGATGATTGCATGAAAGTGGTGGAAGCCTTGTCAGAGCAATATGAAGTGGCGCTGCTCAACTCAAAGAACGCCTGGCGGATACTTGGGCAGGAGTCCTACTCTTACGAAATTTCCCAGGCGTTCGAATACCGGCTCGGTGACAAAGTGGTGGTGGTCCCCATCGGCAATGCCGGTAATATTACAGCGGTAATGAGCGGGTTTATGAAGTTTTTCCATGCGGGCATTATCGATAGCTTGCCAAAAGTTCTGGGGGTTCAATCAGCCCACGCCGATCCGGTGTATCAGTACTATAAGGAGGCGGACACCGCCAAGCGGCGCTTCATTCCCCAGACGGTGAGACCATCGGTGGCCCAGGCCGCGATGATTGGCAACCCGGTATCAATGCCACGGGTCATTCAGCTTGAGGAGGCCTACAATGAGCTGGCCGGAGATCAACGCGTCTGCTTTGTGCAGGTAACGGAGCAGGATATTATGGATTGGCAGCTCAAGGCCAACCAAAACGGACACATTGCCTGTACCCATGGTGGTGAGTGCCTCGCCGGATTGCATGCGGCCATCGCTCAGAAACTGGTATCGCGCCAGGAAATTGCAGTGGTCGATTCAACCGCCCATGCCCTGAAGTTTGCCGGCTTTCAAGATCTTTATTTCAGCGGAGAAATGCCCGAAGAATTCAACGTGGTGCCTGATCCCCATTTGATCAACACACCCGTTTATTTGCATCCCAAAGGATTGAAGGAGATTCCGGCACCAGGGAAACCGCTTAAAGGGGAAGCGTTTGAACGTTTTGTCCAGATGGTGACCAGGGATGTCGCTGACAATTTAAAGCTGAAGAAGAAATGACACCGCAGGTCTCATGGGGCATCACCTGAATAAATCCATGTCGGAACCAGGGTCGAAGTGGCTGAATACTATGGCGCATGCCCGGCTGTCATTATCCGTATTCGGTAACAATCGATTTAACCAAAACAAAACAGGGACTTTGTATGCGACGGCCCAATGCGAAAATATCCTTTGATTGGAGATGGCTTGCACTGTTGGCAGTCATTGTACTGATCCCATCATCCCCGCTGTTTGGCGGCAGCCTAGTCTATAAAAATTATATCATCCGCTATGACCGCGGATGGGATATTCTCTGCGAACCCTATGTGGTCCAGAAAGATGACTGGGTGTTAAAAATTTTTCGCCAAAAAGGTGAGATCGCCCACCAGGATTTTCGCGATTTTCTGGGCATATTCAAACGACTCAATCCGCATATCAAAAATATCGATATGATTCGACCCGGCCAAGGCATCGACATCCCTCTGCGCAAGCTTGAACATGGCGCATTACCCGGGCAGGCGTCCGGTGTTGTGACCATTCCCTTCGTGACCTTAACAGAAGTTACCGAAGTCATTAAACAACATTCTGAAACTTACAAGGTACAGAAAGGCGATACAGTCTCCAGACTAATTGCCAGAAAATACGGCCGCTACGGTACGAAATCCTATCAGGAAGGCGTCAAATTGTTCAAGGCGGCCAATCCACATGTCCAGGACATAAATTTGATCTACGCCGGTCAGCGGTTATATCTGCCGGATCCCACCATAAGAGAGAAGTCTTGGTACGCCTCGATTTACGATGCACAGGGCAATCTTCGAAAGTCTATGGACCGAACAGCCTCATCGTCTCCCCAAGAAGCCCAGGCAACCCCCATACCGGTGCCGCCGACAGCCGTATTGGCCGAACCGGAGGAAAAGCCTGAGAGCAATTTGGCCGCGGCTGCAGACTTTGTCGGCGGCAAGCTCAATGCCAAGGGCACCTATTACCTGCCGCGAAAAGAAGGAGGGGATTATGAGTTGGATCTGTCGAAACATCCCATGCTCGAATTCGCCAACGGCCCCAAACTTGTATTCACCCCAGGTCGTACCGTCATGAATATGGACAAGGGACAGTTCCAGAGCAATTGGCCTGATATAACACCTGTAACGGTTGACACTGACGCGACGACAGAGCAATATGTCTCCGCCATTTTCAACGCCTTGGATGAAGAAGGCAAACCCGCCGCGGAAGTAACCATTGAAAATCAGGGTGTCCATATCGCCATCAAGGCCAAATGGATTCGGACAGAGGATGAGGGAAGGCAATTGTGCATCACGCCCATCGCCTCGGCCGACCAGCAAACGCCGGAATCGATCCGACGGTATCTTGAACAAAACGGCGTGGTCATCAAAGAGATTCTGCCGGATGGCACAGCAATGGGAATAAATCACGGCAATCTTCAGCGCCACAACATCAAAAACATTCTTGCCCTTACGCCGACAAGCCAAAAAGATTTTGTCCAGGTGCTGGCAAAATCCCTGGGATTCTCCTACATTCCCAACACCAATATAACGTTTCCATACGCCGGCATCCAGGTTGAGGCATATGCCAATTTGCTATCAACCAAAGATGGCAGGGAGGCGCTGGTCGACTTCGGTGATCTGTATGGAGATGCCGTTAAAGCCATCTCAAAAACCGGCCTCAATGTAGTGCAAATTTCCCCGGAAGAGACCTATGACGACATTGCCCAAAAATTGTTAGCCGCGTTATCAATCAATTTTGAACAGCACCCGACCCTTCTGGCTGCCCAAAGAGCACCTGAGTTCAACACGGCGATTACCATCTATGGGTTACTGTTTAGCAATAACGATAACCGACGTGTCCTGCTCACCAGCGCGACACTGCATTCAGCTATAACGGATATGCTTAGCAATCAAGGCATTGATGTCGTCGTTTGGTAGAAATGCTCGGCTTATGATATGGTGGGCCAAATTCAAATCCCCAACAGATAGAGTGACTTGGAAAATCATGAAGAACAAAGTAAAATTATCCGTACGCTGGCCGCTTCTGCTGATCCCTATGGTGTTAATGATTTCCTGCGCCGCACAAAATTCAATGCACAACAAGCAGATGGCCGCAGCCAAACGAGATGTCGGCGAAGCTTATATGCGTCAGGGGGATTATACAGCTGCATTGCGGGAATTGCTTGAAGCGGAGAAATTGAACCCTGAAGATCACATCGTGCAAAACGATCTGGGCATTTGCTTTATGAATAAAAAACTAATGGCCGATGCGATCTCGCATTTCAAAAAAGCAGTGGCCATTAAATCCAACTATGCATCCGCCCGTAACAACCTGGGCACCGCATACCTTGCGCTCAAAGAGTGGGATACGGCCATTGAAATTTTTAAGGGAATCTCCAAAGACGCACTTTATGGCACTCCCCATTATCCATTATCCAACATCGGGTTGGCCTATTTTCACAAAGGGGAGTTTAAAACTGCCCTGCGCTATTATAAAGAGGCATTAAAAATTAAAGATACTTTTGTCAACGCCCTTAGAGGTGCTGGCAGATGCTATCTGGCGCTCAACGACGGTCGACTGGCATTGAAATATCTGGAAAGAGCGGTTAAAATCGCTCCCAAAGTCCCCGAACTTCATTACGAGTTGGCAGAAGCCAATCTTCTGATCGGCCGCACGGCGCAGGCCATTATATCCTATGAAAGTGCAGTTGAATTGGCCATGCCTGAAAGTGATATAGCAGTAAAAGCAAGAAAACGGCTGCAGTCAATCCGCTAATTGCAAAAGGGAATAAGATTGACTGTGGCCATCAGAACACACTTGACGAGGGAACCGGTCCCATCAATATCTAAACAACGAACGGCCCATCGATTTTATAATCGATAGGCCGTTGTTATCCTCTTTATCTTTACGCGATCGATGCCAACCGCGCAATCCCTGATGGGAGTGACTAATGGACGATATCGGCGATAGACTGTTCCAATTGGACGATGCGCGGTGTGATGAAGATCAACAGCTCGTTATTTTCCGTCGATTTCGTGTTGGTCTTGAATAACCACCCCAGCAGGGGAATGTTGGATAGACCTGGAAATCCGGCTGTGGCTTCACTTTCAGTCGCTTTGATAATACCGCCTATCACCACGGTATCACCATCATTGACCAGCAATTCAGTTTTCGCCTCATTGGTCGCCAGAGCCGGAACACCACCCACGAGCGAATCCACATCGTTTTTGGTGAGCAGAATGGCCATGGAGATTCTATCATCCGGTGTTACATGGGGTATAACTTCCAGCAACAAATCGATATTCTTAAATTTAATGGAAGATCCCCCAGTAGAGTCGCGTTCAAAATAGGGATACTCCAACCCTTGTTTGATCATCGCCTTCTTGTTGTCCAATGTGAGAATTTTAGGGGAAGATAGGATGCGACCTTCTCCGGTGGTTTCAAGCGCATTCAGCTGGGCGTTGATCACGTAGGGAACACCGGACAAACGGGAGAACGTTACGCCTATGGTGGAAGTGGCTGTAGTGGATGGAAAATTCATCGACCAGTCTGTATTGGCCGTATTGAGTGGGTCTGTGCTGTCACCATAGGCCAAATCCCAATCAATCCCCAATGACCTTGTAAAATCATTGGAGACTTCCACCACCTTAGCCTCAATAATGACCTGAGAGGTAACCTTGTCGATGCGCCTTACAATATCAGTGGCCTGAGATACTTTTGCCCCAGTGTCTGTAATGATGATCTGGTTGTTCTTTTTATCTACGCTGATGCTTCCACGTCCTTCGGTCAATATCTTCTCTAAATGGGGCTTGATTTCCTCATCGGCATTGGCATAGCTTACGGCAATATATTTGGTCACCAGGGGCTCCAATGCTTTGGCTTCTTCGCGGGACTTGCGAAGGGCTTCCAGCTTGGCCTTACGCAGATCGTCTTCATTCTTAAGGGTCTCCAAGGTGGCAATCCGGACGATATCCCCCTCGTAAGTTTGCCCCAGTTGGTTCATGCGCAATACCAGATCAAGCACCTGGTCCCACGGTACCGGTTTATCCAGTGTCATGGTGACCTTGCCGGTCACATCCTTGTCAATGGCAAAGTTCTTTCCACTCACTTCGCGCAAAATACGAAAAACATTTTTAATGTCGGTATCGTAAAAATCCAGTGCGATTTTTTCTCCTGTATAGACCTTCTTCCGGGGGGATAGCAAGGTTTGGAGTTCGATATCGTTCTCAACATCCGCGTCTCTGTAATAATCGCGATCAGCAAGTTCGGTTTCACTCGCCGGAGCGGCAGGTTGGAACGAAGGTTGCTGACTCACATCAGGTGCAACCCCTTGTGCTTCTGTCTGGCCATCATTCATCATCGCTCTTTTCCATGCCGGAAGCTGAGCTTGTTCCATGGGTTTGGGAGGCACCGAGGAGGACTCGAAATGAACCAGCAGCAGATTGTCTGTTTGCTCCACATAATAAGGAACGGACTGCCGCATTTCGATCGATACCAGGGTCGTGTTCTTCTGCTTTGATGCCTGAAAGGGGACAACCCGATCCACCGCACTGTCAAACCGGGTGGTAATCAGTGCCCTCTGACGGTATGCCGGGATGCGGGTATTGATCAACTTCAGTTCGATCTTTTTGGGATTTACCTTATTGATGCGATAATCGACAACGTGGGTGGTTCCTAAAACCAGCGTTGATTTTCCAGCGGATTCGCTGAGAAAATCGATCTTGTTCACCCAAGCTGTAGATTTGGGGATATCGGCCGTCGATTTAGCGGGCGTTTCAACTTTTGATCCGGTAGAGGGAGCTGCCTCCGCGACCTGGGTCGGTGTGCTTGACGCCGGGGCAGCCGTTATCCCGGCCTTGGGGCGTTGAAAGGTCAACCAGACTTTATCTTCTTGCTGGGTGGCGGTGTATGAGGCATCTGCTGTCAACTTAAATTCGATTCGGGCCGTACTCCCACCATTGCCTTCGCTGACGATAACCTGTTCGATCAATTCGCTGTCCAGAACAGGTGTAGACGGCATCTGGCTCGCTGTGGTGGCCGGAAAAATCAGCACAACAGAGGGAGGATCCGGCTTCTTGAAGGAGGAGAACGTAAGCGGTCCGTTACCGGCTATGGTGACGAAAGTGGCATCATTCGTCTCGGAGGATTCAATCGAATCGATGGCCACCAACGGTTCGTCTTGCTGTGTGGCCGGCGCTGCAGTAGACTCCGTTTGAGATGCACACCCTCCCATCATCAGTGTCATTACAAACAATAATAAAACGATTCCGGCCGCCAAGTTTGATCTTTTTGTTGTCATTTTATAGCTCTCCAGCTGGTTTCTGAAGTTTAAGCTCTATATTTTGGATGCGGAATTCACCTGATACATCCTCGATCTCTTCTTCTATCATCACACTGCTTTTAGATATTTTCGTTACTTGTCCCGAATTCAAGCCAATATAGGTTCCCTTTCGTACGACATAGCCCTTGCCGGTAGCATCCTCGACGATGGCGCTATTTCCCTTGCTTGAACGCATGATAGCAGACAATTTGAGCTGGCTGATGGCCACCCGCTCCAAAGGTGTCTGGGGAATCCGCTTTTTTCTGCTTTTCGACGTCGTTACACCTTGTTCCGCATCATCCTTGAGCAAGGGTTCAAAAGGATCGAATCGACCTCTGGAATCGTAAGTGGCAGCAGCCGCCTTTGAAGCCTCTATGAGCTTCGAGGTATTTGAATTTTCCGATTGCTCTGTTGCGGCAGCTTCTTTAACCATAGTGCCTTTATCGGATTTGGGTTCTGATCGGGCCGTATTCGTTACCGGCGCAGCCTTTTTATTTTGCCCGCCAATTTTCTTCTTCACCACCTGTGTAGCAGGGGCAGGAGGTGCTTTATCGCCACAGGCGATAAGACCGAAGGTCACCGCCACACAAATCGCAATTAAGCAATGCTTCCATGATATTCTCATCATATCCCGTACACCTATCATTTCCGTCGTCCTCTTCGCCCGCGCTGTTGCGTTTGTCCTGCTTTTACCTCTATGAATTGATACGTAACGGCTTGGCAGGTCGTCGTCAAATCCGCTGCCCCTGAACTGGTGCTTTTTTGGGGCGTCATTTTAATGTTTCGGATATTTACGATGCGCGGCAGGCTGGAAACCTTATCGAAAAACGTTGCGACCTGGTGATAATTTCCGCTGACACTGATATCCACCGGGATTTCAGCATAGAACTCCTTTGCATTCTCCTTTTTGGGTGTAAACAGCAAAAATTCCAAGCCTGCATCTTTTCCAGCTTGGGATACACCCGCCAGCAGAGAAGGAATTTCCTGCTTTTCCGGCAGCGCCTTCATAACGGTCTTGTATCGGACTTCCTTTTTTCTCATTTTGGCACGCCAGTCATTGAGCTGCTCGGCATTCTTTTTCGCCTTTGCCAGGTCTGCTTGTGCGTGTTGCAATTGCACATTGAGACCATCCATCGTTTTCTTTTTGGGCCAGAACAGCAACCATATGGAAAGCGCCAGAATGATGACCATTCGATCTTTTGGAGGGTCGGTGCCAACTTGCTGTCTGAGGTGGGTTGCTTAGCCATTATTTCTTTACCTCATTCGTCTTCTGTTCCTTCGGCTTGTTCGTGAAACTGACTTCAAACTGTTTGAGCTTTAGATTCTTCTCCTTCAGGGAATGCTGCTTTACAGACTTCAGCGCCACATTGTCAAAGCGATCGGATTTTTCGATACGCGTCATTAAGTCCGGCACCGTATAGTTATCGAGTGCAATGCCCGTCACTCTGAATGTTTTATTCCTTTCTTCCAAACCAGTATACCACATCCGTTTTTCCACCAGGAGATTATACAGGCTGTCCAAATTCTCAACCGGCAGCTTGCGATCCGCCTCCAGGGATTCGATAACCTTAATCTTGCGTTCCAGAATGTTCAGCTTCTTTTTGATTTCAGCAATCTCTTTATTGATCTTTTCATATTTGGCCACCTGGGCTCTGGTCGATGAAATGTCGGCTTTTAATTTGTCGATGCGACCATTGAGAAAGGTGTTGAACACCCATACCAGCAAAAGCAGGATCACAACCGATCCAATGAAAATATTGACCTGAACGCGAATATTCTCTTTTTTTCTTGCAGCACGATATGGCAGTAAATTTATTCGTATCATTTGTCATCCATCTTGCGGGTCGCCAAT